>JAYZYL010000001.1:0-99473 GCA_036140295.1 Pseudomonadota bacterium
TCTTTTTTTAACATTATCATATTTTTTACTTCTATTTTCCTTTGTTTCCTGTAATAGTATACAGGAATCAAGAAAAAACGAGGATATAAAGTTGGTCAAACTAGAAACTAATAAGGGAGTGATTAGTATTAAACTTTTCAAAGATAAAGCCCCTGAAACTGTTAAAAACTTTTTATATTATGCGAAAAATGGTCAATATGAAGGAACAATTTTTCATCGTGTCATTAAAAATTTTATGATCCAAGGAGGAGGACATCTTCCTGATATGTCCCAAATTAATACAATCTCACCAATTGTTAATGAATCAAATAATAATTTAAGCAATAAAAAAGGAACAATAGCTATGGCAAGAACAAGTGATCCTAATTCTGCTACTTCACAGTTCTTTATTAACTTAGCAGATAATGATTTTTTAGATAAAAAAAATGCACAAGATGGTGTTGGTTACTGTGTTTTTGGAGAAGTTACAGAAGGAATTGAGATTGTTGAAACTATAGGGGAAGTTTCTACCACAACTAAAGCTGGTCATTCAGATGTCCCTGAAGAAAATATAATTATTAAAAAAATACATTTGCCAGATCCTGAAGATGAATAGTCATGTCAGCACTCTTCCTATCTGATTTACATCTAGACAAAAGCAGACCAAAAGCAATAAATTATTTTATTGATACTTTGTCCAATCTTGATGAGAAAATTTCATCCATATATATTTTGGGGGATCTTGTTGAATATTGGGTTGGTGATGATGATCCAGCAGAAGGGCTCAATGAAGTCTTTGAAGCTATTTATAAAAAAACATCTTCTACACCAATATATTTTATGCATGGTAATAGAGATTTTTTAATAACTGAAAACTTCTGTAAAAAATTTGGCATGAAACTATTAAATGACCCAACAATAATTACCTTATATGGTGAGAAAATATTGTTAATGCATGGAGATACCTTATGTACTGATGATATTGAATATCAAAATTATAGAAAAGTTGTTCGTTCTACTTCTTGGCAAGAAGAAATGTTAAAAAAAAGTTTAGAAGAAAGGCTTATTATTGCTGAAAGTTTGAGAAAAAAAAGTTTAGAAGAAACTAAAGGAAAAAGTGAAGAGATTATGGATGTGAATGACCAGGAAGTTAAGAATATTTTTAAAAAATATAATGTAAATATTCTTATTCATGGACATACTCATAGACCAAATATACATGAATTACAGGTAGATAATAAAAATGTTAAAAGGATTGTTTTGGGCGACTGGTATGAAGGAGCATACTTGTTAGAATATAATGCAGGAAAAATTATCATAGATAAAAAAAGTCTATTTAATCAAAAATCTCATAACTTTTAATCTTTTTACCTCCTGAAAGTCTTTGGAAAATATTTTTGATGGTGACACGTACATTACTTATATTGCTTATTGATTCTATTTGGTTATTGAGCAATAGCAATAAATTCTCACCGCTAACTGAATTTACTAGATCTAATCTATCGCGAACTTCTCTAAATCCAATTTCATAATCATAACAATAACTTTTCTTATGATTTATATCTTTAGTGTTCAGGTTAGCCAAAGTTAATTCATATCCAATTTCTTTTAAAAATGAAATTTCAAATTTCAAAATCTCAATATTAATATTTTGTATAGTCTCTGACATATTAGAAAGTTGTTGTTTATACAAATTATATAAAGATATACATGGCTCATGATGTGGTATAAATTTATGTATAAGTTCATTTAGATACATTCCATGTAATAAATAGTTATTTTTCAATATTTTATAATCTTTATTAGGCTCATATTTTCCTAGTATTGGAAAATTCTTTTTTTCTGAGAAAAATAGTTTGAGTTCTCTGAAGGGTTGGAGTAGTGGAAAATCTTTTTTTTTCTTAACCCCCTTCCCCAGTAATGTAATCAAACCATTTTCTTCAGTTAAAACCTCAAGAATAATACTTGTCTCCCCATAATTTCTAGTATGTATGATGAAAGATTTATGATAAATGCTACTCAATTTAAATACCCAATATTTTTTAAAAAAGAGTAATCATTTTTCCAATTTCTCTTAACGTATATATTTAGTTTTAAAAAGAATTTCTTTTTATATTGAGACTCTAATAGATCTCTTGATTTTGATCCAATTAACTTAATCATGTTTCAACCACTTCCAATTAAAATTTTTTTTTGATTCTCTTTTTCAACATATATACTTGCATTAATTTTATTTATTTTTTTTAGCACTTTATAATCATTTAATTTAACTGCAGTATCATATGGAATTTCTTTTTGAGTAGTATTAATAATTACACCTCGAATCAACTCTTGAATAGATATAATTTCATTATTTTTAGTTAATAAGATTTTTTTCTTATTGCTGTTAGTTTTATCAATTTTATTAATAATTCCATCTTCAAATAATTTTTTAACTCCTTTATCTTCAAGTAAAGAAATGAAGAATATTTCATCTTTAAATAAATCCTTAATAAATATTTTAAACTCCTTATATTCTTCCTTATTTTCCTTAAATAAATCAATTTTATTTACAACAATTGAAAATTTGATATTAGCTGATCTTAAAATATTTAAAATATTTTTTTCAAAATCTTTATTTTTTCTAAAATCAGTCAGAACAATAGCTAAATCAATTTTCTCTAAACTTTTTAAGTAGGAATTCTTTATTGTTGTTGTTAAAAGATCATTGCCTTTTGCAGATATTCCTGGAGTATCAATAAATATAAACTGATTATTATTAATTAATATTTCAGAATAAATATTTATCCTTGTTGTTTGAGGTTTACTGCTTTCAGAAGATATATAATTCTTGGAAAGGTAATTAATAAGAGATGATTTTCCAACATTACTTTTTCCTATAATTGAGACAACAAATTTATTTTCCATGAATTATTTTATCTAAAGTTTTTTGAGCTACTATTTGTTCCCCCTCCTTCACTGTTCTTGATATTGCTGTTAACGTACTTTTAAATAATGGAGTCTTACATGAAATCTTAAATTTTGGTTTGTGATCAGGACTTTTTAGCTGGGTCTTTTTATAGGTTGGTAAATCAAGATTTTTTGATTGAAGATATTCCTGCAATTGAGTCTTTGGGTCTTTTTTAACTAATAGCTTTTCTGAATTTATTAATTGACTAAAAATTTTAAACAATATTGTTTTGCATTTCTGAAAATTACTATCAAGGTATATTCCTCCAATAATAGATTCAAATAGGTCAGCATTTATCGATTTTTTTAATGAGAGGTTTTTTTCAATGTCAAGATTATGTGATATTAATATATTATCCAAATGAAGCTCTGAAGCAATTTCTGCCAAAGTAGATTTATTAACTAAAAATTGTCTCATTCGCGATAACTCTCCTTCGTTAGATTTATCAAATTTATCTAAAAGAATTTCAGTAATAGCTAGCTGTATAACTGCATCCCCTAAAAGTTCAAAACGTTCATAATTTTTTTTGCCACTGCTTCTGTGTGTAATAGATTCAATAGCTAACTTTTCATCAGAAAAATTATAATTAAAAGCAGACTTTATGTGACTTTTTATCTCATCTTTAGATTTTCTTTTCTGTGAGGTCATTTTATTAATTAAGTGATGTACCTATTCTATCAGATAAAGAGTATTCACTGTCTGGGTTCCAAAACATCCATATTAGAAAGGCTTCACCTATAATATGGTCTTCATGAACCGCTCCCCAATATCGGCTATCATTACTATTATCTCTGTTATCCCCCAAAACAAAATAACTATTTTTTGGCACAGTGTACGAAAAGTCTTGTCCACTGTTTAATTTATCGACAAGTATTATATGTGTGTTTTTAAATAGTTTTTCCTTAATAATTTTTCCACTTCCAATATCTTGTTCAGAAATCATATGAGAAGATATATTTAAATGTGAAACCTTTTTACCATTAATAAAAACTTGCTTATTTATATAATCTATTCTATCACCTGGTAATGCAATCACCCTTTTAATATAATTAATTTCTTTGTTTAATGGATACTGAAAAACTATTATGTCACCGTATTGTGGCTTTCTGTTTTCAATTAGTAATTGATTACTAAGAGGCATTTTAATTCCATATTGATATTTTTTAACAAGAATGAAATCTCCAACTAATAATGTAGGTATCATTGATCCTGAGGGAATTCTGTAAGGTTCAACTATAAAAGACCTGATAAATAAAACTATAAAAAGTATTGGAAAAATTGATTTGCACAAATCATTAAAACCCTGCAAACTATCTTTCGAATAATTTAGATAAGATAATAATGAGATTATTCCTGTTAAAAATGTTGCAATAATCAGTAATAGTGTAAAATCAAACATTATTTTGGTGACATAAATTCATAAAAAGCTTCTTTCGGTATCTCAACGTTTCCAATCTTTTTCATCTTCTTTTTTCCTTCTTTTTGCTTTTCAAGTAGCTTCATTTTTCTAGTTACATCTCCACCATATAATTTTGCTGTAACATCTTTTCTAAAGCCCTTAATTGAAGTTGATGAAATTATTTTTGCGCCAATACAACCTTGTATTTTAATTTCATACATTTGTCTAGGTATTAAATCTCTTAAGTTTTCTATAGATAGTCTTGATTTTCTATATGCATCATCTTTGTATAATATTTGAGATAGTGCATCTATTTTTTTCCCATTTACATGGATATCCAATTTAATCATTTTGCTTGGCTCATGACTTATAATATTATAATCATAGGATGCATAACCCTTTGTACATGACTTTAGTTTATCAAAAAAATCATAGATAATTTCTGACAATGGTATCTTAAACTGAATCTCAACAGAAGTTGATCTATATTGTAAATTTTCTTGTTTTCCTCTTTTTTTGACACATAATTCAATTACGGATCCTAAATATTCTGAAGGTGTTAAGATTTTAATAATCGCTATGGGCTCATAAAAGTTCTGTATCATGTTCTGATCAGGAAGATCTTTTGGGCTTTTTACCTCTATTGTTTCTCCATTTTTCTTTTCTACTTTGTATGTAACAGAGGGAACTGTCATTAGAAATTCAAGATTATATTCACGCAATAATCTCTCCCTAATAATTTCCATATGTAATAACCCTAGAAATCCGCATCTAAAGCCGTGTCCAAGAGATTGGGAGTTTTCAGGTTCATATGTAAATGAGTTATCATTAAGAGATAGTTTGTCCAAAGCTTTCTTTGATTCTTGATAATTTTTAGAATCAATTGGATAGAATCCTGAGAAAACTCTTGGCTTAATTTTCTCAAAACCAGGATGAGGAGTTGCATCTTCCGCTGTAAAATCAACAATTGTATCTCCAATTGGGGCAGCATCAAGAGTTTTAATAGATGCTATTATGAATCCAACCTCACCAGCTGACAAATCCTTTAAGTATGTTATTTCAGGAGTAAAAATTCCTACCTTATCAATAATGAATTCTCTTTGATTAGATAAAATTTTAATTTTTTGTTTTGGTTTTAAAGTGCCATTTAACAATTTCACCATAACAACCACACCTAAATAATTATCAAACCATGAATCTATTATGCAAGCTTTTGAGTATTCACATTTTATATCAGATGGGGGCGGGATCTTTTCTATTATAGATGGGAGTATCTTGTCAATTCCAATACCTTTTTTAGCACTTATCTCTATTATTTCTCTCTCGTTAATTTTTAGAATTTCAACTAAATCTTTCTTTGTCCCATCAATATTAGCTGACGGTAAATCAATTTTATTAATAACTGGGATTAATTTTAATCCTAGGTCTGCCGCTAACGTTGAATGTGCTATAGTTTGTGCCTCAATACCTTGGGTTGCATCAATAATTATTAATGCTCCTTCACAAGCTGAAAGCGATCTTGATACTTCATATGAAAAATCAACATGCCCCGGGGTATCAATAATATTAATTTTATGTTTTAAATTCTGTTCGTTAATATAATTAAGAGTAACCGTTTGAGCTTTTATGGTAATTCCTCTCTCCCTTTCAAGGTCCATGGAGTCTAAAACCTGGTCTTTCATATTCCTAGATGAAAGATGTCCATATCTCTCAATTAATCTATCTGCGAGAGTTGATTTTCCATGATCTATGTGCGCGATTATTGAGATATTACGTATGTTTTCCATTTACTCTATATAATAGCCTAGAGTAAAGAAACATCAATCATTTAGAAATTTTAATTGCAATATAAATAGGAGAAGAGTTTCTGTAAACTAAAAAATTGGCATATTTTCCAATATCAATTTCTTTAACCTTTTTTTGAAAATCTTGCTTGTTATAGACTGGTTCATTATTAATGTGTGTTACTATGTCATTAATCTCTAATTTAGAATCCTTTAATTGTTCATTACTAACGCTTTCAATCCTTACTCCTCCATAAATATTTAATTTACGCTTAGTATTTTCATCAATGTCAGTTATGGTGATGCCGGACACTTCAATCTTGCTGACTTTTTCTTGCTTCATTTGAGAAACTTTTTCCTTTGTTGGTAATTCTTCTATACGAACAAATTTTGAAAAGGTCTTTCCATCTCTCAATATCTCTAGACTAATCCTACTATTTATTTTAGACATTCCAACCATTGGTGGGAGATCTCCTGATTTATTAATTTTTTTATTATCAAATTTTAATATTATGTCACCTTGTTTTATGCCTGATTTACTAGCAGGACTATTTTTTAGAACTTTTGCTACAACAGCTCCTCTTGGTTTATCTAGATTAAAGCTTTCTGCTAAATTTTTATCCACCTCTTGAATAAAAACCCCTAGCCATCCTCTGCTAACTTTTCCTTCATTTTTTAACTGACTAAATACATCTAACATTGTTTCAGAAGGTATTGCAAAAGATACTCCCATAAAACCACCTGTTCTGCTATAAATTTGAGCATTAACTCCAACTACATCACCGTCTAGATTAAATAATGGACCACCAGAATTACCTGGATTAATTGCAACATCTGTTTGTATAAATGGAACGTAATTTTCGTTTGGAAGTTTGCGTTGTTTGCCACTGACAATCCCTGCTGTAACAGTATGGTCAAATCCAAATGGTGAACCAATTGCTAAAACCCATTCTCCAACTTTTAGTGTATCTTTCTTACTAACAGAAACAACTGGCAAATTTTTCCTATCAACTTTAAGTAAAGCTAAATCACTTCTAGGGTCAGAACCTATTAATTTAGCTTCTAGAACAGTTTGGTCACTTAATGTAACTGTAATTTCATTGGAGTTGCTTACTACATGATTGTTTGTCATGATATATCCGTCATTAGTTAAGATAAATCCTGAGCCAAAAGCTGGTGTTTGTCTTTCAATATTTTTATTTCCATTTCGATCATCAAAAAACCTACCAAAATAATCCCTTAGGTCTTCTGGTATTTCAGGAGAATTAAATGGCGAATTCTTAAAATTATTTGGAATTTGTTTGACAGCATTAACTATTACTACTGCAGGTATGTTTTTTTCAACAACAGATGTAAAGTCTGGAAAATTCTTTTCCGCATAACTGTTATGAGAAAAAAATAATAAAATTGATAAGAACGTTAGTCTAAAAAATAGTAAGGGAAATTTTTGTTGATTTATTGTCTGCATTCCTTGTTGTTTTCATTGACGCAGCATTCTTTATTATATTTTTGATTTTCCTCTTTGCAATCTTTATTTACTTGGTTGGATGTATTGTATGTTGGTACACTTATTTGAGTTTTGGAAACTGAGTTTTGTGGGTAATCAAGATTATCAACAGCAACTACTTTTATAAGCAACAAAGTAACGACAGCAAATGAAGCTGCTACAGCAAGTCTTGTGAAATTTTCAAAATATGTATTTGTTTTCTGTTCTTTAATTCTCTTCATCACTACATTTGAAAAGTTTTTCGACAGATATCTAGGAAAATCTTTTTGTAGGAATGCCTTAATAAAATATAAAATTTCTATTTTTTTTAAATTATCCTTACTCATCTTTTATAACCTTTTTCAGTGAATCCATCATTATTTCTCTTCCCCTATGTATCCGTGACCTCACGGTTCCAATTGGTATTCCTGTTTTTGATGAAATATCCTCATAACTTAAATCTTCAATATCCCTTAACTTTATCACCAACTTGAGCTCTGCTGGTAATGAATTATATACATTTTCCGTATGTTTAGCTAATTCCAGCATATTGTAGTTATTATACGGGGTTTCCGTGTCTACCGCTCTTGTCTCCCTATTACTAAGACCAAGATTGTCTGAAATAGTTTCATTTTCTTTCCTTTTTTCTTTAGAGTTTATGTAATTTAATGAGCAATTTATGGCTATTCTATGCATCCATGTGTAGAATTTACTCTCAAATCTAAATTTATCTAAAGAATTAAAGGCACGTAAAAAAGACTGTTGAGCTGCTTCTTCAGCATCTGCATAATTTTTTGTATATTTATAGCAAAGATTAATTATCTTCAGCTGGTATTTTTTTACAATAGTCTCGAATGAATTAATGTCTCCGTCCAAGCATTTCCTAACTATAGAAAAATCATCTTCGTCTTCCATAAATACTTCCTACATAATACTTAGTTTTCAAAAGGCTCATAATAATGGTATTTTACTATATATGGAATCCATTAAAAGAACAGATATCTTGATTGCAGGATCAGGTTTATCAGGTTTAGCTGCTGCACTTATGATTCCTAAGAATTATAAGGTAGTCCTAGTTACAAAAAATAATTTGGAAGATTGCTCTACCGCATGGGCTCAAGGTGGTATAGCTGCCGTAGCAGCTGCCTCAGATACCTGTGAAAAACATTTTCAAGATACTGTGAAAAATGGTCATGGACTTGTAAATGAAGATATAGCTATGAATATTATTGGCGAGGCTACAAATGCTATCAATTGGTTAAAAGAGAAAAATATTAAATTTACTGAAGAAAATGGCTCTATTGATTTAACTCTTGAAGCAGGACACAGTGAGAGGCGAATTTTTTATATTTTAGATAAAACCGGAAGGATTATTCATAAAAAATTACTTGATGAAATAAAAACAAGAAGAAATATAAAAATTATAGATAAACATCAAATAATTGATTTGATAACAACCAACTCCAAAAAAACAAAAGAGTGTCTAGGCGCATATATTTTTAGTCAAGAAAGTAAAAGTATTAAAACATGTGTAGCTGAAAGAGTAATACTGGCAACTGGTGGTGCAAGCAAATTATATCAATTTACCTCTAATCCTAAAACTTCTACAGGGGATGGTATAGCTATAGCCTGGAGAGCTGGATGCAGGATAGCAAATATGGAGTTTGTACAATTCCATCCAACATGCCTATATCACCCTCATGCTAAATCTTTTCTTATATCTGAATCTTTACGTGGTGAAGGAGGAAAATTACTAACTCCATTACAAAACTCTTTTATGGAAAAGTATGATTCCAGAAAAGAATTAGCCCCAAGAGATGTAGTGGCTAGGGCAATAGATACTGAAATGAAAAAATATGGTTTCCTGCATGTACTATTAGATATAAGTCATAAATCTTCAACATTTATAAAAAAGCGATTTCCAATAATTTATAAAAAATGTTTAAGTATGGGAATAGATATTACAAAAACATCAATACCTGTTGTGCCTGCATCACACTATACATGTGGTGGGGTACAAGCTGAAATCAATGGTAAAACTAATGTTGAAAGATTATATGTAATTGGTGAAGCAGCACATACTGGATTTCATGGGGCTAATAGGTTAGCAAGCAACTCATTATTAGAGTGTTTAGTAATGGCAATGCAATGTACTTCACATATAAAGAGCATTTCTAGGAATAATTTTTCACATGGAATTAACAAGCTTCCTCAATGGGATGATAGCTATGTCTCTGACTCCAAGGAAAATATTGTTATTTCTCATAACTGGGATGAACTTCGAAAAATTATGTGGAGTTATGTTGGGATTGTACGATCAGATAAGCGACTATCTCGAGCCCTACAAAGAATAAAGATTATTGAAAATGAAGTTAATGAATATTATCACCAACATAAATTAACCTCTGACTTATTGGAATTAAGAAATATTATTGAAGTTTCAAAATTAATTATTGAATCTGCACTAATGAGAAAAGAAAGTAGAGGCTTACATTATTCTGAGGATTACCCTTTATCGAATAAAAGTTTTGAAAAAAATACTTATATTGATGGTAAACAAAATGATTATTTTTTAAAACTGGTAACTTCTAAATCTTAAAAATTGTCTTCCTGTAATATCTGAGTTCAGCAATTGAATCCCTAATATCATCAAGAGCTCTATGGTTCGAACTTTTTTGAAAGTTTGCAATATCTTCATAATACCAACGACGGCCTATTTCTTTAATAGAGCTTACATCCAAGTTTCGATAATGAAAAAATGATTCTAATTCTGGCATACAACGTGCTAAAAAACGACGGTCTTGACAGATACTATTGCCACACATTGGTGAATGACCTTTAAAGGCAAATTGTTCCAGAAATTTCAATGTTCCTTTTTCTGCCTGGGTTTCATTGATTGTACTTTCAGAGACTTTCTCAAATAATCCACTTCTCCCATGCTGCTTGGTATTCCAATCGTCCATACTATTTAGAACTGATTTTGGTTGATTAATAACAAAAGAAGGTCCATCAGCCAAAATATTTAGATTTTTATCTGTGACAATTGTCGCAATCTCAATTATATGATCTCTTTGCGTATCCAGTCCTGTCATCTCGAGATCTATCCAAATTAAGTTACTTTTATCTTTCATCGTCATAGAGTATTATATTTAAATATAATGTAAATTAAAACTTGAATATATGGCAACTTCATTAATTCTCTTTATCCTGCTTATTTATTTCCTAACGAAATTTGCGTTAGATGCTATACAAATCCAATATATAAAAAATATGAAAATTACAGAAAATGAATTAAGCATGCTCCATCTCAATAGACAACATCTAGAAAAGTCTAATTTATATAATATAGATAAAACCATTATTTCAATCCTTAGCTTAATCATACAAATACTAATCATTTATTCATTTTTATTTGGTGGAGGATCAGATTATTTATTAAAAATAGTTTCTGGTTTATATGAAGAAAAAGGGTTTTTCTTAAATTTTATTAATCAAGAATTATTGATTACATTATCTTTCTTTTTATTAATAACGTTAATAGGAATTCCTGTTAGTTATTATAAAATTTTCTCTATTGAAGAAAAATATGGCTTCAACAAAATGTCTTTTCATTTATTTCTGAGAGATTTTTTGATATCTTTTACTTTATCTTCCTTAATTATCTCTTTTCTATTTCTATCATTTTTATATCTTTATACAAATTTTGAAAAAAACTGGTGGATACTAATGTGGGCTGTGTTTCTTCTTTTTAATATTATATTTTTTTATATATATCCCACATTAATATCACCTTTATTTAATAAATTTAAAAAAATAAACGATAAAAACATCCTGAATGCAATTGATATGTTAACTAATAAAGTTGATTTTAGTATTCAAGATGTCTATGTGATGGATGGCTCAAAGAGATCAAAACATTCAAATGCTTATTTTACAGGTTTTCATAAGAATAAGAGAATAGTCTTTTTTGATACATTGCTTGAAAGCTTGTCTGTAAATGAAATTACATCTGTTTTAGCTCATGAAATTGGTCATTACAAAAAAAGACATATTTTAAAATCAATTATCATGAATATGATTCTTAGCTTATTGATCTTTTTCATTATGTTTAAATTATCAACTATGGATATTTTTTTTAATGCAGTTGGGGTTAATATTATTACCCCAGCTTCAATAGTCATAACCTATAGCTTGCTTTTTCCAATAATAGGGTTTTTTGTAACACCGCTTCTAACATCATTTTCAAGGAAAAATGAATATGAAGCGGATGATTTTGCTAAAAAATATACAAATAAAAATGACCTAATATCAGCATTGATGAAACTTTATAAAGAAAATTTAAGCATATTAAAACCGAGTCCACTTTATGCAACTTTCTATTACACACATCCTACAGTTTTTGAAAGAATAAAAAAATTAAATTCTTAATGATTGAAAAAAATAAAATATTGTCTCAAAGAAAATGTATGCCCTGTGAAGGAGGGGTTGAACCCCTTAATAAACAGGAATCTAATAAATTATTAAAACAACTAACTAATGAGTGGAAATTAACAAAAGATAATAAAAAAATATTTCGAGAATACAAATTAAAGAATTATTATGAAATTACATCTTTAATCAATATTATAATATGGATATCCCATCAAGAAGATCATCATCCTGAAATTACATTCTCATACAATAATGCTCGTGTTACCTATTTTACCTATGCAATTGATGGATTGTCAGAAAATGATTTTATCTGTGCAGCAAAGATAGATAAAATGCTGAAGGTTTAATTGGATGTCTTTAAATTATTTTTCTCTCATTAAATGCATGAGATATTGTTTCACTATCTAGATAACCTAGTTCTCCATTGAGAGGTATACCAAATGCAATTCTTGAAACTTTGATTTGCATTTTTGATGCAAGCTGTTGTACATAATGTGCTGTAGCCTCTCCTTCAACAGTTGTGCTTGTAGCTAAAATTAATTCATTAATATTTCTTTCTTTAAGGTTTTTTTCTAATCTTTTAATTCCAACTTCAATCGGACCTCTACCATCTAGTGGAGATAGGTTACCATCAAGAACAAAAAAGTATCCGTTATAATTTGTACTTTCATCTATAGTGTAGGCATCTGCTGGTGATTCAGTAACACAAATTTTTGATGGATCTTTATTTTGTTCTATGCATATCTGACATTCTCCATTTATCTGTTTATCAATATCCTCAATATCTAAATATATGCCACAAATCTTACAACTATCAATATTTGATGTAATTTTGTTGAGTTTATCAGCAAGGTCAATTGTCAATTCTTTGTTGGATCTAATTAATTGATATGCCATTCTTTGAGCAGACTTTCTTCCTATACCGGGAAGTATAGTTAATGCATCTATTAAGTCATTCAGATTCTTAGATTTTTTCATTATTAAAAAGGAAGCTTAAAACCCGATGGAAGATTCATCAAGCTGCCCATTTTATTCTTGATTTCTTTTTCTACCTTATTGATTGCATCATTGCATGCTGCTATCAATAGATCTTCTAGCATTTTCTTTTCATGATTGAGGGCAGAAGGGTCAATCTTAATATCAACAATTTTATGATTACCTTTCATAATGACTTTGATGGCGCCAGCACCAGATTCACCTTCCACTGAAATTTTTTCTAGTTCCTCTTGAGCTTTTTTGGCATTTCCCAAAACTTCTTTTGCTTGCTTCATTTTATCAAGAATACTCATAAATATGACTCCTAATTGTTAATTTTCTTAATAGAATTTTTATCAATTTCAGCATCAAAATATTTCTTAATGCTATCAATGCTTGTATCGCTTTCTGCAGCTTCTAATGCTTTAATTGCATCATTTTCTTGCTTTTTCACTTCCTTTATTTCTGGTGAAAGTAAATTTTCTTCATATTCAATATTAATAGAGAGCTCTCTATTAAAGTATTTATTTATTTTTGCAATTAGGTCTGAAACACAAGATTTTGGATAAATGTTTTTCTTTTTTGTTGGGATTTTAAGTATAGCGCTATCTTTTTGTATATTTGTTAATAATGAATTTTTTGCTAAATTTAAAGATAACCCCGAAATATCTAGTTTCATCAAAAGATCTTCCCATAAAAGCTTCTCTTCTTTTTTATTTTTTGTTCCCTTATCATTCATTTCCAAAAAACCATTAGTTTCTTCTTTTTCACTAGAATTAGATGCTTGGTTCATAAGGCTTTCTTCAACTTCTACTTTGTTATCTGTAATAGTTTCTTCAGGATCCTCTTGGGCATTATTTCTAAAGGAATTAGAAAAGAAAACCATACGAAGTAGTATCATAGTAAGATAGTCTTTTTTATTTTCAGAAAATTTAAAATCTTTCTTTGAAGAAATTGCAATTTGATAAAATAATTGTAGCTCTTTTTCATCAATTAATTTTGCCTGTTCTTCTATAAAATTTTTATGAGAGCTATCATTTTCTATAAAATCAGATTTAATTTTAAATAGGGTTATCTTATAAAAAATATTAATAATTAAGTCAATTACTTTTTCAAAATTTATATTTTCTTTAATTTTCTGAATTGTTTGGACTAATTTATCTGGATTCTTACTGATGATATTAATTATTAGGTCTTTAATAATTTGATCATCAATTTCTCCTAATAAAAATTTAATTTTTTCTCCATCCAACTCATTTTCGCAGTAGGCCACACATTGTTCTAAAAGACTTAATCCGTCTCTAATACTACCTTTTGCTGTTGCTGAAATTAAATTAATAGACTCATTGTCAGACTTAATCCCCTCTTTTTCTAATATTTTTTTAATATGGGATTCAATTGTACCTACATCTACTGTAGATAATTTAAAATGTAAACATCTAGATAAAACAGTTTCAGGAAGTTTTTCAGGCTCTGTTGTTGCAAGTAAAAATTTTACATGCGCTGGTGGTTCCTCTATGGTTTTAAGTAAAGCATTAAAGCTCTTATTTGATAACATATGAACTTCATCAATTAAGTAAACCTTAAACCTTGATGAGGTAGGAGAATATTGAACATTTTCCATTAATGTTTGTGTGTCCTCAACCTTTGTCCTTGATGCAGCATCAATTTCAATTAAGTCTAAATGTGTTCCATTATCTATTTGAGTACATGAACTACATTCTCCGCACGGTTTAACCAATATTCCTTTTTCACATAAAAGAGACTTTGCAAAAATTCTAGCAATAGTTGTTTTTCCTACTCCCCGTGTTCCTGAAAACAAATAGGAGTTATGAATTTTTTCAAGTGTAATAGAATTTGACAAAGTTTTAACAACAAAATCCTGTCCAACTACTTCATCAAAAAATTTTGGTCTATATTTTAACGCTAGGACATCATTATTCATCTTAGTATTTTATATCAATGTGATTTTTTTATTAACCTAATTAATCTCTAAATTTCCTGTTTTAACAAAAATAAGCGCTCCTTCTTCTTTTGTAAATGGTGTGTGCTGACTTAAGTGTGGACTACGTATCCATGAGCCTTTAGGGTAGACTCCATATTCATCATAAAATATGCCTTCCAAAACTAAAATTTCTTCTCCTCCCCAATGCTTGTGTGAGCTGAATTCTGTATTTGACTCCCATTTTACAAGCGCAGTGTGTTCAGTTCCAAATTCATGAAGCGGCATAACAAATAATCCAGGAACCAATCCTGCTTGCCATCTTAAATTATTTGTATCTTTCTTTATGTTTTTTGTGTCATTTAATTGGAATTGACGTAATTTCACAAATATAGTGCATCCATCTTCAGTATATGGATTATGAGTTGATCCTCGTGGATTTCGAATATAGGTTCCCTTGGGATATTTTCCAAATTCATCAGCAAATATACCATCAAGCACTAGCAGTTCCTCGCCACCATCATGAGTATGTTCTTCAAAATAACTATTTGGGGCAAAACGAACTATGGAAGTAGCTTTTGCGTTTTCTCCACAATCATTCCTTTCAAGGTATATCCTTTCTACTCCCTTACAAGGTGACTTATTCCATGCTCCTTTTGTGCTATCAATTACAACTCTTTGGTTATAGTCTTGATTTATCTCTGTAAAATCTTCCTCAAAAATATTTTTTAAGTCTTTGTCTCCCATTTAATTCTATGTTAACACGAAGCAATTAGGATTTGAGTTTTTCGTTAATCTTTTGAATCTTTGTTAGAATATAGGTATGGCTCTAGCTGCAATTATTGTTTTTATTGTATTTGTATTAATTGGAAGAATTGTCTTTCATTATAAATTAACTGGCACATCTGGTATAAAATTTAATTTAAAATCTCTCTCCTCTTGTTCATTTTCTGCCTACTCAATCTTAGTGTCGGTAGGATGGTGGGGAATAGTATTGCTTTCAATCCTTGAGTTTTTCGATAAATTTCATCCTCAATTTAATTTTGGTATAACTGGAATAATAATTGGCTTTGCTTTTGTTTTATCAGGAATATTTATTGCTAATGTATCGCAATACCAAATGGGTAAGTCATGGCGATATATTGGATCCAAAAGTGATGATGCAGAATTAATCACTCATGGATTATTTAAATATTGCAGAAACCCTATTTACCTTGGTGGCTTGATTTTTTTTGATGGAATACTTATTCTACTTCCACATTATCTTACGCTGATATGTGTCATATCGATTTATATTGGAATAGAAATCCTTATTAGGTATGAAGAAGAGCCTCATTTAAGGAAGATTCATGGAAGAATATATGAAGAATATTGCAATAAGGTTCGTCGCTTTATGTTTTATTGATGATAGCACTATTTACCTACCTTCTAAAAAATTCAAAAAGGTTTTAGTGACAAGAAATGGTCTTCTGTAGTTTTTAAGAAATTGCTCTTTTAAATTCTTTGCTAAGGGCATTGGATTGGTAGCTGCGTTATCATGAATTACTATTCCTTTATTAGTTTCTAAAAAAGAGAAGCCTTTATAATCCGATAAGCCATCAACTTTAATTACAAAACTCCTTCGGCCACTATAAAGTAGATAGACTTTGAAAGCTGAGATAATTGATGTAGATTCAATTTGCCAATCGTCTTCAGAAATTTCATTTATTTTTAATTTTATTAATTCTTTCTTAAGGTCCTTTTTTTCTAAATTAGGTGATGAAAATAAATTTACTAAAGTGTTAATAAATGGAACTAGAAGATCAACAGACAGTCTAACTTTTTCGGAAGCTGTAGTCATCCATAGATTATATCACGGAGAGAGTGGGATTCGAACCCACGGTACCTTTAACAGCACACACACTTTCCAAGCGTGCTCCTTAAACCACTCGGACACCTCTCCAAATCTTATTTTAATGCTTCATTTTAGCTTGCATATTAAATAAATAAAGCCCAACTATGAAAAATAGAGAGAGGCTTAATATGCCAATTCTTGTACTGTCAAAGGCATAGGACATAAATCCAACAACAAGAGGGCCGATAAGTGCAGCAAACTTCCCTAACATGTTATACACTCCAAAAAATTCTGAACTTCTCTCATTAGGAACAATTTTAGCGTAATAGGACCTGCTTAAAGATTGTATCCCTCCTTGTACTAATCCAATAAGTACTGCAATAAAGTAAAACTCATAAATTGAAGTTAGATTATAGGAAATAAGTGTTACTAATAAATAAACAACTAAACAAATTTGAATTCCTATCTCGGTTGTATATTTATTTGCAAGGTAACCAATAAAGAGAGTAGCTGGAAAACCTACGAATTGTATAACAAGAAGTGCAATTAATAAATCAGCTGACCCAAATCCAATGGTCATGCCATAATTAACAGCCATTCTAATAATTGTATCGACACCATCAATATATATCCAATAAGAAAGCAGAAAAATTAGTAATCTCTTGTTTGAAATAATATGGTTGTAGGTATCACGTAAATTATATTGTTTTCTAGGGGAATTAGTTTCAGTAACAGGTTTATCTTTCCAGTATAAAATTAAGGGAATCATAAATAATAACCACCAAAAAGATGCAAAGATGAAAACAATTTTTTTCTCAGACACTAAAGAATATGAAGATTGGTCATAGTAATAAAGAAATGATAGAGATAATACGAAGGCAATCCCACCTCCTAAATAGCCTAAGGCATAACCTGCCGCTGATATAGAGTCATATTTTCTAGTGTTACCAAAATTTAATATCATGGAATCATAAAAAACATTCGATAACATAAAACCAAATAAGGACAGGCTAAAGAAAAATGATGCAAGTAACCAATGATCCTTTCCCACAGCTGATAGAAAAAAAGTTGATAGTATGCCAATAAGTGCAAACGTAATCAGAAATTTCTTTTTTGCTCTTTTCCTGTCTGCTAATAATCCTATTAAAGGGGCAAGGATAATAAGTAATAAACTGGCTGAGGAATTAGAAATTCCTAAAATTAAAGTTCTTTCTGTGTCTGGGATGGTTGATGCAAAGTTTTCAGCAAAAATAATTGGATAAAACCCTGCCAATACAATTGTTGCATAAGCAGAATTTGCCCAATCATAAAGAGCCCAACTAAAAAGTTTTTTATCTTTCACAACACTTCAAGTTCACGGAGGGACAGGGATTCGAACCCTGGAAGGTCGTTAAACCTTGCTGGTTTTCAAGACCAGTGCATTCAACCGCTCTGCCATCCCTCCAGTCAAGCCATTATAGTTTAAACCAAATAAATATCATAATTTGATAGTTTTGAATCCTGTAAATTTGTGCAAGACTTCAGGAATTGTAATGATATTGTTTTCAAAATTATTTTCAACTAATGCAGCAAGTGTTCTCCCTACTGCCAATCCTGATCCATTTAGAGTGTGTACAAATTCCTTCTTTTTTGAACTATTCTCTTTGTATTTAATATTTAATCTGCGTGATTGAAAATCTCTAAAATTACTACAAGATGATATTTCTCTGTATTTATTCTGTCCTGGCATCCATGCCTCCAAATCATATGTTTTAGAGGCAGAAAATCCTAAGTCACCTGTAGACAAATTGACTCTTCTATATGGGATCTCTAACATTTCTAAGACTGATTCGCTATGCAGGGTTAATTCTTCAAGTACCTTCATTGATTCAGTTGGTTTTACTAACTGAACAAGTTCTACTTTTTCAAATTGATGATGTCTAATAATACCTTTTGTATCTTTCCCGTAAGATCCTGCCTCTGATCTAAAACATGGTGAATGTGCTACTAGTTTTAATGGCAGTTCGGATTCAGACAAAATTTTATCTCTGTAAAGACTAGTCAATGGTACTTCAGCTGTTGGAATTAGAAAAAGGTTTTCATTTTCAATTTTGAATAAATCAGCAGCAAATTTTGGTAATTGACCCGTTCCTAACAGACTATCATCATTAACAAGATAAGGAATGTTATATTCATGATAATCATATTTCTCGGTATGGGTTGTAAGCATAAAGTTAATTAAAGATCTATGTAGTTTAGCGATCTCATCTCTCATAACTACGAATCGTGATCTAGAAATTGAGGCTGCAGATTCAAAATCTAAAAAATTGTTTTTTTTAAGAATTTCAGAGTGGTCAGACTTTGCTTCAGAAGGTGTACCCCATTCTTTAATAATAACATTATCATTTTCATCTTTTCCAAGTGGGACATCGTCATCAGGAAAATTTGGTATAGTTAATAGATAATCATCTAATTTTTTTTGTAATTCAGTTAAAGAGTTCTTATTCTTATCAATTTTAGACTCTATTTCTTTAGATTTATTTTTTAAGCTCTCTCTTTCAGTCTCAGTTTTAGTCTCCTTAAAGTTATCGGTTAGAATATTCTTCTCAGCCGCTAAAGTTTCTTTTGTTGTAATAAGTTCTTTTCTGGATAAAGATAATTCTTTTATTATACTTAGATCAAGTTTAAAACCTCTTGAATTTAATTTTTCTATAGTTGAATCACTATTATTTAGTATTACATCTATATCTAGCATAATGTATTATTTCTATATATTTATAATTATATTAATTTTTATCTATTAGAATTTCCCTATTTCCATTAGATTGAGGTGCCGATAAGATACCTTTGGCTTCCATGGACTCAATTAAGTTAGCAGCTCGATTATATCCCACTTTAAGCTTTCTTTGTAAGAATGAAATTGATGTTTTTTTATTTTCTTGAACTATACGAACAGCTTCGTTGTATAGATCATCATCACTAGAATCAATGTCAATTGGATTTAGTTGCTCTTCATCAACTGATAATAAAGATTCAATATAAGAAGCTTCTCCATTTCTTTTCAAAAACTTAACAACATCTTTAACTTCTTGGTCACTCACATAAGCTCCATGAATGCGTTCTATTATTCTTGTTCCAGGTCCAATAAATAACATGTCTCCGTCACCTAATAATTGCTCCGCCCCCATACTATCTATGATGGTTCGTGAATCAATATGAG
The DNA here is from genome assembly GCA_036140295.1 of Pseudomonadota bacterium. GTDB lineage: Bacteria > Pseudomonadota > Gammaproteobacteria. Next base: position 19,980 of record JAYZYL010000001.1, read on the forward strand.
ACGATACTTGTAAGGCAATTCGAGTTGGTATATTCGCCTTTATCAGCCCTGTTACTACATCAACTGATGGTCTTTGAGTTGCCAAAATTAGGTGGATTCCTGCAGCTCTTGCTTTCTGAGCTAATCTTATAATAAATTCTTCTGCTTTTTTTCCAACAGCGAACATCATATCAGCGTATTCATCAATGACAACTACAATATAGGGAAGTTTTTCATGGTAGTTCTTTATTCCATCTCCATTTATGCCTATTTCTAATTTTTTACCAAGATGTTTATTTTCACTTATGGTTTTGTTGTAGCTTTGTATGTTTCGTACACCTAATTCGCTCATCATCCTATATCTTTTTTCCATTTGTTGAACGCACCAGCGTAAACCATTTGCGGCTTGTTTCATATCTGTAATAACTGGGTTTAGCAAGTGTGGGATACCTTCATAAACACTTAACTCCAGCAGTTTAGGGTCAACTAAAAGCATTTTTAAATCTGTTGGATTTGATTTATATAAAAGGCTTATGATCATAGAGTGGACTGCAACTGATTTGCCTGAACCGGTTGTTCCTGCAACTAATAAGTGAGGGAGTTTGTGTAAATCAGTACAGACAGAATTACCCTGAATATCTTTTCCTAATGCAATCGTCAATGGCGATTTAGATTTTTCATAATCTTTTGAAATAATAATATCCTTCAACGAAACAATTTCTCTAACATCATTTGGGATTTCAATTCCAATAGAGGATGTCCCAGGTATATTATCAACAACTCTAAGACTATTTACAGACATGGTACGAGCTAGGTCCTTTGATAATGCAACTATCTGGCTTACTTTAATCCCTTTTGCGGGAATGATTTCAAATAAAGTAACTACAGGTCCAGGTCTTACAGATTTTACAACAACATCAATACTAAAATCTTTTAGATTAGATTCAAGCAATCTTGACATATTATGCAGTGATTCATCATCATATTTTACTTTTTCAGACTCATGTTGTACTAAAAATTCTAACAGGGGAAGATCAGTGCTTGGTTCATCTACAAATAAATCTTGCTGTTTTTCTTTAAATTCTCTTTTGCTAACATGTTTCTCCTCTGTTGGGAGTTCTACCATAGTCTCAGAGGTTTTTCGTATCAAAGGGTTTTTGTTTAATTTTTTCTCTTCATTTATTTTTTCAATATAAAGATAAATTTTCTCTAATGTAGTATTTAAAACAAATTTTATTTTTAAAAAATAGTACTGCATATATTTAATAATATTTGATGATATTTTATTAATTGAAAGATCAAAATATTTTATAAGAGAAAATAATAAAAGTGCAATTGAAAGCATAAGAGTTCCAATTCTCCCAACATATAGTCCTATATGGTGATTAAAATAAACTCCAACAAAACCACCAAAAAATTCTTTATTTTCAGATAAATTTTCAGGAGTAAAAAAGTTAAGCAATATGCATGATGATATGACTATTAGTAAAAAATAAATTACTGTTGTTAATTTAGCAGGAGAGGTTCCTGACAATTTATCTTTATCCAACATTTTCATTAAAACTGTAGCTATAAGGAAAATAGGAAGAAGAAATGCAAAATAACCAACAAATTCAAAAAAGAAGAATGATATGTACGCTCCAACTATCCCTATATAATTATTAACTGTAGAGGCGATGCCTGAATTAAAGAAGTTTGGATCGCTAGGATCATGACTATAAATTGATACAAAAAAAAGCAGAGAGAGGACTAACACAAAGAAACTTGAGATTTCTTTTTTTAATGAGGTAAGTTTATTTGGTATAAACTTTTTGTTTTTTCTAGCTTGAGCCAATTAACCCTCGTTTTCTAATATATTAGTACATTAATAGTTAATTTTCTATGTCGAAATGCTTAAATTACCTCAAATTTGCTATAAAAATATTATTATTCTATTATATTGAGAACAGATCAAGGAATTCTAAGCAAGATGGAAAATATACATAACGAACTTATCATACTTGGTTCTGGTCCAGCTGGTTACACTGCAGCACTCTATGCCTCACGAGCAAATTTAAATCCGATATTGATAACTGGGCTAGAATTAGGTGGTCAACTAACAACTACAACTGATGTAGAGAATTGGCCGGGTGACTCTAATGATCTTCAAGGCCCTGAATTAATGGATAGGATGAAAGTTCATGTGGAAAAATTTGGAACAAAAGTTATGATGGACCATATTAAAAAGGTAAATTTAATAAAACAACCTTTTGAGTTAGCTGGGGATTCAAATACCTATACATGTAACTCTCTAATTATAGCAACTGGCGCTAGCGCTAAATATTTAGGCTTAGATTCAGAAAAAAAATATCTTGGTAAAGGTGTTTCTGCATGCGCAACATGTGATGGTTTTTTTTATAAAGATCAACAAGTTTTAGTTGTCGGTGGCGGTAACACAGCGGCTGAAGAAGCACTTTATCTGTCTAATATTGCATCTAAAGTTATTTTGATTCATAGAAGAGATAAATTAAGAGCAGAAGCAATTCTTGCAGATAGAATAAATAAAAAAGTAAAAGAGAATAAAATCCATATACTTTGGGATACTACCCTTGAAGAGGTTTGTGGAGATAATGAAAAAGTTAGCTCTGTAAGGATTAAAAAATTAAAAACTGGAAAAATAGAAACTCTTGATTGTTCTGGTGTTTTTATAGCAATTGGTCATAAGCCAAATACAGATTTATTTTTAAATCAACTTGAAATGAAAAATGGATATATAAAAATTAAAGGCGGGGATATTGGAAATGCAACAAGCTGTAGTATTCCGGGTGTCTTTGCAGCTGGCGATGTCTCTGATTCAATTTATCGGCAAGCTGTTACATCTGCCGGCTCTGGTTGTATGGCTGCCTTAGATGCTGAGAAATATCTCTCTGAATAAATTTATATACTGTGTCCCCAAAAAGCAGAAAGCAATATTACTATCAATATAATAGATAATACCAACATAGCTGCTCTTAAAATATTTCTTATAAAGTAATTTTCATAACTAATTCTAGAATAGAAGAAATATATTAATACAATGATTGCAAGTAATACTAAAATTATACGCATTATATATTTTCCATGATAAATTTCTTTACAAGCTCTGTGTCATTCTTAAGAACAACTAATTTTTCATCTAAATTAAATAACTCCTTAACTTTCTGTGGAATAAATTTCTCATCTTTAGTAATGGAACTAACTGTTTCTTTAAATTTTGCAGGATGGGCAGTTGACAAAGTTACATGTATACAATTATTAGATTTATTTTTTCTTGAGGCAGCAAGTCCAACAGCAGTATGAGGGTCAATTAAAATATTTTTATCACTATATAGTGAAGAAATTATTGATTTGACTTCATTCTGTGATATTGAATAAGCCTTAAAGGATTTTTTAATTTCATTAATTATTTCTCTGCTGAGAGTGTATGATTTCTTTTTATTCAATTCTTCCATAAGTTTTTTTATATAATTTGGATTTTTTGTAATATCATAAATTAATCTCTCAAAATTACTTGAAATTTGGATGTCTATGCTTGGAGAAGATGTAGTAATTACTTCTTTTAATTTATGCTCTCCGTCATTTAAAGTTCTCATCAAAATATCATTTTCATTTGTTGCAATGATTAAATCTTTAATTTTTAATCCCATTTTGGAAGAAATAAATCCAGCAAATATGTCGCCAAAATTCCCAGTTGGTACAGAAAAAATAATATCTTTACCGCGAGGTAATCGACTGGCCGAATAAAAATAATAAACTATTTGACACATTATCCTTGCCCAATTAATTGAATTTACAGCTGTTAGCTTCTTTGATTTTTTAAATTCGTTATCTGCAAAAATACTCTTTATAATTTTCTGACAGTCATCAAAATTTCCCTCTATGGCAATATTAAAAACATTTTCTGAAGAAACAGTTGTCATGAATTTTCTCTGTATATCAGTAATTTTCTTATGTGGATGTAATATAAAAATATTTATTGATTTAATATTTGAAAAACCTTCAATGGCTGCTGCTCCTGTATCACCAGAAGTTGCGCCCAATATGTTAATTGTCAAATTATCTTTGGAAAGATAATAATTCATAAGTTGTGCAATAAATTGCATTGCAATATCTTTAAAGGCATAAGTTGGACCATGATGGAGCTCTAATAAATATTCTTTTTCATTTATTTTAGTGATTGGAGTTATTTCTTCTGTATCAAAACTTTTGTATGCAGATTTAATAATTAATCGCAAATCATCTACACTAATTGTATTGTCTAAAAATGGTAAAAGAACATCGTAGGCAATATCTAAATAACTTTTATCTGAAAATGATGCAATTGTTGATTGTTTTAGTGTTGGCCAATCTTCTGGGATATATAGTCCTCCGTCAGGAGCTAAACCCTCAAAAATTACGTCATGGAATTCTAGTTTTTCCTGGTGACCTCTAGTACTAACATATTTTAAAAATTCATTATCCATGCAACTTTAAAACTCTTATGCTATTGATTTTTTCTTTAACATTTTTCAAACTTCTAATTTTTTCAATAGCTTTGTTAATAGATGAACCTAAAACTGAATTAGTTATCATTACAATGGGTATTAATGAATCAGATGCTTCTGTTTCATGTTGAGTTACAGCCTCAATACTAATATTTTCCTTTGCAAGAATATTTGTTATCTCTGCCATAACACCTGGAACATCTTCAGCGTGAATACGAAGATAAAAAGGAGTTTCTATTTCATCAATTTTTTTTATCTTTTTATTTTGTGTCCCTATTGATTCACTTATTTTTTGATTTGTTCTGTCAGTACCTTGATGAAAATTAATTGCTTCGACTAAATTTGCAACAACTGCTGATGCTGTTGCATCTCCTCCAGCTCCATGCCCATAGAGCATTGAAGAACCAAACCTTTCCCCTTTTATTAGGACCGCATTCATTACATCATGTACTTGCGATAAGATATTCTCCTTCGGTACAAGCATTGGATGGACCCTACTTTCAACTGAGTTATTGGATTCTTTTGTTATCCCTATATGTTTTATTGAATAACCAAGTTCATTAGCAAATTTTATATCCATTGGCGAAATATCTCTAATTCCTTCAATGTAAGTTTCCTTATGTGGTAATGGGATTTTATATATTAATGAAGATAGAATTGCAATTTTATGTGCTGCATCATTGCCTCCAACATCAAATGATGGATCTGCTTCTGCATAACCCAATGTTTGTGCTTCAGTAAGAGCTGTTTCAAAATCTAATTTTTTTGTAGACATTTGATCAAGTATGTAATTACATGTTCCGTTAATAATTCCAAAAACAGAAAATATCTTTTCGTTGGACATATTTTCAGTCAAAGTTTTTACAATTGGTATGGCACCAGCAACTGATGCTTCAAATCCAAAAAAAGTTTTAGACTCTTTTGCTAATTTAAAGATTTCATCACCATGCTGAGCTATTAGCGCTTTATTTGCCGTAATAACATGTTTTCCATTCTTAATAGACTGAGTTATTATCTCGTATGCAGCTGTTGTTCCTCCAATCAGTTCGATAATGATTGAGATATCAGGGTTCTTTACCAAATCCATAGCATCTTTAGTGGTAACCACATCTAAATTGCTAAGATTTTTAGATTCAACTTCAAGATCAGCAACATGTGATACTTTAAAATCAATGCATGTGTTGGATCTAATTTTATTTTTGAATTTAACTATATGATCTAAAGAACTTTGACCAACGGTACCAAGACCACATATACCAATATTAATCATATAAATTCCAGTTATAAAAGATTATATATTAGCATTATTTAATCTATAATTCCTATTAATATGGAATTAACTCAAGAGCCAAAAGATTCAAAAAATTTTATAAAGAATTATGAAAATAGTGTTATTTATATAGGAGAATCCTCTTATAAATATGATATTATTTTGTCGCCTAAGAACATTAGAGAATGGGAGATAGATCAAATTGAAAATCTTTCATTAAAAGATTTTTCAGGAATTCTTGGTCTAGATCCTGAAATTATAATAATTGGAACTGGAGACAAGATGATTGTTCCGAAAAGAGAAATTATAAACAATATTTATGGCCAAGGCATTGGCCTAGAATATATGAAAACTGATTCAGCTTGCAAAACTTTTAACATATTACTTTCAGAAGAACGTAAAGTTGTTGCTGCACTACATATATAATTTAAATAGAAAAAAAATAATTAGAACTAGAACTGTTAACTGAAAAAAGTATCTATTTAAATAAAAATTAATATTTTCTCTATATTTATTACTAAGAAAAGCTACCAAATAAAATCTTAAGCCCCTTCCAATTGTTGAAACAATGATAAACATAAGGAGATTAACAGACATAAATCCAGCTGTGATTGTAAAAACTTTATATGGTATAGGAGTAAAACCTGACAAAAATAATATTAAAATACCATATTCTAAAAAGATAACTTTAGCTGCATCAAAATTACTAACATAACCATAATCAACAATATATACATAAAGTTCATTAAAAAATAAATTACCTAAATAATAACCAACTATCCCCCCAAGAACAGATGCTAAAGTTGTTATAGCCGCTAAATACAGCCAGTTAAACTTTTTTGAAAGAACCATAGGAATTAGTAATAAATCTGGTGGAATTGGAAAAAAAATTGATTCAATAAAACTAACAAAACCAAGTATGTATTTTGAGTTTAATGATTGGAAAAGGTTTATTATTTTTTTAAAGTTCATATTAAGATTTTATTCTACAATTCCCTCAATCATTGGGACAAATACAACGTCATCAATTATTTTTTTTAGAATACCATTTTTTGTATTTTTTATTCTTAATAAATTTTGTTTTCCTTTATCATCCAATGGAAGAATCATTCGTCCATTTTCTTTTAACTGTTTAATAAGATCTTTTGGTATTTCTGTTGGCGCTGCTGTCATCAAAATTGCATCGTAAGGAGAGTTTTTGATTGATCCTTTAAACCCATCTCCAAAGAGACATTTTATATTTTTAAATCCCATTTTTTTAAGAAGTGTGCTTGTACGAGTATATAAGGGTTTTATTCTTTCAATTGTTATAACCTCTTTAAAAATTGATGCCAAAATTGCTGTTTGATACCCTGATCCTGTTCCTATCTCTAAAACATTTTCCATATTATCATTTTCTATAATTAATTGAGTCATTTTTCCTACTATGTACGGTTGTGAAATTGTTTGATTATATCCTATGGGTAAAGCTGTGTTCTCGTATGCCCTATCCTTGAGCGCTGTTTCTATAAATAAATGTCTTGGCATATTCTTAATCATTTCTAATACAATTTTATTATTAATTCCTTGTTTTCTTAAATGTTCAATAAGCTTTATGCGTACATCTAAAGATGTAAGTCCACTTCCAAGAATTTTTTTATTAGATTTTGTCATGGTTTTTCTTAAGCTTTATTAAGGCAGTATTGTCACACATATCAGTGGATAATGGAGTAATTGAAATATAGCCATTCCGTATTGCTAAAAAATCTGATGTATTTTTCATAGGAATACTCTTTCCTACAGGACCAATAGAGAAAAAAGTCTTTCTTCCTTTCTGATTTTTTTTTGCTCGCCCAGAGACCATTCTTTTCCCGAGACATGTAAATCTGACCCCTTTGATTTTTTCAAATGGTATATCAGGTATATTCACATTAAATATATTTTTCATTCTGTATAACTTTCTAAAGAAAACTTCTAGCACTAAATCAATTTTCATTTCAATGTCAGAAATATATTTTGGTTTTTTTGAAGTAATGGAAATAGCGATAGGAGCATATTTGCAAAACCTTCCTTCAATAGCGGCTGCTACTGTTCCAGAATAAATAACATCATCACCTAAGTTTGAACCAAAATTAACGCCTGAAACAACAATATCTGGCATTTTTTTAAAAATACCTCTTGTGACAATATGTACTGAGTCAGCTGATGTTCCATCTATTATGTAGTGTGATGAATCAATCTTTTTAATTTCTACGCTAGAATGAACAGATAATGAACTACTGCAAGCACTAACATCATTTTTTGGGACCGCTACAATTACAGACCCAAACTTTTTCAGACATTTTTTGATAATGGGTAAACTTTTTGCTGTTTTTCCATCATCATTTGATAGTAAAATTTTCATTAATTAGTCGTATATGATATTTAAACTACATTATACTCAATAATATAATAATTAGTATGAGAAAGTGAAATGGATGAAAAGGATAAAAAGCTTAGTGAATTTAAAAAATTACTTGATGAATCAGGAATCAATATTGATGAAGTATTAAGCCAAAAAGGTCTGATTAAAAATTCAATTTTAAAAAAAGAATTTAAGCCTGTTTATTTAAATGAAGAAGAATTACAACAAGAATTACCAGATATAATAACAGGGTATAAAAATCAAGGTGTTCAACAAAATATACTAGAAAAATTAATGAAAACTAAACGAAATTATAATTTTAAAGAAGGAGAGATTGATTTGCATGGAGAGACTGTTCAGACAGCTCAAATGAAAATTAATAATCATATAGAGAAGTGTTATAAAATGAATATAAATTATCTTCTGATAATCACTGGGAAAGGATCTTCTGAAACACTATCTCCTCTAAAAAAATTAGTATTTATTATGTTAAAAAAGTTTTTAATCGTAGAGGCTGTATGCTACGCAAAAAACCATGGGGGTTCTGGTGCTTTTTATGTACAAATAAAGAATTAAGTATAATTTACCTCCTTCATTAAATCATTGACTCCCTTCTTTGTTAGCTCTTTAAATTTTCCTAATTTTAGATTTCCCAAGCAGACGGAAGAATATTTTATTCTTTTTAATTTTTTTACCATATGTCCTAACCCTTTAAAAATTCTTCTTACCTCACGATATCTTCCTCTATTAAGAGTCACTTCATAAGAACTTTTATAATTTCCTTTAAGTTTTTTTATATTTAGGAAATTTCCTATTTCATTTTCTCCAATTTTTACTCCTCTTTTCATTTTCGATAATTCACTTTTATTAAGTTCTGAAGAAATTGTTACATGGTATTTTCTTAAATTATTATATGAAGGGTGCATTAATCTATGCGCAAGTTCACCGTTATTAGTAAATAATAATAATCCTGATGTGTTCATATCTAACCTTCCTATATTAATCAACTTTGAATCTACTTTTGGTAAATTTTTAAAAACTGTTTTTCTTTTATGTGTATCTTTATGTGTTACTATCTCTCCTACCAACTTGTTATATAAAATAACTCTAATATTTTTATTAAATAATTTTCTATCGATTATATATAATTTTCCATTTACAGAAACAGAGTCATTTTCCTTAATTTTTGAACCTAGAATAGCTATTTGATTATTAATTTTAATTTTCTTTTGGAGTATAAGCTTTTCACACTCCCTTCTTGAGGAAATTCCAAGCATTGATAAAATTTTCTGTACCCTATACATTAAAAAACTCTTTATTATATTACTTTTATTAACATATAATTAGATAAAATGAAAAAATTAAATGTTGTATTAGTGACTATTTCTGACTCAAGAACAGTTGAGACAGATAAATCTGGTAAAGTTCTAAGAGAATTGATAGAGAAGTCTGGACACAAAGTCCTAGAGAAATTAATTGTGCCTGATGATATATATCAAATTAGATCCATTGTCTCTAAATATATATCACAAAATAATATTGATGTTGTAATAACTAGTGGTGGAACAGGAATTACTGGAAGGGATGGAACTCCTGAGGCAATAAAGCCTCTTTTAGATAAGGAAATTGATGGGTTTGGAGAATTATTTAGATCTTTATCTTTTAAAAAAATTAAGACATCTTCGTTACAGAGCAGAGCATTAGCTGGTGTTGCAAATTCAACTTTTGTATTTGTTCTTCCAGGATCGACTGATGCATGTAAAACAGCTTGGAAAAATATAATGGAACATCAGCTAAACAGCAATACTAAACCATGTAATTTAGTTATGCTCATTCCGCGCTTAAAAGAATAATTAAATAGGTTCAATATCTTTACTAATTGGCAGTTCACTCAAAGATTTTAAATTAAAATAATCCAAAAATTTTTTAGTTGTGGCTAGTAATTCTGGTTTCCCTGGGGTTTCTTTGTGGCCTACAATTTTAATCCATTCCCTTTCTAATAAACTTCTTATAATATTTGGATTTACAGTAACTCCTCTTATATTCTCAATGTCACCTCTCGTAACGGGTTGTTTGTACGCAATAATCACCAATGTTTCAAGAAAAGCTTTAGAATATCTATTGCTGGGTGCCTTATTTAATTTTTGAAGCCATTCGTCAAAACCTGTTTTAATTTGTATTCTATAACCACTTGCAACCATTACAATTTCAAATACTCTTTTATTATAATCATTATTTAAATTATCTATTATTTCTTTTACTTTATTTTTAGATGGTTTAGATTTCTCAAACAAGTTGGCAAGTTCTTGAAGACTCATTGGTTCATGAGAAGCAAAAAGAGCAGCTTCAATAATCTGTTTTGTTAAGTTTGGATCGCTCATTGTTTCTTTAATTGTAAGTAAATAGTTGAATAATTTTCATTCTGCAATATATCTATAAGATTCTCTTTCACCAATTCCAGTATTGCTAGAAAAGTTACAACGACTCCCATTCTTCCTTCATTAACATTAAAAAATTCTATAAAATTTATAGTTTCATTACTTTGTAAATCATTTAAAATATTTGACATTCTTTCACGTACAGACAGTGGCTCTGACTGAATATCATGAGAAGCCAAAATATCTGCTCTTCTGAGAACATCTTTAAAAACTTCTTCTAACTGCGCAATTTCTATGGTTGGCTCAGTCTCTTTCTTTTGAAAATGAACTATTATGCCTGACGCAAGAAATGTATCCCTATCCACTCTCGCTATTGAATCAACTTCAGAACTTAATTCCTTATATTTCTGATATTCTAATAGTCGTTTAACTAAATTTGCGCGGGGATCTTCTTCGTCTTCATCTTCATTATCAATTGGAAGTAACATTCTTGATTTTATTTCAGCAAGTGTGGAGGCCATAACAAGATAATCAGATGCCAATTCAAATTTCATTGACTCCATTAAATTGATGTATTCAACATATTGTTCAGTTATTGGCAAAATTGGAATATCTACTATATCTATATTTTGTTTTTTTATTAAATATAACAGTAAATCTAATGGACCTTCAAATTCTTCTAAAATAACCCTCAGTGCTTCGGGTGGAATAAACAAATCTTCTGGAATATCAGTAATTTGTTTACCCTTAACAATTGCCTCAATAGTTTTCTCGTTATTTATCATGCTCATTGTTTTTTATGGACTACCCCAATAATTTCTTTTATTTCTATAATTGACTTCCCTGTAATATCCTTAGCTCTTTTGGCTCCATCACGAAGTGTTTTATCCAAATATTCTTTATCACTCAACAGTTTTTTTGTTTCAGATGCAATTGGCTCAACAATTTTGATAATACAATTTGCTAGCTCCTTTTTAAAAGCCGAGATATCTTGTGATGCAAATTTTTCCACAACATTTTCCTTTTCAGTCTCGGAACAAGCAGAGAAAATATTAATTAAATTCTCTATTTCTGGTCTTTTCTTTGCCCCCTCAATAGAGGTTGGCATTTTTAATGAGTCTGTTTTGGCTTTCATGACTTTTTTTAAAACCTCATCATTTGTGTCTGTCATCATTATTCTTGAATATCCCGAAGGATCAGATTTGCTCATTTTTTTCTTTCCATCACGGAGACTCATAATCCTTGGTGCTGCTTTGTTAATAAGTGATTCGGGGACAGTAAAATAGCTTTTTTTATAATCAGTATTAAATTTTTGAGCTATATCTCTCGCTAATTCTAAATGTTGTTTTTGGTCGTCACCAACTGGAACGTGTGTTGCTTTGTATAACAATATATCTGCTGCCATTAAAATTGGATACGTATATAAGCCGACTGTTGCTGCCTCTTTATCTTTTCCTGCCTTATCTTTAAATTGAGTCATCCTGTTTAACCAACCAATCTTTGCTGTACAACCTAAAATCCAGGCAAGTTGGGCATGTTCAGATACTTGCGATTGATTAAAGATTATATTTTTTTTTGGGTCTATCCCACTTGCAATAAAAATTGCTAAGACTTCCCGTGTTCTTATTGGCAATAGCTGTGGGTCTTGCCAAACAGTAATGGCATGCAAGTCAACTATAGAAAAAATACAATTATTTGTATTTTGTAGATTAGCAAATTGTTTTAAGGCTCCTAAATAATTTCCTAGATGAATTTCACCTGAAGGCTGAACACCCGAAAAAACTATCTTTTTATCCATCTAACCTTCCTTACAGATCTATTAATTTTAATTCTAACACAAACAATAAAAACACTCTTTATATATGTAAAGAGGTAGCTTTTTTAATATAATAGCAGGATGACAGAAAAGAGGATAAAATTAATTAGAGAAAAATTAGGTTCATTAGCCCCTCTGAAGGTTGACATAAAAGATCAAGGTCATCTTCATGTTGGTCATGCTGGAGCTAAGTCAGGAGGTCATTTTGATGTTTTTATTGTCTCAGCTAAATTTAACGGGAAAAATTTGGTGGAAAGACACAAAATGATATATGAGTGTTTGGACGTCCTGATGAAAACTGAAATTCATGCATTGTCTATTAAGGCTTTAAGTTCCGATGAGATCTAGTTTTTTACAGTAGACTAATGCATCTTCTTTCCCATCTTTCGTTTTGTAATAGTTAGGTCTTATCCCTATTTTTTTAAATTCATATTTATTATACAAATGTTTTGCCGCTTCATTAGTTTTTCTTGTTTCTAAAAAAATTGCCTGGGAACCAAGTAATTTTGATTTAGATAAAGCTAAATCAAGTAATTGAGAACCAATTCCTTTTTCTCTTTGCCTATTTTCAACTGTTAAATTTAGTATGTGACTTTCTGGAAATGATATCTTAGAAATCAAATATCCAAGTACTTCCCCGTTTTGAGCTGCTACATAACAGTCATATTTATTTTCAAGACACCCATACAAAATTTTATTAGACCACGGATAATCATATGATTTGTTTTCAATTTGAATAACTTGGGAAAGGTCATCAAATCCCATTGGTCGAATATGTATTGATTTAAAGGCTTTAGCAATCATATTCTTCTAGGATAGATTTTAAATATATTAAATCTTCCCATACTTTTCTTTTCTCCACAGGATTTCTGAGCAAATAAGCTGGGTGATAAAAAACAATGATTGGAATATTTTTTGATTCTAAAAAAAAGGTTCTTTTCCTAAGTTCTGCCATAGAACTTTCGTTCTTTATTACTCTATCAGCTGCAACTTTACCTAAAAGAACTATGACTTTTGGGTTAATTAATTCAATTTGTTTCTCTAAATAATCTGCACAGAAATTTACTTCTTCCGAAGAAGGGTTCCGGTTGTTTGGAGGTCTACACTTGACTGTATTCGCAATGTATACATCTCTTCTCTCGAGATTAATTGCAGCAAGAATTTCTGTTAGAAGTTTCCCTGCTCTTCCAACAAATGGTTTTCCCTCTTTATCTTCATCTCTACCAGGAGCCTCTCCAATAAATAAGATTTTAGCTGATTCACTTCCATCGCCAAAAACAGTTTTGTTACGCGTTTTATGTAATTCACATTTAGTGCAGTTTGAGACAACAATTTGTAAGGACTTTAATTCAGAATCTGAAGGGCTTTTATAGTTTTGCTTATACCAAAAAGCCTCAACACCCATTTCATTTAGGTATTGATTAAATTTATTCATTTATACTCCCCTTTTTTTATTTAATGCCAAATCTGGGTTTTGTTGAAGTTTGTTTAGCGCATTTATGAAAGCCAGTATTGATGCTTTAACAATATCAGTATCTGCTCCATGCCCATTAACTACATTATTATTTTTTGAAACTCTCACTGTTACTTCTCCAAGCGCATCTGTTCCAGAAGTTATATTGTTGACAGAATAAAGCAATAACTTACATTTACTCTTTACAATATCTTCAATTGCATTATAGGCAGCATCTACAGCTCCGTCACCTGTACAGCTTGACTCCATATCTTTTCCATCAACTTTTAACTTAACCAAGGCAGCTGGTTTTTTCCCACTCTCTGTTACTACATTCATATAAGTAAATTTAATATAATTATTTGTAACCTCCTGATTGTTTGAAAGCCTAATTATATCTTCATCAAAAATATCATGTTTTTTGTCAGCTAATTCTTTAAATCTAAAGAATATTTCATCTACTTTTTTGTCATCTACTTTAATATTTAATTCATCCAATTTTTGCCTAAATGCATTTCGCCCTGAGTGTTTGCCAAGTACTAGAGAATTACTAATTAAACCAACATCTTCTGCCCTCATAATTTCATATGTTTCTCTTGATTTAATAATCCCGTCTTGATGTATACCTGATTCGTGAGCAAATGCATTTTTTCCAACAATAGCTTTATTTGGTTGCACAGGGAAACCTGTAATGCTAGAAACCAATCTTGAACATTTCATAATTTTTTTAGTTTTTATGGATGTGTCACATTGAAAAATATCTTGTCGAGTACGAACAGTCATTGCAATTTCTTCTAGTGCAGCATTTCCTGCCCTTTCCCCTAATCCATTAATTGTGCATTCAACCTGACGCGCACCATTTAAAACAGCCGACAAAGAGTTTCCAACAGCTAATCCTAAATCATTATGGCAATGTACTGAAAATATTGCTTTATCAGAATTTTTTACATTCTCTATAATATTTTTAATTAACGCACCAAATTGATGAGGTAAATTATATCCAACTGTATCTGGTATATTGATAGTTCTTGCTCCAGCATCAATAGCTGCTTCTATTACTGAACATAAAAAACTTAAATCTGAACGCCCTGCATCTTCTGGTGAAAATTCGACATCATCTGTAAATGTTTTTGCTAGGTTTATTGCTTTAATTGCACATTTTTTAACTTCATCTGGGGACATTCTTAATTTTTTTTCCATATGAATTGGAGATGTAGCAATAAATGTATGAATTCTCTTCTTCTTTGCACCTTTAAGTGCATCAGATGCAGCAATAATATCTTTTTCTAATGATCTTGCAAGGGCACATACAGTAGATTTTGTAATAGATTTCGAGATTTCCCTTACAGCATTAAAGTCGCCTCTGCTTGCTATTGGAAATCCTGCCTCTATAATATCAACATTAAGTTCTTCAAGAGCTGAAGCTATTTGGACTTTTTCATCAATATCCATTGACGCCCCGGGGCTCTGTTCCCCATCTCTCAAAGTAGTATCAAAAATGATTAATTTTTTGTTCTTCATGATTATTAAATTGTAAATTGATAAGTCTTCTGAAGTTATATTGAACTACTTCAGCAGATTGCTTTGCAGGAAATGCAGTAACTGTTTTGATATGTTAATTAACATAATACAAACTCTATATTAAAAAAATTTTTTTGCAAGTACTATCTAGTAGACTTTCTATCTGCGTGGATATTCTTCTTTTTTAACACCCTTAATATCAACAAGCTTGGTCCAGACAAAGCATATAGAGTAAAAAATGACAATAGAACTTTAGGGGGGTCAAATGAAATGAAAGATAAGGCTAAAACTATTAAAAAGAGACTTATATGTGGAACACGATGCCTTAGGTCAATGTCTTTAAAGCTGTAATAAGTAATATTGCTAATCATTAATACTGATAATGTTACAAGTACTAATAAACTCAATATGCTAACACTTTGAATATTAATTGAAGAATCCTGTATTAACCACGTATAGCAAACTATAACTGCTGCTGCTGCTGGGCTTGCTAATCCTATAAAATATTTTTTATCTTGAGTTTGATTTTTTGAATTAAACCTAGCAAGCCTCAATGCTGCTGCCGCTACATAAATAAAAGATACTATCCATGCTATTTTTGACCAGTGCCAACCAAAGGCATTAAAATTTGATAAGCTCCAAATGTACATTAAAAGAGCTGGAGCCATACCAAAACAAATCATGTCAGACAAACTATCATAATAGGCCCCAAAAGATGTTTGTGTGTTAGTAAGTCTTGCCACCCTTCCATCTAGTCCATCTAAGAGCATTGCAACAATTATTGCAAAAACTGCAGTCAGTATATCGCCATTTATGGAAGAAATAATTGAATAGAATCCGCTAAATAAAGATGCTGTAGTAATTAAATTAGGAAGTAAAAACACTCCTGAAAATTTCTTTTTTTCTGTTGTCATTTTATCTCTTCGTCAACAAGTTTGCTTTCTTTCATCCATGACATCATACCTCTTAATTTTTTTCCTGTTTTCTCAATCAAATGTTTTGATCCTTCTTCTCTTAATCTATTAAATTCATGGGATCCACTTTTAATTTCGTTAACAAATTCATTTGCAAATTTCCCATTTTGTACATCCTTCAGTATCATCTTCATTTTATCTTTTACATGCTCATCTATCAAGAAAGGGCCTCTAGTTAAATCTCCGTATTCAGCTGTATTAGATATGGAATATCTCATTTCAGTCATTCCGCCTTCATACATCAAATCAACTATAAGTTTTAATTCATTTAGACATTCAAAATATGCCATTTCTGGAGCATAACCAGCTTCAACAAGTGTCTCAAACCCAGCTTTGATCAGGGCAGTTACCCCTCCACACAATACGCTTTGTTCTCCAAATAGGTCTGTCTCCGTTTCTTCTTTAAATGTGGTTTCTATAATTCCAGCTCTTCCTCCTCCTATTGCAGATGCATATGCCAATGCTACTTCTTTTGCATTCCCTGAATTATTATTATGAATAGCAATGAGAGTTGGTACACCTTTATTTTGTAGAAAGGTAGACCTAACAAGATGTCCTGGACTTTTTGGAGCTATCATTATTACGTCATGTTCCGGTCCAGGTTGTATTTGGTTAAAGTGAATATTAAATCCATGTGCAAAAGCTAAAGTTGTGTCTTTTTTAATATTTGGCTCAATTGATTCCTTATATATAGAAGCTTGGTATTCATCTGGAGCCAAGATCATTAAAAGGTCTGCCTTTGATGAAGCTGTGACTATATCAGTAACCTCAATTCCTGCCTCCTTAGCTTTAGCAATACTTTTAGAATTCGCCTTTAATCCAACACAAACATTTACACCAGACTCTTTTAGGTTATTTGCATGTGCATGGCCTTGTGAACCATACCCTATAATAGAGACATTTAATTCTCTTATTTTTTGTAAATCAGCATTATCATCATAATATACTTTCATTTTTCACCTTCTTGTCTCCAAGCTTTCTGTTCCTCTACTAATTCCTAAAGCACCTGACCTTACCATTTCAATAATTTTGATATTTCCTAATGAATTGATAAATGCTAAAATCTTTTCTGCAACACCAGTGAGTTCAATTGTATAGGTTGTATCAGTCACGTCAATTATACGAGCTCTAAATATATCAGTTAGCCTCTTTAATTCATCTCTTTGTTTTTTATTGCACTTCAATTTCATTAATAACATCTCTCTTTCTATGTGAGTCTCTTCGGTTAAATCTTTCACATTAACCACATCAACCAGTTTATCTAATTGCCTCATAAGCTTTTGAATCTTTTGCTCATTACAAAATGTTACCAATGTCATGCGAGAAATTGATTCATCCTTTGTTGGAGCAACATTCAAACAATGTATATTGTAACCTCGTGCTGAAAATAGTCCAGCAATCCTTGACAAGGAACCAAATTCATTTTCAACTAGTAAAGAAATTATGTGTCTTTTCTCTTCCATAGTTAAGCCAACTCAGTATCACTGCTTGTAGGAGAAAGGTGCATCTCATGATGTCCTTTACCACTTTGTATCATTGGATAAACATTTTCAGTTTGATCCGTAATAACATCAATAAAAACTAATCTATCTTTCATGTTTAATGCCTTTTTCATCATTGGTTCCAAGTCTGACGGATTTTCAATAGTTATCCCTACATGCCCAAAACTATCTGCTAGTTTAGCAAAATCTGGCAGAGCATCCATATAAGACATTGCATATCTTCCTTCATAAAAAAATTCTTGCCACTGACGAACCATTCCCATATACCTATTATTTAGATTAACTATTTTTATTGGTAATCTATATTGGAGACAAGTAGAAAGTTCTTGTATGCACATAATTATACTAGCTTCACCTGTCACGCAAACAACATTTGATTTTGGATATGCAAACTGAACTCCCATAGCAGCAGGTAAGCCAAAACCCATTGTTCCTAATCCCCCAGAATTAATCCATCGATTTGGTTTATCAAATTTATAATATTGTGCTGCCCACATTTGGTGCTGACCAACATCAGATGTAATAAATGCATCGCCCTTTGTTAATTCATATAATTTTTCAATGACCAATTGTGGTTTTATAATCTTATTAGACTTCTTGTAATCTAAACACTTTTTTTGTCTCCATTTATTAATTTGATTCCACCATTTTTTAATTTTTTTAACTTTTATATTCTTCTTGTATAAATCGATTGCTTTATTTAAATCATTTAAAATTTTAGAAGTCTCACCTATAAGTGACAAATCTACCTCTATTATTTTTGAAATTGAAGAAGGGTCAATGTCAATATGAATTATTTTTGCAGATGGACAGAATTTAGAGGTATCGCCAGTTACTCTATCGTCAAATCTTGCCCCAATAGCAAGCAGGAGGTCACATTCATGCATTGCCATATTTGCTTCATAAGTTCCATGCATCCCTAACATACCCAAAAAGTTGTCATGAGAACCTGGGTATCCTCCAAGTCCCATCAAAGTATTTGTAATTGGATATCCAAGTTTTTTGACAAGTGTTCTTAGTTGGTTGTGTGCTTTACCTAAAATCACTCCCCCTCCCGTATAAATCATAGGTTTGTTGGCATTACAAATTAATTCAGCAGCTTTATCTATCCTTTCTTTGTTTTCTCTTACTACAGGTTTATAGGATCTTAATTTGATTTTTTTTGGGTATTCAAAAGGAATTTTTATTTTTGGGTCTGTTAAGTCTTTTGGCACATCAATAAGAACAGGGCCCGGCCTTCCAGTTGTTGCAATCATAAATGCTTTTTTAAAAATGCTTGGGATAGATTCTCTTGTATCGATCAGGAAATTATGTTTTGTAATTGGCCTCGTAATACCAGTTGCATCAGCTTCTTGAAAAGCATCACTGCCTACGTAACCTCTTGAAACTTGTCCTGAAATAATAATCATTGGTATTGAATCCATATGTGCTGTGGCCAGTCCGGTCACACAGTTAGTTATACCAGGACCAGAAGTTACAAGAACAACTCCAGGTCTTCCGCAAGCCCTTGCATAGCCATCTGCAGCATGTGTAGCTCCCTGCTCATGCCTAACTAAAACATGCTTTATTCCTTTGCTTTCAAACAATGCATCATAAATATGTAAAACAGCTCCACCGGGATAGCCAAAAATAAATTCTACACCTTCTTTTTTGAGACATTCTATGATTATTTCTGATCCGCTCAATTTCACAATGTAACTCCAATTATTTCAAATACATGATACATCTTTTTTATCTGTTGATCACCCGATATCTAGTGTTTTAGGTACTTTCTGCCTATGCACTACTGAAGGATAGAAATCGAAAAATAATATTATGGATGGTCTTAAAAGTCTCAAGAAAGATTAATTGTAAAAAAATTTTATTCCCCTTCTCATGTTCATAATTCATATAAACTTCTGGAGAAATGAAATCAATATTTTTGTTAGGTAATAATTTTTTAAAAATTAGTTTCGATCTAAAGATATGATAACTATTAGTTACTATAAGTAAATTCTCTAAACTATCATATTTTTTTATAGATAGTGATTTTGCTTCATCATAAGTACTTTTATTATCTTCTCCAAAGATGTTAATTGCTGATTTTGGAACTTTATTTCTAATTAAAATTTTTGAATAAAATTCATAAGTCATTAACTTTTTTTCTTGTTTTAGATAATCATATGTCATGGCCTTTTCCTTGCTAACCAAAATCAGTTTAGAAAAACCATTTTGAAATAGCTTCCCACCTAATTCTGCCCTGATTGGATTGCCAGATAAAATTACAATTGCGTCATATTTTTTTAATGTTATTTTCTCCCCTGGGTTTGCAATATGAAATAAGAGGTATGCAAGCAAAATAAATACCAAAATTGATAAAACCCCTATTATGGCTAATATATTTTTGATTTTAAATTTTACCAAACTGTCTAGGCTTTTTTTAATAGGAAATAGAATTTATTATCTTTTTGACTACTCTCTAATAGTTCATTGCCTGTTTGTTTAGCAAATGATTCAAAATCATTCACTGCTCCTGGGTCCGTTGAAATGACATGTAAAACTTGTCCGGGTTCCATCGAATTAATTTCTTTCTTTGCTTTAATAATTGGTAAAGGGCAATTTAAACCACTTGTATCTAGCTCTTTATCATAGTTACTCATTTCAACCTCACTAAGTTATAATCAGATAATAGATTTATGATCTATATTAATACATTTAAAAGTTTTAATATAGTTATCTAGGGTATTTATATGAGGGCTTTATTTCCTATATTTTTAATTCTTCTTATTCCTATGTCTAAGACATCTTTAGGTCAAGAACTTGCTACTCCTGAGTTAGGTGACCCTTATGCCAGTATTTTATCTCTTGATGAAGAAAAAATAATTGGGTTTTCTGCCTACAAGGGAATGCAAAGATATAATTATATAGTTAATGATCCTCTTGCCTCATCATATATTAAGTATCTCGGAAATCTCATAACTCGACAAACTCTTGATGAGAGAAGGAACTATAATTTTTTTCTAGTAAAATCTGCAACAATTAATGCGTTTGCCCTACCTGGTGGTTATGTTGGATTAAATACAGGTCTTGTTGCTCTAACTAAAAATGAAGCTCAGCTTGTTGGAGTCATGGCCCATGAAGTAGCACATGTAAAATTAAGACATTCAGCTGAAATGCTTGCGAATTCTGCACGGACATCACTACCTGCCTTCATAGGTATAGTAATAGGTATCCTTTCTGGAAATCCACAAGGTGGATTAGCTGCAATGCAATCAGGTTTAGGGATATCTGCACAAATGAGTATAAATTTAATTAGATCAAATGAAATTGAAGCTGATGAATTTGCTATTAGTCTACTCAGAAAAACTAACTTTGATGTATCCGAAATGGCTAACTTCTTTGAATTAATGCAATCATCTACATCAACCCTTAATCCTCAATTAGCCTATTTTTATACACACCCTCTGTATGAAAATAGAATTGCACGAATAAGGTCAAGAGCAAATAAAACTAGTTCATTTAAAACAATTACTAATGATTACGGGTACGTGAAGAATATTCTAGAAGTATTTATGTCTAGAAACGTTGACGTAGATATTAAATCAATAAAGCAAAAAGATTCTTATGGTTTGCATAAATTAGCACTCCTATATAAGAGAAAATCTCAATTTAAAACTGCAATTAGCTTTATAAAGGGCCCATATGAAAAAAATCCAGAAAATATTTATATATCTGTCCTTTATGCACAACTTTTAGAAAGGAATAAGCAGCATCAAGAATCTATAAAAGTTTTACAAAATCTCATGGACATTTATCCCTTTAATTCATCTATTCCTTTTTATCTAGGAGAAACATTAATTGAAAATAATTTAAGACTCAATGATGCATTGGAAATGCTAAAAAAAGTTGAGGGTTCCTATAAATACAATCCAAACTACTTCAGGCTGATGTCAAAAGCTTTCGTACGTCAGGGAGATGTTTTTAATTCAAAAATATACCTTTCTGACTACTATGTTCTAATAGATAATTTGAACCTAGCTGTCCAAGTCCTTGATGATGGAATTCAATCAAGAGGTCTTAGAGGTGATCAAATTGATAGTCTCAAAAAAAAGAAGCAAGAGATTATATGTAAATACCAAAGACCTCTTGAACCATTGTTTGGGGAAAAAACCTGTTAATTAAAGTAGTTTTTTTATCCTTTAGACGGTAATATAATAAACCAATCTAGATAAGTATTATGAGAAATTTCATCTATTTATTCTTTTTTATTTTTTTAGGAGCCAGTTTTGTGGTTAAAGCAGATTCAATTGCTGATGGGAAACAATTAGCGTTTGACAGGAAAAAGGGCAACTGTCTTGCCTGCCACCAAATAGAAGATGGGGAATTACCTGGAAATGCTGGTCCTCCTTTATTGGCTATGAAAGCAAGGTTTCCTAAAAAAGAGAAGCTTTTTAATAAGATATGGGATCCAACGAAAACAAACCCTAATTCCTTTATGCCTCCTTTTGGTAAGCATGGACTTTTGACAAAAAGTGAAATTAATTTAATAATTGAATATCTCTATACATTATGAGGTATATATGATGGACAGAAGAAAATTTTTATATAAAACATTGCTTACAACAGCAGTTTTGGGTTCAGCGACTGGAATTTTGCTGGCACCTAAACGAGTATATGCAGCATGGCCAAAAGCTGCCTTTGATGAAAAAGATTTGGCAGGCGCATTAAAAAGTGTTTACGGTGACTCTACTTTATTTGAGTCCACCAAAGTAAAACTGAAAGCTCCTGATATAGCTGAAAATGGGGCCATAGTCCCGATTAATGTAAAAACAAATTTAAAAAATGTAGAATCTATTATGATTTTTGTTGAAAATAATCCTCAGCCACTTTCAAGTGGCTATAGGTTGACCGCAAAAGCAGAACCAAAAATTGGGACAAGATTAAAAATGGGTAAAACTTCAAGAGTCATTGCTGCGGTAAAAAGTGATGGGAAAATTTATAGCGCATCAAAAGAAGTTAAAGTAACAATTGGTGGTTGCGGCGGATAAAGGAGATATAAAAATGAGTACAATTAAAATTAGAGCAAAAGAAAATAATGGTTCTGTAACGGTAAAGGCTCTTATAAAACACCCAATGGAAACTGGTCAGAGAAAAAATAATAAAACTGGAGAATTTATTCCTCCTCACTATATACAAGAAGTTATTGCAAAAAGTAATGGAGAAAAAGTTATAACTATTTTTTGGGGTCCAGCAGTTTCAAAAAATCCATATTTAACTTTTAATTATGCTGGTAATAAAGGAGATAAATTAGAAATTTCTTGGGTTGATAATAAGGGTAATCAAGATTCAAATAATACAACCATTAAATGAGACAGGAAAGGATTAACATTGGAATTTTAAAATTTATTCTAGTCACATTAGTTTCTTTTTTATTATTTATAAGCCCTCCGGTTTTGTCATCACCTGAAGAAGATTTAAAAGAAATAAGAAATCACTTTAGCGATGTTTTTCCTAACACTCCTTTTAAAGAATTTAATAATGGTGTTTATTCTATTCATGCGCCATCTAGAGAACAATGGGAGTCTATTGAAGAATTCCCCCCATATGAAATTAATATAGATAATGGGGAAAAACTTTTTAATACACCATTTAAAAATGGAAATAGTTATGCTTCATGTTTTGAAAATGATGGTATAGGTATACGTCAAAATTTTCCATATTTTGATGAAGATCTTGGAAAAGTAATTACATTAGAACTTGCGATTAATCAATGCAGAAAAAATAATGGTGAAAAACCTCTAAAATATTATAAGGGAGGCGATATGGGAGATATCTCGGCTTACATGGCATATACCTCTCGTGGGAAAACTATTGAATTAGAAATTCCTAATGATTTAAATGCGCTTGATGCATACGAAGAAGGGAAAAAACTTTACTTTAGCAAAAAGGGGCAATTAAATTTTTCTTGTGCAGACTGTCATATATGGCATACAGGTGTCAAACTGAGAGCTGATATCACAAGTCCTGCAATAGGGCATGTTACACATTTTCCTGTGTATAGAACAAATGTGGGAAGAATGGTAACTCTGCATGAAAGGTTTGCACAGTGCTTAAATAGAATTCGTGCAAAACCATATAAGGCGCAAAGTGAGGAATACAAAAATCTTGAATATTTTATGACGTATATAAGCACTGGGTTAGAAATTAACGGACCTGGCACAAGAAAATAAGTATCCTCTACAGAAGAAAATGAGTATAATGTTTAATATGAAGGATAGAATAAGTGGAAGAATAATTCTCCTGTCAGCACTTATTAGTTTAGTAATTTCGTCATGCGCCTCTGTAAATTCAATGTTTTCAAGTGAAGATGATGGAGCCGAAATTAAAGAACTAGGCGTTAATGAAAGATTACAAATTTCTATACCTATTCCAGACGATTCAAAATATTCAAGAGATAAGAGTGTAATTTTTGGGGAAGGAGAACGCTTCACTGGTGTATTATATTTAATCCATGATATGGAAGTAGAAGAAGCTGTAAACTTTTATAGAAAGGCCATGATAGCTGATGGTTGGACTGAAATAGCGATTGTAAGAAGTAATTTTATATTAGTTAATTTTGATAAAGAAGATCGATTTGCAACAATAAAAGTTTCAGGTAGTACCTTTGGTGACTCTCAATCAGAAATAACAATTGGGCCTAAAACTACCACAACTATCAATCGAAGTTTAAATATTAATCCTGGAGATGATTCAGAACCGTTTGAAATAGAAACACAGTAGAAATTTTTATCTCCTAACTAACGAATAACTTCTAACACAGTATCCATAACTTCTTCAAGATACAAATCTCTAAACATATGTCCACTACCATCTATTTGAATCAATTCAATATTTTCCTTGTCTAATTTTGTAACTTTGCTGAATGTAAGATTTGCAATATTATCCTCTGATGCGGTAAAGATATATATAGGTATATCAATTTTATGAAGGGCGCCTATTAAATTTATTTTATTTTGGTAATAGCTCAAAAAAGTTTTATCATGTACAACAGAATCTTTACAATGAAAAAAGTTAATTTTGGTATAAACTTCTTTTCCCTCACTCATTCTGTTTGACATTTTTAATAATTCTGTTTCCAGATCAATATTATGTCTATTTTTAAAGAGTTTAATATGGTCGTTTTTATTTTTAGAAGGAGGAGCCAATAAAAATAAATTTTCTGATCTTAATTCATTATTTGAAGAATAATACTGAGCTATATTCAATGCGCCACGTGAATGACCTAATAGATAGATATTTTGATATTTATTTTTAATTAAAAATTTGTGCCACTTATATATTTCCTGCAGAGAAGTTTTCTCGTCATGATTATGTTTTTGATCGCATTCAAAAAAACTATTCTCTCTTTCCTTTATTCCATAACTTAAATTAATAGACAATGAATCAATATTATTTTCATATAATAGTGTTTTTAAATTTTCAATAATTTCCATTTTTTGATGACCTAAAATACCGTGAACAAGTAGAACAACATTTTTTTTAGAATTATTCTCTGCAATAGTTAATAATCCATTTAATTTGTGTCCAGACTCATTAATCTGAACTTGTTTTGTTTCTGAAAAAGAAATTGACGAAAAAATAAGTAATAAAAAGAATATCTTGGTTCTCATTTTGTTTCCTCAGATAGGGCGTACAGGATTCGAACCTGTGACAAATGGCTTAAAAGGCCACTGCTCTACCAACTGAGCTAACGCCCCATTATATTTTTTCAAGAGTTCTATACCTATTTGGTATAAGTTTTAAATCAGCCATACTTGACCTAAAATGGTCTATAAATGTGTGGTCTTCGTACACTGCGCTATAATACTCTATTTTCATGGTAATTGCTGCACCTATAATAATAGAAATTAATGCTAAAAATGATCCTAGTGCTAATGTAGAGACTCCTGAAACTCCTTGCCCAATCGTGCATCCAAGCGATAGGACCCCTCCTATACCAATGAGTACACCCCCTATGATATGTCTGATAAAATCACGCTTTGTAACAAACCATTCTAATCGAAAATTATTTGAAATAATGGCATACGTAAAAGATCCAAGTATCGTGGCAATTAACGCAGTAACCCCAAAAGTTAAATAAAATAAATTAGCCCCATTTCCAAAAAAAATTAAGGCTTCCCCCATTGGATTAATGAATGTAAGGGATTGTACTCCTACGCCAGGAAGTGGTTCATCCATAAATTCAATTGTCTCGATCCACTCTTTTCCAAACTGTCCTCCAGTTAGAAACCAAGCAAGAACTACAACTATTCCAACTGTAAGACCAGATAAAAAGTTATCACTATTTCTAAAAAAATCACCAGATCTTATAATAAATATTAGAATCATTAAAGAAATGATTGATCCTAATAAAAAATGAAATAGGCCCCTACTCTCATTCATTAAAAAAATTGAAAAAATTGAACTCAATGATTGATCCTGAATACCCACTTTTGCTAAATCAGGACTAATAGGACTCATCCAGCTATGGAATACTAATCCATAAAAATCTGTTCTTGTCATCAAATATGCCATCATCCCCGCGACAATTAATACTACAAAAGATTTTAAATTTCCCCCACCAAAACGTATTAGAGTTTTGTTTCCACAGCCACTGGTCAAGGTCATTCCAATACCAAACATCAAACCACCCAAAATATATCGAGGCCAAAAGAAAACAGAGTTTCTATATGGGATTCTACTTTCATCCAAATTAATAAATTCAATAAACTCTAATATCGAAACACCTAGAACAGCAATAGCAGTTGCTAACATCCATGCTTTAAATCTATTCAAATCACCTATGTTCACCCAATCAGATATTGCTCCCATAGTGCAGAAGTTTGTTTTATGAACAATAAAACCAAGGATAAAACCCAAGATACCGATATAGATTAATAGTTTTGATGTAATTTCCATTTCTATGATTATTATATTAGCATACGTTAATATAAACTTTATAATTTTTCAATTTTTTTATACTGCGTTGGATCCTCAATATTAGCGTCTAAAAAACCTTGTTTTCTAAACCTGCATGCATCACAAACTCCGCAAGCCTGACCTTTTTTGTTTGGTGAATAGCATGATAGGGTTTTTGAGTAATCAATATTTAATTTTTTGCCTTTTTTAATAATTTCAACTTTAGACATATTAATTAAGGGGGTATGTAATTTTATTTTTTCCCCCTCTACTCCTGTTTTTGTTCCCAAATTAATCATTTCTTCAAAAGCTCTGATATATTCTGGTCGACAATCTGGATAACCAGAATAATCAATTTGGTTAACTCCTAAGAAAATATTATAGATTTGAAGAATTTCTGCAAAAGAGGATGCTATTGATAAAAAGATAGTATTTCTTGCAGGAACATATGTTATTGGGATTCCATCGGTAGGTGTATTTGGTACCAAGATTTTTTTATCTGTTAAAGCTGATCCACCAATAACAGACAAATCAAAATCAAATATCTTAGAATCAATATCAGGATAATCTTCTAAAAAAGATTTGCTTGCTTCAATTTCATGCAAATGTCTTTGATGATAATTAATGGTGAGAGTTGTACAATGAAACCCTTCAGATCTTGCTATCATCAATGCAGTTGCAGAATCAAGACCCCCGGAAAATAAAACAAGTGCTTTTTTATTATTTTCCACGTTTTTCTCCCCATATAAACTTGTGAAGTTGGATTTGTAATCGTACAGGAAGAGAATCTTTCAAGATCTTTTCAGCTAAAACCTCTGTATTCATTTTTTCATAACAAGGGGAAAACAGAATTTCACATCTATTAAATAATTTATATTTTTTAATATATTCTTTTGACCACTCGTAGTCAGTTTGATTACAAATTACAAATTTTATTTGATCATTAGGTTTAAGAAAGTCAAAATTCTTAATTAGATTCTTCTTGCTTTCTCCAGAACCAGGTGTTTTTACATCTAAAACTATAATAACTCTTTTATCAATTAAACTTATATCTAAAGCATTACTAGTTTCAATTGACACAGAAAAAGAATTATCACATAAAGTTTTTAAAAAACTGATCACATTAGTTTGGGACAATGGCTCTCCACCTGTTACCATGATTTCTCTACAGTTAAATGAATTGATTTCATTAAAAATTTTTTTAAAATCCATTTTACTTCCCTCATGAAAAGCATATTCTGTATCACAATAAGTACATCTTAATGGACATCCAGTGAGTCTAATGAAAGTAGTCGGTTTCCCTGAGTATAAACCCTCTCCTTGAATAGAATAAAAAATTTCATTTATTATTAAATTGTCTGTACTCATATGCTGGATATAGTTTCAGGGTTTTCTTTTAAAATTATTCCATGGCATATTGCAACAGCTAATGCATCAGAGGCATCTAGTTCCAAATTTCTTCTTATTTTTAGAATCCTTTTAACTTTTTTTTGTAATTCAGTTTTATCTGAAGCTCCATTTCCAGTAATAATTAATTTAACTTTTCTGGGACTATATTCATATATTTCACAACTACGAACACTGCAAGCAGCCAAAGCTGCTCCTCTTGCTTGACCAAGTTTAATTGCCGTTGCAGCATTTACACTAAAAAAAACTGATTCTATTGCAACTTGTTCGGGCTTATATTGCTTTATTACCTTTTCAACTGTTGTGTTTATTGAAGCTAATTTATGTGAATATTTATTTTTTATTCCTGTCTTTAATGCTTCATGGTAAATATATTTGATGATTGAATCATCTACGTCAATTATGCCTATTCCTGTTATATTTGTTCCTGGATCAATACCTAATATTCGCAACATATTTTCACTTATTTAAGATTTGCATTCATATATATATTTTGTACATCATCAATATCTTCTAGAGCTAAAAAAAGATTATTAATCTTCACTTGCTGTTCTTTATCTACTGAAACTGTTAAAACAGGATCCATTATTATTTCTTCATCTTCAACTGAAATAGACTTTTGTTCAAAATATTTCTTTGTGTCAAATAAATTATTTGGATTTGTAAATAATATACAATCTTCATTAATTATTTCAAAATCAATCAAGCTGATATTTTCCATGTGTGATAATAACTCATCCTCAGAGATATCCAATACTTTTATAATTCCAGTTTTCTTAAAGAGGTGTGAGACAGAGCCATTTGTACCGAGACTTCCACCATGTTTTGTTAATGTATGCCTTAATTCAGAAACTGTTCTGTTTTTATTATCAGTAAGACATTCCATAATAACTGCAATTCCATTTGGCCCATAACCCTCATATGTGATTTCCTCAATTTGATCATTATTTTGACCAGAAGCTTTTTTTATTGCTCTTGCAACAGTGTCTTTTGGAACATTTGATGCATTTGCCTTAGAAACTGCAAGTCTAAGTTTAGAATTGTTTGATACATCAGCTCCTCCAAGTTTTGCTGCGACAGTGATTTCTCTAATTACTTTCGTAAAAACTTTACCCCTTTTACTGTCTTGAGCTTTTTTACGATGCTGTATATTTGCCCACTTGCTATGTCCTGCCATAATTTATTAAGATGCTTTGTTGATTGTATAATTATCTTTAAAATTAACCATCCTCTCAATCGGTAGTTTTGCATTTTCAATTATTTGTTCATCTAGTTTAATTTCATTAGTTGGATTGTTAAAAACATTTAAAAGTTTATTTAATGTATTCATATTCATCCATGGGCATCTTCCACAACTCTTACATGTTGCTCCATCTCCTTCTGTTGGGGCTTCAAAAAATATCTTCTCGGGAGAAAATTTTTTCATCTGGTAGAGAATTCCTTTTTCAGTTGCAACAATAATATATTTTTTTCTACTCTTTTTTGAAAACTCTATGAGTTTGGTAGTAGAGCCGACTACATCTGCAAGTTGAATAATACTTCTTGGTGACTCAGGGTGGACCAAAATATCACAATCTGGATATTTATTTTTTAATTTAATTAAGGATTTAGTTTTATATTCTTCATGTACAACACACGAACCATCCCAAAGTATCATATCTGCTCCTGTTTGGTCAATAATGTATTGCCCTAGATATTTGTCAGGTGCCCAAATTATTTTCTTTCCCATAGACGTTAAGTATTCTATTAAACTTACAGCCATGCTCGAAGTTACAACCCAATCAGAGATGGCTTTAACTTGTGCGCTTGTATTTGCATAAACAACACGCTCATGATCAGGGTATCTCTCACAAAAGTTTCTAAAATTATCAGATGGGCAACTTGTATCTAATGAGCATGTTGCATCCATATCAATCATTAAAATTCTTTTCTCTGAGTTTAAGATCTTTGCAGTTTCTCCCATAAATCGAACACCCGCAACAATTAAGGTTGATTGAGTTTGTTTCGAACCAAATTTTGCCATTTGTAGACTGTCGCTAACGAAACCACCAGTATCTTCAGCTAGCCTTTGAATTATCTCATCAACATAATAATGTGCAATTATCTTTGCATTATTCTCATTAAGTAATCTTTTTAATTTTTTTAAAATATCTTTATAAGTTTTCATTTTTCTACTCTATTAATATTGTCTTATATGATAGCAATTCAATCAATTATTTATTTTTGAGTACTGTTAATGCAAGCTCTTTTAATTGTTCTTTAGTTATATCTGAGGGAGCTTCGGTAAGTGGGCATGAAGTTGATTGAGTTTTTGGGAAAGCTATTACATCTCTTATTGACTTTAGTCCTAAAAGGATCATAACTATTCTATCAATTCCAAAGGCAATCCCTCCATGTGGTGGGCATCCAAATTCAAGCGCATCTAAGAAAAATCCAAATTTATTTTTTATCTCAACCTCAGAAATCTCTAATGCCTTAAATACTTTTGATTGCAGTTCTTTTGAATGTATTCGTATTGATCCTCCTCCAATTTCATTACCATTTAAGACAAGATCATAGGCCCTTGACTCCAAGGATGTTAAGTCATCTTTATCTATCTCTTTAGGATTCATAGGTGACGTAAAGGGATGATGGACTGACATTAATCTTTGAGTTTGAATGTCTTTTTCAAACAATGGATAGCCCACAATCCAAACAAATTCCCATGTATCACTGAGCAAATTCATATCAGTCCCTAGCTGTTCTATTAATGCTGACATTGAATCATTTACAATTTTCTGGTCATCTGCTGAAAAAAATATTAGATCATTACTTTGTGCTTCTGTTTTTTCAAGAATTTTTTTAACGACATTATTTCCTATAAATTTCTTAATTGGGGAAACAATTCCTCGATCAATATCAGTAGTGTCCTCACATTTGATGTATGCTAATCCTTTTGCTCCAAATTCCTTTACTAAATCTGTATAAGTATCAATATCCTTTCTACTTAATGAACAACCATTAGGAATTCTTAAAGCAACAATTTTTGAATCAGCATTATTCAAATGGTCAGAAAATACTTTAAACTCAACATTTTTAACTAATTCTTTTATATCGCAAAGAACCAAAGGGTTTCTTAAATCTGGTTTATCACAACCATACCTCTCCATTGCTTCAGAAAATTTCATTCGCTTAAATTCTAGATTGGTAGTTTTATGAAATAAGTCATTAAAAATATCACTAAAAAGTTCTTCACATAGTTTTATGACATCTTCTTCATTGACAAAAGACATCTCCACATCTAGCTGTGTAAATTCTGGCTGTCTATCTGCTCTCAAATCTTCATCTCGAAAGCATTTTGCAATTTGAAAATATTTGTTTAAGCCTCCAATCATAAGGGTCTGTTTAAATAATTGTGGAGATTGAGGTAATGCAAAAAACTTATTTCTATGAACTCTACTTGGAACTAAATAGTCTCTAGCTCCCTCTGGAGTTGTTTTTGTCAGTATTGGGGTTTCAACATCAACAAAATCTTTTTTGTAAAAAAACTTTCTGATACATTCAATTAATTTTGATCTAAATCTTAGGTTTTTTTGCATGAAATCGCTTCTAATATCTAAATAACGATATTGTAGCCTCTGTTCCTCATTTATATTTTCATCATTTATTTTAATTGGAGGTGTTTTAGCCTTATTTAAAATTTCAAGTTCTGATATATTTATTTCAAATTTACCTGTCTCTAATTCATTGTTTATCTTTTCCTTGGGTCTAGTCGAAATTGTGCCTTTAACTTCTAAAACAAATTCATTTCTTATTGATTCAGCAATTTTAAAGACTGATTTATTATCTGGATGAAATACAAGCTGAACTATACCAGTATAGTCTCTTAAATCTACAAAAATCACTCCTCCGTGGTCTCTGCGTGTAGCAACCCATCCTCTCATGGTCACTTCTTTATCTAGAAGTGCTTCCTTTATATCTGAACATGTATATTTTTTCATTTAATTATTTTAAAGACTTCGCTTGTTCTTTATTTGCTTTAGTTTGATCTTTACCAACTGACCTTTCCTTCTTTTTGTTATTCTTAAAGTCTGTTGCATACCAACCTGAACCCTTTAATCTAAATCCTGACGAAGATACCAATTTTTCCACGTTAGTAGTTTTGCCGCATGTCTGACAAGCCATTTTCTCTAACTTTCCATCAGAAATTTTTTGAAATATTTCAAAAATTGAACCACAAACTTGACATTTATACTCATAAATAGGCATAACTAAAATTAATTATAGCTTGATACTTATCATCATTATATAGAAAATTGGCGTTTTATCTCTTATAAATTTAGTGCTATAATGCTGACTAATTTATTATATGAAATTTATAAAATCAATTCAGTTTCTAGCAATCTTAATAATTTTTTGTGCCACAGAAGTATTTGCTGATAACAATATTCTTGCTGGCAAACAAAAGTCTGAAACATGTCTAGGGTGTCATGCAGTACCTGGATATAATAACGTTTACCCCACCTATAAAGTTCCAAAATTAGGTGGTCAACATTCAGATTATATAAAATCTGCATTGAAGTCTTATCAGAAATTAGAAAGAGGTCATAATACAATGCATGCAAATGCAAAAGGTTTAACTGATGAAGATATTGATCAAATAGCTAAATATTTTGAGTCTATACAATGATAAAAAATTACTTAAAAATATTTGGTTGCTTTTTTGTTTTATTTTCTACTTCAATTTATGCTGATGGTAATTATAATCTTGGAAAAGAAAAATCTCAAACCTGTGTTGCTTGCCATGGAATAGATGGAAATTCAGATAATAAGCTTTACCCTCGTTTGGCTGGTCAATACCAAAATTACTTAATATATTCTCTTCGTTCATATAAAAATGGTACAAGGAAAAATGCTATTATGAATGGTTTTGCAGCAACATTATCCGATAAAGACATCAAGGATATATCTAAATATTTTTCTGAACAAAAAGGCCTGAAGGTGCTTCCTTCAAATTAAGTACTCCTTCTATTCTCAATAAATTTATATAAAGCAGGAATAAGATATAGGGTTATTAAAGCAGATAAAGTTATCCCGCCAAAAACAACTACAGCCATTGAGTACCTACTTTCAGCTCCAGCCCCACTACTTAAAATTAAAGGTATTGCTCCAAACATTGTGGAGATAGTTGTCATTAAAACGGGCCTAAGCCTTATCATTGAAGATTTATATATAGCCTCTTCAATTGTTTCTCCTTGTTCTCTCAGTTTATTTGCAAACTCAACAACTAAAATTCCATTTTTAGCAATAAGTGCAATTAACATAAGGAAACCTATTTGGCTATAGACATTTAATGATGCTCCTATTACAAAAAGTGTGTATAGTCCTGCAGTAATGGCAATTGGGACAGTTAATATAATTGTAAGAGGATTTATGAAGCTTTCAAATTGTGCTGCAAGCACTAAATACACTACTAAAATTGCAAACAAAATTGTTAACTCTAGTTTATTTCCTGATTCAAAATACTCTTTTGATGAACCAGTAAATGATAATTTTGCATTAGCTGGTAAAACATTCTTTGAAAGGTTAGTTATGTCTTGAAGAGCATTACCTAATGGATAACCAGGTATTAAAGAAGCTGACAGAACTGTTGAGGGCATTCTGTTAATTCTCTTTAGTTCTTTACTTGCTGATGTTTCCTCGTATGAAACAAAATTTGATAAAGGTATTAATTTTTCATGCTTAGGTGATTTAAGAAAAATAGCATTAAAGTTGTCAGGGGTCATCCTAAAACTTCTATCTGCCTGTAAAATTACATTGTAAGTTAAGCCTCTTTCTGAAAAAGTAGTCACCCTATTTGATGCAAAAAGCGTTTCAATTGTTGTTGTAAGTTGTTTTGAAGATATACCAAGATCTGATGCTTTCTCTCTGTCAATTTTAAGATTTAATCTAGGATTATTGACTTTGTAATCAATATTTGGCGCACGAAGATTTAATTTAGTTGTTTCATTTAATAAAATATTCCCCCATTCACCTACATTTCTATAATTGTCAGCGCTTATTACCACTTGGACTGATGATCTAAAAGGGCTTTGTCCAAGACTTGGGGGGTTTATTGTAAAAATGCGTGCCCCTGGAATTGAAAGTAATTTTGGAAATATTTCTTTTACAATTTCTTTTTGATGCCTATCTCTGTCATCCCATGGTTCAAGAGAAGCAAATAAGAAGGCAGAGTTTACAGAACCTGGTTCTCCAGAAAATCCAGGCGCAACAATTGAGAATAGTGTATTGATTTCATTTTTCTCAATATATGGTTGTAATTTACTTTCAACTTCCTTAACGATTTTATCTGTGTACTCTAATGTTGATCCTTCAGGTCCTTGTACAGAAATTATAAATATTCCTCTATCTTCTGTAGGTGCTAACTCCTTAGGAATAAATTGATACAAGATAAATGAAATAAAAATAACTAAAGTTGAGAATATATATATTTTTTTAACATTTTCTTGTGAGAATTTAAGAGTCATCCCATAAAATTCTTTAAACTTTTTTAATAGCTCTGGTTCATTTTGATCTCTATAATTAGGTTTCATAATTTTTGAACACAGCATAGGAGTAAGTGTGAGAGCAATTAAACTTGAAATAACTACAGCAAATGATAAAACAACGCCGAACTCAATAAATAATCTACCAGTTTTCCCTCCCATAAAAGATAGAGGCAGGAAAACACTAACTAGAACCACTGTAGTTGCGATAACTACAAAAGTTATTTGTTTTGCTCCATCAATAGATGCTCTGTAAGGTTCTTCTCCACCTTCTATCCTTCTTTTGATATTTTCTAAAACAACAATTGAATCATCCACAATAAGCCCAATTGCAAGTACAAGAGCAAGAAATGTTAATACATTTAAGGAATAACCAAAAAAATATATTATAGAAAATGTTGAAATTATTGATACTGGTATTGTAAGTGTAGGAATAATTGTTGCGGCAGGAGAATAAAGAAAATAATAAATAACCGCTATTACCATTAACATTGCAATTAACAATGCTCTTCTAACTTCAGAAATAGATTCATTAACGAATGTTGATTGATCATACCCTATAGTCATTTCAATATTTTCAGGTAAAGTTGGCTCTATCTCTGATAACTCCTCTTTCACTGCTTTAGCCACTTCAAGTACATTGGATTTTGTTTGTCGTACAATCCCCAGCCCAATTGCATTTTTCTTATTAGCTCTTAAAAAACCTCTGTCGCTTTCAGGACCTATTTCTATAGATGAAATATCTTCTAAATTAACTCTTTTGTTCTCATATTCTTTTATTACAATTTTTTTAAACATATCTAGGTTCTCCAATTTTGAATTTACCTGGACATTCATTTCTCTTTCAATTGATTCAATTCTTCCTGCTGGACGTTCAATATTCTCTTTATTAATAGCTGATAAAATTTCTTCTGTGGTAACATTTCTAGCCGCCATTTCATTAGGATTTAACCAAACTCTCATCGCATATTTACGCTCTCCTCCAATTCGCACCGAAGCAACACCCGGCAAGATTGAAAGTCGATCAATTATGTTCCTCTCTAAGTAATCATTAAGCTCAATACTATCTAGTTGATTACTCGTAAAACCTATCCACATTACAGCTTGTCGTGCATCAGAATCTGATTTTGCTACTGTAGGGTTATCTGCTTCTTGAGGCAATTTGGAAGCTATTCTTGCAACTTTATCTCTAACGTCATTAGTTGCGTCATCCATATTTCTGCCAAGATTAAATTCTACCCTTATCGATGAAACCTCATCTTTGCTGGTAGAAGAAATTTCTCTTATATCAGATATTCCAGATAATGAATCTTCTATGATTTGTGTTACATCCCTCTCCATAATTTCTGAAGAGGCTCCACGATAAACAGTGGTTACAGAAACTACAGGATTGTCTATATCTGGATATTCTCTTATTGTTAATTTTTCATAGGATGCTAAACCAATTAAGATTAAAAATAAACTTATAACTACAGATAATACTGGTCTTCTAATGGAAAGTTCAGAAATATGCATTTTTTAATTTAGTGTTTTTATTTTAGATCCATCTTTAAGTTTTTCATGACCAAGGACTATAACTTTATCATTAACGTTTAATCCATTCATGATTTCAATCATCTTGTTCATTCTTAAGCCAACAGATACTTCTTTTATTTTAGCGTTTTCTTTGTCAACTATATACACATAGTGTTTCTTGTTAATACTTAATAAAGCTTCCTCAGGAATTAAGAGTGCATCAGGTTTTTCCTGAAGAGTTATTTTTACTTTCATAAATAATCCTGGTCGTAATTCATTATTTTTATTGTCCAAAATTGCATATACTCTTATTGTTCTTGATTGGTCATCAATCCTTGTATCAATATGCTTTATATTTCCAAAAAAAATTTTTCCCTTAAAAATATCTGAAGTTGCTTGAAAAGGTAGATCTTTTTTCAAAAAAGCTAAGTTTGTTTCAGGAAGGTCAAATTTAATTTTCATTTTTGAAAAGTCATCAAGAGTAGTTAATAATCTTCCTTTTGAAACCTGCTCTCCAATATTTACATTGCTAAGTCCAATTTTTCCCTTAAAGGGTGCATGTATTTCAATCCTGCCAACACTATCAGAAGAAAGGATTGAAAAAATTTTTTCTCCTTTTTTTATTTCATCTCCTTCAATAAAATTTATTTTTTCAATAACCCCATTCACTTTTGCAGTAATTTCTGCTGAACGAAGGGCTTCAATGGTTGAAATTGTTTGATAAATTTTCTTGGCAGTACCCAAAGTGATATGGCTGACCTTGACTGATGTGATTCTAGTTTTAGTTGCAAATTCAGAAAATTTAGCAATTTTTACATATAATGAAAATCCACCATAAAATAAACCAATTAATAAGATAATGATTAATAGGTGAAATGTCTGAAGGTTTGATGCAAGATTCTTAACCTTATTCAACATATTTTATTCCTTCCAGATTAATGAAGCCATTCTTCCTGTAATATTGTCTCTTCTAAATGAATAATATAAGTTTGCACTATCAAAGGTGCATGTTTTGTCTTCAAATACATTATTAATTCTTTCATCTTTTAAAATAATTTTTGCAGACATTGCTAAATCTAATGTCCAATGTGTTCCATCAATCTTTTTAAATATTTTGGTAGATATTTTTTTTACTTTTGCATAAACATCCTCTCTTACAGGATAATTGCTTGAACTTATAGAGGGTCCAATCCATACGCACAAATCTTCTGGTTTTACTTTAAACTTTTTAATAAATTTTTGTATTAAGTCCTTGTCTAAACCTCGCCACCCAACATGAAGTACCCCAACTTTTCTCCCCAATTTATCGCACATCATTATGGGTAAACAATCTGCAGATAAAACACTACAAACAACACCCGGTTGATCGGTATATGATCCGTCACACATAATATTTTTTTTAGGAGCATTTAAATATTGGATATTAGTTCCATGAATTTGTTTCATCCAAGATGGTTCAGATGGAAGATTTAAAGTTCTCCGTATTTCTTCTCTGTTCTTCATAACAGCAGATTTAGAATCACCTACATCTAAACTCATATTGGCAGAATTATATATATTTTTACTAGAACCACCTATCCTTGTTGTAATAAAAGCTTTTACATTCTCAGGGGCATTCCATTCAATTTTCTTTGTCTCGATCTTTGCCATAATTATTCACTTAGTAAAGCTTTAATGGTAACAAAAGTTTCTGGAGTTTCAGAATTAATTATCAACTTTTTTTTAGTTTTTGGGTGATTAAAGCTTAAATTCTTTGCATGTAGAGCATGTGCGTCATATGTATTTAAGAAATTTAACAAATTTTTGTTGTGATTAAAAATATTACATTTAAACCCATACAGCTTATCACCTATAATTGGGTGTCCAATATGAGAGAGGTGCACTCTGATTTGATGGGTTCTCCCTGTAATTAATTCAATGTCTAAAAAAGAAGATTTATATAATTTTTCTAAAACTTTAACCTTTGTGATAGAATCCTTCCCTGATGGAGAAATAGACATTTTTAATCTATTAATTCTATTTCTTCCTATTTTTTTATTGATAGTTTGGTTTTTGATTATTTCTCCAGTTACTAATGCTATATATTTTTTGGTAATTAGTTTATTTCTCATTTGATCAATAAGAGCATTATGTGAAATTAAATTTCTTGCTATTATAATCAAACCCGATGTTCCTTTATCAAGCCTATGTATTATCCCAGCTCTTGGAACATTTTTTAAATCAGGATAATGAAAAAGTAATGCATTCTGTAAAGTTCCCATGTAATGACCTGGGGCAATGTGTGTCACCATATTTGGCCTCTTATCAACTATTAAAAGATCATCATCTTTATGAATAATATTAATGTCTATATTTTGTGGTTTAATATCTAATTCTTCGGTTTCTGAAATTTTAATTTCAACAATAGATTTAACAGATATCTTGTCTTTGGGGGAACACTTTTTACCATTTAATGTTATATTTTCATTTTTTATCCAATTCTTAATTCTAGATCTTGAATATTCAGGAAGTTGATTTGAGATCAATTGATCAATCCTCTTTTCCTTGTCTGGCTCAACTTCAATTTTATAAAAAGAAATATTTTTCATGTTATAATTAAATTTTATTATAATGAAAAAATGAAATTTAAGACACTCTTCATATCTATTTCAATGATGTTTATCATGAATAGTTGTGCATATTTTTCAGAATTTACCAAGGAAGTTGATGAAACAAAAGAAATGGGGCCAGCTCAAATATATAGTGAAGGAAAATCCTTTCTTGATGCACAAGACTTTCCAGCTGCAATAAAGTATTTTGAAATATTAGAATCTAGATATCCTTTTGGAGTTTATGCAACTCAAGCTATGCTTGATTTAGCATATGCACATTATGAATTTAATCAAAAAGATGAAGCTATAGTGCAATGCAATAGATTTATCAGACTAAATCCAAATCATCCGAATGTAGATTATGCTTATTATTTAAAAGGGCTCTCAAATTTTGAAAAAACTGTTAATATCTTTACTCGATTTTTTGGACAAGATTCCTCTAGATATGACATTACTTCACTTAGGGATTCTTTTGATGATTTTTCTTTAATAGTTAATCGATTTCCTAATAGTAAATACGTTAAAGACTCAAGGAATCGTCTTTTGTATTTAAAAAATAAAATGGCTTCTAATGAACTATATATTGCAAAGTATTATAGGAAAAGACAAGCTCATGTTGCTGCTATTAAAAGAGTTAAGTATATGTTAGAAAACTTTGGAGGAACCCCAAGTACTGAAGAAGGGCTTGTTCTTTTGATTGATAGTTATAATGATTTAGGAATTTATGATCTAGCCTATGATAGTAGTAGAGTTTTAGTTAAAAACTATCCGAATTATATTATTTTGCAATCTAATACAGCAGAACCAATTAAAGTCCGAAAGAAGAAAACTATCGTTCTTGAGGTAAATCAAGATTTCCCAATAAAGGATGATAAAAGTTGGTATGAATATATTCCTTTTTTTAATTAATTGGTTTATTTTTTCTGCTTATCAATAATGCAAACCGGTATTGGGTTCATCTTATGTAAACTTTTTTCTCTAATTTTTAGGTATCTATCTCTATGTTTACTACCTTCATTAGTCATTGCTTCTTCAAGTTCTTCATATGACAATCCCAATTGATCTTTATCTGTTCTTGCATCATCCCACAACCCATCAGTTGGTTCAGCATTAATTACTTCATTAATAATTTTTAACTCTTTAGCTAATTCTCTAACTTCTGTTTTCGTTAGATCTGCAATGGGTGAAATATCTACCCCTCCATCACCATATTTTGTAAAAAAACCAACACCAAAATCCTCTACTTTATTTCCAGTTCCAACAACTAGGCTGTTGGTTGACGCTGCAATTTGATATAAGGTGATCATACGAAGTCGAGATTTAGAATTTGCAAAACCTAAATTACTATTAAAGGATTTTTTCTTAACCACTTTAGAAAATGATTCAAAAGCATTTGTTAGATCAATCTCACAAATCTCTACATTTTTAAATTTATCTGATAACCAATTACAATGTTTGATGCTGTTGGGAGGATTACCCGAGACAATGGGTAATCTTACACCAAAAGTTTTTAAACCAGTTAGCGCACATAAGGTGCTTGTTAAAGAAGAATCTATACCCCCTGAAATTCCAACAACAAGGCTATTGCATTTACTAGCTTCGTCTATATCTTTTGAAGATATTTTTAATATATAATCACTAATCCATTTAGTTATAAAGTCAATTTTTTCTCTATTATCCATATGTACCAACAAACCAACTGATAATCTATAATGATACTTAGTATCATAGTTATTTATTATGTTTCAATAATTTTAATATCGTATATAATATTTAAATTATCCAAAGTAAGACACAATGCGTATATTAGTAATAATAGCAATAGTAGTAATACTTTACATAATTATAAAATCTTTAATAGGAAAAAACACGAAATTAAGTCAAAAAACAAAAAAAAATATATCATACTGTCAAGACTGTGATACATATATGCCTCATGAAGAAATGTGTAAGACAAAAAATATTCATTTGAATGAATGCGAAAACTACAAAAGGAATTCATAAATGTCTAGAATACCTTTATTAATAACACTACTAATTATAATGTCGATAGGGGTTCTTCTAACACTTCTATTTAGATAATATTATGCAGCTTATCATCATATCTGGTTTAATAGGGTCAGGAAAATCAACTGTTTCAAAGTTACTAGAAAAAAAAGGCTTTTACTATTTAGGTGCAGATGAAATAGCTAAAAAAATATTATTAGGAAATAATAAAGTAAAAAAAATGTTAATAGATTATTTCGGTAATAGTATATTATTTAAAAAAAATATATCTATAAAAAAATTGCGTACTAAACTTATTAAAGATCAAAGTAATAAAAAAATTATAGACGATATCATACATCCACATTTTTTCTCTGAAATTAACCTTTCACTAAAAAAACTAAATAATAAAAATGTTGTAGTAGAACTTCCTTTATTAGAAACCTGTAAGAAAATTTTGAGGAAGTACAAGATAATTGTAGTAGATTGCTCATTAAAGAAAAGGCTTTCAAGAATCTTGAAAAAAAAGAAAATAACTAAGTCGGAGTTCACTAATATTAATAAAATGCAGAAAAGTAGAAAATTTTATAT
Organism: Pseudomonadota bacterium; assembly: GCA_036140295.1. GTDB lineage: Bacteria > Pseudomonadota > Gammaproteobacteria. Next base: position 61,309 of record JAYZYL010000001.1, read on the forward strand.
CAATAATGCTAATTATGTGCTTCCTAATAATGATACAATGAATGTTCTTAATAAAAGATTTGAGAAATTATATACAAATAAACTTAGGAAGAAATAAGTGTCAACTCAATCAGACAATCAAGTTACGGTCTATGAAGAACCGGTACATGAGAGAATTAGAAAATTCTTACGAATTGAAACATTATTTAATAGAATTAATTATCTTAAAACTAAAGAAACACATTATGAAAATTATTTTGCCGCTGTTTCTTTGGCAGAATTATATGAATTATTATTAAGGATGGATATAAAAGCGGAATTAATACGTGACCTTGAAACCCAAAATAGTTCCTTAAAAAGATTTAAAGACCAACCTGATGCTGATTCAAAAAAACTTAATTCAATGCTTGAGAAACAAGAAAATCATTTAAATCATTTATATTCTAAGGATTCATCCTACTTAGACCATCTTAAACAAGATGAACTCTTTAAAACTCTTGTCAAATATTCAAGAAGCTCTACACACCCTTCTTCGCTTACGTATTGGCTATCACGTGATGATCTATCCAGAGAAAATCAAATAAATTTATGGTTGGAACCTATAAACTTTATAAATAAATCAATTACGTTTCTTCTTACAACTATCAGAAAATCAGCCACTGCTGTTGATAAATTAGCAAAAGATGGTTTTTATACAGATAAATTTGATAGTCAAAAAAACCTTCTTTTGATCCGTGTTACATTAACGTCAGACCATTTCTATTTCCCATCAATTAGTGTTGGGAAACAACGTATTACTATAAGGTTTATGATAAAAGATGACAAAAATAAATTTATTGCACATAAGTATGATGTCCCCTTCATTTTATCTACCTGTATAATGTGAGACTACCAAAAATTTCTTATCCCAGAGACTCCGTACCCTTCATTCTTTTTTGATAATTCAATATCCTCTTTAGAAACTCCTCCCAAGGCAAAAGTAGGCATATTTGCATATGAAGATAGTACTCTAAACTTTTCCCATCCTAAACATTTTTGATTTAAATTTTTGGAACCTTTAATGGGGGAAATAAGTATATAGTCAAAGTTAAGTAAATTTGCTTTTTTTATTTCATCGGCATTATGACAAGAACAAGAATAATACTTAAAATCAATTGGTAATCTTTTAGCTGACGATAAAAATTTGCTTTTATAGTGAACTCCATCATAATGTGGAAAAAATATTTTTTCATGAGGGTGATCAATAATAAATTTGACATTATTTTCCTTACAAGATTTAAAAACCTTGATTATAGTTTCAGAGTTATTATTATAATATGTGTCCTTATCTCTAAATCTTACTAATAAATCTTTTTCTTTGTTGATAAGCTCAATAGATTCATTTAATGTTTCATCATTGGGTCTAGAAATTGATAAAAATCTTGGTAAATTTAATAATTTTATTATCCTGTAAGTTGATGCCAAACATTCTATGTTTTTAAAATTGTCTTTTTCACAATATGATATTTCTTGCTTATTGGAACTTATGGTTCCTTCATATGTAATAATCTTAAATATATGCAGACAAACTTTAAATTCTTTATACTCATGAATGATTTTATTTATAAAATTAATCTTCCTGGGAAAAATACTTAATTCTTCCATAAATTCACGCTGTAAAGCTTCAGCAGGTTTTTCATTTTTTTCAATTTTTCCGCCAGGAAATTCAAAAAAATTCTTATATGGTTCCTTTTTTCTCTTCAAAAAAAGATATCCATTATCATTTGATATAATTCCAATAGAACAGTTGATTATATCTTTCATTTTAGCTTGTATAAGCTGAATTTAGACGTACATATTCTTTGCTCAGATCAGATGTAATGAGATCATAAGATCCCTTTCCTGAGCAAAGATCTAAAAATATTTCAATATTTTTATTTTGCATTGATTTCTTAAGTGAAGAAGAGTTGTAATTTGCTGCAGGAGTCCCATTTTTAAACAGGGTATACCCATTTAGCTTTAATATAATTTTTTCAATGCTGTAGGATGTATGATAAATTGACCCTAATTTTACTAATATTCTTCCCCAATTTGGATCTGAGCCATGTATAGCGGTTTTAATTAATTGGGAATTAGCAATTGCTGTTGCAATAATCTTTGCTTCCTTACTATTTTTTGCATTCATAACGTTTATGTAGATGCTTTTTGTTGATCCTTCCCCATCACTAATAATTTTTTTAGATAAATCTTGAGTAACTTTAAGAATATTTTTTTCTAGCTGCTTGTATGCTTGTTTATTCCTATTAAAATCAATTCCATCAATTTCTCCAGATGCAATCAAAACAACACTATCATTTGTAGACATATCGCCATCAACTGAAATCCTATTAAAAGATCTATCTGAAATACTTTTTAATAGTTTTGATAATAAGTTTTGTTTAATCTGAACATTAATTTCTATGAAAGAAAGCATAGTTGCCATATTAGGCTCTATCATTCCGGCCCCTTTGCATATTGCAATAATTCTTATTGTTTTCGTTCCTATCTTAAAGGTTTTTTTAATAATTTTTTCAGATTTATCTGTAGTCATTATTGCTCTAGCAGCATCAGACCAAGATGAATTGAATTTGAAGATTTTCTTTTCAATACAGTTTAAAATCTTATTTATCGGTAATTGTTCCCCTACCACACCAGTCGAAAAAACCAAAACTTCACTTTCTTTGCAATTAAATTTCTTTGAAATTTTTTGACAGCATTTTTTTGCATTTTTCATTCCCAAGGACCCAGTGCAAGCATTAGCATTTCCTGAATTAATGAGTAAGTATTTTGTTTTGCTATTTTTTATATGTTTCTTTGAGAGTTGAACTGGAGCTGCTGCAAATTTATTTTTTGTCGTGACAAGTGAAATGTTAGATTTTTCAGATAATTTCATGCATACAGCATCTTTTTTACTTTTCTTTATTCCTATTTTAAATGATTCAATTAATGTGCAAGATTTCATTTTTACAATTTACCACAACATTGTTTAAATTTCTTGTTTGTAACTGGACATTTTTTATTTCTTGGTACAGGACCTGAGGCTGAATTTAATAAACATTTTGGATCTTCAGATTTTTTAAATTCTACAATCTCTGGCTTATTAGAATCTTCTTGCTGTTGATTTTTAATGTTAATCCTACATAAAATTTTTATAATTTCATGATTATTAATTAGCAGCATTTCCTCAAACATTTCAAATGATTCTCTCTTATATTCATTTTTTGGATTTTTTTGTGCATAGCCTCTTAAGCCAATCCCCTGTCTTAAATAATCCATGGCGCTCAAATGTAATCTCCAATCTTCATCAATTATATTTAGAATTATATTTTTTATTAGCTCAATCCTTTCCTCAATATTCAAAACTGAAAGATTAGATTCTAATTTTTTACTTACTTCCTCTCTAATATAAGTGGTGATTTCTTCCAGTGGATTATCCTCAAATGAATCTATCATTTTTTCACAATTAGTTTCTAAATGAAATTCTTCGTTTGTGTATGAATCTATTTCCTTTGGATCCCATTGGTTTGCTGGCAAATCTTCAGGTAAAAATTTACTAACAATATTCTCAACCTCAAACTTAAGAATATTCTGGAGTATTGTGGGTATATCTTTCGAAAGAAGTACATCATTACGTTGGTTATAAATAACTTTTCTTTGTTCATTTGCAATATCATCATATTCTAATAGGGTTTTTCTAATATCAAAGTTGTGTGCTTCTACTCTTTTTTGTGCATTTTCTATAGATCTTGCAACCCATTTATGCTCAATAGCTTCTCCTTCTTGCATCCCAAGTTTTTTCATTATTTCGCTAACTTTTTCTGAGGCAAAAATTCTCATGAGATTATCTTCTAGTGATAGATAAAATCTTGATTTCCCTTGATCTCCTTGGCGTCCTGCACGACCCCTGAGTTGATTGTCAACTCTTCTTGATTCATGTCTTTCTGTCCCTATAATATATAGACCACCTAATTCTTTGACCTTTTTATGATTTTTATCCCATTCATTTTTTAGTTCTTCAAAATTTTTGGGGTTAAGTTTATCAGAATTAAATAAATAATTGCCTCCTAAAACAATATCAGTTCCTCTTCCAGCCATATTAGTAGCTATTGTTATTGTATTTAACTTTCCAGCTTGAGCAATTATTTCTGCTTCCTTTTGATGATATTTTGCATTTAATACAGAATGTGTCAAATTCTTTGCTTTTAATAATTTTGATAGGTACTCAGAGGATTCAATTGAAGTTGTACCAACAAGTATAGGTTGTCCTAATTTATTAATTTTTATAATTTCATCTACAATCGCATTAAATTTCTCTTTCGCTGATATAAAAACCAAATCAACTTCATCTTTTCTAATCATTTTCTCATGAGTAGGGATAACCACAACTTCTAATCCATAAATTTGTTGAAATTCAACAGCCTCAGTATCTGCCGTTCCAGTCATGCCTGATATTTTCTTAAATAATCTGAAATAATTTTGAAAAGTGATTGATGCAAATGTTTGACTTTCGTTTTGAATTTTAACTTTTTCTTTTGCCTCAATTGATTGATGTAAACCCTCAGACCATCTCCTTCCCGGCATTTTTCTTCCTGAAAATTCATCTATAATTATTATTTGATTATCTTCCACAACATAATCAATATCCTTCTTGTAGATAAGATTTGCCTTAAGTGCTGAATCAACATAATGATGTAACTGGATGTTTTTGGGATCATAAAGGCTTCCTTTGCTTTTTATTAATTTGTTTTCTAATAAAAGTTTTTCAACTTCACTATGTCCATCTTCAGTTAGTGATGCATTTTTTTGTTTCTCATCAATTTTATACAAAGATTCTTTTTTACTATTATTTATTAATAGGTTTATTATTTTATTAATTTGAATATAAAGGGCACCGCTTTCAGATGCAGAACCCGAAATAACTAATGGTGTCCTTGCTTCATCAATTAATACAGAATCAACTTCATCAATAATTGCATAAGACATATCGCCTTGTACTTTATCTTTATTGCTATAAACCATGTTATCTCTTAAATAATCAAAACCAAATTCATTATTTGTTCCATATACAATATCTCTTGAATACATTTCTTTTTTCTCAGAGGGCTCTAGAGTTCCTGAAATTGTACCAACGGACAATCCAAGAAAGGTAAAAATTTTTTCCATCCAAATTGCATCACGTTGAGCAAGATAGTCGTTCACAGTCACAATAAACACTGATTTAGTTGTTAGAGCATTTAGATATGCTGGTAATGTAGCAACTAATGTTTTTCCTTCTCCTGTTTTCATTTCAGCTATTTTTCCTTCATGCAAAGCAATTCCGCCAAGTAGCTGCTCATCAAAATGTCTTAAGCCAAGAGAACGTCTAGAGGCCTCGCGAACAATTGCAAAGGCTTCAGGTAATAAATTATCAAGATTATTTGAAGATTTATACAGATTCCTTAATCTATCCGTTTCCCCTGGAAAATCATTGTCATTTAGGGAACTATACTTCTTTTCTAGTCCATTTATTGTTTCTACCAAAGGTTGGTATTTTTTAAGTAATCTACTATTACTCGTTCCAAGTAAACTTTTTAATATTTGTGGTATCATTTAAGTATTGATATAAACATATTTTAACATAATCAAAAACCTATAGGTTGGTCAATAATATAACAATTTTGAGTTTTTATGAAAAAAATTTCATCATTTTTACCTGATAATGTAATTAATAAAAATTTGCTAATAACCAAGTTGAATGAGTTTGTGGCTATCAATTTTCCTAATATGTCTGTTGACAATATTAAAGTTGTCAATATAAAAGATGGTACCGTTATAATTGGATGCAAAAATAGTTCTCTAGCTACAATTCTTAAGTTTGAAAAAAATAAATATTTGGAAGTTTTAAAAAATAATAAATTTTTAGAAATTACTGATCTAAAAATAATTGTGGACAGTTAGGTTCTTACTTCTATAGGTTTAGTATAAAAAATTGGAGCATTCTTTTCGTTTTCAATTATAAATTCTTCCCATGCCTCAGAATTATTAATTAACTCTCTTAGTAATAAATTGTTCAGGTGATGGCCGGATTTATATGCAGAAAACGATCCTATAATACCATGTCCTAATAAATAAAGATCCCCTATCGCATCTAAAATTTTATGTTTTACAAATTCATCTTCAAATCTCAACCCCTCTTCATTAATCACTCTGTAATCATCAATTACAATTGCATTATTTACACTACCCCCGAGAGCAAGGTTATTTTTTCTTAAAATTTCAATATCTTTTGAAAAACCAAAAGTTCTAGCTCTGCTCACTTGGCTTAAATATGAAACAGTTGAAAAATCTATTTCAGATGATTGGGACGTCTCTGTAAAAGACGGATGATTAAAATCAATAGTAAATGCTACTTTAAAACCATTAAAGGGTTCAATTTTTGCCCACTTCCCATCTTGTTCTACTTTGACGGTTTTTTTTATCCTAATAAATCGTTTTGGAGAATTTTGCTCTTGTATTCCTGCTGATTGAATCATAAAAACAAAAGGTCTTGCGCTACCATCCATGATAGGCACTTCAGGGCCATCTAATTCAACAAGTGAATTATCAATTCCTAATCCTGCCATTGCCGACAAGAGATGTTCCACGGTAGAAATTTGAATAACCTTGTTTGATAAGGTTGTTGATAGTCGGGTATCATGAACATTTTCTAGTGATGCTTTGATAGGTTCACTGTCAACATCGGTTCTTGTAAATGTTATTCCTGAATTTATTGGAGCAGGTTTAAGAGTAAGGTTTATTTTTTCACCAGTATGGAGCCCTACCCCTGTAGCCTTGATTTCTTTTGAAAGTGTACGCTGCTTTATCATTTTTCTAATATGCTTATGGAATTATATGTTTTTTCTCTAAATTTGTTAAGAAAAACGTCATATTTATAAATATACCCCATATATAGGACAAGATTTACTAGTTAAAGTTCTTTCTGAAAATAGGTTGATAATCTAGCCCAAAATTTGTGCAAAAAGACTAAAATGGGATTATCGGATCTATCTATATCTGGAAAATCTTCTAACTTACTTTCTCTATACAATAATAGTCCAACAGCAGTAGAACATCTTGTTTTTCCTGTTACATTACCAATACCTTTGATATCTGCAGGGGCTCCTATCCTAGCTGGACATGAAAACTTTTCTTCAGCATATTCATCTAACCCAGATAGTCTAGCTCCTCCTCCAGTAAAAACAATTCCTGATCTAATTTTATTTGAATATCCACTATTCTCTATTTCTTCCCCTATCCTTTCAAAAATTTCATCAATACGACACGAGATTATGTGCGTTAATCCAGTTTTTCTGATTTCGGTATCAGGTTTTTCTGAAATTGATGGAATTAAAATCATTTTTTCTTCATCTTCAGGTTTGTTTGTCAGTGATCCGTGTTGAATTTTTATTTCTTCTGCAGCATCAGTTGATGTACGTAATCCTATCTTTATATCATTCGTAATCATCTGGCCAGCAATAGGTATAACAGCAGTATGTTTAATTCCTCCATCAGTAAAAACTGCAACATCAGTAGTTCCTCCTCCAATGTCAACTAAACAAACTCCAAGTGAACGCTCTTCCTCTGACAAGACAGAAAAGCTAGATGCAACCGGCTCTAATACAAAATGATCAATCTCAAGTAAACTATTTTCAATACATTTAGTCAAATTCTTCTTAGCTGTTGACGAAGAAGTAATGATGTGCACATTTACCTCAAGTCTTGCACCAGCCATGCCTATTGGCTCTCTTATTCCTAGCTGCCCGTCAATCGTATAATACTGTGGTATTACATGGAGTATCTCTTGGTCACTAGGAATCTGAATATTTTGTGCATTTTGAATTACTGTTTCTTTATCATCTTCTGTTACTTCATCATTAACAATATTTATTGCTGCATTTCCACTAAAACACTGTATATGACTTCCGGCAATTCCGGTTGTCACACTTTTAACGGCAAATCCTGAGTTTCCTCTTGCTAAACTAACAGCCCTCCTGATACTTGAAACTGTTGTTTCAATTTCTGATATAACCCCTCTTTCTAATCCATCGCAAGGACTTTCTCCCATACCAATAATTCTAAGATCTCCATCATCATCATAATCAGCAACAAGGCAGAGAATTTTTGTTGTTCCTACATCTAGCCCAACAATAATAGCCTTATTTTTATCAGAATTGCTCATTGTATCTATATTTTATCACTATTACTTATTTAATGAACAGCAAAACCAGTTGAGTATCGAAGATCAATAACTTTTATGTTTTTTTTAGCAAGAATACTAAATTGCTCATAAATACTTATAAATTCATTAAACTTTTCAGGATAATTAGAATAACGTACTAAGAGTTTATACCTATTTGTGTCAACTTGAAGCATGTCGCCAGCATGCGATATTGTCTGTACGCTTAAGCCAATTTCCTTTAGCAGATCCGAGATATCGGTATAAAGATCATATATTTCTTTAGAGCTACTTTTACTACTCCTTATCGAAGGGAGGGTTATATCAATTTTACTCTTTACTTCAAATTTTTCACCCTTATCATCAATATAGAATTTTTCATTCCATAGTAATAGTGGTTTATATTCAAATAATTCAATAGCTAAAATATCTGGGAATTCACGCATTATAAGTGAATTTTTGATCCAATCATTTTGTTCAACATTTTTCTTTATTTCTATTAGATTAATAGTCATCAAATCTTTTCCAATAAATAAATTTAGATCTTTACGCAATTTATTTTCATCAACATAAATAAATTCTCCCTTTAATTTAACTTCTTTAATTGGATAAGGTCCAATTAAATTTTTATAATTGAAGAAAAGGTAAATTATGCCTGTAATTATTATTAAAAACTTTATCCTAGATTTCATGAATGGGATAATATTATTTCTAATAATTTAATAAGTTTAAGTTCATTTTTCTCTGCTGACATTGGCACAAGACTATGGCTGGTCATACCAGGTATCGAGTTAACTTCAATAAGTTGAATAATTTTATTTTCATCAATAAAAAAATCAACTCTTCCCCACCCCTTACATCCAAGCGAAAAAAATGCTTTTTTCATCAATTTATTTATAGAAGTCAAAAGATTTTTATCAAATTCTGGAAAAGTAAAAACTGTATCTTCATCAATGTATTTTGCATTATAATCATAGAATTCTCTTTTTGTATTAATTTTTATGATGGGAAATACGTCTTCCCCTATAATTGGTGCAGTATATTCTTCTCCTGTTACTAGTTTCTCAGCAAAATAATTATTTAAATTTTTTATATTTTTAATATATTCATTATATTCAGTTTCAGACTTAATTATTTTAATTTCAACACTTGATCCTCCCTTAACTGGCTTAACAACAAAAGGCAAACCTACATGGTTTCTTATTTTAGAATATGGTTTATTGAGTAAAATGAAGCTTGGGGTTGATAGATTATCTAAACTCCATATTTCTTTGGTAGAAATTTTATCAAATGATATTTTTGAAGACTCAGCATCAGATCCAACATATTTAATGTTTATTTTATCAAGGTATGATTGGATAAGGCCATCCTCACCACCTTTCCCATGTATTAAATTAAAAATGATATCAATTGAATTTAGGTTAATAAAATTATTTAAAGTTTTCTCATCATCTTTGTCTAAATCTAAGAAAAAAGTATCAAAATTATTTTTTAAAAGACATTCATAAACATTCTTTCCGCTTAATAAAGAGATTTCTCTTTCAGAAGACCAGCCTCCACACAATATTCCAATCTTTTTATTTTTTATATTATTCACTTTTTATTTAGGTGCAATTTCTTTCCAAATATATGAATTTCACAGTCAAGATTAACACCATGCTCTTTTTTAATTGTCTTTTTTACAAAAAATATTAGTTTCTCTAAATCATCACAAGTACCGGTTCCATCGTTAATAAAATAGTTTGAATGTTTTTTAGATATATATATTCCTCCTATTTTTTTTGTTTTGAGCCCAGATTTTTCTATGAGATAACTTGCAGAAATTTTTGAGTTAGGGTTTTTAAATATACAGCCAGATGAACGTTGATTCACAGGTTGAGTTGATTTTCTAGTAATAGCATAATCTAGAATTAAGTTTTTGTTGAATTTAATTTTAGAATCAACTGAAAACTCAGCTTCAACGAAATGTGATTTTCGATTAATATGGACTTTTCGATATAAGGTTGATATTTGTTTTCGATTGAATGATTTTATAACCCCATCGTTGCCAATAACTTTAAATGTACAAATTTTGTCCCAAATTGATTCACTGAAGGCGCCGGCATTCATTGCCATTGCACCTCCAATTGTCCCAGGTATTCCATGAAGAAATTCAAATCCACTAATTTTTTCTTTATGAAGAAATTTTGCAAATTTAGAACAGGAGACTCCAGCTCCAACATTTATTTTTTTATTATTTATGTTAATTGTATCTCTATGAAATTTTCTTAAACTAATAATAACTCCATCATATCCACCATCCCTAAATGCAATATTAGATCCATTTCCAATAATCATAAATTTACTATCTGAAATAGTTAATAAAGTATTCTTTAATTCATTAATATTTTCAGGAAAACAAATTTTTTTTGCTCTGCCTCCAAGATGAATTGTAGTGTATCTTGATAGTTTTTCGTTTCGAAGAATTTCCATATTATATTAACTTTATTAATTGTGAAATATTGCCAGCCCCTTGCACTAAAACTATATCCTTTTCTATAAAAAGAGATCTAATTTTTTCTGGAATCTTTGTTAAATCTTTAACATACTCACAATTTATTCCTTCCTCTCTCAATTTTTTGAATAAATAATAAGAGGTAAATTTAGTTTTTTTCTCACCCCCAGAATATGTTTCAGTAATTATAATTTTATCTATATTTGAAAAAACTTCTATAAATTGTTTTAAACAATTCTCAGTTCTACTAAATCTATGTGGTTGGAATATCATAAGAATTTTTCTATCTTTCCAAATTTTTCTTATAGTATTCACTGTAAAATTAATTTCAGTAGGGTGGTGACCATAATCATTTATCAAAATATGTTTTCCTAATCTTGATTTAAATTTTCTATAAATATCAAATCTTCTAGAAATCCCTTCAAATTCTTTAATTGCTTTTATCACTTTTTTTATGGGTACCTTTAAATATAATGAAACAGAAAAAGCAGCAAGTATATTTAAAATATTATGTTCTCCATATATTTTTGTTTTTATTTTGTGTGATGTATGATTATTATTAATCAAAAAATCCATTCCGTTTTCATGATAAATAATGTTTGAAGGATAATAATCATTATTTTTATCAAGACCAAAAGTGGTTATAGCTCTATTTACTTTTTTAAAAATTGATTTAGTATTTTTGTCACCTCCGTTTAGAAAAACTCTTCCATAAAATGGAATATTGTTAATGTATGAAACATAGGCTTCTTTAAGATTCTCAAAGTTATTTTCAAAATTATCCAAATGTTCATTATCAATATTAGTAACTACACCTAATTGTGGGTTTAAAAATAAAAAACTTGAATCGCTTTCATCTGCTTCTGCGATAAGATATTTTCCATAACCTAGGCGTCCATGATTATTACTTGTTTTTAATTTTCCTCCAACAATATATGTTGGGTCTAAGTTAGTTTCGGCCAATATCCAACTTATTAAGCTTGTTGTGGTACTTTTCCCATGTGATCCAGCAATAGCAATTCCATATTTAAACCTCATTAGTTCTGCTAGCATTTTTGCTCTAGGTATTGCAGTAATATTGTTTTGTTCTGCAAATTTTAGTTCAGGGTTATTTTTATTAATTGCATTTGAATACACAACTAAATCTACATTTTTAAGGTTAGAAATATTATGCTTGGAATATATTTTAACGCCAAGGGATTTCAATCTTTTTGTTATGGTACTTTTTACTAAATCAGAGCCAGAAACTGAACATCCTAAATTTAATAATACTTCGGCAATTCCGTACATGCCAGATCCACCAATTCCTATAAAATGAATTTTTGTCAGATTCTTGATTTGTTCAAAAGAATTATTCATTAATATTTTCAATAAGCTTGACGGATTGATCTATAATTATTTTTGCGGGGTTTCTTGGAAAAACTTTTTGAATATTTTTAGACAAAGTGTACATTCGTTTCTGATCATTAAGTATTATATTGATTGTATTCACAAAATTTTCTACAAAACTATCATTTTGTTCAATTAAAATACAAGCAGATTGATTTGCCAAATAAGATGCATTATAAAATTGATGGTTATCTGTTGCAAAAGGGAATGGAACTAGAATAATTGCCCTGCCTATTGTAGAAATTTCAGATAAAGTTGTTGATCCAGATCTACATACAATAAGATTCGCCCAATCATATAATTCATTAATATTTTCAGCATAATCAAAAACTGCAGCATTAATTCCATATTTTTTATATCTGCTTTCAACTTGTCGAGTATTCTCAATCCCTGATATGTGTTTAACTGTAATATTATGTTTATAAAAATATGAAAATACAAATGGCAGTGATGTATTAAAAAATGAAGACCCTTGACTCCCTCCTAAAACTAAAATATTTAAATATGATGATTGACTTAAATATTTTTCTTCAGGTTTTTCTAAATTCAAAAATATTTCTCTTATCGGATTTCCGGAATGAACAATCTTATTATTATTTTTATTAAAGCTGTCTGGAAAGGTTTCAAAGATCTTTTTTGAAAAATAGTAATTTATTTTATTTGCAGTTCCTGCAATTGAATTCTGTTCATGTATGACAACTGGAATTTTTAAAAAATATGAAATAATGATTCCAGGTAAACTAACGTAGCCTCCAAATCCAACAGTTAATTTTGGATTATAGTGTTTTATTATTTTATATGCCTCAAATATAGACTTAAATAAATAGAGTATTCCTGTTAATTTTTTAGTTATTGATTTTCCACGAATCCCTGTTGAGCTAATATTTTTAATTATTATTGAATCATTTTTTATGACTCTATGTTCTATACCTTTTTCTGTTCCTAGCCAAATAATATTATAATCTTGTTTTATGAATTCTGTTGCAATCGTATATGCAGGGTAGACATGTCCTCCTGTACCACTAGCAAGGATTGCAATAAATTTTTTTTCCATTTTTAAAACTCCTTTTGATAAGCTTGGCTAATTTTTCTTCTATTTTCTATCTGTATTCTAATTAAAATCCCTATACAAATAAACATAACTAATATATTTGTTCCTCCATAGCTTATAAATGGAAGGCCCATACCTTTAGTAGGGAATAAGCCTGTATTTACCAACATATGTATTAAAGTTTGGATAGAAATCAAAAATCCAATTGAATAAGTTAAATAAGATGCGAATATTAGATCATTATTTGTTGATTTTTTAGCCAGCTTAAATATTCTTGAGATGAGTAAAATAAAAGTAGCCATAACAAAAATTGTAAAAAATAAGCCTAATTCTTCGGCAATAACTGCAAAAACAAAATCATTATATGATTCAGGAAGATAATGTAGTTTTTGTATGCTTGAACCTAAACCAAGACCAAATAATCCTCCTTTGCTAAATGCCAATGAAGATGCAATTACTTGAAAACCTCCTCCGGATGGATCTGCCCAAGGGTCCAGAAAACTCAGTATGCGTTTAAATCTATAAGGTTGGAAATAGATTATTGGAATTATTGCAATGACAACAGCTAATGTCCAGCCTGCAAATTTTTTTATGCTTATTCCAGCTACAAGAGACAAACCCAAGAAACTAGCTACTAATAAAAATGCACTTCCAAAATCTTTCTGTAATAGAATTATTAAAGCCAAAAGTACAATTGCTGCAAGAGGTTTATTAAATGTATTGTCATCAGGTTTTCTAACTATATAACTTGATACCCAAATTAGGATTAATAATCTAGAAATTTCAGAAACCTGTACAGTAAATAATCCTAAATTAATCCATCGTTTAGCTCCCTTTACTTCTATTCCTAATCCTGGAATAAAAACCAATAATGATAATATGAGTGCAAATAAAAGAATTACTTGACTATACTTATAATAAAAATCTAACTTAATATGGGCAAGCAAGAATGCTATCGTTATTCCCATTGCAAGAAATATAGAGTGTTTAATTATGAAATAAAATGCATTATTTTCTCTTAAGTCTAAAGTGGTTGATGTCACCATGATAAAACCAATTAGAGATAGAGTTGTTACACAAATAATGAAAGTATTATCTATCCCACTACTTTTGGTAACAAGTAAAAATTTTTTTATCTTTTCACTTAGTAATATCATTAACTGCTTTTATAAACTCCTCTCCTCGCTCTTCATAATTAGAAAACATATCAAAGCTTGGGCTGGCAGGTGATAATAATACAGAGTCACCAGAAGATGAATTTTTATGAGCTACTAATACAGCATCACGTATTGATTTTACATCAATCATTGGTTTTTTTGTTATTAATTTTTTCCGTATCATTTTTTTATTTTCTCCAAGAAAAATAATAAGTTTTACACTTTCTTCTATATAAGAATTAAGCTTACTGTAATCTAGTAATTTTTCTGACCCACCTAAAATTAATAATATATTTTTTTTAACAAATTTTATTGCTGCAATAGTAGATGATACATTTGTTGATTTTGAGTCATTATACCAAGTTACATTATTATGCTCTTTAATAAATTGTATTCGATGTAAGGGATACTTGTAGGAAGCTAAAATTGGAAACGCATTATCCATATTAATATTTAATATTTCAGAAATTGATAAAACAGCTAATAAATTATCAAGATTATGAATTCCCCTAAATCTGATTGATGTATTTTTGTAGGAAATCTTATTATCATCAAAGTTTAAATTATTATTAATTTTTCCATTAATAAATATTTTCTTTAACTTATCGTCAAAGCCATATAGTTTATGGCCTTTAATGTCTAACATCTCTTTACTTAAACTAATATTACATACAGAATGTTTACAATCTAAAAATATTTTCTTTTTAATAGATAAATAATTCTTGTAGTTTTGATGCCTTTCTAGATGGTCATCCTCAACGTTTGTGATTAAACTAATAAAGGCTCTAATATTTTTTGTATACTCTAATTGATAACTTGAAAGTTCAAGCACCAAATACTTATAATCACAATCATTCAAAGACTTCAGTATAGGTACTCCATTGTTCCCGCATGCCAATGATTTAAGATCTAAGTGATTTAATAAATGCTCTAGCATGTCAACAACAGTTGTTTTCCCATTTGTTCCTGAAATTGCAATAATAGGTATATTTGAATACCTGTGCCATAGCTCTATGTCAGTAATAATAGGAATAGATAATTTTCTCACTTCATTGATAATTTCATGATTTAAGCTAAGACCTGGACTAATTACTACTTCTTCAATATCATCAAGAAATTCTTTTTCAAAATTTTTAAACCTATAAAGTGATTCCGTTTTATTTCCTTCGCTCATGCAGTTTTCTGCTAAATTATTTCTTGTATCAAAAACCTTATACTCAATATTATTTTTCTCAAAGAAATTAATACACGATTGCCCAGTTTTCCCTATACCAATAACTAGTTTTTTCTTTGGCGACATAGTTTATCTAATCTTCAATGAAGATAATGCGACTAATACGAGAATAAAGGTAATTATCCAAAAACGTACAATGATTTTTGGTTCCGGCCATCCTTTTAGTTCAAAATGGTGATGTATGGGGGACATTTTAAAAACCCTTTTTCCAAAAAATTTAAATGAAATTACTTGAATTATAACTGAGAGCACTTCTGCAACAAAGACACCGCTCATGATAGCAAATGCAATCTCTTGCCTTAATAAAATTGCCATCGTCCCTAAAATTGCTCCAAGTGATAAAGATCCTACATCACCCATAAATATTTCTGCTGGGTACGAGTTATACCATAAAAAACCCAATCCAGATCCAACAACTGCACTTGAAAAAATTGCAATTTCAGAAACTCCAGGCAAATATGGAATAAGGAGATAATTAGCTAGAACCATATTGCCTTCAACATATGCAAAAACTACAAAGGCTGCTGAAATTAAAATACATGGTAATATTGCTAAACCATCAAGTCCATCGGTGAGGTTTACGGCATTACTAGAACCAATTATTATAAAAATACTCCATGGAATAAAAATCCAACCCAAATAAAAAGAAAATGTTTTGATGAATGGGAGTATTAAGGTAATTTCCAAATCATTCTCAAAATTTAAAAATATGAATAGCGTCACAAGTAAAGAGAATATTATTTGTAAAGAAAACTTAGTACGGGCTTTTATACCGTCGCTATTGGACATAATAAACTTTTTATAATCATCATATAATCCTATAGAACCAAAAGTGATTAGAATAAATAATAGAATCCAAATATTTTGATTATTTATATCTGCCCACAGCAACGTACTAATAATAATAGAAATAATAATTATTAAACCTCCCATAGATGGAGTATTTGCTTTATCAGTAATATGTGATTTAGGTCCATCATCTCTGACACTTTGATACATATTCTTGCTTTGAAGAATTTTTATTATATAAGGGCCTAAAATTAAAGAGCTGAATAGTGCAGTTAGTGCAGTTAAAATTATTCTTAAGGTCAAATACTGAAATACATTAAATCCAGAGTAGTATTGCGAAAGATAATCAAATAAATAAAGTAACATATTTTAGTAATTCTAATCTTTTCTTAATGTTAATGCATCAACTATGCTTTCAAATTTCATAAAGCGAGAAGCTTTGATTAAAATGTTAACATCTTTTGAGATAATATCTTTCACATAGCTTATTAATTCATCTTTGTTATCAAAACACAAAGCGCCTTTTCCAAACCCTTTCAAAATCAGGTTATTATATTTTCCAATATAAAATAGTCTTTCTATTCCAGTATTCTTAGCAAACTCTGCTATTTCAAAATGAAAAATATCAGATTCTTTTCCTAGTTCACCCATATCTCCCATAACAAACCATGGGGCTCCTTTTATAGAAATTAAAGATTTTAGAGACATTTTCATAGATACTGGGTTTGCGTTATATGTATCATCTATAATTGTCGATTCAAATATTCCTTTCTTAATGCAGAATCTTCCATTAACACCTACATATTCTTTATAACCATCTATAATATTTTGTAAAGATGCTCCTGCTTCAAGTGAACAAGCAATGGAAAAGAGTATATTATCGATAAAATGTGTATGCGCTTGTTTTAAATCTAGCTCAAATGATTCTTTACTTGGTATACCTATTTGAAGTTTATTTTTTTTAATATTTTTAATAAAATAATCAGCTTTTTGATTTTTAGATATTGTTTTTATATGATGATTTTTAGAGATTTCTTTCCATCTTGAAAAATTTATGTCATCCTTGTTTAGTATTACTGTTTTTTCATAACCTTGATCACAAAGAATTTCTTCTTTTGTTAAAAGAATATTTTCTAAACTCTTAAATCCTTCCAAATGAGCAGGGGAAACATTTAGAATCATGACAATTTTTGGGTTTGCTATGCTAGTAAGGTATTTTATATCCTCTCTTTTACTTGCGCCCATTTCTAGAACACAGATTTTATGTGAATCATCCATTTTTAGAATTGATAATGGTAATCCAATCTGATTATTAAAGTTCCCATAACTTGTAATAGTATTTTTAAATTTCTTTAAAATTGTTCCAATTAAATTTGTTACTGATGTCTTGCCATTTGTTCCAGTAATTCCAATTGTTAAGGGTTTTAACATCTGTATATAATAATTAGAGATTTTTCCTAATGCTAAAACACTATCCTTAACAACTATATTTGGAATTTCCTTAATTTCTTTTTCAGAAATTATTGCAACAGATCCTTTGTCAATTGCATCTTTAATAAATTCATGACCATCAAAATTTTCTCCCTTAATCGCAATAAATAAATCTCCCTTGTTTGTTGTCCTAGAATCTATTGAAATATTTTTAAATTCAATATCTGAATTAATTAATTTTGAATTTAAAACTTTTTCTAATTGAGATAATAATGCTTTCATTTTAATTTAGCTTTTAATACTTTTATATCATTATGCTTGATAATCTTATGTTTATATAATATATCATCTTCATTTCCTTTTCCTGCTATAACAATATAGTCATTTTTATGAGCTAATGATATTGCTTTATGAATTGCACTTTTTCTTGAAGGTATAATTAATAAATTCTTTTTCTCTTTTATTCCTTTCTTTATATCATTTATAATCTTCATTGGGTTTTCACTTCTTGGATTATCATCTGTTAGAATTACATAATTTGAAAATTGAAATGATATTTCTCCCATTGCTCTTCTCTTCCAAATATCTCGATCTCCACCACAACCAAATACAGTAATAATCTTTCCTTCAGAAAACATAGAGTAAAGATTTACACTTTGTAATAGAGTTAATAAAGAACTTGGAGTATGCGCATAATCCACAATATATGTTCCCTTGTTTCTAGTTTTTATGAATTGGTTTCTTCCCTTCACTGTTTTTAATCTACTGATTATGTTCAAGGACTTTTTTGTTGAGGTTTTATTTAATTTCAGAATGTTGGATATAACCGAAATATTATAATTATTAGAAATTGTTATTTCTAGATCTTTATTTTTATAGTGAGAATTTGAGCTAATCCCATAGAAGTGTTTTTTTGCTCTTGAAGTAATTAATTTAAGATTTCTCATAGAAATAAAACAGTCTTTATTGATAAAAATATGTTCTTTTGTATTATTCAATAGAATTAGTTTTGATTTTATATAATTCTTAAATGATCGATGATAATCTATATGGTCGCCATTAATATTTGTTAAAATGCTTATATTAAACTTAATATTATTAAGCCTTCCTTGTTCTAATCCTTGAGATGAACATTCAATTAAAATAGTGTTTACTTTTGAAATTCTAAATTTGTTGAAATAATTAAATAATATATCAGCCCGCGGGGTTGTATAACCTGTTTTATCTAATTTTGGATAAATTCCATTTCCTTCACTAGATATAACCCCAACTCTTTCCCCAGAAAGAGATAAACTTTGTGCAAGTAAATTTAATTGAGACGTCTTTCCATCTGTTCCAGTGATACCAATTACTTTAATTTTTTTAAGTGGAAAATTATATATGTAGTTAAGAAGTTCATCATTTTTATCTTTTAGATACTTGCTATATAAAATTGGAAGATCTTTTAATAAAGATGATTTTTTAATTTGTGTGTCAGAAATTACTGCAATTGCTCCTTTATGGATAGCTTCATTTATATAGTTGTATTTTTTTGATCCTTTTGTTTTAATGGAAACAAAAACCTGTCCTGATTTAATACATTTACTATCCCATGAAAAAACCCTATCAATATTCTTTTTATTTAGATTATTTTCTTTTAGAAAATTTATAATTTCTTTTAGATTTTTATTTAGTCTTTTCATTTTTTAGTATTTTTCTATCAGGATATACTTTAAGTAGAGTAAGAGCCTGACTCATAAATTCCTTAAAGATTGGTGCAGCATTTTTTCCTCCAGAAGCATTTCCTTTATTTGGGTTTTTTACCATTATAGCGGCAACGTACTGCGGATTAGATGCTGGGACAATTCCTACAAATAATGCTAAATGCTTATCATCTGCATATTTCCCTTTAATAAAAATTCTTGCTGTCCCTGTTTTCCCTGCAACAGTATATTTTTCTAAGTTAGCTCTTTTTCCAGTACCATTTTTATTTTGAACAACTCGAGTCATAAATCCTATTATTTCCTTTGATAAATCTTCATCTACTATCTCCTCTTTATAAATTGATGAAATATCTTCTATTTTTTCATATGTGAGAGGTATATATTTTCCATGATTAGCAAGAATTGTATAAGCATTGCATAAATGTAGCAATGTTGTTGATATTCCATATCCATACCCGATTGTTGCTTGTTGGCTATCATCCCAAGCGGAATGATGCTTCAATTCCCCGTGTTGTTCTCCCGACAAACCTGTATAAAGATTATCACCAAATTGAAATAATTTTATATTCTCCCATAAATCTTTTTTTTCTAATTGTTGTGCGACTCTAATAGCTCCAATGTTACTTGACCTCTCAATAATCTCACCTAAAGAAAGTTTTCCATAATTACTGGGATCTTTGATAATTTTTCCTCCAATTCTAATAAAACCTGGTGTTGTATCAACAATATCTTCCTTAGAAAACTCTTCTGAATTTAATGCAGCAAAAATAAGGAATGGCTTCATTGTTGATCCAGGTTCAATAATCTCCGTTATGATTCTATTTTTTATTTTTGTTCCACTCATTTCATGTCGTAGATCAGGATTAAATGATGGATAATTTGCCATTGAAATAATCTCTCCTGTTTTATTTCTAATAAGTATCAAAGAAGCACTCTCAGCAGAAAATTTGTCAACATATTTTTTTAAAATATTATATCCAATAATTTGAATATTTTTATCTAAAGCTAATTTAATATCCTGTCCTGCTATTGGTTGTTTTATAATCTCAATAGTTTCTATAGCTCTTCCTAAATTATCTTTTCTAATTTTTTTTATCCCTTTTGTTGAGGATAGTACATCATCTTTTGATAATTCAATCCCTTCTTGTCCTATGTCATCAATGTCTGTGAAACCCAATACATTAGAAAAAGATTCTCCACCAAGATAAACTCTTTGATATTCTTTAATAAAATAAACAAATTTTAAATTTAATTTCTCTATTTTTAACGCAGTTTTATCACTTACCTTTCTTCTTAAATAATATTCTTTTCTTTTATTAAACTTCTTAACTATTTTTAAAAAATTACTTTTCTTTTCCCCGATAATTTCTAATAAAGGATGGTATTTTTTTAGATCCTCTTTTTTTAAGTTATATAATAGACTGGGGTTAATACATAATGTCTTTCTTGGTAAACTCATAGCAAGAATTTCATTGTTACGATCAAATATTGTTCCCCTATTAGTATCTATTGATCTTGAAGCAATTTGTCTTTTCTCTGCTATCTCACTCAAATTTGTTTTACATTTATCAAGATTAAAAATGAAACAATCAGTATTAAACCCTTGAAGTAAAATTATTCTTGCTAAAATAAAAATGAAAGCAATGGCGACAATGCTATATATGAAATATTGTCGCCATGCGCTTTGCATGCTAGTTTTTAACTTCTAATCGGCTTGTTGCCTTAAAAAAGCAGGTATATCCAAACTATCTCCATGTTGGGCATCAGAGCTCTCAGTCTCTTTACTAGGAAGCCCAGATAAAGTTTTTGCAAATGATGGGATTTGCTGTGTTGGTAACACTTGCTCTTTTTCTTTAAGTTCCCCAATATCTGCTGATGGGGTTGGAGGAGTTGGTGAGACATTATCTTGAGATTTACTCTCTTGCATACTAGCTAAACTACTCATATCTTCATGATCAAAACCAGTTGCAATTATTGTAACTCTAAGTTCACCATTGTTCTCTTCTTCTTTAATACATCCTGTAATGATTGTTGCATTATCTGATGCAATTTTTCTGATTTTATCTCCTACGATATCAAATTCGCTAACAGATAAATCATTTCCGGCAGTTATATTAACTAAGACACCACCTGCGCCATGTAAATCAATATTTTCTAACAAAGGGCTACTAAGAGCACTTCTCACTGCCTCATCTGCACGATTATCTCCACGTGCAACACCAGATCCCATCATAGCTTTTCCTCTTCCTGCCATTACAGTTCTTACGTCTGCAAAGTCAACGTTAATAAAGCCTCGAATGGTTATAATTTCTGCAATTCCTTTTACTGCTCCTCTAAGAACATCATTTGCGTTTTCAAATGATGAAAAGATTGAATCTTCGCCTCCATATACTTCTCTAAGCCTAGAGTTTGGAATCACGATTAGGGAGTCAACCCAATCTTTTAGGTTATCTATTCCTTCTTGAGCATGTTTCATTCTTTCAGGACCTTCAAACTCAAATGGTTTCGTGACTACAGCAACAGTAAGGATTCCCATATCCCTTGCTAATTGAGCAATAACGGGTGCGGCACCTGTTCCAGTCCCTCCGCCCATTCCTGCAGCGATAAATAACATATCAGACCCTACTAGAGCCTCCTGTATTTTATCTCTATCTTCTTCAGCTGCTTGACGACCTATTTCTGGATCTGCACCAGCACCAAGTCCTTTAGTTATTTCCTCTCCTATCTGGACAGGAGTTGCACCTTTTAAATCAGCTAAAGCTTGAGCATCTGTATTGGCTACAATAAAATCAGCTCCATGTATTTTGGACTCAAGCATTGATTGGACAGCATTACCACCGCCCCCACCAACACCGATAACTTTAATCACTGCATTTTGACTATAATTATCTATTAACTCAAACATTTTACTAACCTCCAGCTTATTCAGCTAAATCCAAATAAATTATTTTATTCCTAGGTGGTACAATCATCCCAAGATTTTCTTTAAAACTTTTCTTTACTAGCTCTCTGTCCAATAGTATTGCTCTGGCATTTAATAATTCTTTATGCTTATTGATTTCAATTGATAATGTTTTTCCAATATTTTCAATTTCAATATTCATTATTCTGTTTTGATGTTTGATAAATATCACTGCAAAAGCCGAGAAAGTAATAATAAAAAAAATACTAACATTAATTAATATCTTCATTACATTTCTCCAATACACTTAGTTTTGCTGAACGCGACCTAACATTAGCTTGAACTTCTTTTTGAGTAGGTTTGATAGATTTAGAAATTAGCCGAAACATCTTCGTTAAAAATTTATTGCTTAATGGCAAATCTCTTGGTGAAGATAGGCTTTTATCGGAAAAAATTAAAAAATCTTTTATAACACGATCTTCTAAAGAATGATAAGTAATGAGTACTAGTCTACCTTTTGGTGCAAGTATATTGTATGTACTTTCTAAAGCACTTCTCAAAACTTCTAATTCTTGATTTATATGTATCCGAATTGCCTGAAATGTTCTTGTCGCATTATTTTTATTTTTTTCATTTTTTGGGATGGTTTCATTTATAATCTTTACTAAATCATATGTAGTGTTAATTTTAGTTTTTTTCCTTTCCAATACTATTCTCTTTGCAATTTTCTTTGCATAACGCTCCTCTCCATACTCCTTGATTACTTTCCCTAACAAATTTTCACTAACTGTAGACAACCATTCGCCAGCTGAGATCCCAGTCTTTTGATTAAATCTCATATCTATTGGGCCATTTTTGTTAAAACTAAACCCTCTATCGGGGTCATCTAAATGATTAGACGAGACACCAAGATCAAACAGAATTCCATTTACTGAACCGTGAATTCCCCATTCTTTTGATTTTGATTCAAGAGAGGAGAAACATCCGTGTTTCAGGGTAAACCTTCTATCCTCTACAACTTTATCGGCAAATTTTACTGAACTAAAATCTTTATCTAACGCATACAACCTTCCTTTTTCATTTAATTTATCTAAAATTGCTTTTGAATGACCTCCAAACCCAAATGTCGCATCAACGTATATTCCACTTTTCTGCATAATTAACGCATCTATTGATTCTTTTTTCATCACTGGTATATGTTTTAATACACTATTCATTTGACGGCCTTTTTGAATTTAACAATGTTGTCATATGCATTTCGTGCTTCAATAAACCTTTCTAGTAGTGAAGAATTATTTCTTGTTTTGTCTGGATGATATTTCAGAGCTACTTTAAGAAAAGCCCTCTTGATAGCACTCATGTCTTCATGTCCAGTAACGCCCAATGTTCTAAAACACCTATTAATATCCATTAGATTCTAATGTCTCCTAGAACTGTATCTTCAGATTCATCTGTTTCCTCAGTTCTCCATTTTGATACTTTTGATTCCCAGATATCATTTCCCCAAATTTCAAATTTCATGCCTTGCCCAATCATTGTGATTTTTTTTCCTAATTCAGCAAAAGTTCTAAGTGGTTGTGAAATCAAGATTCTGCCATTTTTATCCATTTGGATATCTTCTGCATGCCCAACAAGCAATCTTGATACTCTTCGTGCATTTCTCTTAAATGTTGGTAAATCATTGATTTTTTTCTCGATTTCATTCCAGGCAGATAAAGGGTATAACAAAAGGCACTTTTCCTCTGGGTCTATAGTAATGATCATATTCCCAGTTGCCTGGTCATTAATTATGCTTCTATACCTCGTAGGGATCGCTATTCTGCCCTTCCCGTCAAGATTTATATTATGAATGCCTCTAAACATATCTACCATTATTTCCCACAATTTTACAAAAAATACCATTTATCAACACTATATGCCTTTTTTTTAACACATGCAAGGGTTTCTACTAGGCTTTAGCACTGGATTTATGGACAGATTTATATATTTAATTATAAATATTTAATAAACAAATACTTATAGTGGTATATTAATTTTTGTGTTAGAAGACAAGCTGAGAGTCAACTGATAAGCCGGGTTCTGTCATGTACAGTCATTTATCTAGGACTTTTGTCACCAAAAATCTCAAGCAGCATACCATATAGCAAGTCTTAGGCTGACATTATGCTATAAATTTGCCTTGCTCCGAACGGGGTTTGCTTTAACCATATTTGTTGCCTCATATGTGGTAAGCTCTTACCTCACCTTTTCACCCTTACCAAATCAAATCTGGCGGTTATTTTCTGTAGCACTTTCCGTAAACTCACGTTTCCCAGGAGTTACCTGGCGTCCTTCGCCTATGGAGCCCGGACTTTCCTCTGCAATTGCAGTAACTGTATAGTTGACTCTCGACTAGATTATAAAGAAAAAAATTAATTATTGGAACAATTCTCTTAATTACTTTAATGCCACAATATAAGCGATCCAGCCTGGGTCTGCATCACAGTTCGTGACACGATAAAATTTATCAGATTCACAGTCATTTTTGTCGTCCCATCCCTGCATATAGATTTCAACTGATTTAAAACCAACCTCTTTTAAACATTCAGTAATTTCAGGTAATGACCACAATCTCCAATCATATTTAAATGCATTTTTTATTTTTGATCCATTTTTAAATTCAAAGTGGATATAACATGTTAAATGATGATTCACTGGATTAAATTTATCTTGATCCCAAACATATGTAAAACCTTTATGCTTGGTGCTTTCTTCAAGCTCTTGGTGAGCTTCATACCCACCGAAAGCATCTAAGAAAAATATCCCTTTTTTATGTAAATGTTTGTAAGCGTTTGCAAAATATTTTTTTAGAGCATCTCTCTCTTTGAACACCCAATAACTAAAATTCATTGCAATTACGGAATCAACTTTTTGGGTGCTTTTAATTTGGGAATCTCCATGAATTAGTTTTAGTCTTGAAAGTTGCTCTTTAGATAAAGATTTATTTATACGTTTTTTTGCTATTTGTAATATTTTCTTCTCTAAATCAATTGCATATGCTTTTCTTGAGTTACCATCTTTTACCCAAGCAGCAGAAATACTAGCTGTTGCACAAAAATCTTCTCTGACATCTAAACAAATTCCTCTTTTATATTTTTTAAACATTTTTTTAATAAACTCTACTTCAAAATCGACAGATTGAACTGATTCTTCATAAAGTTGATATTTGTCTGCATTCTTTGCAGTAAGTTTAGGTTTCTTTTTCATAAACAATTTCCTCAAAAGAAGGTATTTTCAATATATCAATTTCACTTCTAATAAGCATATTTAAAAATTTTTTCCATTTTTTAGATAAGTTAGTTTTGTAGTATAAGCCAAATAAATGTCTAAGTAATAAATATTTTTTTACGCCTAGGCTTGTTTGTTTTCGAACATATATAGCATACTTCTCTAAAATTTCTGTTTTATTAAAAAATAAATTAGACTTAAAAATTTCATTTTCAATATTTATAAGAAACATAGGGTCATCATAAACCTTTCTCCCTATCATAATCCCATCAAATAAACTTAAATTTTTTGTTATGCCCTGTATGGTTGTTATTCCTCCATTCAATATAATTGACAGTTTGGGAAATTCTTTTTTAATACTAAAAACATCCTCGTATCTTAAAGAAGGTATTTTTCTATTCTTTTTTGGGCTTATTCCATTTAAAATTGCATTTCTAGCATGAATAAAATAACTGCTACACCCAGCCTCTGATGTTTTATTAATAAAATTTTTTAACAAACTTAAATCTTCATCAAAACCAAGTCCTAATCTTGTTTTAATGGATACAGGTAATGAACATGATTTCTTAATTTCAGTAACTATCTCTGCAACCTGTTCTGGGAAATTCATAAGACAGGCTCCAAATTGGCCTTTTATTACTTTAGAGCTTGGGCAACCTATATTTAAGTTAATTTCACTAAACCCCTCCCCTTCAATTATTTTGGAACATTTTGAAAATTTTTTGGGGTCTGAACCTGCTAATTGTATTGTAATTGGATGTTCATAATCACGAACCATATATGGCTTTCTCTTTGAGTGTAAAAGAGTGTCGCAAGTAACCATTTCGGTGTATAGATGGATATTTTTTGACAAAATTCTGATAAATGTGCGGAAATGTTCATCAGTTCTTCCAACCATTGGCGCTAAATATATTCGTTTCTTGCTCATGCTGAGTTATTCTATATAAAGTAAATATGATTAAAAATAAGACTATTTTATATTTTATTTAAGATTTATGCCATGCTTGAAATAGATAAAAAACAATTAACAGCTCTGATTCTCGCGGGCGGGAAGTCATCTAGAATGGAAGGAAATGACAAAGGGTTGATGAAATTTAACGAGAAATTTTTAATACAACATTTACATTCTTTAGCTAATAAATTTTGTAATAATGTTTTAGTAAATGCAAATAGAAATCTTGATGAATACAGAGCTTTTGGATTTACCATCTGCAATGATTTGATTGATGGTTATCAAGGTCCATTGGCAGGAATGTATACTGGCCTAGAGCAAGCAAAAACAGATTATTTAATTACCCTTCCATGTGATGGTCCATTTATTAATGAATCTTATTTTAAAAAAATGATATTATTAGAAAAAGATTTTGATATTAATGTTGCATTTGATGGAAACAGGGTCCAACCCGTATATTGCCTTCTAAGAAAAGATCTAAAAAAAAGCTTAAAATTATTTTTAGAGTCTGGACAAAGAAAAATTGATAAATGGTTTGAGTCATGCTCGGTTAATTTAATTGATTTTTCAAATGATGAAAAAATGTTCATAAACATTAATGATAAATTAGAGTTTAATAAATATAAAAATAAGATTGAGGAATTTTTAAATAACAATGAATAACAAGAAAAAAAGAATTGCTTGGGGAATTACAGGTTCCGGACATTATTTGAAAGAATCAATTGAGATTATTGAATCCTTAAATAATGTAGATATGTTTTTGAGCCAAGCTGGAGAAGAAGTATTAAAGTGGTATAACTATAAATTAAATGATTTTAAAAAAAGTGGGGTAAAAATATTTAAAGATGTAACTGCAAGTTCTGCCCCCGTAAGTCTCTTCTATGAAGATATTTATGATGTTCTAATTATTTCTCCTGCAACATCAAATACAGTTGCACAAATGGTATATGGGTTTTCTGACAACTTAATTACAAATATTTTTGCGCAAGCAGGAAAATGTAATATACATTCAATTGTTCTTGCCTGTGATACTGAACCTGTTGTTATCACACCAGCTCCTGGAAAAATGGTGACAGTTTATCCAAGAGAAATTGATCTTAAAAATTATGAATTACTTAAAAAGTTTAAGAATACTGATGTTGTTAGAAATTCAAATGAATTAAAAAAGATAATTAATAAACGAAAATGAAAGAAAAAATACTTTTTATTACTGGTCGCCTTGCTGAAATAAGTCTAAAAAGAGTTTTAGATGACATGAAAGAAAATAGTTTTTTGTATGAAATACGTAATCTTGGTATAAATGTTGCTTCTCTATTAACAACTGAAATGATAGAGAAAAAAATTGGAGATGTTTCGGGTTTTGATAAAATAATAATTCCTGGAAAAGCTAGAGGTGATTTATCAGAATTATCAAAAAAACTTAGTGTAGACTGTGTTCGTGGCCCTGATGAACTTAAGGACCTCCCTACGCTTTTTGGAAAAAAAGCTTTAGAGTATGATTTATCAAAATATGAAACTTCAATTTTTGCTGAAATAACTGATGCACCCAATATGACTGTTGAAGAAATAGTAAGTTTAGCTCATTTATATGAAAAAGATGGTGCAAATGTAATAGATATTGGATGTTTGCCAAATGTAAAATTTAGTCATCTAGAAGAGGTGGTCAAGGAGTTAAAAAATTTAGATTTTTATGTAAGTGTTGATTCTCATAATGATGAAGAATTAATCAGAGGTGGTAAGGCGGGGGCTGACTATCTTCTGAGTATTAAATCTGATAATTTTCATATATTAGATAAAGTTGAATCATATCCCATTCTTATTCCACTAGATGGAAAATTAAATGAGTTATATGAAGTAATTGATAAATGTATAGAGCAAAAAAGAACATTTATAGCAGATCCAATTTTAGATCCGATTCATTATGGATTTACTAAATCAATTATCAGATATGCAAAACTAAGAGAAAAGT
Source organism: Pseudomonadota bacterium (assembly GCA_036140295.1). Classification (GTDB taxonomy): domain Bacteria; phylum Pseudomonadota; class Gammaproteobacteria. The sequence continues at coordinate 89,838 of JAYZYL010000001.1, forward strand.
ATTCAGATATTAATATAATGATGGGAACTGGAAATCTTACAGAGTTATCGCATGCAGATACTACTGGTATTGTTCTCATGCTGATGGGGATAATTTCTGAGCTAAGGATAAATCATATTCTAACAACTCAAGTAAGTGACCACTGCAGAACAGTAATAAAAGAAACTGATGAAGCGAGAAGAATATTATATGCTGCAAATGTTAATAATACTACTCCAAAACATATTAGTAACAGCATGCTGTCCACTCATGAGGATAGACCTTTTAAGTTTTCATATAAAGAAGTTTTAGAATTATCAAAGAAAATAAAAGATCCTAATTATAGAATTATGATAACTAATAAGGGAATTCATATGTTTAACAGAGACGGGTTTAAAACTGCAAAAGATCCGTATGAATTCTTTAATGATCTTGAAGTTAATAATGATGCTGGTCATGCTTTTTATCTGGGTATTGAATTAGCTAGAGCTCAAATTGCATATCAACTAGGGAAATTCTACTCACAAGATGAAGAATTATCTTGGGGATGTTTAGTTGAGAAAAATATTGAAGATAAAATGACTTTTAAAAAAATGGGGCCGACATATAAAAAAAAATGATACATGAAGTAATAGTAACGACAAAGTCCACTAACAAAGAAGTTCATATTGCTCCAATGGGAATAAAAATGAATCAAGAAAAAGTCTTTATTTCTCCTTTCAAGCCTTCAAAAACTTTAGATAATTTAATTTCTCAAGAGAAGGCTGTTATAAATTTTGTTGATGATGTACGAATATTTGCTGGGATTGTTTGCAAAGTAAAAGAAGATTGGCCTCTAGTAGATATCAATAATATAGATATTCCTCGTCTAAAAAATGCAAATTCTCATTATGAAGTTTTAGTTGAGAGCATCGTTGATGATGAATTAAGACCTAAAGTAGAATGTAAAATTACTCACAAGGGCATACATGCACCTTTTCTTGGTTTTAATAGGGCACAGTTTTCTGTTATTGAAGCTTCCATTTTGGTTAGTAGATTGGGAAGAATTTCTACAGACAAAATTAAAACAGAGCTTGAATACCTAAAAATTGGTCTTGAAAAAACATCTGGTACAAAAGAAAAGGAAGCATGGGGATGGATACAAAAGAAAATTAATGACTTTAAAATAAAAGAATGACAGGTTTTTTGGCAAGTATAAAGGATAGTTATGAAGCAAGAAAAATTGTTGATTCTGAAATTGATATTATTGATTTAAAAAATGTCGATGAAGGGGCATTAGGTTTTGTCGGATTAAATTTTATAAACGAAGCAAAATCTATACTTAAGAATCACAGAATTAGTGTTACTTTAGGAAACAATTATAATCCTAACAATAAAGATACTATCTCAATATTATTAAAGATTATTGAAAAAGAAATCGATTATGTAAAAATTGGCTTATTTGATAAAGAGACAATCAAATATCATAAATCTCTTTTAGAAAAAATAAAATTTTCAAAAACAAAACCAATTTGTGTTATTTTTGCTGATAAAACATTTGATCTCAACATAATTGAGAGAATGATAGAAATGGGATACAAAGGAATAATGATTGATACATTTAATAAAAATTATAAACCAATGACAGAAATATTGAGTCGTTCAGAAATAAGAAAATTTGTCAAAATCGTTAAAGAAAAAAAATCTATCTGTGGTTTGTCAGGGTCTTTAAAAATTAATGATATTGGTTTTCTTAAAACACTCAAACCTGATTTCCTTGGCTTCCGAGGACAACTATGTTCAAGTAAATCTGGAAGAAGTAATATTAATCTTGGTCTTCTAAGACAAGTATCTGCAGAGATAAAATCATCGAGTGTTAGTTTTTAGGGCATAAATTATTGGATTAATTTTATCTAACGTTTCTTGGAATTCTAATTTTGCATCAGAATCATAGACTATTCCTCCTCCTCCCCAAAAATAGAGTTTTTTTTGAGTTGCAATAATAGTTCTAATTGCAATATTTAAATCAACTCTGTTATTGAAACTGAGATAACCAATTGATCCACAATAAATATTTCTTCTATCAGGTTCAAGTTCATTTATAATTTGCATAGAACGTATTTTTGGCGCTCCCGTTATTGAGCCACCAGGGAAACAACCTTTTATAAGCTTAAAGTTATCACTTCTTGTTGATACCTTACCTTGTATTGTACTTACTAAATGATGAACATTGGAAAAAGTTTCTACCTCAAATAATTTCTTAACTTTCACAGAACCAAAAATACAATTTCTTCCTAAATCATTTCGGAGTAAATCAACAATCATTAGGTTTTCAGCTTTATCTTTATTTGAGTTAATTAATTCATTTTTTGATATTAAGTCTTGTTCAGCATTTGGGTCTGTCGGCCTAGTTCCTTTTATAGGTTTTGTCTCAACAATATTATCTTTGATATGTAAAAATCTTTCCGGTGAATAACTTAAAATCTTAATAAACGGAAAGTTCATATAGGATGAGTATGGAGATTTATATCCAGGCAAAATTGTTTTAAAAATTCCCCAGGTGTCTCCATTATAATCAAGAGAAAAGCGTTGAGCAAAATTTATCTGATAACAATCACCTTTTTCTATATAAGATTTTATCAAATTAAATCTTTTAAGATATTCTTCATAGGTCAAGTTTGATTTATAGTCTGATTTTATTAAAAATTTATGTTTTACACCTGAAGAAAAATCTTTTTCGTTAAATTTTTCTATTACTTTTTTAATTAATTTTGTTTCTGATGAGTATATGACAATTGATTTTTTTAATTTGTGATCAATAATAATTGCCCAATCATAGATTCCAAAGGCCATAATTGGAACATTATCTGCATCAACTCCAACCGGTTTAACTGATTCATATTTGTTTCCTAGATCATATGAAAAATATCCTATTGCTCCTCCTGTAAATGGGAGATCTGGATAATTATCAGATAAAAAAGGAATCATCGCTTTTTTGAGAATGTTTATAGGATCTCCTCTGTAAACTTTTTTTGATCCATTGGATTCAACTATAGTTGCATTTTGATAAGCTAAAATTTTCTTTATTGGGCAGCAGGAAATAATATCATATCTTTCATTCTTAAAGTTTTCATGATTACTGCATAAAAATACAGACCAATCATTCTCTTTAAGAAAATCAAATATTTCAGTACTATTTTTATAATAGTCTAAGTTAACTTCTTTCATTGCTATTTTTAAATAATATGTTAATAGAATATGCTGGGGCAATATCAGATGGCAAGAACAATTTACCTTTGTGATCTCCAGAAAACGTATTGAAATCTTTATAGAGCATATTGTTTGTGTGGCAAATTTCTTTTACTAAAAATTTTCCTACACCTATTCCAATAAAACTGACTGGGTCTTTTTTTGTAAAATACTTTTCTAAAAATCTAGATATTTTTTCAGAAATTATTTTTACTTGGATCATTTTTAGTTTTTTTGCAATTTCTTTTAATCTCTTTTCATCTTTTGGTAAATAATCAAACCCTAAATTTCTTGACAATCTTCTTAAGCTATTTTTATAAGTCTTGCTTCTACGGTCACAAGTTTCTGAATAATCTTTTTTAGAATCTATTGCAGATAGAATTTTATATACATCAGACATATTTGAAAAGTTTTCGGGTATTATATTATACATATTATTTTTAATAGAGATTTTTCTTGATAAGGCATATATAGGTGTCCGGAGAACTCCTGTATAAATTAATTCTGACGAACTTAGCCTTGAAAGATCATTGAAATTTTTGTTTTTATTCTTGCCACCTTTTATAATTATAATATCTGTTGTTGTTGATCCAATATCAACAGCAATCGCATTTTTTACCTTTGTTTCTAAAAACATTGCTGTTGCCAACCAATTCATTGATTGTATAGTAGAAACATTAGATATCTTTTCTAATTCAATGAAAAAGGGTTTTGTAGATGAAAAAACATAATTTCTATAATTAGGATCTTTAAATAATCTTAAAATTTCCTTAGTCCCTTTGTCTCTAGAAAGAAAAATATCACACATTTCTCCAGACATAGTTATTATATTAAAAATATTAAAATTTCTTTCATACTTCTCATGAATATGATTCTTTAATTCTTTAAGGAAATCTAATGATTCCCATAAATGACATTTATAAATATAGGATGAGGATGAATTAGATTTTATAATAGAAACTTTAGTATTAGCTCCACCTATATCCCAACCTATATAAATATTTTTAGATCTTTTCTTATTCATTAACTCTTATATTATATTTCTTTCCGCTAATAATTCTCTTTTTTATATTTTTACCATTAATAATATCAAATAAGTTAATATTAGTTGTTTCATATAATCCAACATATGATGTTGTTAGTCTTGGGTTTATCTCTACAATATGAATCTTCTCTTTTTCTACTATTATATCAATACCGATAAATCCATATAAATTTGGTAATATGTCTCTAATATCATTTAATATGCAATAAATTTGAAGTTCATTTATGTCCTTAATATTTACTAAAATCCTCTTTAATTTTAAAAAATTATTATTTGATAAACATACTTCCTGTTTGTTGATACTTAATAAATAAAGGTCATTATGAGTAAAAAAGGCAGAAATACTATATGACTTACCTTTAATATAAGGTTGCACAACATAGTTTGAGTTATATTTTAAAAAATCTATCTCTTTGGAGTTTTTATAAAATTTTACATATGAGCACCCAACTCCATATTTATCTTTAATGATTACTTTTCTTAATTTCTTGATTTCTTTTGTTTCATTAATATTGTACGTAGGAACTATGTTCAGCTGATGTTTTGAAAATAATTTATAAAAATACAGTTTATTTGACAAATGCAGTATTGTTTTTTTATCTGAAATTATTTTTTTTATTTTTTTCTCTTCCAAGAATTTTACATAGTTATATAAGATAAGATTACTTTCAGGTAGTATAGGAAAAATATAGTCAAAATTCTTGAGAAGGTTCACGTTGTAAGGATTATTAAGGTTATTTTTTTTTACTAATATTGTAGATGTTCTAGGAAAGCCCTCTATCCTTTCGTCTAAAAAAAACTTAAATGTGATTTGATTAGATCGCTTTAAATCCTTATGAAGAGTCGACATCATAAGCTTTGCTTCATTAAGGAGGCTAGAACTTAAATCTTCATTTATTAAGCCTCCTCCTGTAATATATTCATATATTAGTATCTTTATCATAAATGAACATAATTCCCGTTATTGACATACTGAATAATCATGTTGTTACAGCTCTAAAAGGTGATAGGTATGACTACCAAAAAATAAACACTCAATTATACAATACCACAGAGCCTATAAGAATAATTAGCCAAATTATAAATAAGTATTCTCCTAAAACTATTTATATAGCTGATTTAGATGCAATAATAACTAATCAAGTTAATCATCTAGTATTAAGGGAAATATTAAAAAAATTTCCAAAAGTAGACTTTTGGATAGATTCAGGGCTTAACACTGTTAATTTAGATAAATCATATAAAAATTATGTTCCAATATTTTGCAGTGAGAAAGCAAAAAAATTTGGATTTTCAGAAAAAAATAAGAGTCATGTCTGTTCTATTGACTATAAAAATGGAATCATTGGGCCCAAGTCATTCTACAAGTGTATAAAAGAATTTCCAAAAAAAGTTATTATTATGGATTTGTCTCGTGTTGGAACAAAATTAAAACCAAATTTTCATATAATAAAAAAATTTATTAAAAAGAAATACAAAAATGAATATTATGTTGCTGGAGGGATACGTTCTATGTTAGACATTAAGTTTGCTAAGTTGTTAGGAGCACAGGGTGTTTTGGTTTCAAGTCTACTTCATATGAATAAAGTTAGAAAATTTAGTTTTCTAAAAGAAAGAGCCAACCGAACTTAATATTCGGTTGGCAAATCTTAAAAATAGTTTTAGTTATTTTGGTGAAAATGGATGTTTTGTAGATTTTCCTGCTACAACTTCTCCAGCTTTTGGTGTCCCGCTAACTGCATTTTTGATAGCCATTTTAGTAGCTTCATAGTTGTAATCATAAATTCTAGTATCATCATTTGCATCCCAATGAATGAAAACACCCACACATATAAATATGTCTTCTGCTTCTTTCTCTGGAATTGTTCCATCTTCGACACAATCAGTAACAGCTCTAGCCACCGCTGCTTGTGCAGGACCAAACATTTGAACCGCTTGCTTAGCACCTTTTATTGTTACTTTATTAAACATAACTGTGCTTGGTTTACACTGTAAATTAGGTGCAACCACTGCTAATAGCGATGTAAATCCATCTTTGTTATTACATAATGAATTACAAAATGCATCTTCAACTGCTGATCCACGTGGACCCATTAATAAGTCGATATGTGAAATTTCATTGTCGCCACCTTCTGTAACAACAAGTGCTTCACCAACTAATACTTTGTCAACTACTGCCATTATTATCTCCTATTTATTTGTCGAGGCTTCTGGTCATGACTTCTGTACAAATTTGAGCGTAAAAATTGACTTCAAATATTTTTGAAGATTTTTTTGATCATCAAACCTGCGACAAGTAAGTCTGCCGTCGTCCCCGGATTAATTCCCTGTTTTTTATATTCATAATCGAGCTCATTTAAATAATTATCAAACGAATCTCGATTAATTTTCTCCGTATCTAGTATTTTTAGCAAATCATTGGCTTGATTACTAGTCTTTTTTGCTATTTTATGACCAAATTTACGCTGAATATGAGAATCTGGTATTTTGCTTAATATCTCAAGAAAGGTCAGGGAAATGGACAAACTGAGGGATTTATAACGGTTCTGATAGCTATTTAGGCATGGAACCACAAAATCAAGCACATCTTGAAACATATTCGTGTATTGGTAAGCAATTCTGTCATATTTTGACGAATATTTCATGATTTCTATGAGTCTGACATTTGGTAATGTGTGTGTGTCATAACGTTCACTATTTCCTAATCCACCTGGGCTGGCAAGATTAATAGCCTTACATATTGACAGAGTATCGTTTGGGGTGGCGTCCTTAAGAGTTCGGGACAACCCCTCTTTTAGGGGATAGTTCTGATGCTGTAAAAGAGAATGAATCAATGGTGCGCAAGCTAATATGATACCTAAATTTGTATTCTTCTTTATGTGTTTTCGCGTTGACTCGACTGAAAATAATATCCTATCTCCAAGATCCAAGTTTTTGAGAAATAAATGTTCACAGCTATATATAGAACTATCTATATAATCGTCTGAATTAGTATCTTTATGTGGAGATCCAATATAAACATTTCCAGGTTTTAAAACTTCAATATCTTTTTTACAAGAAAAAAGATACGCATCTTTAAGTAAAGATATTGTTTCCCTAGAGTTAATTTCAGGATAGTTAATATTTTGATACATTACTGAGAAATTGGTTTGACAGACAGGTTTGTATTATATGAGGGTGTATTAAGAAATGAATCAACTATGATATCTGATATGTTCTCCTTATTGATTGATTGTAAACCTTTCCATGCAGGTATTCCATTTACCTCAATCACAAAAAGTTTATCTTTTTGCTTAATAATGTCAACTCCACATATTGGTAATCCAAGCACCTCTGCTGCTGATAATGCTGTCTCAGTCAGCTTTGCATCAAGTTTTATGGACATGCATTTAGCTCCTTTTGAAAAATTGGTAATATATGATTTTCCATATCTTATCATCGAGAAAATTTTATTTTTATTCAAATTTTTTATTATTAGAACTCGATAGTCATGAAATGGTTCAGTATGTAGAAATTCCTGAAAATAAAAAACGTTGCTAAAATTATCAATAGAATCTAAATCTTTCAGATTTTCTATTTTTTTTATATTAGTTCCTTGTGATCCAAAAACTGGCTTATATATTAAAGGACAGTCTTGCAATATTCTTTTTGCAATATTTTTTGCCTCCTTATTTCCTCTGATGACCCATGTTTTTGGAGTATTTATTTTTTTTTGATTGAGTAATGCAGTTGTTAATGATTTATCAACAGTCAATTCAATATTCTCTGCTGAATTAATTACATTAACACCTTTCATTCTAAATACTTTTAGAATATTTAGATAAGTTACAATTTCTTCTAGTGTTCCATTTGGTATAAATCTAACCAGTACATCTGTAATATCATTCAACTCTTTATTGTTGAAGAATACCTTATTTTCATTTTTTGATAAGGATAAAGATAGTTCATTAAGATTATATGATTCAACATTAATTTTTTTTCTTAGGAAGGAATCTTGTAATTGATTAAAATGCCAACCTTTCTGGTCAGTTAATATTATAACTTTTCTCATTTAGCGAAAGATTTGTCTATTAATTCTAGATTTATTTTTCCATTCCTGAAAGTATTCCCAGTCTTAATTGATGTAACAATTACAGAAGCTGGACTAAAAAGCATTTTATCTATTTTATAAAAATCATATTTGTACTGTTTAAAAACTTCGAAAAATGGTTTTCCATAATCGTTAGAAGTTGAACTTGGTAATCTTTTTGCAAGCTCATCAGCTTCATCGTCAGGTACATCGACAAACAAATGCACTTTTCCTCCATATAAGATAGCATCATTTGTTCTTCCCATACCATTTAGAAAATCTGGAGCTGGTGGAGGCAATGGAGCTGAACCAAAACCATCAACAACCTTATTTAAAGGGAAACCAAGTTCATGAACTTTATGCATACCAACTTCAAGAACACGACCTACAATTTGAACGCAACCAGAAAGTGATTTTGTTGGAGTTAGTATGATTGTTAAATTTTTTTCGCTAACATTGCAGTCACTAACAATTTTATCAATTATCTCTTGTGGCGGTGTAGTATCTACTTCCATAACAGCAACAGTAGAAAAAAACTTATCTTTATAGTTTAAGTCTTTAAATAATTCTTCTTTACATGCTAATGCACGGCATGGACCTGAACCAAGAGCATTAAAGTTTTCTTCGTCTTTTACATGAGAAAGACTCCAACCGGCATATTGACTTCCTAGGCAGCTCAAAACTGGATTTGTACTGTGTACATGAATTGATAGAGGCCAATTTGGAAAAGTACTACTCATAGATAATGAGACGGTCCCTAAACCACCCATACATATTTCAGTTATTAATCTACCTGATTCAAGGCAACCCTTGTGATTAATGCCTGCATCTATTAATTTGGCACCACCAGGGCTGCTTGAAATACCAAGATTTAATTGATCTACATTTTCAATTAATTCTTCAACAAGAGGTTTTGTAATTTTATTTATACTTATTTGATCTGTCATATCTAGATGTCTATATCATAACAGTTATAATGCTGCATTGTCATATTAATTTTTTTCTTCAACAAACCAACTATAGATGATGGTGAATTTGCAGAAAAATTTAGTGTAAAAATTGGATTATTTTTTTTAATAATTTCTCCCTCTCTAGGTAGGTTTGTAATAGAAGAATCACTTTTCATCTTGTTAAAAAATTTTATATTATTTTTAGCAAACATATGTATGAATCCATAAAATTTTTTAGGGTACATAAAAGTTTTACTAATTTTAATATTTGTAAGATTTATCTGCGCCTTCATTAAGTTATTAGTATGTAACTCATTATATATTTGAAAAGTAGAAGTAATACGTGGGTTTATATCTAATACATA
>JAYZYL010000002.1:0-134041 GCA_036140295.1 Pseudomonadota bacterium
TACATAATACATTATTTTTTTTATTTATTTCCTTTATAATTTTTTTAGCTTATATCAAATATAATGAAAGGTTTTTAACGTATGCATCTGTTGTTACCTACTGTAGAGCTATAATTAATATTTTAATATTTTCTATTATAATAAATATTGATCAATTCAATATTGTTGATACAAGAAATAACTATATTAATATATTGCCCGTATTGTTTTTTATATCATTAATCTTAGATGGATTAGATGGCTATCTAGCAAGACTTTTAGATCAAACATCTGAATTTGGAACAAAATTTGATCTAGAAATTGATACCTTTTTGCTACTACTGCTCTCTTTCTCATTATATAAAGATTTTAATGCAAATCTAGCTGTCTTTTTAATACCCTTATATAGATATCTTTTTTTTATTTTACAATTTAAATTGAAATGGCTTAGAACCCCTCTTCCAGAAAGTATGAGAAGAAAATTTATATGTTTTTTTGTTACCTTGCTTCTAATTATCTCTCATTTCTCTTTTTTTCCTATGTATTTAGTAAATGGTTTCATTAATTTATCAATTTTACTAATTACATTCTCTTTTTTAAAAGATATAATTTGGTTATATAGGAAAGAATACTCTTAAATTTAACAATGAGAATAAAAAATAAATATATTTTAGCCGCTATTATAGTTCTATTTCCAATGCTGTCGTTCTCTCAGGAATACAGCTATAAAATTGATGAAGAACATTTCAGTCTTGGTTTTTTAGTAGAACATGCTGGCTATGCTAAAACATTAGGTATGTTTAGAAAAATAGAAGGTGGCTTCAATCATGATGATGAGAAAAATCAAATTTCAAATGTTAAAATAATAGTAGATACATCAAGCGTGTTCACTAATCATGAAAAAAGAGATTCACATTTGCAAAGTCCAGATTTTTTAGATATACAAAAATTTCCTCAAATGATTTTTACAGCAGAGAATATTAAAATTACTAAAAATGAAACAACAATGAATGGTAAATTAACATTACTGGGTATTACAAAAGATATTACACTTAAAGGAAAAATAAATAAAATTGCAGAATATCCTTTTGGATTCTCACCTCCAGTAGTAATGGGTATTTCTGCAAGAGGTAACTTTAAAAGATCAGATTTTGGTATGATGTATGCTGTAGAAGAAAAATTAGTTGGCGATACAGTTGAACTAATTATTGAATTTGAGGCAAAAAGAAACTAATTTGGACGATAAAAGCCTTACCGTCGATCCAATTTCTATCAGGAAATATATTGACCTTTTTGGATACAATGAGCCAGAGGTATTGTCAAAATTAAGACTGGAAACAAAAAAGTTTGGACCACTTTCAATTATGCAAATAGGTGCTGCACAAGGAGTATTGCTTAAGATGCTTTGCCAACTAGGAAAATTTAAAAAATGTTTAGAGATAGGTGTATTCACTGGATATAGTTCAATTTGTATATCCAGCAGCCTAGCTGATGATGGAAAATTGTTTGCCCTTGATAACAATGAGGAATATATGGAAATAGCAAGAAAATATTGGAAGCTTGCAAAAGTTGAAAAAAAAATAAATTTAATTTTAGGTGATGCATGTCAATCATTAAATACATTGTGTGAAACTATGAAAGGGACTTTTGATTTTATTTTTATAGATGCCGATAAAAGTAACTATATAAAATATTACGAGGATTCTCTAATTCTTCTAAAACCACAAGGTTTGATAGCAATTGATAATACAATATGGAAAGGAAGGGTCTTAGATGATTCTGATAAATCAAAAGGTACTGAATCAATAAGAAAGCTAAATAAACATATAAAAAATGATGATAGAGTTGAACATTGTATTCTGACAATTTATGATGGCATGACATTGTGTATAAAAAAATAATATGTATAAATTAATAAATTTTTATAAGTTTAAAGAGTTAGAGAATCTAGATATCTTGAAGAAAGAAATTCATACATATCTATATAAAAATAATATAAAAGGTACTGTATTAATTGCCGATGAAGGAATAAATGTCAATCTTTGTGGAAATGAAAATATAATTGACCAGTCAATTGGTTTTCTTAAACAAATTATCAATATAAAAAGTATACATATAAATCAGTCAAAAGTGCAAGAAGAGTCATTTAAACGTTTAAAAGTGAAAATAAAAAAGGAAATTATAAAGATAGGGTTTAATGTAAATAAAAATTTAATTAATAAAAACATACGTTTAAAACCAAAGGATTGGCATAAATTATTAGAGGAAAATGTAACATTACTTGATGTCAGGAACAAATTTGAGCATGCACTTGGAACATTTGAGAATGCCATTGGACTGGATCTTCTCAATTTTAATGATTTTGAATCTAGCTTAGAACAACTTAACCACCTAAGTAAAAAAAATAAAGTAGCTATATTTTGTACTGGAGGAATAAGATGTGAGAAGGCTGCTGTTTTATTAGATCGCTTTGGATTTAATCAAGTCATACAGCTTGATGGAGGTATTTTAAACTATATGAATGAGAATTTACCAAACTCAAAGTGGAAGGGAAAATGTTTTGTCTTTGATGATAGAATTACCATAGATTAAAAACTTTATTTTTAATTTACTTGACTAGTTATTAGTGATTTTTGTTAGTATTTTTCTATATCGATCTTTATCAATTATTTGTGGATGATCAATAATTTCATTTAGAGTTTTAATCATTAATTCAGAGTCATTAATTTTTACTGAATAATGCAATTTATTTAAAAGCATAGAAGTATCCTTTTCGTCAAGAATAAATAATTTATTGTATGTGTTTATAATTTTTTCTTTATTCCTTTTGCCTCCATCTACCTTCAATACATTTAAATATTCTTTTAATACCGCAATATTGTTGCTCTTTAAGGATATTGCTGTTTCATACGCTCCTATTGATAAATTCAGATTATCAATAATTGAATAGGACCGTGCAAGCATAATCCAGCCTTCATAAAAGCCTGAATCTACTTGGAGTTTTTTTTCTAATTTAGGTATGCTTTTTTTTATCTTTGTAATGTCTTCTCTAATGTTTTTATTTTTATCTAATATTCTCTGATATTCACCCATGTCCTGAATACCAGATTTTGGTATATATATAAAAAATAATGGTACTGTTAATAAGATTATTATAAAGAATTTAGAAAGATTATTAGTCTTAACTTTTTCCTCTTCCCCAATATTAGTTAATAATAAATAAAGATATATTCCTAAAATAGTAATTAATAAAATATAAATCATTTTGAACTAAAGTAACGTCTAAATAAAAAGTAAGTTAAAATTAAAAAAAATAGAAAAGGGCCAAGCCATAATAATATATTCTGCTTCGTAAATGGAGGTTGATAAAGAATAAAAGAACTGTATCTTTCAACTAAGAATTTTTTTATTTCTTCTTCACTTTTCCCATCATTAAGCATTTCTCTTACTTTATTTTTTAAATCTATAGCAAGTGGCGCTTCTGATTCTTCTAAATTTTGGTTTTGACAAACCATGCATCTTAATTCAGAAATTAGTTTTTTGTATGTTTCTTGTTCATTTGAAATTTGACTCATTACAGAAATTGGATGCAAAAAAAAGACAAACAATAAAAGAAAGAAAATTGATAAGTTATTTTTCTTCATTTATTTTCTCAATAAGTGGAACTATATCATTATATAAAGTTTCTCTATTTAATGCTCCTATGTATTTAGCGCGTATAATTCCTTTTTTATCGACCAAAAAAGTTTCTGGAACTCCATATACGCCTAAATCTAGACTTAACTTTCCTTGCTCATCAAAAATATTAAGTTCATATGGGTTCCCTTGGATCTTCAGCCAGCCCAAAGCATCTCCTACTTTATCCTTATAATTTACGCCATAAATCTTAATTATTTTTTTTTCATGAATTTCTTCCAACACGGCATGTTCTTCAATGCAAGCTACGCACCAACTTGCCCAAATATTTAATAATTTTAGGTCTCCAGCCATAATATCTTGATTGATATGTTTTGATCCAGTAATGTTCATAAGTTGAAAATTTGGCATTTTTTTTCCAACAAGTGGAGATCTTATGATGCTAGGGTTATTTGACAGACCCAAAAAAAGTAAAATAGTAATTATGAAAAAAAATATTAGTGGTGATAGATGTTTCATAATTGTCTCTTCCTTCTATAAGCTACATTAATAATGCCACCCAAAGCCATGAGGATAGCACCAAGCCAAATTAATCTAACTAGCGGTTTATGATAAATTCGTACAGACCATTTATCCTGATCTATATGATTTCCCAACGTTACATATAGATCTTTGGAAAGACCGGGTTCTATTCCAGCCTCAGTCATAGGTAAGTCATTAGAAAAATAGAGTCTCTTCTCAGGAAATAATGTTGTTATTAATTTTCCATCTTTTTTTACATCAAATATTCCTACGAGTGCATCATAGTTTGCTGCTTTTATTTCCTTCATGTCTCTAAATATAAAGTTGTACTCCTTAACTTTAATTTGATCACTGATGCCCATGATAACTTCTTTCTCAGTTTTATCATTCTCAACAATAGTCGCGCCAAGAATAAAAACAGCAAGTCCTATATGGGCAAAATACATGCCTATATTCTTCCCGGGCCAAGAGAAACTCTTTGCCGTGATCATATTTTTTATTAATTCGTAAACAAGATTAATAATTATCCAAAAAAATAGAAATAGACCAACCAGTATAGGTATAGAGTATTTATTAAAGGCATATAGAACTAAAAAGCTCAAAATAAAGGTCAAAAGAATACTTTGAAATAATTTAGAAATATTTCTATCCGAAAGGCTAGATGTCGAAAATTTTATTATTGGTATAAACCCTGCCAAAAATACAAGTGGTATCATTAATGGGAGAAAAACTAGATTATAATATGGTACTCCAACAGAAATTTTTTCCAAACCTAATAAATCTAAAAGCAAAGGGTATATTGTTCCTAACAGTATTGTAAAAGTTGCTGTTACCAACAATATATTATTTAAAAGAAAAAAAGTTTCCTTTGAGACTAGATTAAATTTATTTCTATCTTTTATTTGGGGTGCGTTTAGAAAATAAATAAATAATGAACTACCAATAATAATAGACAAGAATGCTAAGATGAATACTCCTCTTGCAGGATCATTTGCAAATGAATGAACAGAAATTAGTATTCCTGATCTTACTAAAAATGTACCTAATAAGCTTAATGAGAAAGCAAAAATTGACAGTAATATAGTCCAGTTCTTAAATACCTGCTTTTGTTCGCACATAATTAAAGAATGAATCAGTGCTGTAGTCATAAGCCAAGGCATAAATGAAGCATTTTCTACGGGGTCCCAAAACCACCAACCACCCCAGCCTAATTCATAATATGCCCACCAACTTCCAAGCGCTATCCCAAGGGTTAAAAAACTCCAAGAGGCTAAGACCCATGGCCTTATCCAATTTGCCCACTCTGGTTTAAATTCTTTATGAATACAACAGGTAATGGCAAAACTAAATACTACGGATAAACCAACATAGCCCATATATAATATTGGAGGATGTACAATTAAACCAAAATCTTGTAGGAGTGGATTGAGATCTTTTCCGTCAATTGGTACTGACAAATTCTTTTCAAATGGATTAGAAGTAAAAACTAGAAACAAAAGAAACCCAAGATTGAGCACGCCCATGATGCTTAAAAAGTTTTTTCTAAATTCTAAATCAAGAGTTTTACTAAAATAACTAGCTAAAAACATCCAAAAACTAAGTATTAGGCACCAAAGCAACATTGAGCCTTCATGACCTGCCCAAGTTGCAGAAATTTTATAGAAATATGGCAAAGCTGAATTTGAGTTTGATGAAACATATTGCAAAGAAAAGTCATTAATCAAAAATGAATAAATTAAACAAATAAACGATAAAAGTACAATTGGGAATTGAATCTTGGATGCAGAAAATATTACTTGTTGGTATGACTTGTCAATTCTTGACAATAATGGTTGGGATGAAACTAATATTATTGAATTAAATAATGCAAGTAAGATTAGAAAAAACCCTATATATGAAATCATGTTGCTCATTTTAATTGAAGTGATTTAGATGAATCAATTAGAATTTCTCTATTTACTTTTAAACTATCTTTAACTTCAGGAGGCATATAAGTTTCATCATGTTTGGCTAGAACTTCCTCCGCAACAAAAATCCCATTATTAAGCAATTTGCCCCTGACAACAACACCTTGTCCCTCGCGGAAAAGATCAGGGAGTATCCCCTCATATTTAACTGTGATACTTTTTTCAAAATCAGTAATTCTAAATTCTTTATCTGTGGATGTTTTACTCTTAATTAGACTATTATCAACCACTACGCCACCAATTCTGAAAACATAATTTTCAGGAAATTCATTTTGAGAAATTTGTGATGGGCTTCTATAAAAAAGTAGATTTTCATTAAACGTTTTTATAAATAAAAAGAATAAAATAACTAGAAAAAATATGATTATAACAATGTAATATAATCTTACTGTTCTTGCCTTCATAAAATTAATCTTTGTCCTTAATCTGCCTTATGGATTCATTATACCTACGAAATAGTAAAAATAAATTCAAAAGCATTACGCCTATTACAATACTGTATGATGAGAAAATATATATAAAATATTGTGCCATTTAGGTGATATTATATATCATCATGGATAAAAGTGGTTATAAAAGAAAGAATACTAGAAGCAGTAATATTACAAGGGGTATTTTAGCAATAATACTCCTGTTCCCTCTCATATGGTTAATTGTTGTAATTATTAAGAATCTTTTATAAATATTTAGTTATCTAAAGTGTCTTTCCCGGCAAATTATCTATAATTTAAAACTTGCACTTATCTGTATATAGGATGATGATATTGTTATAAACACATGTTTGTTGTGAGAGAAATATAGATATGAATACTATTAAAGTAGATGGTAAAAATATCGCTATAAATGAACAGGGTTATCTTCTCAATTTAGATGAATGGTCCGAAGCATATACAAAGGAAATTGCTAAAAAGGATAATATTGAATTATATAATGATCACTGGGAAATAATTTTCTATTTTCGTGAATACTATCATGAGAATGACGCATCACCTACAATGCATCAAATGATTGTAAATTTAATGCCTAAAAATATTAAATTTCATGATAAGAAAAAATATGAAAAACATATCTATTCTCTGTTTCCATCAGATCCAATAAGAGAGATTTGTAAGTTAGCAGGACTTCCTATGCCAGAAGCTGATACTTAATGGGAAAATCTAATCTGTAAAGATTTATTGACTCATTCTAAATTTAATATAAAATTATGTTTAGGATGAAAAAGAAGGATTCTCATTTATTTCCAACATCTATTCAGCATAATAACCATGACCATGATTGTGGTTGTGTTAAATGTTACTTTAATGAGATCACTCTTGGTCCAAAAATTGAGTTTGTATGGATAATAGAATATTTTTTAAGATTTATTATACAAAATTCAGATATAAATAACTTAAGACCATCCAGGCTCTTTAGTTCCTCTTACCCAAGATCACCTCCTTTATAAAATTAATCATTTAAAAAATTAATTTATTAAGGAGATTTTTATGTATAAATATACATTACTGGTCCCTCTATTGATTATATGTGCAAATGTCTCGTTTGGTGAGACGATAAGTGATGTAGATGTGTCTTCACCATTATTTATAAACTCTGTAAATGAGAATAAGTATCCTGTTCATATAATTGGGAAAGAGGAGATAAATACTTATCAAAGTATAGGAAATAATATAGAAAACTTGTCTGGCGTTTCCAATGCAGATTATGGTATAGCAATAGGTCAACCTGTGATACGTGGTTTAACAGGTGATAGGACTAGATTGCTCTCAGATGGAGTTCAAATAAATGACCTAAGTCATATTAGTGGAGATCATTCCAACAATGTGAATTTAAATAACATCTCATATATTGAGATTTTCAAAGGTCCCTCTGCTTTATTTAGCTATGGAGCAACAAGTGGTGGAATTATAAATGTAGTCTCAGACATATTCTCAAATAAAAAATATTATAGTAAATTTAAACTAGATTATTTAACGGTAAACAATGGATATGGACATAATTTACTATTTAAGGAATATTTGCTAGATACAAATCTATTTTTTTCATTTAGTAATAAACATCTGGATAATTATAGTCTTCCAGACGGCGCATTATTTGAAGATGGTGTCAAAAAAAGAACTAAATCAAACTCAGATTATAAAAACCAAAATATTAAACTAGGCTTATCCTTCCCGAGAGAATGGGGATATTTTGGTATAGCCTTTGAAAATACTGATGGTATTTATGGAATACCATTCCATGCCGAGGAAGAAGAGGAAGAAGAGGAAGAAGAGGAACATAGAATCTTCTCAAAAATAGAGTCAGAAACCTTTACCTTGAAAGGGAGGTACAACAAGATCATATTTTTTAATTCTATTGATTATTTCTACAGAGATTCTAATTATTTCTTGAAAGAGCATGAAGAAGATGGATCTGCATCTTTGAATAATAATAGTAAAGAACTTTCTATAAAACTTGATCTAGATGATGACAAATACGAAAAGAAATTACTCTTTCAATATGGTCACAGAAAATCTCCAATGACAGATGCTTATCTTCCCTCATCAGAGTCCTACGAAAGATCTATCGCTTACTTTGCAAGAACAAAAAATAAACCATATGAAATTGATTTTGCTGGGCGGTATGATTCTAATTCTAGAGATAGCAATAGTCAACGCTACGGAGATACATCTTTGAGCTTTGCAACAAGTTACTCCAAAAAGCTTAATCAATCTCTTTTTTATACTGTTGGGTATGCTCACACATCAAGAAGCCCAGCCATATCAGAATTGTTTGCTAATGGTGTTCATGGACCTACTCAAAGATATGAGAGAGGAAATAATAGACTTACTAGGGAAGTTTCAAGAAATATTGAATTAGGCTTACAGTATGCTGTAAATGATATTAATATAGATCTTAATTTATACAGAAATAATATTAATGATTTTATTTTCTTGAGTGACCAATCTACTACCACTAGCGGCAAAACTGATGCTAATTGGAGCCAAAAAAATGCTGTCTTTCAGGGGTTTGAAATATCCTTATCTAAAGAATACATCATTGACAGGGGCGTTATTCAAATAAAATTAAGTAGAGATGATATTTCTGCAATTTTTGACGATAACACTTATATTCCAAGAGTCACGCCAGCCAGAAATATTCTGTCTGCTAGATATGATGATAATGATAATACTAAATACTCATTAGATTTAATTCATGCTGAATCACAAGGAGATTTCTCATCGATTGAAGCGAAAACAAACTCTTACATAAATCTAAATGTTGGGTTTTCTAAGATAATCCCTATAGGTCCTGATCAAAATATTACTTTAGACATTCATGCTAATAATATTCTGAATAAAACTATAAGAAATCATGAATCATTTGTTAAGGATAATGTTCCTACACCAGGTGCCAATTTTGGAATGGTTATTAATTTTGACTATAAACTTTAGTCCTGTTAATTATATTAATTAGTAAAAAGAGGTGGAATATTATTAATGGCTATGGGTGAACTATGAATGAATATATAATGATTTTAAATGGAGGTAGATATGTATAAATTGTTTGTTATTTTAATATTATGGATATTTTTTATTCCAAGCCTTTATGCAGAAAACTATATTGCATCAAGACAAGAATTGTGGTTTTCAGATTCGAGTTATTATAAAACATCACATCACATAAAAATTGGTAAAAGAGTTATGTTTAATAATTATGATTTTTTTGGTGAAGTAGGTATTGGCGAAGATATTGATGAAGGCACTCCAGTAGGTTCTGGGTCATCATTTGATTATATTAGATTTGGAGTTAGTAAAACTTTCTTTGATTCTTTTAAAGTTAATGTTAATTATCGTAGTAAGATGAAATCAGATGATAGAGACCTTAACTGGATTGTCATTAATACTAAATATAAATTTTAGTTGGACATCTTCAGATGCTCCTTAAAACACCTATCGACATCTTGACAAGATATCATCTAACCATTTCTGTTGTTTGGGGCTTAAGGATTCGCCTTTTTCCAATCTTTTCATCACATTACCGCCTGGCTTTGTAAAATCACGTTCTTTATTACTCATGATGTCTTTCTTGCGACAATCTTCTATTTCTTGGAGCAGTGATTTAACATCAGATTCTGATATTGATTTTGTCATTTTTGTTTTTCCTGAAGTTTTATCAGAGTTATCATTTGCTTTGAGATATTGGTCTATAAAATATTGATCATAATTCTTTATCCAATTACATTTTGTTACATGGCATTTAAAATAGCCACCAAAACCATAAAATTTTTTGCCTGGTCTTCTTACGCTTCTAGAATGAAACACGACATCTGGGCTTCCACACTCGGGACATGGTGGGTTTTCTTTTCCAGCTAAAGCTTCAATGCTTGACCCTGATCTCTTACCCTTTCTATAAATCTCAAGTTGAGCTGATTGAAGTCCAATTTTATTATTAATCGTCCGCAACATTGTTTCTTCTGAGTTGTTATGAGATAAAGCATTAAGAGATCCTACCCAAAATATATCATTGTCGATCCATATATATTTTTGATGCATTTCATACCTAAGATCAATAATTGCTCCAAGGTCTATTAATAACTGATAGGCTTTATATGATTGAGAAGGGTTCCTCATATCTGGAGGTCTGATAACGCATTTAATTATGACGCCTTCCTCTGTTTTTTTTCGTATTATATCAGCCCACCATGCCACCCTTTTTTCGGTACAAAAAGGTGAATAAATTATAATCCATTTCTTTGCTTTATGGAGATCTGGCTTCAGAGTTTCATAAAAGGTTTTCTCATCACATGTAGTTACCTCTCTATCTTTGTATTTGGTTGTTGATACAGGTTTATAATCAGCCACATCTTTGCTTAATGTTTTTGGAGACAACTCCACTACTTCGCTAAGCTTTTTTTCAACACCTTTTTCTTGAATATCTATTAAAATATCTTTCATGAGTGCAGTTTGTTTTAGTCTTTCTTCCATATATTTAATATTCGCAAAGGTTATTAAAAAGCCTTTAGCTCGACTTAATGCTACATTCATGACTTTGAAGTCGTTAAACATTCCCCCTATCCATGGTAGACCATATGTCTCAACTGTATCGAAAATTATGATATCCTTTTCATTGCCCTGAAATCTATGTACTGTTCCGCATTCAATATTTTTTAATTCTTCATCATCTAAAATCTTTCTGATAATTTTTGCTTGAGTATTATAAGGTGTTATTATTCCAAGATCTTTTGGTGATTTTATAAAATTACTCTTTACAAGACTTCGTACAAGATTTCTAATCGCGATAGCATGAAGAAGGTTATACTTAGAATTACTTCTTGGTTTTACATTGCAAAATGGCTGGTATTCTTGTGTATCAATGAGAATAAGAGAACTAGAAAAAAAATTAGGGTATGAATCTCTTAGCTTACCGGCTTTTTTATCAGTTATTAGACTTCCATAATAAAATCTATTATTAATTAAATCGCAAATTACTTTCTCCATTCTGTACTGCACTTTGAGCTGAACAAGATTGTCGGGAAGAGTATTTGTTTCAACTGAGTCAGCTACGCCTGATTTTTGAAAAACGTCTATTGCCATCCATCTTTTAACAACCTCCTGTTTATCTTCATCAATATAGCTTTTATTCAAAGATTGGACAATTGGTGGCAGCTGTTTAAAATCTCCTGTAACAGTAACTTTCTGACTAGCTAACCCTGAAACATAAAAAACTAATGGTAAATGAAGCATTGATGACTCATCGATGACAACGAGATCATATGTCTTAAATATTTTCCATTTCAAATAAGTCTGAGTTGCAGTTGCTGCTGTAACTCTACATTTATCTAAGAGTTCAGTTTTCTTCTTATCAATCTCATTTTGAACTTTTGTAATTTCACTAGTAATATCAGATATGTCTTTTTGCATTATGTCGCGTTTTGATTCAACAGGTTCAATACTTAAATTCTTAACTTTTTTTTCTAACTCTGATTCAGATTTTTTTAATCTTTTAAGATTTCCAGAAAGTTCTTTTAATTTCTCAGGTGCATTCTTTAATTTAACTTTTAACTCATTAAGCTCCATTTTAAGTTCGCTTATATGCCTTTCAATGTCCTCTTTGCTTCTTTTGCCAGCGAACCAGTTTGCTACAGTACCTATAACAGTACTAGATCTAGCAGTGCCCAACTCTTTTTTAAGATCATTAATTGAACGTTCTTTAGTAGTAATTTCAGGTCCAGATTCATTTATGAATAATTTAAAGTCTTCTATTTCTGCTTCTCTATCAATATTTTCTTTTTTCATTTTTTGATATTTATAATAATTGTTTATGTCATCATCAATAGGTTTTATTTTTTCGTATAATTTGTCTAACTTCTTTGTTAGTTCAGTGATTTTCATCTGAAGTGGCGTAGTAAGACGTTTGACCACTTCATCTAAATCAATATATTCTTTATACTTTCGAGATACCTCCTCATTGATAATTTTTCCAAATCTTAAGACAGAAGCTTCTTTGAAATCCTTATCTTTAATTTTTGTTAGCTGATCACATAAACTTTTTAATAAAATATCCACTGCCATATTGGTATTTGATACAAGCAATATTTTTTTATTATTCTTATAAAAATAATAAATGACCTCTGCCAATGTAAAGGTTTTACCTGTACCCGGCGGCCCCCATAAGTAAAGCAATTCTGATCCCGATATCACTTTTAACGCATTAAACTGGTTGTCATTAAGGCTCTCGGGTTTTTCTTTTAAGGATGAATTGATTTTTATTTTTGATTTTTTTAAACCTAAAGTTTTAAGGGCCAAGTCGGTATTAAATACACTCACATCATCTATTTTAGATACATTTTCTAATCTATCTTTTAGTCTCTCCAGCAGAAAGGAATTATTGGTTTTTATTGATGCATGAGCTATTTCTTTTCCTAAATTTTCATTTATTGAAATCCTAATATCCCTTCCAATAATCGATACTATTGACCCCGTATAAGTGTTCTCACCAACTATAAATTCAATTGGTGTTTCTTCGTTCAGTAATAATGAGTCATCTAGCTTAAAGCTATAAATGTATTCGTTAGCTACATGATCCTGCAAATTACCATTGGTTATTTCAATGGAATTTTCTATTGCCGTTTTTTTTACACAATCTATCTCAATCTCTAATGCTTCACCCATTTTGATAAATGCGGGATCAATCTTCGTTAGATCTTCATCTTCAGCCTTCTTTAAATCCTCATCTTGAGCCATGATAAACCCTTAAATTGTAGTGTTTTATCATTATAATAGATTTATGAATAGTATAATAATAATTTTGGGGTTGTTGTTAGTTCTGCTTGTTAGCTCTTATATATCGAGCAACAAAAAAATGAGTGTTAGGGTGTCTGAGGGAAAACATATGTTGAGTAAAAATAAAACAACTGATTTACATTTATTGTGTAAAGACTATAAGTTTATAAATCGTTCAACAAATGAAAAATTTACTTCAGGATATTGGTATTTTTCATTAGAGAGAGCTTCCTCTTTGATTGGAGCTAATATCTATTTTCATAATACCAAGTCGGAATTATCATACACAGGTGGGATAATAACTAAAGTTGAACAGCAGAAATACAATGAACAAGACCGTATTGTATTTACTTTTGAGTTTAATCAAAAAAATATCGATAAATCATGGCAAGGAGATACAAATCCAAGAGCATGGTACAGTATTGTAAAATGAGAGCTGATTTTATTGACGTGTAGAGTGATAAATAAGGCCAAAATGGCTATGGGTGGACTTGAACCAC
The DNA here is from genome assembly GCA_036140295.1 of Pseudomonadota bacterium. Lineage (GTDB taxonomy): Bacteria > Pseudomonadota > Gammaproteobacteria. The sequence goes on from JAYZYL010000002.1 coordinate 13,867, forward strand.
CGACCGCAGCGTTATGAGTGCTGTGCTCTAACCAACTGAGCTACATAGCCATTAAATATTAAACCTAAAATAAATAACATCTCCCTCTTGCACTATATAATCCTTTCCCTCTTGTCTCCATACTCCACTATTTTTTGATCCCTGCTCGCCATTATGTTTTATGTATTCATCGTAGGCAACTGTTTCTGCTCTTATAAAACCCTTTTGTATATCTGTATGTATAATACCCGAACAGTCTCGTGCATTAAAATCTTTTTTAGCAGACCAAGCCCTTGTTTCCTTAGGACCTGAGGTAAAAAATGTTTTGAATTGTAATAATTGATAACCCGTATTAATGATCTTATCTAAAGCATATGTATTATCACTCATTTCCTTTAAAAACTCTTGTTTTTCCCTATCATCTAATTCAGAAATATCCTGTTCAGTTCTGACGTCAATTGTTAAAAGTTTTATCTTACTGTTCAATTTATTCTGAAAATCTGTAAGATCACTCTGGCTCGTATTGCTATTTACATTAGCAATAACAAACATAGGTTTATTTGTAAGTAACGTCAAATCATTCAATTGTAAGGTATCTTCACTAAACTCAAATGTTGATGCAAAATGTCCACTATTTAGATGTTTTAATAATAGATTTAATTCTTCAATTATTGAGTTTTTTGATTTTTGATCAACTCTGCTTTTTTCAATCCTAATAATATATTTTTCAATTCTGTTTATATCAGCTAATATAAGTTCAGAATTAATGTCATCAAAATCATCATCAGGGCTCAGGGCCCCTTTAACGTGAATAATTTCATCATCCTTAAAAAATCTAACAACATGAGCAATAACGTCTGTATTATTGATATGATTTAGAAATTCATTACCAAGTCCTTCACCTTTTGATGCTCCCTTTATTAGTCCTGCAATATCAACGAATTCAATTGAAGCATTAATAACTTTTTCTGATTTATTTATTTCAGCTAATTTATCTAGTCTAGTATCAGGTACCTTTACATATGCAACATTTGGATCAATTGTACAAAATGGATAGTTGCTTGCTGGTATTTTTTGTGATGTTAGTAAATTAAATATCGATGATTTTCCAACGTTTGGCATTCCAATGAGTCCACATTTAAATCCCATTTTAGAAATTCTCGCCGTTTAAAATATTCATAAGTTTTGAAAAATCAAGATTAAAAAATTCATCATAATGGTTAATGCTGAAATCAATACTTTTTACCATCCTCTCCCTATCTTCCTTCGAAGGTTTGCCAAGTACATAATTATTTGTGTCATCTTTATGAATTGGTTTTCCAATCCCTATTCTTAATCTCCAAAAATTTTTAGATCCAAGCTGCTCAATAATACTGTCTAGACCTTTATGCCCCCCACTACTACCACCTAATTTCATACGTGTTTTCCCTACTACCAAATCAAGATCATCATGGATAATTAAAATATTCTCTGTCTTTATATTGGTGTTTTTTATAAATTTCTTGATTGGCACTCCGCTATTATTTATATAGCTTAAGGGTTTCATGAAAGTTATACTTTTCCCGTTTTTTTCTAGATTAAATATTTCAGACTCAAATTTTTTAGACAAGATTAGATCTTTTCGAAATTTTTCAGATAGCAAGTCTATGAACCAAAAGCCAACGTTATGTCTAGTTCCTAATAAATTTTTATCAGGGTTTCCTAAACCAACAATAAGTTGTAGTGGCTGTTCATTCATAGTAGAAAGCGTGAGAACTAAGGTTAGCCTTTCTTAGGTTCACCTTTTTCTGTTTTTGTATCTTCTGCTTTTGTCTCACCTTTTTCTTTTTCCTTTTCAGATTCAGCTTTATCGCCTTTAGCTGCTGCTTCTTCTCCTTCTGCTGCTTCTTCTCCTTCTGCTGCTTCTTCTCCTTCTTCAGGTTTGACTTCTTCCTCTATCTTTTCTTCCTTAGGCATATAACAATTTACAACAGCAGTATCATGCTCTTTATCACCCGCAGATAGCTCAACCCCTTCTGGAATTTTAATCTCAGAAATATGAATACTATTTCCAATATCAAGATTACTTACATCAACCTCAATATTGTCAGGGATACTTTTTGGCAAACAGCTTATTTGTAACTCTGTAAGAGCATGAGATAATTTTCCTCCAGATATTTTAATTCCTATACAACCATCTTCTCCAATGAATTTGATAGGTACACTGACAGTAACTTTTTTATCCTGACGGACTATTTGGAAGTCTATATGAGTAATTTTTGATCTTTCAGGGTCTCTTTGGAGATTTTTTAGAATTACTTCTTTGTTTTTACTCCCTATTTTTAAGTTAATAACATGACTGTAAAAAGCTGTATCTTTGATTTGTTTGTCAAGTTGAAAACTATTAATTAAGACTGACTGGTTTCCGTCAGCATCTCCATATATTTCAGCTGGTATAAGATTGTTGCTCCTATACCGTCTAGACGCTCTTTTTCCAAACTTATCTCTTTCCTGAGCTTCAAGCATAAATTGTGATGTCATTTTACTTATTCCGTCATTAAATTTAGGATTATACTACTATTCCATAAAAAGTGAACTGACAGATTCCTTTTGATGGATTCTTCTTATGGTCTCGGCAAGCATTTCCGAAACTGAAATTTGTCTTATTTTTTTAATTTTTTTAGTTGTTTCTCGAAGGGGGATTGTATCAGTAACAACAATCTCGTCAAGTTCAGATTTTTCTATATTCTCATTTGCGTTTCCTGATAACACTGGATGTGTGATATATGCGACCACTTTTTTGGCTCCCTTCTCTTTTAATGCTTTGGCAGCATGACAAAGTGTTCCTGCAGTATCAACTATATCATCAACAATCATACAAGACATATCTTGTACATTCCCAATGATTTGCATAACTTCAGAAACATTTTGATCTGTTCTCCTTTTGTCTACAATTGCTAAATCAGAATTCAATTGTTTTGCTAATGCTCTTGCCCTTACGACACCGCCAACATCAGGGGATACTACAATCATATCTGGATATTTCTGTTTATATATATCTGCAACCAAAAGTGGGGTTGCATAAATATTATCTACTGGTATGTCAAAGAATCCTTGTATTTGATCGGCGTGAAGGTCAATTGTTAATAACCTGTCTATTCCCATACCGGTAATCATATTAGCAACGACTTTTGCTGTAATTGGAACTCTTGCAGATCGAACTCTTCTGTCTTGTCTTGAATATCCAAAATATGGAAGTACTGCTGTGATTCTATCTACAGAAGATCGCCTTAATGCATCTGTCATAACCATTAATTCCATTAAATTTTTATTAGTAGGGTTACATGTTGGCTGAATAATAAATATATCTTGTCCTCTTACATTTTCTTGTATTTCTACAGATATTTCCCCATCACTAAATGTCCCAACGGCAGCTTTTCCAACGGATAGGTTTAAGTTTTTAGCAACAGCAACAGCTAATTGTGGGTTAGAGTTTCCGGCAAAAACCATTAGTGATTTTTCATCTTTCATATGTAGTTCCTCTTTGTTCTGGGGTGGAAGGATTCGAACCTCCGAATGACGGGATCAAAACCCGCTGCCTTACCGCTTGGCTACACCCCAATCTTTTTATTTTTTTCTCAAACATATTTATTCAAGACCCTTCACAATTGATCCATTGAAAGATTTTGGCATCAGTTTAAAAGCATTTTCTGCACTCTCAAAATCAGTAAAATCAGTAAATATTGTTCCACCTGTTCCGCTCATCTTCACTTTTCCAAATTGGGACAGCCAATTCTTTGCTCTTGCTATTGTAGGATATCTTTTCATGACTATACTTTCAAATATATTATTAGTTTTGTCTTGAAGAAAATCATCATGTGTTACCTTATTCCTTTCCTTCTTGATTTTAATCATTTTATACAAATCTTTTGTAAATATAGGTTTCTTACTATACATCAAAAGATACCATTTTGATTCAAGTTTTATTTTTTTGAGTTTTTCGCCCCTCCCTTCAACCCAAGCATTCTTACCATTTATAAAAAAAGGAACATCGCTTCCAAGTTCAAGACCAATAGCCATAAGATCTTTTTTAGAAGCAGTTAAATCCCAAATTTTAGATAATGCTATAAGCGTTGTTGCAGCATTTGAACTTCCACCTCCCAGCCCAGATCCGACCGGTATATTTTTAACAAGATTAATCTCCATTCCAAAATTTTTTATTTGATATGATTCACGTAAAATATCTAGAGACTTTGTCACTAAATTTTCCTCTTTTAAATACTTTATATTTGAGTTAAAAATTATTTTATTATCTTGCCTCTTATTAAAAGATAAATAATCAAACAAATCCACTAAATGAAATATACTTTGAATATTGTGGTAACCATCATTTCTTTTATCGACAATATTTAGGAACAAATTTAATTTGGCTGGGGATTTATAGTGGTGCATCACTATGAAGAATAGTTAGATTATTCAGTAAGCTAGAGTTTTCTGGGTTCCTTCTAATTTCTCTCTCCATTACCTCTCTAGATTTTTTATGCAAACCACTTTTAATTAATATTTCACAGAAGTGCTCAACAATCTCAGGATCTTGGTCTTTATTATATGCAAGCTCTATATAATAGAGTGCATTTTCTAAATCACCTTTTTTATATAATACCCAACCCATACTATCTAATATAGCTGCGTTGCCGGGATCATATTCTAATGCCTTTCTAATATATTTTTCTGCTTCATCGTAACGGTCTGTATGGATTACCAAACTATATCCTAATGCATTAAGAGTATTAGTGTTATTGCTATCAATAGAAAGTATAAGTTTTAAATCTTTTTCCATTAACTCTACATTTTTCATAGACTCATAGGCCATAGCTCTTGCGTAAATGAGTCTTAGGTTTTTTTTATGCTCCGGTATATGTCGATTAACTAAATTAACTACTTCACCATATCTTTCTGCCTCATTGAACAAATTAATTTCAGCCAAAAGAATATTAACTTTCATTAGATCTGAAACATAACGTTTTTTTAAACTTTCTAGGAAAGTTATTGCTTCTGATAGGTTACGTGCCTTCGCAATAGAAGATGATTTTTTTATTTGTGCTGCAAATTTTCTGTCCCCGCTTGTAACTCTTTCAAAATGCCTTATGGATTCAAGGTAGTTACCTTTATCATAATCAATTGAGCCAAGGAAATAATTTACATCACTAGACATAAGATCCATTGATAATAAATATGAAAGATGTTTTTCTGCTAAATCAAAGGCTTTTGAGTTATAACACATGATTCCAATTCGAAAAATAAGATCGACATTTCCAGAATCTATTTCTAGAACGTCATTGATTAATCTTTCTGCAGAATTCAAATCACCAATTGACAAATAAATTGAAATTAATTCAAACTGAACTTGCCGATCTGTGTTTTTCTTTGATTTTAGATAATTATTCAGTACTTCAATCGCTTCATTAGGTTTATTTATAGATGATAAAGATGCTGCTTTATATCTAATTAAAGTTCTATCATTGTATGTTCCTATCTTTTCTATGTATTCTAAAGCTTTTATATTTTGGTTATAAAAGCGTAATAATTCAATGAAGTTCTCAGTAAGAAGTCTGTTGTTATGTTTTTCTAAATAATTATCAAAAAATTTGATGACGTTAGAGCGGTTTCTATTCTCAGACAAAATAGTTATTAATCTAGCATAATAGGATTTATCATCCTCATTGATTATGTTCATATAGTTCTGAAATATTAATTCTGCTTTTTGAAAATCTCCTTCTTCTAAGGATGCACTAATTCCAATGTTGTGAGCTTGTAAATCACCTGGCTCTAACTCTAACCATCTACTAATAATAATTCCAGTGTTTTGAAATTTATTGAGCTGCATACTAATCCTAGCCATTTTTTTAAATAATTTTGTATCAGTCATAAGGTCAATATCTCTCATAAATAGTTTTAAAGCTTCTTTATATTTAGATTTTTCGAGAGCAAAATTTATGTAAATTATATTATAAATCTGTATATATTTGCTTTCTGAACCATAGTATCTTGGAGCTTCAGTTCCTTTAACTGTAGATTTAGTAGTATTTGGGCCTTGGTTACAGGACATCAAAAATAATGATAGTATTATTATTAAAATTTTAGAAATTCTTGCCATAGTAGTATAATATCACATATTACAAACATCGGAGATTGTATTATTTTCATACAGAAAGATTATGTCAATTAATGTATTAGGCCTCAATCATAAAACGGCTCCTATAGATATAAGAGAAAAAGTTGTATTTAATAGGGAAGAAATTTCCTTAACTTTGGGCAAACTTAAAAAAATTAAAGGGGTAAATGAAGTTGTTGTTCTTTCAACTTGCAATAGAACGGAAATCTATACAGAAAATGATTCTGATAATGAGCAAGTTATACATTGGTTAAATAATAACCAAATTGGTGTCAAAGATTATTTGCCCTACACTTATACTTATTCGCAAAATGATGCGGTAAAACATTTATTCCGTGTAGCATCCGGCATGGATTCAATGGTAATTGGTGAAACAGAAATACTTGGTCAAGTAAAAGACGCCTATAAATTAGCTAATGAGAATAAATCAATAAATTCATCCCTAAAGAGGTTGTTTGAATTTGCTTTCTCTGTAGCTAAAGAAGTTCGCACAAATACTGAAATAGGTTCTAACCCTGTTACATTTATGTTTACATCTATAACTTTAATTAAAAAGATTTTTACTTCAGTGGAAGATCAAAAGGCATTACTGGTTGGTTCAGGAGAAATGATAAATCTTGCTATAAAATATTTTCAATCTAATAAAATAAATCAAATAACATTAACTAGTAGAAATATTGAAAAAGGAAAAGAAGTGGCTGATGAGAATAATTGTAAATTTAGTCGCTTACAGGATGTAGGAAACATAATTTCTGATTATGATATAATTATTACTTCTACTGCAAGCTCTCTACCTATAATTGGGAAAGGAATGATTGAGAGTTCATTAAAAAAAAGAACAAACCAACCTATAGTAATAATAGATCTTGGGGTGCCTAGGGATGTAGAATCTGAAATCAAAGAAATTGATGGAGTTTATCTCTATACCATAGATGATTTGGGAAAAGTAATAGAAAATAATTATAAAATTAGACAACAAGCTTTTACTCAAGCAGAAAAAATTATTAATTATAAGATAATTGAATTTAAGCATTGGTTAGCAAATAAGAAATCAGATGAATTTGTTAAAACCTATCGTGAATATGTGGATGATATTACCGATGGCGCTATTATCAAAACAAAAAATATGATTAGTGATGGTAGAAATGTAGATGAAGCTTTACTATATCTTGCAAATTCTCTGAAAAATAAATTAACTCATGAAACAACATCCAAATTAAAAGAAATTTTTCCTCTGTTGGATGAATCAGCAAGTCTGCGAATTAAAGAAATTTTAAAAAAAGATAAATGACTCCAAAATCACTGAAGGACTTAAAGAATCTAGTCCCCAAACTTGCAGGTAATCCAAAACTAATTGATAAACTAGATGAGATACGTATTCGTTATGCTGAAATCACTGAAGAACTTGAAAAGCCAAATATCTATAAAGACCGTAAATTATCAAATAAACTTCACAAAGAGCAGTCAAGACTTGAAAAAACTGTAAATCATTTTCAAAACTATCGAGACTTACTAGAAAACATTGAAGGAACTTCTAAATTAATTGATGAAGAAGAGGATAAAGATCTTTCGGATATGGCAGAAGAGGAACTTGTACATCTGACTAATAAAAAAGAAGAGTTAGAAAATACTCTACGAGAAATGCTAATTGAAGAAGATCCAAATGATTCCAAAGATGTTTTCCTTGAAATTAGAGCTGGTACAGGGGGAGATGAAGCTGCAATTTTTGCTGGAAATTTATTTAAGATGTACTGTAAATTCTTTGAAAAAAATAACTGGAAAATGGAATTAATGAATGTAAATGAAAGTGATCATGGAGGATATAAAGAAATAATACTAAAGGTAACCGGCAATGAGGTTTATTCTAAACTTAAGTTTGAGTCTGGTACACATAGGGTCCAAAGAGTACCTGAAACTGAGACTCAAGGAAGAGTTCATACATCAGCTGCTACTGTTGCCATACTTCCTATTGTAGATGAAATTGATCAAGTTGAAATTAATCCTGCCGAACTTAGAATTGACACTTATCGAGCATCTGGAGCTGGAGGTCAACATGTCAATAAAACTGATTCTGCTGTAAGAATCACACACATCCCAACAGGCACGGTATCAGAATGCCAAGAAGATAGATCTCAACATAAAAATAGAGCTAAGGCAATGTCTCTTTTATATTCAAAACTTTTAATTCATGAACAAGAAAAACAAAAAAAGAACACTGATCAAGAAAGGAAAAGCTTGGTTGGTAGTGGAGATAGATCTGAGAGAATTAGAACGTACAATTATCCTCAGGGCAGAATTACAGATCATAGAATTAATTTAACTTTATATAAACTTGAAAGTATTTTAGAAGGGGATATAGAACCATTAATTGATGAACTAAAAAAAGTAGAGTCTAAATAAACCATATGCCAATTACTATAAAAAAAGCCTTAAGTGATTCTAAAATATTTCTAAAACAAGAACTACCTCACTCTATTCCACAAAATAATTTAGACGCCGAATATTGTTTGATGGAAGTTTTAAAAAAAAGTAGAGTTTTCTTACATTTATCAAGTGAAACAGAAATTAGTGATCTTGAGTTTAATCAATATAATGAGATGCTTAAACAAAGAAGTTTAGGGCGTCCTTTAGCACAAATTTTAGGCTTCCAAAGCTTTTTCAAAAATAAATTTTTGGTAGATAAAAATGTTCTTGTCCCAAGACCAGAAACTGAAACTCTAGTACCAGAAATAATAAAAAAAGGAGATGAAATATATAAGAGAAATGGAACTGTAACTATAATAGATGCTGGAGCTGGAACTGGATGCATTGGGATATCATTAGCGATTGAAAGAAAAAATTGGAATATATTTCTAATTGAAAATTCATTAAAAGCACTTAATATTTTGACCTTAAACTGTAAAAGTTTTGGTTTGAAGAATTGTAAGATTATTTATTCAGACTGGCTATCTTCAATTAGAAATGATACTGCAGATATTCTAGTATCAAACCCACCATATATTGATAAATTAGATAATAATATCGATGAAAATGTTAGACGCTTTGAGCCAGGATCTTCTCTTTTTGCAAATGATAACGGGTTGTCTGAAATAAAGAAAATAATTATTGAGTCAAGAAGAGTAATAAAAAAAACAGGCTTGTTGTTTCTTGAAAATGGCTATAATCAGTCCGAAAACATAACCCTAATGCTCAAAAAAAACTATTATAAAGACATAAAAACTATATTGGATTATAATGGAATAGATAGATTCACAATGTCTCAAAATTCTTAGAAATGGATAAAAGTACAATTATTAAGATAGCTGATTTGGCAAAAATCGAAATTAGTGATGATGAATTAGATGAAATAACATCTAGCTTGGGCAAGATATTAAGTCTTGTTAATGAAATGAAATCTGTTTCTACAGAGGATATTGTCCCTATGGCTCACCCCCTTAATCTTAATCAAAGATTGAGAAAAGATGTGGTATTAGAAAAAAATGAAAGGGACGAGATACAAAAAAATAATAAATTTGTTCATAAAGGATATTATAAAGTACCTAAAATAATCGAATAAAATGCATAATAAAACAATAATTGAACTGCAAAAAGATTTAGCTGAAAAAAATATTAGTGCTGTTGAGCTTGCAAAACACTTTATTGATAGAATAAAAAAGATTGATTCAGGATTGAATTCATTTATAACACTTACTGAAGAGTATGCAATTAATCAGGCAAAAAAAATTGATTCAGAATTAGCGAAGAAACAGTTTCGTCCTCTTTCTGGTATTCCTGTAGCTCAAAAAGACATTTTTTGTATGAAAAATATAAGGACAACTTGTGGCTCTAAAATGCTTGAGAATTTTGTAAGCCCTTACGACGCTACTGTTATAGAAAAACTTAATGATGCCGGAATGATTGTTTTGGGTAAAACCAACATGGACGAATTTGCAATGGGTTCATCTAATGAAACAAGTTTCTTTGGGAATGTTAAAAATCCATGGAATCATGATTGTGTTCCAGGAGGCTCTTCCGGAGGTTCAGCAGCTAGTGTTTCAGCTGCACTGGCTCCATGCTCCACAGGGACAGATACAGGTGGATCAATTAGACAACCAGCTTCTCTATGTGGTGTATGCGGAATAAAACCAACATATGGACGCGTATCAAGGTATGGTATGATTGCGTTTGCTTCGAGTTTAGACCAAGCAGGAGTTTTTGCAAAAACAGCAGAAGACTGTTCAATTCTTTTAAATCAGATATCTGGGCATGACCCTAGAGACTCAACATCTTCAGAAGTTGATGTACCAAACTATCATGCAGAATGTATTAAAAAATTTGAACCAATTAAAATTGGTATTCCAAATGAATTCCTAGATGGCTTAGATGAAACTGTAAAATCTGTTTTTTTTGAAGCTATTAAATTGATGGAAAAAAATAATTGTTCAGTTAAAAAAATAAGTTTGAAAAATTCTAAACTAGGAGTCTCCGCTTACCAGGTTGTTGCTCCAGCAGAATGTTCTTCAAATTTGTCTCGCTATGATGGGGTGAGGTTTGGTTACAGGGCTAGTGATGTTTCTAATATTGATCAATTATATAAAAAATCAAGGTCTCAAGGGTTTGGGAAAGAAGTAAAAAGAAGAATCTTGATAGGAACATATGCTCTATCAGCAGGTTATTATGATGCTTATTACTTAAAGGCTCAAAAAATTAGACAATTAATATCAAGTGAATTCACAGAAGCATTTAAAAAGGTTGATTTAATATTGGGTCCAACAACTCCAGATTCTGCATTTAAGATTGGAGAAAAAGCTAATGATCCAATTGCAATGTATCTATCTGATGTATTTACAGTAAGTGCAAATTTGGCAGGATTACCGGCAATGTCAATTCCTATGGGTTTTAAAAACAATCTACCATTAGGCCTGCAAATAATTGGAAATCATTTTGACGAGTCAAAAATTTTATCTTTAGCGCACCATTTTCAACAAATGATAGACTGGCATAACTATAAACCAAAAATCGGAGAAGATTAATTTATGTGGGAACCAACTATAGGATTAGAAGTTCATGTACAGCTCTGTACGAAAAGTAAAATCTTTTCTTCTGCATCAACAGATTTTGGCTTAGAACAGAACACTCAAGCATGTTCTATCGATTTGGGGATGCCTGGTGTATTACCTGTCTTAAATGAACAGGCTGTAATTATGGCAATAAAATTTGGCTTATCTATAAATGCAAAAATTGCAAATAAATCTATATTTGCTAGAAAGAATTATTTTTATCCTGATTTACCAAAAGGGTATCAAATTTCTCAATTTGAACTTCCAATTGTTTCAGGGGGTAGTATCAGTATAGAAATAAACGGAAGTAAAAAAGATATAGGAATAACTCGGGCACATCTAGAGGAAGATGCTGGAAAATCTATACATGATTTATATCATGATGAAAGCGCAATAGATTTAAACAGAGCCGGTACCCCATTAATTGAAATTGTCTCCGAGCCAGAACTAAGTAGTGCAGAAGAGGCTGTTTTGTATTTAAAAAAAGTTCATTCTTTAGTTAGATATCTAGAAATTAGTGATGGAAATATGGAAGAAGGCTCTTTCAGATGTGATGCAAATATTTCTATCAAGAAATCCGGAGAGAAAAAATTAGGAGTAAGAGCAGAAATAAAGAATATCAATTCATTTAAATTTGTTGAAAATGCAATTAGATATGAAATAAAAAGACAAACAGATATCCTAACAAATGGGAAAAAGGTTATTCAAGAAACAAGGCTTTATGATCCCTCAAAAGATGAAACTAGATCAATGCGCTCTAAAGAAGAGGCAAATGATTATAGATATTTTCCAGACCCTGACTTGTTGCCAGTAGTACTTGATGAAAAGTTTATTCAAAAGATTAAGAAGGATATGCCTGAACTTCCTGACAGTAAGAAGAAAAGATTTTTAGACCAATATAACCTTACTGAATATGATGCCTCTATACTGATATCTAATAAACCCTTATCAGAATTTTTTGAAGCTGTCTTAAGTTCAAATAAATTAGATGCGAAGATGGTTGCTAATTGGATTATCACTGAAGTATTAGCATTATCTAAAAAAACAAATCTACATGTTAAAGATTACCCTATTTCTCCCAAAGACTTAAGTTTCCTTCTTTCAAATATTCGTGATGAAAAAATATCAAATAAGCAAGCAAAAGATATTTTTGTTCGTATGTGGAATAATAATGAGTCCGCAGAAAATATTATTAAAAATGAAGGATTAGAACAAATTTCAAACATTGAAGAATTAAATAAAATAGTTGAAAATGTTCTCAAAAACAATTATAAAAGTGTAGGGGAGTACCAAAAAGGCAAAACTAAACTTTTTGGTTTTTTTGTTGGTCAAGTGATGAAAGAGTCTCAGGGTAAGGCTAACCCAAAACTTGTGAATGAAATATTAAAGGATAAATTAGGGAAAACATGTTAAATATATTTAAAAATATTACGGGTGCATTTTCAACTGATGTCTCTATTGATTTAGGAACTGCAAATACATTAATTTATGTTAAAGGAAAAGGAATTGTTTTAGATGAACCTTCAGTTGTTGTTGTGAGAGATGATAAAACTGCAGCAGGGAAAAGAATTGAAGCGGTTGGTATGGAAGCAAAAAAAATGCTTGGTAGAACTCCTACAGGACTTTTAGCAATCAGACCTATGAAAGATGGAGTAATTTCAGATTTTATGATTTGCGAAAGGATGCTTCAACATTTTATTAGGAAAGTGCATAGCGGAAAATTTTTTAGACCAAGCCCGAGAGTTTTAGTTTGTGTGCCATGTGGTGCAACACAAGTAGAAAGACGTGCTATTAGAGAATCAGCATCTGGAGCTGGAGCAAGAATTGTCCATCTTATAGACGAACCAATGGCTGCTGCAATTGGAGCTGGGATGCCTTTAGATGAAGCTAGAGGCTATATGGTTCTTGATATTGGAGGTGGAACCTCTGAAGTGGCTACAATTTCTTTAAATGGAATTGTATATTCTTCGTCCACACGTATAGGTGGTGATACTTTTGATGAAGCAATAATAGGTTATGTTAGAAGAAATTATGGTTGTGTCATTGGGCACCCTACTGCAGAAAGAATTAAACATGAAATAGGATGTGCTTACCCAAGTAGTGATTTGTTAGAAATTGAAGTTAAAGGTACAAATTTGTCAGCTGGCGTACCTCAATCATTTACTGTGAACAGTAATGAAATCCTTGAATCACTACAAGACTCTCTTCAAGGAATTATTTCTGCTGTAAAAACGGCATTAGAAAATACTCCGCCAGAACTTGGAGCTGATATTCATGAACGAGGCATGGTTCTTACTGGCGGTGGCGCTCTATTACGAGATTTAGACAAATTAATTACCGAAGAAACAGGTATGTATGTTGTCGTAGCTGAAGACCCTATGAGCTGCGTGGCAAGAGGGGGTGGTAAAGTTCTCGAAATAATAGACAAGGAAGGTATAGAGTTCTTATCCATTGATTAAGAATGGAAACTGTCTTTAAAAAATCTTTTAAAGTTTTCTATACTTTTATAGCTTTAGTTATTTTATCAATATTAACAATTACTGCTGATTACAAATATAACCAGTTAGATAATTTGAGGTCTCTGATAAATGATACTGTAATTTTTCCAATAGATTACCTTAGTACCATGCCAAAAAAAATATTTGAAATTTCAATCCAAGATACAGAAGTAATATCTGAATTAGAAAATAAAGTTATAATTTTAGAAAAAGAAAACTTAAAATTAAAGGTTCAACTACAAGAATATCAGGCTATAAAGGATGAGAACCTTAGATTACGAAAAATCTCAGAGGAATCATCTAAAATATCAAATAGACAAACTTTGGCAAAAGTAATAAACAATAATGCTCATCCTAGTAAAAAAATTATTTCTATAGATAAAGGAAAGAAGGATGGTATTTTCATTGGTCAAAATGTTCTAGGATTAAAAGGTCTTGTTGGGCAAATAATAGAATCTAGTTATTTGTCTTCAAAAGTACTCTTAATTAGCGATTTAAATTCCAATATTCCTGCTCAAGTAACAAGGACAGGTGAAAAAATTATAGTGAAGGGTAGAGATGAAAATGATAAATTAGATGTTTTGTTTGCTCAAATTAGTATGGATATTAAAGTAGGAGATATTGTTTCAACATCTGGCATGGCTGATAGATTTAAAGCAAATATTCCAATAGGACAAATATCATTCATTGATAATAATAAAGAAAGAAAATTTGCGACTGTTCATGTAGTTCCTCATGAAAATATAGGTAGTTCCTCAGAATTAATATTAATTTGGGACTATAAACCAAAAGAACCTAATGAATAATTTTCTAGTTATCTTTCTGTCACTAATCTTGTCACTTGCCTTGACAATTATAACATTTGCACTTGGTGAATTTTCTCCTGATTGGCTTTATCTAACAGTTATTTACTGGATTCTTGCTGTCCCAAATAGCATTGGGTTAATCACAGCGTGGTTTATAGGCTTGCTTACAGATGTTACTTTTGGCTCAATTCTAGGCTCAAATGCATTAACCTTTGTAATAATTTCATTCATAATTATAAAAACCTATAAATTTATTAGATATCTAACCGTATATCAACAGTCATTAATTATATTTATACTACTATTCATCAAACAAACTATTTTAATGTGGATTGATGGAGCAGTAGGAATAGAAATACCTAGTTTCTCAACCTATTATTGGTCAGTATTGACAAGCGCGATAGCATGGCCTCTTGTATTTTTTACGCTTAGGTATGTCAGAAGAAAATATAATGTTGCTTGATGCAAATTATTTATGACAAAAAAAATAAAGAATTTGCTGACTACTTTCAGCATATTCTAAATTCTGATCTAAATTATAATAAGATTAAAAATTTAGCTATAAAAATAAAAAACAATAAAGTTGAATTAATTAACTATAATTATAAAAAAGAAGTTTCTATCTCAGTAGATTTTTTCAATGAAGATAATAAAAATAATATTAGTTTAAAAAAGATTTTTAAAAATGAAGGTTCCAGTATTTTAGATTGTACCGCAGGTTTTGGAAGGGATGGGTTTATTTTAGCTTCTCTTGGTTTTAATGTAACAATGATTGAAAGAAATCCAATCATCACTTTGTTATTGCGAAATGGAATTAAACGATCTATCTCACAAGTTAAAAATAACTTATGCCTTCTTTATGGAGATTCATATGAGTATTTGAAAACATATAATGATTTTTTTGATTATATATATATAGACTTTATGTTTAAAAAAATTAAAAATACATCTCTTTCGTCAAAATATGATGAAGTTTTAAAAATCTTAGCAAATGATAAAAAAAATAGAATACGGTTACTAGAAATTGCAAAAGAGAAGTGTAAGAATAAAGTTATTGTTAAGGGTTCAAAAAACCTCAACTCAATAACTGGAGTTGATCCTGATTATTCTGTTAAAACAAACTTGGTAAGGTATGATATATTTTTAAGTAAAATAAATTAACTATGGGTAATACGAATGCATGAAATAATAAAAAAAATATTAAGTGATTCATTTAATATATACAAAATTGAAGTTGGAGGAACAGATGCCAAATATGATGTAACAATTATTACTGATGATTTTGCGGGTAAGAATACTATTGAAAGACATAAAATGGTTTATGCCCTACTTAATAAGTTTATTGAGACAGGAGAAATACATGCTTTAACAATAAGGTCACTAACTAAAGATGAGGATGAAGAATCATAAACTAAAAATTTATGCAGACAGAAAAATTATTCATATTGATATGGACTGTTTCTTTGCAGCAGTTGAAATAAGAGAAAAACCAGAATTAAAATATTTGCCAGTTGCTGTTGCTGGTAGTGAAAAAAAACGTGGTGTTGTGACTACCTGTAATTATGTAGCTAGAGAATATGGGGTTAAATCAGCCATGCCATCAGTTACAGCAAAACAGTTATGTCCTAATATCATATTTCTTCCTGTAAATTTTGCAAAATACAAAAAAGTTTCTAGCGATATTAAAGAAATTTATAAATGTTATACAAAGATAATTGAGCCAATTGCTCTTGATGAAGCATATCTTGATGTTACAAATTCAAGATATTGCGATGGTGATCCTGAAAATATGGCACGTCAAATACGACAAAAGATTTTTGATGATTTCAAGCTGACAGCTTCTGCAGGAATTTCTTCTAATAAGTTTTTGGCTAAGATTGCAAGTGATTGGAATAAACCAAATGGTCAATTTTCCATCAGAGATGATGAGATTAAAGATTTTATCCCAAAAGTTCCAATTAGGAAAATTTTTGGTATCGGAGAAAAAAATGAGAAAAAATTATTATCACACAACATTAAAGATTGTTCTGATTTACAAAAATTAAACAAGTCTATATTAATAGATATGTTTGGAAAATATGGAATAACTCTATTTAATTTGTGTAGAGGTATAGATGATAGAGAAGTTGAATCTAATAGAATTAGCAAGAGTCTCAGCGTGGAAGATACATTTGCTGTAGATCTGCTGTCACTAAATGAATGTACTAAAGAAATGAAGTTAATTTTCCAAAAGCTTATTACCCGCCTAGAAACATCAAAAGACAGGGAAAGGCCTATTAAATCATGTTTTATAAAAATTAAATATAGTGACTTTAAGATTACAAGCTCTCAAACTGCATGTAGTGACTTAAATTTTGATATTATTTCTAATCTTTTAGTAAAATCATATCAAGAAAAACCAAGCCCTATAAGACTTTTGGGTGTTGGTGTACGATTTTCAGATTTTGAAGATAATCAACTTGATTTAAAAATTTGAATGAGCTAATAAATCCTTTTTATTACTAGCATTTATGTCAAATATTTTTTATGATGTTAGTTTATGAAAATTGAAACAATTGCAATTCACGGTGGTTATTCACCTGAACCGACTACTAATGCTGTTGCCGTACCAATCTATCAAACTACTTCTTATTCTTTTGATGATACGCAACACGGAGCTGATCTTTTTGACTTAAAAGTAGCTGGTAATATATATACAAGAATAATGAACCCTACCACTGATGTATTGGAGAAAAGGGTTGCGGCAATGGAAGGTGGGATAGGAGGTTTAGGTTTGGCATCTGGATCTGCAGCCACAACTTATGCAATTATGACTATATGTGAAGCTGGGGATAATATCGTAAGTACAGCGACACTATATGGAGGAACTTATACTCTCTTTGCTCATCAACTTCCAAGGTTTGGTGTAGATGTGAAATTTGGTGATCATGATAAATTACCGCAATTGGAAAAACTTATAGATTCAAAAACAAAAGCAATTTTTTGTGAATCAATTGGGAATCCTGCTGCTAATGTGGTGGACATACCAAAAGTAGCAAAAATTGCTCATGATAATGAAATTCCACTTATAGTTGATA
Organism: Pseudomonadota bacterium; assembly: GCA_036140295.1. Lineage (GTDB taxonomy): Bacteria > Pseudomonadota > Gammaproteobacteria. The sequence continues at coordinate 31,420 of JAYZYL010000002.1, forward strand.
ATACTGTTCCATCTCCATATTTATTTAGACCTATTGAGCATGGAGCAGATATAGTTGTACATTCTTTAACTAAATATATGGGTGGGCATGGAAATTCTATTGGAGGAATTATAATTGACTCAGGTAAGTTCCCATGGGCTAAACATAAAAGAAAATTTAGTAGATTAAATAATCCTGATCCTTCATACCATGGAGTTATTTTTACTGAAGCATTAGGAGAAGCAGCATTTATTGGAGCAGCTAGAACTGTTCCTTTAAGGAATATGGGTGCAGCTATTTCACCATTTAATAGTTTCTTAATTCTCCAAGGAATTGAAACATTACCTGTGCGTATGGATAGGCACTGTGAAAATGCTATAGAAGTTGCTAAATTCTTGCAAAAATGTCCTCAAGTTAATTGGGTCAACTATCCAGGGCTTGAAGACCATGTTGATTATCCATTGGTCAAGAAATTAATGAACGGAAAAGCATCAAGTGTATTAAGTTTTGGTATAGATGGTGGACGTGAGAGTGGTGGAAAATTCATAGATAACCTACAACTTATAACCCGACTTGTTAATATTGGTGATGCAAAATCTCTTGCATGTCATCCAGCTTCAACAACACATAGACAATTATCTCCAGAAGAATTAAAAAAAGCTGGGGTACCTGAAGACCTTGTAAGACTATCTATTGGTATAGAAAATGTTAGTGATATCATAGATGACATCAAACAAGCTATAGAAAAAGTTTTTAGTAAAAAGAAAAAAGTAAGTTAAGATTATTACCTTTTTTTCATGTAGATTTCTTTCCCTGAATCCTTGAACTCTTGAGATTTCTCTTTCAAACCAACTTCTACAGCAATCTTTACGTCTCCTATGCCTTTTTTATTTGCATAATCTCGTATATCTTGTGTAATTTTCATTGAACAAAAATGAGGTCCGCACATAGAACAAAAATGTGCAACTTTGGCGCTTTCTTGGGGGAGAGTCTCATCATGAAATTCTTTAGATTTATACGGGTCAAGACTAAGATTAAATTGATCTTCCCAACGAAATTCAAATCTTGCCTTTGATAGTGCATTATCTCTATATTGCGCAGCTGGATGTTTTTTTGCTATATCTGCTGAGTGTGCGGCAATTTTATAAGCTATGAGACCATCTTTCACATCACTTTTATTTGGAAGGCCTAGATGTTCTTTTGGCGTTACATAACATAATAAAGATGTACCAAAAGCACCAATGTTTGCCGCTCCAATTGCTGAAGTAATATGGTCATAGCCAGGGGCTATATCTGTTACCAGTGGGCCAAGTGTATAAAAAGGGGCTTTAAAGCATAGTTTTTGCTCTTTAATCACGTTTTCCTCTATTAAATCTAATGGAATATGGCCTGGCCCCTCAATCATAACTTGTACATCATGTTCCCATGCCTTTTTTGTTAGCTCTCCCAATGTTTCTAGTTCAGAAAATTGAGCATCATCATTAGCGTCAGCAATAGAACCTGGTCTTAATCCATCACCTAACGAAAAAGCAATGTCGTAGCGTTTCATAATTTCACAGATATCTTCAAAATTAGTATATAGAAAATTTTCCTTATGATGAGTCAAACACCACTTTGCAATAATTGAACCACCTCTTGAGACAATTCCTGTAACGCGATGCATTGTTTTTGGTATATAGCTCAAACGTACCCCAGCATGAATTGTAAAATAGTCTATTCCCTGCTCTGCTTGCTGAATTAATACATCCCTGAAAATGTCATATGTCAATTCTTCTGCCTTTCCATTTACCCGTTCAAGAGCTTCATATATTGGTACCGTTCCAATTGGGACTGGAGAATTACGAATGATATATTCTCTAGTTTCAAATAGATCTTTACCTGTAGATAAATCCATAACTGTATCTGCACCCCATCTTACTGCCCAAAGTAATTTATCAAGTTCTTCATGAATACTTGATGAAACAGGAGAATTTCCTATATTTGCATTAACTTTAGTTAAAAAATTCTTTCCTATTATCATTGGTTCAGATTCAGGGTGATTAACATTGCACGGGATAATTGCTCTTCCACTAGCAATTTCTTGTCGGACAAATTCAGGAGTAATTTTTTCTGACATCTTTTCCCTATCACCACAAAAAGTATTTTCTCTTATAGATACATATTCCATTTCAGGAGTTATTATTCCCTGTTTTGCGTAATACATTTGAGTAATTGGTCTATTGGTATCTGAACTACGAGAGAAACTATTTGCTGTAATCTTAATATTTCGTGGAAGACAACGTCTATATAATTTCGAATCTGCTCTATCTTCAATCCATTGTTTTCGAGTTAAACTTAAACCTTTTTCGATATCTATCTTATAACTTTCGTCCGTATATAACCCTGTCGTATCATAAACATATATAGGCTCATTAATTTTTACAGAATCTTCTGTTTTTGTATTTGTTTGCTCTATCATCCTCATCGGGACTTTAATATTTTGTTGAGAGCCTGTTATGTATACTTTTTTAGAGTTAGGGAAGTTTTCAGAATAAGATTTTATATCAATATTTTTAGTTTTCATTCATTGTGACCAGTTGTATTATTTCAAATATTTTTAAACTATAATATCACAATACTAAATTTAATAGAGAAATGAAAGAATATAATAATAGTACAAATAACATGGTCAACAGTATTGTAAGGCCATCAAATGTTATAGATCAAAAAATTCTAAACATTTTAGAAGATATTTCCCGAAATGACTTTGTGCCAGAAAAGTTTAAAGAATTTGCTTATGCAGATTTTCAGATACCAATTGGAAATAATAGTAAAATGTTGCCTCCATCTATTGAAGGAAAAATCTTACAAGCATTAGATCTAAAAGGCGATGAGAATATTTTGAAAATTGGTGCTGGAACTGGATATATGACATGCTGCTTATCAAGATTATGCAAAAACATACATTCTATTGATATTTCCAATGATTTGATTGAAAGTGCTAAAAAAAATATCTATAAATATGATGAGACAGAAAATATAACTTTTGAGCATATAGATATAAAAGAAAAATGGGAAATGATCAATATATATGATGTTGTTGTGATGACATCATATATTTCTGATGAGACTGTTTTGGTAAATAATTTAAAAGAATATTCAAAAGCATTTCTATTTACTGGTTTCCCAAAACAACCAATTAAAAAAGCTATTTTAATTAAAAAGTTTAAAAAGAATAGTTTAACGAAAAATATTTTATTTGAAACAGATGCAGAACCTCTACTTTAATTTTTATGAAAGAAAAAAACCCAACTGAAATAAAAGCACTATTGGATAGTTCAATACAAGAGATATTAATACTTGATGTAAGAGAGTATTGGGAATATGATATATGTCATATTGATGGCTCTCTTAATGTACCGATAGGGCAAATAATAAATCGGTTAGATGAAATTGAGAAAGATAAAACTTTAGTTGTAGTGTGTCATCATGGAATAAGAAGTAGAGCCGTAGGACAATATCTTTCAAATCATGGATTTTTAGAAGTTTTAAATTTAACTGGTGGAATTGATAGGTGGTCAAAAGAAATTGATGAAGATATGCCAAGATATGTTTAAAATAAATAATATTATTATATTTTTTGTTGGAGCGTTTTTGTCTGCATCATTGAATGCTGCAGATCTACTAGATGTTTATAAGCGTGCTTTAGAAAATGATAATAAAATTAAAATAACTGATGCTGACTATTTTATTGCTAAGGAACAATATGATCAATCTTTATCAACAGTCTTCCCTGAAATAAATCTAACCGCCCAAACAGAAGAAAATAAAATTGATAAATATACAGGTGGTGGGAGTATAAGAGATAATAGGTCAGACTCATATTCATTAAATATTTCTCAACCTATATTGCGCTTAGGCTTATTTGATAAGTTAGAAAAAGCTTCCGACAATATAGAAAAATATAATGAGAATAGAAATTTTGTAAAAGAGGATTTAATAATAGAGTCTACTAAAATTTATTTTTCTCTAATTGATCTAATGAATGGGATTTCTGCTTTAAAAATTAAAAAGTCTATGGCAGAGCTTAAACTTTCTAACGCAGGATTATTATATGAAAAAGGTGCTTTAACTAATATAAAATTGAATGAACTTAAAAATGATTACAGATTTTCAGAAATTGATTTGCAGCAATTGGAGAATGAGTTTTCTTCTGTTAAGCAGGATGTTTTTTTATTAACAGGAAAAGAGATAGTTGATGTACATAATCTCAGCACTGAGATTAGTTTTCCAGTAACAGAATATGATTTGTCTGTAATTCTTTCAAAAGCTTTGTCGGATGATGAAATGATTAAGATGGCTTTATATGATATTAATATTGCAAAGAATGATTTGAGTTCAAATAAAGCTGAACATTATCCTACTGTAGATCTTCTTGCTACATATGATTATTTAGATACAAGCTCTGGTTCATATCGTGGGGCATCCACACGAGAAGGGTCAACTGTTACTCTTGTATTAAATTTTCCAATTTTTCAAGGTGGTTATATAAATTCTAAAGTTAGAGAATCTAGATATAACTTAGAGAAGACAAAATATAATCTTGATTTAACAAGAAAAAATTTACAAAAGGATGTTATCAATTCATACAATGACTTTGTTTACAATCAAAATCTCGTTAAAGCTTCAAAAAATGGACTCCAAGAGGCAAAACAAAATTATGAAACTATAAAAGATGGTTTTGTATTGGGAGTAAATACTGACATTCAGGTAATAGAGGCAAATTATAATTTACATACTGCAAAAAAGGATTACATAAAAGCAGTAATGGATTATCTTGTTTCAGATCTAAAAATTAAGAAATATTCTTCGAGTTTAAATTCTAAAGACATTGAATTGATAAATCAGTGGTTAATCTGGTAAGAATTAATATATTTAATGATTAAATATAATTTACTATTATATCTGATAAGCCCTTATCTATTATTATCGATCATATTTGGTAGTTTCCAGAGGAAAAGTGGATTTAAATTTATATCACAAAGACTTGGTTTATCTTCAATAAAAAACTTTTCTAACACTATATGGTTACATGCAGCATCTATTGGTGAAACAAAACTTGCATTATTAATCTATAACAAATTAAAAGAATCGAATCCAGAACAGAAGTTCCTAATTACTACGAATACTGAGTCTTCATCAAGATTAATTAAAAGCCTAAATAATAAAAACATAGAACACTTATATCTCCCCATTGACTGGTTTTTTGCAATGAAAAGATTCTTTGCCTCAATTAATCCCAAGATATGTATAATTGTTGAGACAGAAATTTGGCCTAATTTATTAAATAGGTGCAAAAAAAATAATGTTCCATCAATCATTATAAATGCTAGACTCTCAAAAAAATCAACTGATAAATCAAATTTTATAAAGAACGTTTATAAGGAAGCATTGCTAGATATAACAAAAATTCTTTGCAAATCAGACCTTGAAAAAGATAAGTATATTAAGTTGGGGGCAGCAGAAGATAAAATTGATGTTGTTGGAAATCTAAAGTTTTCTGAATATAGAGAACTAAAAAATAAAGAAAGTCTAATTGATCGTAGATATGTACTTGCTGCATCAACTCACCATGATGAGGAGATGCAGATTATTCAAGAATGGCTAAAACTAAAAGAAAAAAAATTATTATTGGTTGTAGTGCCTCGTCATCCAGAAAGACTTGGTGATATATTGTCTCAGTTACCCTTATCAGATATTGAAATTTCAATAAGAAGTAAAAATGAGGAAGTAAAAAATGAAACACAAATTTACATTGCAGATACATATGATGAACTTGACAAATGGATAAAACATTCTGAATTTGTTTTTATGGGTGGGTCATTAATTGATCATGGAGGACAAAATTTCTTAGAAGCTGCTTTCTATAGTAAGACCATTATTGTAGGTCCTTTTATGTATAATTTTATATCTGAAACTGAAGAATTTTTGAAAAAGAATGCTCTTCTAATGGTAAAAGAGTCCTCAATGTTGAAAGGTGTTTTTCAGAAACTGATTAAATCAAAAAATAAGAGAGAGTTATTTGGAAATAATGCTAAGAAGATTATGGAATCAAAAAAAGATATAGCTGACCACTATTGTAAAGCTATTCAAGAATTAATAGCTGATTCATAGCCTTTGAGTACCTTGGAATAATCAGTCTCTATAAGGAATTCATGTTTATAAAAAGATCTTTTCAATCTATCTATATTAGAAGTTTTATTTCTCTCTGTTAGTATTTTCTTCTCAGATTTATCAAAATCTAATATCCAAACGTGTATATCGTCATTGTTTATGATATCTCCCTTAATTAAAATGTTATGTATATTTAAGTCTCCATGAAAAATATTTAGTAAATGCATTTTTGCAATCTGTTTTCCAATTTCTTGAAAAAGAGATTCCTTCCCTCTTTCGTTTATACCCGTACTTACTTCATGAGTAAAATATTGTGAAAGTGTTTGCGCCGGAATACTCTCTGTAATTAAATTTGCTCTATAAAATATACCATTATATGACACCCACCCCATTATTGGCCTACAAGTATTGAAGCTAGATTTGTACAAATAATTTAATATTTCAAATTCTCGATATGATCGAGTATTGATAAGGTTTCTGTAGAGGTATGTATCATTCATAAATGTCATCATTCCTTTACGAAAATAATGCTTCTTTACCCATTTATTGTTATTAATCCATTCCACATTATGAGTCTCATCACTAGAGAACAAGTTGTTTAAAAATGATTCTTCTATATTAATTTCTATGCCTTTATCATAGAATATAAATTGATTTTTAATTTTTTTTATTACGATACTCACAAATATGTCTCAAAAAAGTAAATTACCTTCTACAATCTGTATTTTAAGATTGTCAGCTATTGGTGATATTACACATATGATACCAATTATAAAGACAATTCAACATAACTTACCTCAATCAAATATTACATGGATTATTGGCAAAACAGAATACCAACTTGTAAAAAATATTAAAGGAGTTCATTTCATTATTATAGATAAGGAGAAAACTATTAAATCTATAATCAATCTAAAAAAAGAAATTGGCAATAAGGAGTTTGATATTTTTTTACATATGCAAAAATCTTTAAGGTCAAAATTTTTAAGCGTTTTTATAAAAGCTAAAAAGAAACTGGCATTTAAAGATATTCATGCGCCAGAAAGATCACATGTGTTAGACACATTTTTTTACTTTCTAGAGGCTATTGGTATAAAAGATAGGATTCTTGATTGGTCTTTAGATTTTGATAAACCTAGCCAAAATCTATTAAAAAATTATAAGAAATATGTTGTCTTTAATCCTTTTACAAGTTTAAGAAGGTTTAACTATAGGGAATGGGAATTAAAAAATTATGAGGTTATTGCAAAATATTTGTCAGAAAAATATAATCTAAATTCTATAATAGTAGGAGGAAATAGTAATTATGAAATTCAAGCATCTAAAAAAATTAATCTAGAAAAATTTATACTTAACTTAGTTGGCAAAACAAATCTTCAAGAATTATCTGCTATTTTAGAGAAATGTCAATTCTATATAGGTCCTGATTCAGGAACGATGCATATCGCATCAATGCTTTCAAAACCTACTATAGGGTTATTTGCAACTTCTAATCCAAAGAGAACTGGTCCTTATCAAAATCAAGAATATGTTATTAATAAATATAATCAAGCTTTAAAAATATACATGGGTTCTCATGAAGATGATGTAAAATGGGGTGTTCGAATTAGAAATAAAAATGCAATGTCTTTAATTAACATTGACCACGTAATTGAGATGATTGACAAGGTGCAAAGAAATATAAGTTAATTTTTTAAATTTTTTTAATATTATCTATAATTTTTGTTGTTGATTTACCATCTAATAGTCTTACTAATTTTATTTCTTTCCCATTATCTTTCATACATTTTTCCCCTGCGATAAATTTATTTTTATAGTCATCTCCTTTTACAAGGATATCGGGGATTATTTCACAGACAATATTCTCGGGGGTTTCTTCTTCAAAAATAAAAATATAATCAACGGAAGATATTGAAGATAATACAAATGCTCTGTCCTCGACAGTATTAATAGGTCTAGTTTTAGGTTTGATTTTCTTGACTGAACTATCACTATTTATCGCAACTACTAAGATGTCACCAAAACTCTTAGCTTCATTTAACAAATGTACATGTCCGGCATGAATTATGTCAAAACAGCCATTCGTGAAAACAACATGCTTTCCATTCCCTTGATATTTATTACATAAATCTTTAAGTTTTTTTAAATCAGGTATAACTTTATTATTGTTTGCAGGCATCAGATAATTCCTCTTGCGTAACACTTGTCGCGCCTAGTTTTTGTACTGATAGTCCAGCCGCCACGTTAGATAGTTTAACGGCTGCTACTAAACCTTTCCCTGATGCAATGCTTGCAGCTAGAACCGATATTACAGTGTCACCAGCTCCAGTAACATCAAAAACATCTTGCTCTTGGGCTTTATAAGACGTTGCTGAACTTTTTTGAAAAAGTGTCATCCCTTTTTTTCCTCTAGTAACAAGTAAAGCTGTTAATTTAAGCTTTTTTCTAAGTTTTTCAGCCTTGTTATAAAAGTCAGATTTTGTTTTTGATAAACCCACAATATCATCAAATTCTTTTTGATTTGGTTTCAGTAAAAATGCATTTTTATAACAATCGAAGTTATCGCCTTTTGGGTCAATAAAAGTTTTAACATTGAATTTTGAAGAATATTTTAAAATATCTACAATGATTGGCTTAACTACTCCTTTATCATAATCAGAAATAATAATAGCGTCATAGTTTTTAATTGTTTTAATAATTTTATCTAAAAGCTTCTTATGTAATTTTGTTTTGTCTCGATCTTCATGATCAATTCTCATAAGCTGTTGGTTTTTCCCAGTGATACGTAATTTTGTTGTAGTACGTATTTTTGGGTCTATTATCACTTGAAAATCTATCCCGTATTTTTTTAACATATGTGATATCTGATCATTGGCATCATCGTTCCCTGTTATGCCCGAAAGAGTAACGTTCATTCCAAGAGCAGCTAAATTCATTGCTACATTTGCCGCTCCCCCTGGTTTATTAACAGATGAGGTAATATTAATTACTGGAACTGGTGCTTCTGGCGAGATCCTTTCAACATTACCGGACCAATATTTGTCTAACATTACATCACCAATAACAAGTATGTTTTTTCTCTTAATCATTTACAATAGTTAACCATTCCTCATGTTTTTTTTCGTTTCCACTAACTAAATTAAAATAGTTTTGTTGTAGTTTTTTTGTTATTTCACCGGGGGTGCCTTCGCCTATTTTTTTATCATTTATCTTAATAATAGGTGTAACCTCTGCTGCTGTTCCAGTAAAAAAAGCTTCATCGCAATCAAATGCTTCATCTAAACTTATCTTTTTCTCAGAAGTTTTTATTCCAATATCATTTGCAAGAGTTATAATTGTTTTTCTAGTAATGCCGTCTAACACTGTAGCTAAATCAGGTGTGAACAATTCCCCATCTTTTACAATAAAAAAATTTTCGCCTGATCCTTCATTAACGCTATCATCTGTTCCTAAAATAAGTGCTTCATCATAGCCAGAATTTAAAGCATCCCTCAGAGCAAGCATAGAATTTAAATAGTTTCCTGTTGCTTTTGCTTGATACAACATAGACAATTCATTTCTTTTTGGAAAAGGAGAGACTTTTACTTTTATGCCATGAGCTATTTTATCTTGACCTAAATATGACCCCCAGTCCCATGCAGCAATTGCACAATGTACCATCAAATTATCAGCTCTTAATCCCATACCTTCAGATCCATAAAAACATAATGGCCGTATATATGCATTTTGTAAATTATTTATCTTAACAGTATCACATTGGGCCTTCATGAATAAATCGGGTGTAAATGGAATATCCATTCCTATAAGTTTTGCGGAGTTAAATAGTCTATCCGTATGATCTTTTAGCCTAAATATTGCAGGCCCCTGATTAGTTTTATATGCCCTTACACCTTCAAAAACACCAGTACCGTAGTGAAGTGTATGAGTAAGCAAATGTATCTTTACTTCTTTCCATTCTTGAAAGGAGCCATCTATCCAAATTTGGCCTTCCAGGTCTGACATATTCATGTATATTTTCCTTTATCTTTTTTAAGAATCAATTGAAAACTATAACATGGCTTATATGACATGGACACCTGTATTATGTATGTGTTTGGCTATTAAACCCATTGATTTCTAGTAAATTTATGAGATAATGAGAACCGTTCTCATTCATGAGCTTATAAGTATGAAAAAAATTATTACAGGTTTTTTAGCCGTTTTTCTACTTTTTGGTATGTCTGTCGTCCAAGAAGTATTTATTGAGGGTAATGTTTATACATATGCCGCAGAAAAAGAGCGGGGTGAACAAGTTGTTAATGTATACTCTGCCAGAAAAGAGTATTTAATTAGACCTTTAATAAAAGTCTTTGAAAAAAAATACAATATTAATGTAAATATAGTATCTGGAAAAGCTAAAGCTCTTCAGAAAAGATTAGAGCTTGAAGGAAAAAATACAATGGCTGATGTGCTTCTAACGGTTGATGCTGGTAATCTATATAGAGCTAAAACAAAAAAATTAACAAAAAGCATAAACTCAAAGAAATTAAATGGACTCATTCCTAATAATTTACGAGATATTGATGGTCATTGGTATGGTCTATCAATAAGAAGTCGTGTAATTATGTATAATCCTAAAACTGTAAGCATAAGAGATTTATCTACATATGAAAATCTTGCTGATTCTAAATGGAAAGGTAAAATATGTATGAGATCATCAAGTAATATATATAATCAATCACTTTTAGCTTCGTTAATTACGCACTTAGGAGAGAAAAAAGCAAAGCGTTGGGCTCAGTCTATTGTAAAAAATTTTTCTCGTAGCCCTAAAGGCAATGACCGTACTCAAATGACCTCAGTTGTTCTTGGTGAATGTGACTTAACTTTAGCAAATACTTATTATTTAGGTAAATGGATGACATCAAAAAATGCAAATGAAAAAAAATATTCTAGAGAAATAAGAGTTTTTTTTCCAAACCAAAATGATCGTGGAGCCCATGTTAATATAAGTGGTGCTGCAATTACAAAATATTCAAAAAATACAATGAATGGAATTAAATTTATTGAGTTTCTAGCTAGCAATGAAGCTCAAGAACTCTATGCAAAATCAAACCATGAATACCCTATCAGGGAAGACGTTCAAGTCAGCAGTATTGTAAAATCATGGGGATATCCTTTTAAAATAGATAAAATTGATCTTGATAAATTGGGCATTAACAATGCTATTGCTACCAAGATTTTTGATCAAGTCAATTGGCAATAATAAAAATCTTTATGACTAAAACAAAATATACTGCCATTTTTTTTCTGACCTTAATAATGTTTCCTATATTAACAGTTTTTTCTTATTTGTTTTTACCATCAACAGAAATATGGACACATTTGGTAGATAATTTATTACTAACATACCTTTTAAATACCATATTCATTGTCTTTTGGGTCTCTTTATTTACAGGTTTAATTGGAGTGACCTGCGCATGGCTAGTGACTATATATGATTTTCCAGGTAAAGATATATTTAAATGGTTATTGGTTCTTCCTATTGCTATACCAGCTTATGTAAGCGCATTTATTTATGCTGGATCAATTGAGCCGTCAGGTATTTTTTTTACTACGATGGAACATTTTTTTGGTATGGGGGCAGGCATATACAACTTTATTGATATGCGTAACATTTATGGGGTGGTATTCATACTTACAGCATGTCTATATCCATATGTTTATTTATTGTGCTACTCATCTTTTTCCCAACAATCATATTGCGTTTTTGAAGTTGGTAGATCTATGGGGTTAACCAATACTAGTTGTTTTCTAAAAATTGGGCTTCCTTTGGCAAGACCTGCCATTATTGCTGGTTTGACTTTTGTAATAATGGAAACACTAGCAGAATATGGAACAGTAGATTACTATGGTGTAAGTACTTTCACCACTGGAATTTTTAGAGCATGGTTTTCTTTTGGTGATGAAAATAGTGCTCTTCATTTGGCTGCTATACTTTTAACATTTGTTTTTGTAGTTCTAGTACTTGAAAAATATTCTCGTGGCAATAGTCAGTACGTTCATACATCTCAAATGATAAGAAAACCTAAGCAATATACTTTGTTAGGCTTAAAATCAGTATTTGCATTTAGTTGGTGTTTTCTGATTATCCTTTTAAGTTCAATAATTCCTATTACCCAATTATTGGTATGGCTTATAGAAACATATTCTTACGTTTTTGATGACTCTTATCTGCAACTTATATGGAATACAACATGGATTGCTGCATTATCGGCATTCCTAATAGTATCTGTATCGCTTTATTTTTCCTATTTAGATAGATCTCTTAAGGATATAATTACAAGTTTTTCAATTAAAGTTCTGTCTCTTGGTTACTCTATACCTGGTGTAGTTATTGCAATTGGAATCATGGTCCCTATTGCCTTTCTTGATGACCTCCATTCTACCCTGACTAATGGAAACCCCTTCTTCTATATAAGTGGGTCATTCATTGCTTTAATACTAGGATATCTCATTAGGTTCTCAACAATCTCACTCAAAACAAATGAATCTGGATTAAGTAAAATTAAAACTAATATAGACTACACTGCAAGGGCTTTTGGTATGTCAAAATTTTCAATTATAAAAAAAATTCATGTGCCTATGATGAAAATTACAATTATAACTTCTCTTATTTTAGTTTTTGTAGATGTAGTAAAAGAACTTCCAGCCACCCTTATTATGAGGCCTTTTAATTTTAATACTCTTGCAGTCAATATATATGAATTAGCATCTGCAGAACAATTATCATATATTGCTCCTTCTGCTCTTACCCTTATCATTATTAGCTTAATTCCTGTTATAATATTAATTAGGAATACTGTTAGTAATGTCTATAAATAAACCTAAACTTGAAATAAAGAATATTAGCTTGAATCTTGGCGATGAAGAAGTTATTAAAGATTTGAATCTATCAATTTTTGAAAATGAAATAGTATCAATTCTTGGAGCCAGTGCATCAGGCAAGACGTCTCTGCTTAGAGTTATAGCCGGCTTTGAGAATATATGTTCTGGAGTTATAACTTTAAATCAGAAGGTTGTAAACAACCAACAAAAGACTGTTCAGCCAGAATTAAGAAATATAGGAATTATTTTCCAAGACTTAGCTTTATTTCCGCATTTAACAGTTAGTCAAAATATAGCTTTTGGAATTATGGGAGTCTCAGATCAATATAAAATTGAAAGATGTAAAGACCTTCAAAATATTCTTGGGATTGGGAATATTTCGGAAAAATTTCCTCACCAAATTTCTGGAGGTCAACAACAACGAGTTGCTATTGCAAGAGCTATAGCTCCAAAACCAGAAATGTTATTGTTAGATGAGCCATTTAGTGCAATTGATGAAGAATTAAGAGAACAATTAGTAAAAGATGTAAAAAATTTGTTAAAAAATGAGCGTATTACTACAATTTTAATTACTCACAATGTAAAAGAAGCTTTTGGGTTATCTGATAAAGTTGCTTTCTTATCGGAAAAAAAGATTTCTCAGTATGACACGCCTTATAATATTTATCACAAGCCTATATCTCGTGAAATTTCAAATTTTTTTGGTATTAGTAGTTATATAAAAGGAAAAATTTTAGATAATAATAATGTGAAAACATCACTTGGTACACTTTTTGGCGAATCAACAAAACCATATACTAAAGGACAAAAAGTAGATGTTCTGATCCGTCCTGATGATGTAATTCATGATGATGAATCAGCAGATTCAGCAAAAGTTGTAGACAAAATATTTCATGGATCAGATTTTTTATATGAATTAGAGTTAATAGATGGGCAACGTATTTTTTGTTACACCCCTAGCCATCATAATCATTCCATAAATGAAATGATTGGTATAAAAATGCAAATTGATCATCTTATAATATTTAATTTATAATTATAGGTCTCGAAGTTTCCTTCTTAATATCTTTCCAACATTATTCTTCGGTAACTCGCTAATAAACTCAACATGTTTTGGTATCTTATAAATAGTTAATCCTTCTTTGCAGAAGGCTATTATTTCTCCTTTAGTTAAACTGGAATTGTTTGACACAACAAATAATTTAATGCTTTCACCTCTATTCTTGTCTTCAATTCCAATAACACCAGCCTCCAAAATATCTGGATGGGTTGTTACATAATCTTCAATTTCATTTGGATAAACATTAAAGCCAGAAGATATTATCATGTCTTTTTTTCTATCAACAATCTTTATAAAACCATCTTCATTTATTTTTGCTATATCACCAGTCTTAAAATAACCATCTTTTGTAAAAGCATTTTGAGTATCCTCTTCTGAATTCCAATATTTGCTCATTACTTGTGGTCCCTTAACACATAATTCTCCTTCCTTTCCAATTTCTAACTCATTTTCCCTTTCGTCTCTTACAGAAACTTCTGTCGATGGAACTGGTAAACCAATATAACCATTAAATTGATCTTCTATTATATTTATTGCGATAACTGGAGATGTCTCCGTAAGGCCATACCCTTGCGTTATATTTGTTCCAGTAATTTTTTTCCATTTACTTGCAGTGTCTTTTAAGACGGCCATTCCCCCTCCAACTGTAAATTTAAAATTATTAAATTTTATTTTCTTAAATTCAGAATTTGTGATTAATAAATTAAATAATGTATTTACTCCTGTCATAACGGTAAATTTATTTTTCTTCATAGTTTTGACAAAATTTTTTACATCTCTTGGGTTTGTAATTAATAGGTTTTCAGAGCCTAATTTAAAAAATGTCAAGAAGTTAACTGTAAGTGAAAATATATGATATAAAGGAAGAGGTGTTAGAATTATCTCTTTGCCTTCATCTACATAATTCTTGATCCATATGTGCACTTGTTCAATATTCGACAAAATATTTCCATGAGTTAAAACAGCTGCCTTTGACTTACCTGTAGTTCCACCAGTATATTGCAAAAATGCTATATCATCTTTCTTTAAAGAACATTCTTTTATTTCCTCATATTTTTTTATCGTGTCACTAAATTTTATTGTTTTTCTCTTAAAATTAACTTTTTCACCCTTTATGAATAGTATAGATCTAACAATGATTTTCATAAAAGGACTTAATAGATCAGCCGGACTGCAAACTATAATATTTTTAATCTTTGTTTTCTCAATTATTGGTTCTAATTCTCCAAAAAATTTATCAAGAACTATAATTACTTCTGCTTCAGAATCAACTAACACACCAAGTAACTCTCTTGACTTAAATAAAGGGTTAATATTAATAACAGTTGCCCCTGCAATAAAGGATCCAAATAATGATACTGGGTATGTCATTAAATTCGGAAGCATTATAGCTATTTTAGTATTTTTTTGTACTCCTATATTATTTTGTAAATAAGACCCAAAACATTTAGAATGCTTTTCTATTTCATTAAATGTTAGTGTTGACTTTAGGTTTCTAAATGCAATATTTTTTCTAAATAGATTTGTAGTGTCATAAAACAAATCTAAAAGAGAATTATATTTGTTATTACTAATTTCTGTCGGTGTGTTTTTTGGATAATTTCTTGTCCAAATTTTTTCCATTACTTAAATATATACTAAATAGTGAAATAACAAAGCCTCTTTTATAGAGGCTTTGAATTTTTTAATAATAAATACTGAGGTCTCTTACATACCCATGCCGCCCATGCCGCCCATGCCGCCCATGCCGCCCATATCTGGCATAGCTGGAGGACCACTAGGGCTATCATCTTCCTTAGCAAGTTCGGTTACCATAGCTTCTGTAGTAATCATTAATCCCGCAATTGAAGATGCATTTTGTAAGGCAGTTCGAGCAACTTTAGTAGGGTCTAATATCCCCATTTTGAGCATATCGCCAAATTCTGCTGTTGCAGCATTATAACCAAAGGAGTCTTTGCCATCCTCTACTTTTGCTAAAATTACAGAACCCTCATCTCCTGCATTACTAACTATTTGTCGTAAAGGTTCTTGCATTGCCTGAGACGCAATTTGGATTCCTTGATCTTGATCTGGATTATCACCTTTTAATTTCTCGAGTGCTTGTCTCGCTCTAAGCATAGCAACACCTCCGCCAGGGACTACTCCTTCTTCAACAGCAGCTCTAGTTGCATGCAAAGCATCTTCAACTCTAGCTTTTTTCTCCTTCATTTCAACTTCTGTTGCTGCTCCTACTTTAATCACAGCGACACCTCCGGCAAGCTTTGCTACTCTTTCTTGCATCTTTTCCTTATCATAATCTGACGTTGCTTCATCAATTTGAGTTCTGATTTGATTTACACGACTTTCAATTGCAGATTTCTCTCCTGCACCATCAATAATAGTAGTATTTTCTTTTGTAACAGTAACTTTTTTTGCTCTTCCAAGATCACTTATGTCTGTTTTTTCTAGACTAAGCCCAACTTCTTCGGAAACTACTGTTCCTCCTGTTAAAATTGCAATATCTTCGAGCATAGCTTTTCTTCTATCTCCAAATCCTGGAGCTTTAACTGCTGCAACCTTCACTATTCCTCTAATGCTATTTACAACTAATGTTGCAAGAGCCTCCCCTTCAACATCTTCAGCTATAATTAAAAGAGGTTTGCTTGCTTTAGCAACTCCTTCAAGCAAAGGAAGCATGTCTTTTATATTTGCAATTTTTTTGTCATATAGAAGTACGTAAGGGTCTTCCAATTCTGTCGACATGTTTTGTTGGTTTGTTGCAAAATATGGAGATAAATATCCTCTATCAAATTGCATTCCTTCAACAACCTCTAGTTCATTTTCTAGTGACTGTCCTTCCTCAACTGTAATAACTCCTTCTTTACCAACTTTATCCATTGATTCGGCAATAATTGAACCTATACTTGTGTCAGAATTTGCAGAAATAGTTCCAACTTGTTCAATTGCATTATGATCAGTGCATGGTTTGGACATTTTTTTCAAACTTTCTACCGCTACACCAACAGCTTTATCAATACCTCTTTTTAGATCCATTGGATTCATGCCAGCTGCTACACATTTTAATCCTTCACGTAATAATGATTGAGCAAGAACTGTAGCTGTTGTTGTTCCATCACCAGCTATATCTGATGTTTGTGATGCAACCTCTTTTACCATCTGTGCTCCCATATTTTCAAACTTATCTTTTAGTTCTATTTCTTTAGCTACTGAAACTCCATCTTTTGTTACTGTTGGAGCTCCAAATGATTTATCTAGTACAACGTTTCTACCCTTAGGGCCAAGAGTTGTCTTTACGGCATTCGCAAGTATATTAACGCCATTTACAAGTTTTTTTCTTGCTTCATCACCAAATTTAACTTCTTTTGCTGTCATTTTTATTCCTCTTTTAATTAATTATTCATCAATAACTGCTGTAATGTCATCTTCTCTCATTACTAACATTTCTTCGCCATCAACTTTTACCTCAGTGCCAGAGTACTTTCCGAACAGAATTTTATCTCCTTTTTTAACATCAAGCGGTCTGATTTCTCCATTTTCTAAAATCTTGCCTTTTCCAACTGCAACCACTTCACCCTTTATAGGTTTTTCAGTAGCCGAATCGGGGATTACAATTCCGCCAGGAGATGTCTTCTCTTCTTCCATTCTCCTTACCATAACGCGGTCGTGCAATGGTCGTATATTCATATAAAATACCTCTTAATTATCATTATTCTCTAGTTAGCGCTCTTACCCCTAGAGTGCTAATAATAGCGATCTTTTGCCAAATTTCAAGAGTCTGAATAAGATTTATTTATCTTCATTTATATGATCTACATCAATAACAGTTTTACCTCTTTTACCAGCTCTTCTTTTTCTTAAAAAAAAATGAGTATATTTTTGTAAGAATAAGTGTCGTATAGGAGGAATTAGGAGTAATACACCGACAGAATCTGTAAAAAACCCAGGAACTATTAGTAAGAATCCTGCTAAAAAAAATATCATTCCTGACAATATTTCAATTTCTGGCCGGATTCCCTGAAGAATTTTATTTTGTATTTCTGAAAAATAGGAAATACTTCCATTTTTTATCAAATAAAATCCAATAATGGCTGTACCAAAAATCAAAATTATAGTGTTTAAAGTACCAATTTTAGACCCTACCTCAATAAATAGGATTATTTCAATTATCGGGATGATGATGAAAAGTATCGCCAATATATATTTTGATCTCATAATATTTTAATATTGAATTATGAAGAATGACTTCATATTAACATTAACATCTACGGATAGGAAAATAATATCAAAAAAAATAAGCAAGAAACTGCTTGAAGAGAAAGCTTGTGCATGTGTAAATATTATCCCAAAGGTAGAAAGTCATTATTTTTGGAATGGAAAATTACAAAAATCTAATGAGTGGTTAATTATGATAAAATCTCAAAGAAAATATTATAAAAGAATAGAGTCTATAATTAAAAAATTGCATAACTATGAGGTTCCTGAGATAATTTCTATAAAAATAGATCAAGGAATCATAGAATATTTACAATGGATAAAAAATGAAACTCAATAATACTATTTTTTTAATTTTTCTGCTATTTCTATCACCCCTATTTATCGGAGCTTCAGGAAACTTTGTATATGCAGAACAAGGTCCATCTAAAAATATAAATCAATCTAATGAATTTTTACATCCTGATAAAGCCTTTATCCCCTCACTAACAAAAATAAATGATACGCATTTTAAAGTTAAGTGGAAAATAGAGAGTGGCTATTATTTATATATGGGTATGTTTAAGTTTGAAGTTGAAGATGATGATATTTCCATAGATAAAATAACAATGCCTGATGGAATAAAAAAAAGTGATCAATTTTTTGGAGATGTAGATGTTTTTTATAACTATGCAGAAGCTAATATATTTCTTAAAAGTCCTCCAAAAAGTAATTTTAATCTAATAGTTTATTATCAAGGATGTGCTGATGCTGGATTATGTTATCCTCCAGTTAAAAAGACCTTAAAAGTAAATATCCAGTCTAATGAAGGTTATTTTCATAAAACAAGTTATAATGATGATCAGGTAAGTTTCAGCAAATCTCTATATACAAAATCTATTTTTTATAATATTTTTTTCTTTTACCTAATTGGTATATTACTGGCATTCACACCTTGTGTATTTCCAATGATCCCTATACTCACTGGCTTGATAATTGGGCAGGGAGAAAATTCTTCAACAAATAAAGCCTTTCTTTTATCGCTAACATATATTTTCTTCATGTCCCTTACATATGCATTAATTGGCGTTATATTTGCTTTATCGGGGAGTAATATACAAGCAAATTTACAAAACCCATATATTATCGGTGCCTTTGCGTTTTTATTCATAATTTTATCATTAACAATGTTTAAAGTTATAAATCTCCAGATGCCTAAATTTATACAGACATCTTTATCGGAAACTAGTGGAGGATTAAAATCGGGTTCTTTTTTTGGAGTTGGTGCGATGGGTGCGCTTTCTGCTTTAATAGTTGGGCCTTGTGTAACTGCTCCTTTAATAGGTGCGTTGGTATATATTGCATCTTCTAAAGACTACATTCTTGGTGGTTTTGCTTTATTTGCACTTGGACTTGGAATGGGGACTCCTCTTTTAATTTTAGGAACTTCAGCGGCAACTCTAATGAAAAAAATTGGACCATATTTAGATTTAATTAATAAGTTTTTTGGATTACTTTTTATTATTGTGGCAATTTGGTTGCTAGAAAGAATTGTCTCTATCCAAACAGCAGCATACTTATGGGCTATATTGCCTGCAATGGTCATTATTTTAATTAACAAAGGGAGCGTTAAACCAAAAACAACACTTTATAGTTTTTTTAACAAATCAATTTCTCTAGTTATGACTATGTATTTTTTCTTATTAATCTATGGGGCAAATATAAATCAAAATTTTTCTCCTGCAACAAGTTTTATAGAAAGACCAATTATTAATGAGTTTATCAAGGTTGATAATTCAGAAGATCTTTTTAAAAAAATAAAGAAATCAAATGATATAACTATGGTTGACTTATATGCAGATTGGTGTGTTGCTTGTAAGGAATTTGAAATGTATGTTTTTAATGATCATAAAGTTTCAAAAGTTTTAAAGAATTTAAATTTAGTAAAATTTGATATTACTGAAACAAATAAGAACCAAACATCGTTTCTAGAACAGTATAATCTATTTGGTCCTCCAGTCTTAATGTTCTTCAATCCAAAAGGTGATGAAATCATTGAATTAAGAATTGTAGGTTTTGTAGACGCTGAAAATTTTATGAAGAAAATTGATATTCTAAATTAGTAAGATTCTGTATTTTTATTAAATTCTTGTAATTTCACTGAAATTCGTTAAACTTCTACTAAAATTAGTTAACTTTATTTTTGGGGTGAATCTTGTCTGATATTTTAGTAATTAATGGACCAAACCTAAATCTTTTGGGAACAAGAGAGCCAGATGTTTATGGCACTCAATCACTTTCTGATATAGAAAACAAACTAAAAAAAATTGCTTCTCCTAGCCAATTAGAATTCTTGCAAAGCAATGCAGAACATGAAATTATTGATGCAATTCAAGTAGCAAAAAAAAATGGAATAAAGTTTATAATTATTAATCCGGGTCCATTAACTCATACTAGTATAGCATTAAGAGACACTTTTTTAAGTACCCAAATTCCTTTCATTGAAGTTCACATATCTAACATCTTTAAAAGAGAAGAGTTTAGAAAAAAATCTTTTTTAAGTGATATAAGTCATGGTCTGATAACTGGACTAGGTGCAAAAGGATATGAATATGCTTTAATTGAAGCTATCAGCAATATTCAGGATTAATTATGGATCTTAGAAAAATAAAAAAACTTATGGAGCTTCTTGAACAGTCAGGTATATCTGAAATTGAAGTGAAAGAAGGGGAAGAATCTATAAAGTTATCCCGTACATCAAAGACTAAAAACATTAACCCACAAACTCCAACAGAAAATCAAAAACAGAATATTTCTGGTCAAACTCAAGAACATTCACCTAATCAGCAAAAAGAGATAATAGGTAATACAATTGACTCCCCTATGGTAGGTATATTCTATCGCTCTCCTTCTCCTGACTCAAAACCTTTCGTAGAAAAGGGTCAAAAAGTAAACAAAGGTGATACTGTTTGTATTTTGGAAGCTATGAAGATGATGAACCAGGTTACAGCTGAAGAAAGCGGTGTTATTAAGGATATACTAGTTGAAGATGCTGAACCTGTAGAATTTGGTCAACCTCTGTTTATAATTGAATAATAATGATAAACAAAATACTTATAGCCAATAGAGGTGAAATAGCACTTCGTGTACTTCGTGCATGTAAAAAATTAGGAATAAAAACTGTTGCTGTACATTCAACTATTGATAGACAGCTCCCACATGTAAGATTAG
Organism: Pseudomonadota bacterium; assembly: GCA_036140295.1. Taxonomy (GTDB): domain Bacteria; phylum Pseudomonadota; class Gammaproteobacteria. The sequence goes on from JAYZYL010000002.1 coordinate 52,898, forward strand.
CAGATGAATCTGTATGTATAGGACCAGCAGATCCCAGAAAAAGCTATTTAAATATACCATCAATTATAAGCGCTGCAGAATTAACAGATGCTGATGCAATTCATCCAGGATATGGGTTTTTATCAGAATCTGCTACCTTTGCTGAAATTGTTGAAACTAATAAATTTATTTTTATTGGCCCATCAACTGATGTGTTAAAAAAAATGGGTAATAAAATAAAAGCAAAAACTGCAATGAAAAAATTTGGGGTGCCATGTATACCAGGGTGCGATGATGCTTTACCTAATGATATTAATCAAACTATTAAAAGAGTTGAGCAAATAGGTTATCCGATAATGTTGAAAGCAATACATGGAGGTGGTGGAAGAGGAATGAGAGTTGTAGAAAATAAACAAAATCTCTCTGAATCAATAGATATAACATCTGCTGAATCTCTAAATGCCTTTGGTAATGGAGATTTATACTTTGAAAAATATTTTGACTCTCCTAGACATATAGAAATACAGGTTCTATGTGATAATTTTGGTAATGCTATCCATTTGGGAGAAAGGGACTGTTCTCTTCAAAGACATAATCAAAAAATTATTGAAGAATCTAATGCTGTAAATATTTCTAGAAAATCAATTGAAGAAATTGGGAAAATTTGCACAAAGGCATGTAAAAGTTTAGGTTATACTGGTGTCGGAACATTTGAATTTCTATATCAAGATGACAAATTTTACTTTATAGAAATGAATACAAGGATACAAGTTGAACATCCTGTAACAGAGCTTATAACTGGGATTGACTTAATTTCTGAACAAATACTTGTTTCCTGTAATGAAAAATTATCTCTCACCCAACAAGATATAAAATTTAAAGGTCATGCAATAGAATGTAGAATAAATGCTGAAGACCCTAGAACTTTTATTCCATCGCCAGGAAAAATTAAGGTTTTTCATGCCCCAGGTGGTCCAGGAGTCAGGTTTGATTCACACATTTACACAGGATATGAGGTTCCCCCTAGCTATGATTCCTTGCTAGCGAAAATAATAGTACTTGGTTACAACAGAAATGTTGCAATTAAAAAAATGATGCACGCATTAAATGAAACTGTAATTGAAGGTATCAAAACAAACATCCCTTTACATAGGGATTTGCTTGGATCTGACTTTTTTGGAAATGGAAATTTCACCATTAATACATTATCTAATTATATTAACAACTAATAATAAACAACTAATTGATAAATTCTTCCTTAACGGTTAAGTCATTAATTGTGATATAGTATGGTTTCGGATGCTTTCCATTAAGCGCTCAGATGAGTGTTTTGGATATATTTTAAATGAAAAAAACTAAAGACAGAAAAAGCCTGAATAATAATTCACTTAGTAAAATAATTAAGCAAGAAACCATATCATATATAAAAAAAATGAATGGTGCGGGTATAAGCAATCTTCATTCACTTTTTGTTGCAGAGACAGAAAAAGCTCTAATTTCTACTGTGCTTGGTTACCTGAATGGCAATGTCACTAAAACCGCTGATTACCTAGGCATGAATAGAGGAACTCTAATTAAAAGAATCAAGGATTATAATATTTGATAGAATTTTTTACATGGGATCGAAAATAAATAAAAAATTTGCGATTATAAGTGTCTCAGATAAAAGTAATATTGATATAGTTGCTAAAAAATTGGTTAAAAATAATTATCAAATACTTTCAACTGGTGGAACAGCCAAGTTTCTTGCAAAAAAAAATATACCAAATATTTCAATCTCTAAATTTACAGAGTTTGATGAGATCTTAGATGGAAGAGTAAAGAGTTTACATCCAAAAATACATGCTGGAATTTTAGCAAAAAATAAAAAAGATTTAGAGGGATTAAAAAATGGCTATAGTTTGATTGATTTAGTTATTGTTAACTTATATCCATTTAAAAAAGTCATTTCTCAACCAAATTGTAAATTAACAGATGCTATTGAGAATATTGATATTGGCGGACCAACTATGTTACGTGCTGCTGCAAAAAACTATAAAAGAGTAACTGTTGTAACAGATCCCAATGATTATAATATGATAATAAATGAAATAGAGAAATTTGGATGTACAAGAGAGAAAACTAGATATAGTTTAGCTCAAAAAGTTTTTTCTATTATCTCTGATTATGATCAATCAATAACAAACTATTTATCAAAAAATGATGATGTTTTAGAAAACCTTCCTGATTCTTTTAAAATAGTGCTAAGAAAGAAACAGACATTGAGATATGGGGAAAATCCTCATCAAAAGGGAAAATTGTATAGTATTACCAGCCCTAAAATAAATGGTTTTGATTTTACACAAATATCAGGAAAAGAATTATCTTACAATAATTTGGTAGATGCTGAAAGCGCATATAGTTGTGTGCAACAATTTACCAATTCAGCATGTGTAATTGTAAAGCATGCAAACCCTTGTGGAGTAGCTGAAAATAAAAATATAGCAAAAGCATATGATCATGCATATGAAACTGATCCGGTTTCTTCCTTTGGTGGAATAATTGCTTTTAACAAAAATTTAAATGATAAACTACTTGCCAAGATTATTGATCGCCAATTTGTTGAAGTAATCATAGCTCCTGAGTTCGGAAAAAAATGTAGAAAAATCATGGAAAATAAACCAAATATAAGATTATTACTGATTAAAAATATAAAAAGTAAAACGAAATCCTATGATATGAAAGCGCTTAAAGGAAATTTTCTTATACAAGAGTCAGATTCAAAAACTATTACGAAGAAAGACTTAAGAATTGTAACAAAGAAAAAGCCAACAAAAAATGAAATTGAAGATTTATTATTTGCCTTCAAAGTAGCTAGATATGTTAAATCGAATGCCATTGTTTTCGCAAAAAATAAGAGGACTTTGGGTATAGGTGCAGGACAAATGAGCAGAATAGATTCAACAAATATTGCAGAAAGCAAAGCTAAAAAGCAAAAAATTAAACTTGATGGTTGTGTAATGGCATCCGAGGCTTTTTTCCCGTTTCGCGATAATGTTGATCTAGCAAAGAAAATTGGAGTTAAAAGTATAATACAACCGGGTGGCTCAATTAAGGATGATGAAATTATCTCCATTACTGACCAGCACAAAATATCTATGGTCTTTACAGCTACCAGGGTGTTTAAACACTAGACTATGTCATTTAAAATTTTGATTATTGGTCAGGGTGGAAGGGAACATGCAATTGCATGGAATCTTAGCAAACATAGTGAGGTTGACTCCATATATGTAGCTCCTGGAAATGGAGGGACATTTTTAGAAGAAAATGTCACGAACATTAATATACGGTCAGAAGATACAGAAAGTTTAATAGAGTTTGCAAAAAAAAATTCTATTAATTTAACAATCGTTGGCCCCGAAGCACCACTTGTAGATGGAATAGTGGATGAGTTTATGAAAGAAGGCCTAAAAATATTTGGGCCTATCAAAGAACATTCTAAATTAGAAGGGTCAAAAGTCTTTGCAAAATTATTTTTGGAAAGAAATGATATTTCAACTGCATTTTACAAATCATTTTCAAAAAATAGAGATGCAAAAGAATTTCTAAAAGATCAAAAATTTCCAATTGTAGTTAAAGCTGATGGCCTTGCATCAGGAAAGGGAGTAATAATAGCTGAAGATTTTGACGATGCGTGTAAAGCAGTAGATGCTCTTCTAAATGAAGATGGATCAAAAATGGTAGTGATAGAAAGTTTTCTAACTGGAATAGAGTTATCTTCAATATTTATTTGTAATGATAATAACAAAGTAGGTCTTCCATGGGTAAAGGACTACAAATCAAGAGATGAATATAATTCTGGACCCAATACTGGAGGAATGGGTGCCGTTACTCATCCCTTAAGCTTTGAACATAAAAATTTTGTTTTTAAATTAAATCTTGCCATACAGGATATATTTAAAAAAACAGTTACTGGAATTAATAATGAAACTTCATCTAATTATTTAGGTTTTTTATATATTGGTTTGATGATTGATAATAAAGGAAAAGCAAACGTTCTTGAATATAATTGTAGGTTTGGAGATCCTGAAACTCAAAATATTATGATGTTGTTTAACTTTAAAAATTGGAATTTACTAGATTTTATTACTGATAATGTAGAGCTTCCCCCTTTATCCATTGAAAGAAATTTATATGCTTGCACTATTGTTTTAGCTGCACAAGGTTATCCTGGAAATTTTAAAAAAAATTTTTTTATAGATTTATCTAATATAGATGAAAGTAACCATCTCAAAATTATTCATGCCGGAACAACAATCTCTAATCAAAAAATAAAAGTAACTGGTGGAAGAATTCTGTCAGTTAATGTAATTGCAGAAAGTAAAGATGCTGCTATTAAAATTGCATATGAAAATATAGAAAAAATTAAAGCTTATGAAGATGAAGAGTTTAAAAAAGAGAATAATAGCTTAATATTTTTTAGGAAAGATATAGGGAATTAATTACCTCTTCATTGATTCAAAAAACTCTGAGTTGGTTTTTGAAGATTGGAGTTTTCCTAACATAAATTCCATTGCATCAAGCTCATCCATAGAGTGCAGAACTTTCCGTAGTATCCAAATTTTTTGGAGTTCATCTGGAGTTGTTAACAACTCTTCTCTCCTAGTTCCTGATCTATTGATGTTAATAGCTGGATAAATTCTCTTTTCTGAAATTCTTCTGTCTAGATGAATTTCCATATTTCCAGTACCTTTGAATTCCTCATATATGACTTCATCCATTTTAGAGCCAGTATCAATCAATGCTGTTGCTAAAATTGTAAGGCTTCCTCCTTCCTCTACATTTCTTGCTGCACCAAAAAATCTCTTAGGTTTGGTTAATGCGCTAGCATCCACCCCACCTGTAAGAACTTTTCCTGAAGACGGAGCTAAAGTATTATATGCTCTTGCAAGTCTAGTAATTGAATCCAATAAAATGACAACATCTTTCTTATGCTCAACAAGCCTTTTAGCTTTTTCAATAACCATTTCGGCTACTTGAACATGTCGGTGAGCAGGTTCATCAAATGTACTTGCAACTACCTCTCCCTTCACCATTCTTGTCATTTCTGTTACTTCTTCAGGTCGTTCATCAATGAGAAGCACAATTAAAACACAATCAGGATTATTCGTAGTGAGACTCTGTGCAATATTTTGAAGCATAATTGTTTTTCCTGCTTTTGGAGGAGAAATAATTAAACCTCTTTGCCCTTTACCAATAGGGGATGCTATATCAATTAATCTAGCAGCTATATCTTCACTACTTCCATTGCCACGTTCTAGTCTTAGTCTTTCGTTAGCATGGAGTGGTGTTAAATTTTCAAACAAAATTTTATTTCGTGAACTTTCAACACTGTCATGATTTACACCATCAACTTTTAATAACGCAAAATATCTTTCCCCTTCTTTTGGAGGTCTTATTTTTCCAGATACAGTATCACCCGTCCTTAATGAAAATTTTCTGATCTGACTAGGTGAAACATAAATATCATCAGGTCCAGCTAAGTAAGAGCTCCCTGCTGATCTTAAAAATCCAAAACCATCTTGGAGAATTTCTAAAATACCACTTCCAGAAATATCTTCCCCACTAGATGAATGATTTTTTAGAATAGTAAAAATAACATCTTGCTTTCTCAAGCGATTAATATTTTCCGCACCCATACCTTCAGCAATCTGTATTAGTTCTTGTATTGGTTTTTCTTTAAGTTCAGTTAAATTCATAATTTGTCTCTGACGGGTTTAAAATATTTCTATGGGTCTAAAAAATTTAAAATTATAAGTTTTTATCTAAAAAAGATACGAGTTCTGATTTTGATAATACACCAACATTAGTCTCTGCCTTATCTCCATTTTTAAAAATCATTATTGTTGGAATTCCTCTTATTCCAAATTTCATTGTAGTGTCTGGGTTTTCATCAACATTAAGTTTAGCGAATTTAATTTTGCCTTCATAATCTTTAGAAGTATCATCGATAATTGGTGAGAGTGCCTTACAAGGGCCACACCATTCTGCCCAAAAATCTAAAAGAACTGGTATATCTGATTTAAGAACCTCTTCCTCAAAGGAAGCATCTGTTACTACAACAACATTGCTCATTAAAAAATTTCCTCCTGTAAAATGATTTTGTTTTCAAAATGAAAAAGAGTTGTTGAAATGATTAACCCTAATTATAATTTGTTTTTAAAATATATCAAGCTTTATATTGATAATGCTTTTTTATCACTTAATTAATTTAAATTGTACTTAACTGAAGTTTTAGGAGAAAAAATTGATTAAATAAGGCTCATATTGAGTACGCCTTCCATTTTTTCTGCCATTTCAGATTTTCCAGTTCTACTATCACCAATGGTTGCTATAGTAATATCAACTTCTTTTGCTTTTCCATTGCTTACTCTTTTTCTTTTTTCAATAGCAGTTTTTTTAATTAAGTCAATCATGTCATGTGCTGCTCTCTCAGGTCCATGATGCTCAACCATTTCTCTCTCCGAAAAACCGCCTTTCTTAAGAACGTCATCGGTACTTTCTTTATAAACACCTGCCATCAACATACTATGTGCAACGCCAATTTTCATTTTTCCTTCTGAAACACGTTTTTCAAAATTATCAAAAAATCTTTTTTCTATTTTTTCAAATTTTTCACACATGTCAGCATGTTCAGGCAGAACCTTCCATTCTTTGTCTTTCAATAAAGGAAACGGGTTAGCCCAATAACTTATCTCAACCTCTCCTCTATGTGTCTGAGTACTACCTGCAGCAACACGAGCGCCACTTCTAAAATGCTCAAGCGCATCACCTGGCTTCATATCTGCTTTCATGCATGATTCACCTGTAGGAATAATATCGTAATTATTTAGATATAATAGAATATCTAATTCTGATCCAGTTGAAATTTCAGAGTATTCTGTAACAGGAACAATTTGTCTTGCATTAGTTCCGGAATGTTTATTATATCCAATTTCTCTTCCTTCCATTTGCATTTTTGCATACTCACTAAATCCATCTAAACATGCAAAAGCTCCTGTTTCCGTCCCATAAAAATAAGGAACTTCTTCATTAGAACCATTCTTCTCGAGTATAGCTCTACCCATATCATCTGCCTTAATTAACGAATCAAAAATATAAGGTTCATTTGTTTTCTCATCAAACCTAACTACATATCTTGTAGCTCCGCAATGAAGAGGTAAATCTCCTTTAATGATACACAACACATTGTGAAGAGTTAACATTGGTTTTTTCCCATAGCCAAAATATTGACATTCATCTAACCCGGGTATAAGCCCAACTAGCAGGTCATTTTCCCTATCATGATAATAGCCTAAATCTTTCATGTCAGAATTAGGGCAACCAAGTATAAATATTCCATCTGGTTGTTTTTTTGTTATGTTCTCAACTTTCGCAAAGGGAAATAAGTTTAATAGGCCTGGTTCTAATTCAATATAGCCACGAGTTTTATGTATGTAACATAAAATATTCCAAGCTCCTATTTCGAATGGTATTGCAACATATTCTTCCGGTTTAAATGATTCATTTTTAAATGGATTATGATCAAGAGCAAAAAACGGGAAGGCTCTTTTATTTGCATGCGTTGTATAGTAAACACCTGTCCTCATATCTGCTGCCGTTGTCATTGGCACTTGATTTAAATTAGAATAATCACCAGGTAGTTTCACAAAATGACCAGATATTTCACCTACAGCAACATTCGGATGGCAATCAAGGCCCTTAGTTCTTCTGACACCCTCTCCAAGGCCGACTTTAATTAATAATATTCTTCGTGTTTCAATAAGTAAGTCTGATAGTTTTTCTGCCTTAGACGAAACCTTATCTTTTATTTGTTCAGCATTGAGAGATTTTTCAATCACTTCATTGTGTAATCTTACAAGTCTAGTATAGGATTTAGTCCTATAATGGTGAAACGCTCCATCTAAAAATTGGACAGCATCACGGAAATCTCGTAATTCATCTCGAGAAAAAGGTGTAACTCCTTCAAGTATTGAGATGTATAGTTTTGCTTCAATATTTTTAATATATTCTATTTTGTGTAGGACTTCTTCTTTAACCTTTGAGTCATCTCTCTTCTTTAGTTCATTTATAAACTGTTTCTTATAAATTTCTAAGTATTTAGCAAAGGCCTTACTTTTCAATAGCTGTGCTGGAGTTGAACAGCCGTCCCGAATTTCTAAAATTTCTTCCATTGTGTTTTTCCTTTATAAATAAAATTTCTAAATTACTCTTAAAATCATAGGCTATTTCAGTATAATATTCCTGTAAATTTAAAGTTTTGTGAATTATAATATTACTTTTTTCAATCATCAATTAAAATATACGTAAATATTTGTGGATTTTTTATGTCAAATTTGATAAAGCCTCATGGACTGAATGAACTATCACCCCTGTTTATTAGTGATGAAAGCGAAAGGAAGCGCCTAATTGAGGAATCTAAAAACCTTAAAAAAATAATGTTAAATTCTTCGGCTGCATCAAATTCTGTGATGTTAGGGGCTGGTTATTTTACTCCATTGACCGGTTATATGGACAAAGAAAATGCACTGAGTGTTGCAAAATCAATGATCACAACAGATGGGTTATTTTGGCCTGTTCCAATACTTAATCTTTCTCATTGCGTAGCTGAGATTAAAGAAGGTGATCAAATAGCGCTCCTTGATCCAAATGTGGACGGAAATCCCCCGATAGCGATTCAAGAAATTAAATCTATTGAAGAGTTATCAGATGATGAGATGAATATTTTAGTTAAAAATATATTTGGAACTGATGATATTTCTCATCCAGGCGTTAAAAGCTTTCTTTCGTCAGGTAAATTTTTAATTTCTGGTGATATACAAGTTTTAAATTTTAGTTATTTTCCAAAAGATTTCCCTAATACGTTTGCCACTGCTAAAGAAATTAGAAATAAAATTAATGCTGCGGGTTGGTCTAAAGTGGTTGCATTCCAGACAAGGAATCCTATGCATCGTGCTCATGAAGAATTATGTAAAATGGCACTGGAAAGAATTAATGCAGATGGAGTTCTTGTTCATATGACATTAGGAAAGCTTAAAGAGGGAGATATACCTGGTGATGTTAGAGATCAAGCGATTAGAAAAATGGTAGAACTATATTTTCCTCCAAATACTGTAATGATTTCAGGGTTTGGTTTTGATATGCTTTACGCTGGCCCAAGAGAAGCATTACTACATGCAGTATTTCGACAAAATTGTGGTTGTTCACACTTAATAGTTGGTAGGGACCATGCTGGAGTAGGTGATTACTATGGGGCCTTTGATGCGCAAGAAATTTTTAATACTGAACTCGTTAAGAAATCATTAGAGATTGAGATTTTTGCTGCAGACCATACGGCGTATTCAAAAAAATTAAAAAAAGTTGTTATGATGAGGGATGTTCAAGATCATACCAAAGATGATTTTGTACTTTTATCTGGAACAAAGGTTAGAGAAATGCTGTCTAATGGAATTAACCTTCCAGAAGAGTTTGCACGAAAAGAAGTGGCAGATATTTTGATGAAGTACTATCAAACTAAGTAGATTGCAGAAAAATTGCATTTTTTGTAAATAATTAATTCCTAATATAGCAATAATCTATTATAATCGCATGAGACAGATATCTTATGAATCAATGTATATCAAAAAAAGGGGGAGTAAGGAGATATGTTAGCTATTAATCCATTTTCTGAACTTTCGGCATCCATACCGTCCGTTGCGATGCAGGTCTTTGTTATTTTAATGATTCTTTTGGTAATTGGTGGGACGGTACTTGATATGATTCATAAGAAAAATGTAAAGTATTTTTTTGAAAATGCAAAAAAGGCTAAAGAGTCTGCAACAAGAGATGTCAGTACTGGAGAGAAGGCTTCAATTATACTAAAAACTGTTGCGTCAGATATTTTAACATCATCAGAGTTTTGTACTTTCCAGCGTCGAACCGCACACCTTCTTGGAATGTATGGAACTATATTGTTTTGGATAACTTCTTTTATTATGATCTTTAACTACTCAACACCAACATCAGTTACGCCTCCTATTCTACCGTTACTGTGGCATGTTGGGGCAATTATGACATGTGTTGGTGGATTTTGGTTTTGGTTTGTCATTAGAGTTAACGTTTCTGCAGAAGGTCATCCATGGTACGAAGTAATTTTTGCAGATTTATTTGTCTTATCACTTCTTGCAACACAATTAACTGCTCTTTTATGGTCTTATTTCCAAGCCACAGGTGCAGTAGTATTAGATTCCCTATTTTTAGTTTTGTTTATTATTTCGAATGCTGTTTTATTTGGTGGAGTTTATTGGTCTAAGTTTGCCCACATGTTTTATAAGCCCGGAGCAGCAATACAAAAACATCTAGCGGAAGCAGATGGCTCTAGAAGTAACTTACCAGAACCGGCAGATAAACCTAAACAGTTTGGATTAGGTATAAGACGTGAAGAACCAAGAAATTATTAATGAATTTTATGATTAAAACATCAAGGAGAAAGTAATATGTCAACATTTGTATATATGACAAAATGCGATGGATGTGGAATGTGTGTTGATATCTGTCCGTCAGACATTATGCATATTGATAAAACATTAAGACGTGCAGTTAATATTGAACCTAATATGTGCTGGGAATGCTATTCTTGCGTAAAAGCATGCGATCAAAATGCAATAGACGCTAGAGGGTATGCAGACTTTGCGCCGTTAGGTCATAGCGTTCGTGTACTTCGTGAAGAAGAAAAAGGAACAATTTCCTGGAAAATTAAATTTAGAAATGGTCATGAAAAAAACTTTGTTTCCCCAATTACCACTAAACCATGGGGAGAGTGTATTCCAAAACTTTCTGAAGAAGCAGCACCGAGTAAAGAAGCTATGGATTCAGAATTACTCTACAATGAACCAAAATACCTAAAAACTGGAGATGTAGAAACAGCAGATGATGGTTTACCAGAAATGACCAAAGTTGGGAAATTAAAACAAGGAGTGTATTACTAATGGCTATTAAAACTATTTATGAAGATTGTGATGTCCTAATAGTTGGAGGTGGTATGGCTGGAACTGGTGCCACATTTGAGTCCAGATACTGGGGTAAAGACAAGAAAATTATTTGTGTTGAGAAAGCCAATATAGACCGTAGTGGAGCAGTAGCCCAAGGTTTATATGCTATTAACTGTTATATGGGTATGCAATGGGGTGAAAATCAACCTGAAGATCATGTCCGTTATGCACGAAATGATTTGATGGGTATGGTTCGTGAAGATCTTGCTTATGATATGGCAAGACATGTTGATTCTGCTGTTCATATGTTTGAAGAATGGGGCTTACCTATGATGCGTAATAAGGAGACAGGTAGATATCAACGTGAAGGTAAATGGCAAATTATGATTCATGGTGAGAGCTACAAACCAATTGTTGCAGAAGCTGCTAAAAAGTCTGCTGACAAGATATATAACAGGGTTATGATTACTCATCTCTTAATGGATGAAACTGAAGAAAATAGAATTGGCGGTGCATGCGGGTTTAATATGCGTACGGGTGATTTCTATGTATTCCGTGCAAAAGCAGTTATTTGTGCAGCTGGTGGTGCTTCACATATTTTTAAACCACGTGCTGTGGGAGAAGGTATGGGGCGTACGTGGTATGCGCCATGGAGTAATGGCTCAGCATATGCATTACCAATAGCTGTTGGAGCTAAAATGACACAAATGGAAAACCGTATTGTGCTTACACGTTTTAAAGATGGTTATGGTCCAGTTGGTGCATATTTCTTGCATTTAAAAACTTATACCCAGAATGCTGCTGGTAAAAATTATGAAGAAAAATGGTATGAAAATACTAAAAAAATGGTAGGTGAATATATTGATCACCACCCAGTACCAACATGCTTACGTAATCATGCTTTTATTCAAGAAACCATAGCAGGTGGAGGTCCTATATATATGGTTACTAAGGAAGCTTTTCAGGATCCCCATTTAGAAGAAGTTGGTTGGGAAAACTTTCTTGGCATGACAGTAGGTCAGGCTATTGTTTGGGCAGCACAAGACATTGATCCAAAGTATCGAAACCCTGAACTAACTACTTCCGAACCTTATGTTATGGGTTCTCATGCTACTTGTTCGGGAGCTTGGTGTAGTGGACCAGAAGATCTTTCTCCTCCAGAATATTTTTGGGGATATAATAGAATGATGACAATTGATGGACTATTTGCTGCTGGTGATGCAGCGGGTGGCACTGCTCACGCATTCTCTTCAGGCTCATTTACTGAAGGTAGGCTCTGCGCAAAAGCTGCAGTTAAATATATAAATGACAAGAAAGCTGAAAACATTAAAGTATCAGATGGACAGTGCGAAAAATTTAAGGAAGAAATTTATAAACCATTAGAAAACTATACTGTCGGTCGAAATGAAATTACTGCCGGTACAGTTTCTCCAAGTTATTTATTACCTATACAGGGCTTGCAACGTCTACAAAAAATTATGGATGACTATTGTGGCGGTATTGGGACACATTATATGACTAACGAAAATATGCTTAAACGTGGTCTAGAGTTGTTAGACACTTTGACAGAAGATCTTGAGCATATTGGAGCCGAAGATTATCATCAACTTATGAGGGCTTGGGAATTAAAGCACCGTGTCTTAGTTTCACAATGTGTTACAGAACATACATTGTTCCGTGAAGAAACACGTTGGCCAGGTTATTATTATCGAGGTGACCATCTAAAACTAGATGATGATAACTGGCATTGTTTAACTGTTTCACGTCGTGATCCTAAAACTGGGAAATTTTCACTGGAAAAAGCTCCTGTTTATCATCTCGTTGACGAAGAAAAAGACGAAAAGAAAAAAGAAGAAGCCTCTTGAGATAATTGATGAAGCTTCTTGAACTTACAGATCAAGAAATCTTAAAGATCGCAGATCCTCTCTGGGATGAACTTATTAAGGCGTCTAATAATAAAGATTACGGTGGATTTACTAAAAACTTTTCAAAGACAATGCTCATGGGTACAGATGAGGTTACATTGGGTAAGCAATGGGCAGGAAGCCAACTCCTAGAAAGTTTGTCAAAAGAGAGAGAATTTTTTGGATGCCTAAGAAGAAATGAATACATAACTATACTTTATAAGCAAAGAAGTGAAAGTGTTCCTGGAGATTTCCTAGGTCGTTTGGTACTGGGAATAGAGGATGACAAAATTAAGATTTTTGGCGCAACAATATTCTAGAGATTTAAATGAAAAATCAAAAAAGAATTATAAACGACGATCATGTGTCATTTATCATAATTTCTGATACACATGCTAATTTACACCCAGAGATACATAATTTAATAAAAAAAGATTCTTATGTCATACACGCTGGAGATGTGGGTGACATTAATATAATTAATAATCTAAGAAATTCTTGTATCGATATCTTTGCAGTTAATGGAAATAATGATGATTATTCTGATTTATCAAAAATTGAAATAATACAAACTCAATTTGGTGATATAGTTGTTGAGCATGGCGATAAACATACTACTGACTACCATAATTCTTTGAGAGAATCACATCCAAATGCATTATTTATAATATATGGCCATACTCATAAACATATTTGTGACATGAAAATCAAGCCTTATGTCATGAACCCAGGTGCAGCTGGTAAAACTAGAACCCAAGGAGGGGCATCATGCGGTTTAATTAATATAGATATATCAGGAAATATTTCTGTCGAAATAAAAAAATTTACAGAATAGGAAGCTGAAAATACTATACTGAACACATGTTAGATTTAAATAAGATTGTAATACTTGGTGGTACTGGGTTTATTGGCTCTAATCTTGCTATTGAATTATCAAAATATACAAAAAAAATTATTATACTTACTCGGAATAAAGAAAAGAATAAAGAGTTATTAGTTTTACCTAATATTGAGATCATACAGACAAATGTAAATGATGAATTATCGCTGCGTGAATTTACAAAAGATACAGACTTAATAATTAATACTATAGGAATTTTAAACGAACTAGATAGTTTTAATACATTTAACTTAGTACATGTTGATTTGATACAAAAGATCTCTCATGTGGCAAGTTATAATAAAATACCTCGTATGTTACATATAAGTTCATTGAATGCTGACGTTTCTGCTAAAAGTAATTATCTAAAAACTAAAGGGGAGTCAGAAAAATATCTATTAAATGAGACATCGGCTTTTTGTAATGTAACTATTTTCAGACCTTCTGTTGTATTTGGTGAAAATGATACTTTTTTTAATAGATTTAAAACAATCCTTACTTATAGTCCAATCTTCCCTCTAGCTTGTCCATATACAAAATTTTCTCCTATTTATATAAATGATCTAGTTAGCTTCATGGTCGCTTCTATTGATGATAGATCTAAATTTAACCTCTCTCTTGATCTCACTGGACCAAAAACTTATACATTTTATTCTCTTATTAAATTAACATTAAGTTTTTTAAAAATTAGACGGATAGTCATTCCTTTACCAAATATTCTTTCAAAATTACAAGCATATATTTTTGAAAGACTTCCTGGAAAAATATTTACAATAGATAATTATAATTCTTTACAAATAGATAGTATTAGTGATACTGGGCTAAAGGGTTCGACATATATCGAGCAAATTGTACCAAAGTATCTTAATCTAATGCAAAAAGAAACAAATGCTGAAAAATTGAGAAAAAAGTCAGGCCGATAAAATGAAAGTATATTTAGTGGGTGGAGCAGTTCGTGATAAATTACTTGGAATTCCTGTAAAAGAAAAAGATTGGGTTGTTGTTGGATCAACACCTGAAGAAATGCGTACAAAGAAATTTAAACAAGTAGGGAAGGATTTCCCTGTATTTATACATCCTAAAACTGGCGAAGAATATGCGCTTGCCAGAACAGAAAGAAAATCTGGCCATGGTTATACAGGATTTGAATTTGATACAAATTCGAATGTAACTTTAGAAGAAGATTTAGAGAGAAGAGACTTAACTATAAATGCAATTGCACAAGATGAAAATGGTGCATTAATAGATCCATTTAATGGGCAGGAAGACATTAAAAATAGAAAACTAAGGCATGTATCAGAAGCTTTTTCAGAAGACCCTCTAAGAGTCTTAAGGGTAGCAAGGTTTAATGCAAATTTTGAAGATTTTGTAGTTGTGTCAGAAACTATGGATAAGATAAAAGGCATTGTTAAAAGCGGTGAATTAGAATATTTAACACCTGAGAGGATATGGTTAGAGTTTTATAAAACTGATTATCTGTACATGTTTTGTGATTTCTTACATCAAATAAATGTTTTAGATAAACTATTGCCCGGATGTGTCCCTTTCGCTAAATTTAAACCTGATGGCTTCAGAGAAGTTAAGCTTAAAAATATTGCACATTTCATGCATGAGAATGTTGATAACATAAAAGTCTTCTGCGAGAAATTAAAGATACCAAATGAATATACAGATTTGGCTTTATTGTTAGATAGTTGCAAAGAGGACTATCTATCATATGATCCATCAAGTTCAGAAGAGTGTAATGAACTTCTATTTTTGATAAAAAAACTTGATATAAGAAAAGAAGAAAGATTAAAGGAGTTTCTAGAAATTTGTGATGTACTTTTAGGGCATAAGCGTCAGAGTGAATTCTTTGAGAGACTAATCGATAAAATAAAGTCCTATAAGCTTAAAAAAGAAGATCAGAAAAAATCTAATATTGAAATACAGAGTATTGTTGAAAATGCTCATAGAGAGATTGCGCAAGAGTATATACAGGATTTCCTAAAACAATCCAATTAAGGTAACACCTAATATCAATCTGTAAATGATATATGGAGTAAAAGATATTTTATTTATTGTTGATATAAATAGATGGATAGTAATATAGGAAAATATAAAAGATAAAAATATACCTAGTAAATGTTCGTTCAAAATTTTAATATCCCCAACTTCATATAACTGCATAGACTGATAAACCGTTACCATAAAAATGGCAGGGATAGATAATAAAAATGCAATCTTAATGGAATCTTTTCTGCTAAAATTTGCAAGTAGAGCAGCTGTAATAACTATTCCAGCTCTTGAGACACCAGGCATAATTGCAAGAGTTTGCATAAACCCAATAAAAACAATTGTAAATATGCTAATAGATTTTAACTTATTTAGAGTATCTTTCTTTTTAATATCGGCTAAGTAAAGAAGTATTGCAAATATTATTGTCATTAGAGCAATTGACTCTACAGATCTCATGCTAGTAGAAATTAAATCTACAAATAGCAAACCTATTATTGGTAATGGAATAGAACCAAGTATAATTAATTTTAGATATTGACTTCCTTCGTTAGACATCAATAGCATTTCATTAATTTCTCTTCTGTAATAAATTAAAATTGCAATCAAAGAACCAGTATGAAGAGCTATATCAAAACCTAATCCTTGGTCTCTCATGCCTAGAAAAGCAGATGTAAGAATAAGATGTGATTGACTTGATATTGGTAAGAATTCAGTAATTCCTTGGACAACAGAAAGTATAAAAATATGGACAAGTTCCATTTACAGTTTTCCCAAATGATTAAATTTCTCTATACATAGTAGATTTTCATTAAAATCTTTTTTCAAAATTAGTGCTTTAAATATTTCACCCATTGTATTCGGGAGTAATATGTTTTTCAATTTATTTAATTCAAATTCTCTTTTATCTCCATTGAATTCTTTTTTTTGAAAAATTTCAAGTATTCCTAAATTTAATAAAAAATTTGATTGCGTTAAATATCCGGATACATTTAAGTTTTTGTCTTTTAAAATTCTTGAAATATGTGAAAAATTTACAAAAGTGGATATATCTTGTTCTCCTATTTTCTCAAAAGGGTCAAAATTAGCATTATGTTTGTGGTTACAAACAAGAGTCCCTGTCTTTCTGTCATCTAAATAATATTCAAAGCTATTATATCCATAATCGATTATCAACACCAATCCCTTATTAAGAGTCTTATCTATAAGACTTATCCATTTTCTATAGTTCATATTAAATTCACTGGTGTAGTTTTTTGGAAAAATTCTTCTTGGATTTCCAATAGCAATATCTAATTCTTTTTTTTGTTCAGAAGTAATTATATCCCATGTATTTTGAAGAACATTATTCTTTTCCTCAACATATAAAGTTAAAAAATCTTTTCCGTTAAATTTGAATCTCTCTGAAGGTAATGCATCAAAAAATTCATTTGCTATAACTAGGCCTTCAATTGAAGTGTCTGAAATATTTTTTTTCCATTTAACTAAGTTCAATAGATTTGGTATTTTATCTTTTATGTTATGTTCTTGGATTTTCACAAGTTTATCTGAAGTTTCTATAATGATGTATTCCGTGGGTAGGCAGTTTTGATTTTGAAGATACTCCAGCATAGAAATCGCAAGACTGGCGTCTCCACCACCTATCTCTATCACTGATGGACTTTCTAAATATTTACTAATATTTATAAATTCTTGGCATATACATTCTCCAAATAAAGTAGAGGTGATGGGTGAAGTAGTGAAATCACCTTCTTTAGCAAAAATTTTCTCTTTCTTGTTATAGTAACCATATTCTTTATGATATAAAGCAAATTCCATGAATTCAGAAAAGCTCAATCTTGCTTCCTGTTTAGTTTTCTCAATTAGATATTTGTATGTGTATTGATTTGAACTCATAGAAAACCTTAATTTTTAAGTTTATATGTATTTCCTTAATAATACTTAATATAATACTATGACAATGAGTCAAACTGTATTAATAACTGGTGGCGCCAAAAGAATTGGTTTAGCAATTACGCAATGTTTGCACAAAAATGGATATAACATAGTATTAACATTTAATAAGTCCAAATCTGATGCAAAAAAAGTCTTTTCTAAGCTAAATAAAAAAAGAGGGGGATCTTGTTCAATTATACAGGCACAACTCTCCAATACAAAAAGTTATAAAAGTCTGTATAAAAAGTCATTAAAATGTTTCGGGAGAATTGATGTTCTCATAAATAATGCATCACAATTTTATCCAACAAATATTAGCCAAATAAATGAAAAGAATTGGGCTGACATTATTGGAATAAATTTAAAAGCTCCACTATTTCTTTCTAAAACACTTTTACCCGAATTAAGAAAAAGAAATGGTCAAATTATAAATATAATTGATATACATATAGATAAACCCTTAAAAGATCATATTATCTACAGTATAAGCAAATCTGGCTTGTTAACTTTAACAAAAAGTTTAGCTAAGGAACTCGCCCCTGATGTAAGAGTTAATGGTATTTCTCCAGGCGCAATATTGTGGCCAGTCTCTGAAAGGAGTTTGAAAAGGAAAAAGGAAATTATATCAAAGATAGCACTTAAAAGAACTGGCAATCCAAAAGACATAGCCAACACTGTAAAATTTCTAATAGAAAATGGGGAATATATTACTGGTCAAAATATAAATGTTGATGGTGGTCGTACTTTAAGTTTATAGGTTTATTTTTTTTAAAATTAATTTCTTAATATCAATATCTTTTATTATGTTTTTATGTTTTTTACCTAATTCGGGATGAACAAAATCAGGATCAAGATCACATAGTGGCAGAAGGACAAAGTCAAATTCAAGTATTTCTTTTCTCGGAATTTGTACCTGCTCATTATTTAAAACTAAATCATCAAAATATAGTATATCTATATCTAAAGTTCTTGAACTAAATTTTGTTTCTTTAAAGTGTCTTCCATGATCTAACTCAATTTTACTCAAATGATCTTTAAGCTCGTAAACATCTTTTGTGGTAAGAAAAGAACACACACAATTATAAAAATCAGGTCCCTTAAATCCCATAGACTGTGTTTGATAAATTGGTGAAATATTAAAATCTTCAAATTCTTCTTCGATTATCTTTATGCATGATCGAATATTTTCCTTTTTGTTTATATTGCTCCCTATTCCTACAAAAACTTTATGATGCATCTTTTGTTCTTTCTATGATGACTCCTACTTCTTTTGATCCAGTCACTGCTCCTGGCTTACTAAATCTTCCTTTGATGTATGTCACATCAAATTTTTTAAATATTAATTTAATTGTTTCCTCAGCTAGTGATTCTACAAGCTTGAACTCACTCTTTTGTACAAAAGATTTTACGGACTTCGCTATTTCTTTATAATCTAAGGTGTCTTGAACATCATCTGACTTAGAGGCTAAAGCAATATTAGTTCCAAGCTCAAGATCTATACAAATTACTTGTTTAATCTTTCTTTCCCAATCATATATACCAATGACAGTATCAACACACAGTTCTTTTATAAAAATGGTATCCATGTATAAAATTCTTAGTTTTTTTGTATTATACATTGTATATGGATTATTTTCTGATATTATTATTGGCTTTAGAGATTTAAAATGTCAAAAATTTGTCAAATTACAAAAAAAGCAGTTATGGCTGGAAATAATGTGTCTCATGCTCACAATAGAACTAGAAGAGTCTTTGAGCCAAACTTACATAACCATAGATTTTGGTCTGAAAGTCAGAAAAAATGGATTACTTTAAAATTATCAAAAAAAGGATTAAGAATAATTGATAAACTAGGTTTAGATGAAGCCTTAAAAAAATATAATATTAAATAAGATGAGAGAAAAAATTAAATTAGTGTCGACTGCAGGAACTGGCCATTATTATACAACGACAAAAAATAAAAAAACTATGCCAGACAAATTTGAAATAAAAAAATTTGACCCTGTTATTAAAAAATATGTAATTTATAAGGAAGGGAAAATCAAATAGTTTTTATTACTTTATACCCCTTTAGACTTTCACAAAATTCATCAAGACAATCAATCCCATTGCTTTTAGCTTCAAGACACCATTCATTAATAGTTTGGCTAAGCTTTTCTCCTCTCATATTTCTCTCATTAAGTATACTGTATAATTTATTCTTAAGTTCATAAACAATACTTAATGTTTTGCTCTCATTAAAAATCTTCTGTAAATCAATTATGGATTGATTGCTTATTCTATCTGGCTGCTTAATAAATGATACTTTTGATTTCTTGATTAACTTCTTTAATTCATTATTAGCATTTTTACTTTCTCTTTTTAAGACTGGTTTGATAACTTTCTTTGTATAATTTGTAATAACTGTTATTTTAGATCTTATCAATGCATAACTCGTATCAGAATCTAATTCTTTATTTGTCTTTTCAATTATTGTCTTTGGAGCAAGCCTTTTTACCTTCACAAGTTTTAAAATAGAAAAAATTTTTATATAAAACCAACCTATGTCAAATTCCCATGGTTTATAAGAAAACTTTGCAGCCGTAGGAAAAGCATGATGATTATTATGTAGTTCTTCTCCTCCAATTACAAACGCAAGTGGCATTATATTGGTTGAGTCATCCGATGTGTCAAAATTTCTGTAACCATAATAGTGTCCGGCTCCGTTTATTCCACCTGCAGCAAAAATAGGTGTCCACATCATCTGGATGGCCCAAATAATTATTCCTACGACACCAAATAAAATTATATTAAAAATGAATAATAGTAAAATTCCTAGATTACTTTTCCCGGAATATATTTTTTTCTCAATCCAATCAGTTGGGCAATTTTGAGAATACTTTTCAATTGTTTCTGGATTAGCTTTTTCTTCAGCATATAAATCTGCCCCACGGAATAGAACTGTATTAATTCCATAAACAGCTGGGCTATGTGGATCATCAATTGTTTCAACTTTTGCGTGATGTTTTCTGTGTATAGCAACCCAATCAGCTGTCTTCATTGAAGTTGTAAGCCAAAGCCAAAATCTAAAAAAATGTGCTAGTACAGGTTTAATTTCAATTGCAGAGTGACATACACCTCTGTGCAGATATAATGTAATACACATTATAGTAATTTGAGTAACTACCAATGTATATATTAGATACTCCACCCAAGTAAAATTAATTATTCCATTTATTAATAAATCAATCATTATTCTTATAACTATAAATGATATCATCATATGATACATTTATGAAGATGTCTAATTATATATAATATGCCTGAATTACCAGAAGTAGAAACAGTCTGTCGCGCTCTTAAAAAAAATATAAAATCAAGAGAAATAAGTACTTTTGAAATTTTTAATAAAAATTTAAGATGGAAAATAAATAGTAAGATTAAAAATTTTTTGAATAATAACATTCTTACAGATATATCAAGAAAGGGTAAGTATCTAATATTTTACTTTCCTGATGGAATATTAATATTACATTTAGGAATGACAGGTGTTTTAAAGTTCTTAACAAGAAAAGATAGTTTAAAAATAAATAATCATGATCATTACCAGATTATTTTTAAAGATGGATCAAGAATTTTATACAATGATGTAAGAAAGTTTGGATCTATACATTGGGAAAATACACTAAAAGATAATTTTCTAATAAAGAATTTGGGGGTTGAACCTTTGTCTGAAAGTTTTACTCCAGACTATCTATTTAAAATTGGAAAAAAAAGAAAACTATCAATTAAAAACTTAATAATGGATCAGAAAATTATTGCAGGGATAGGAAATATTTATGCATGCGAATCTTTATTCCTCTCACATATCTACCCTAATAAAAAATCAAATAGATTGACTAAAGAAAATTATACTAATTTAGTAGATTCGATTAAAAAAGTTCTAAATGATGCCATTAAAAGTGGAGGGACAAGTATAAAAGATTTTAGAAAGATTGATGGAAGTCTTGGCTATTTTTCCCAGAAACTATCTGTATATGGAAAAGATATCTGTCCTTGTAAAAAAAAGAATAAAATTAAAACTATAAAAATTAACGGCAGGACATCTTTTTTCTGTAGAAACTGCCAGAAGTATTAACTAAATTCTTCTTTTAAAGCTTGTTCAACAGCACTATGAACAAATCTCTTTAGATTTCCGTTATGAGCAGCAATATCTTTAACTATGCTTGATGAGAGAAAACTATATTCTTCTCCTGGGTTCATAAAAACACTTTCTATTTTTGGCTCCATGGACCTATTCATGTTTGCGAGTTGAACTTCGTATTCAAAATCTGAAACTGCTCTCAATCCTCTTAATATAATGGTCGCAGAATGTTTTTTAGCAAACCGGACTAATAAATTATTAAAAGATAATACTTCAATTTTTTTTGCTTTAGAGAATACAGTTTCAGCAAGCTCTACCCTTTTTTGTGAAGAGAATAAAGCCTTCTTTGATGGATTTTCTGCAACAGCTATTATAACTTTATCAAAAATTTTAGCTGCTCTTTTTGCAAGATCAGTATGCCCATTTGTAATAGGATCAAAAGTCCCAGGATAAACTGCAATAAGTTTCATTTTAATTTCTCTTTTTAGCGATTGTATAACTTACTTCCCCTATACTCAAATCTTTTAATACATTCCAGTCATCGTATAAAGCCTCAAAATCAAAATTTTTTCTGTCTTTTTTTGTTTGCTCAAAAAATAAATATGAACAATTGATAAAAAATCCTGATGACTGTAACAGTTTTAAAGATTTTTCTAACAATGTATTATGGTAAGGGGGATCTAAAAAAATTAAATCATAAGTATCGCTACATCGATTTTTTAAGAAGTTTAAAACATCCTCTTCAAATA
Source organism: Pseudomonadota bacterium (assembly GCA_036140295.1). GTDB lineage: Bacteria > Pseudomonadota > Gammaproteobacteria. Next base: position 75,472 of record JAYZYL010000002.1, read on the forward strand.
AATTACAATCGTCTATATTTAATCGTTTAAATTCTTTCTCTATTGTTTTACAAATATTTTTATTTTTTTCAATTAATGTAAATTTATTTGCTCCTCTTGAAAAAGATTCAGCTGTTAAGATTCCACTTCCTGAAAAAAGATCTAAACAATGGAAATTATAAACTGATGGAATGGTATTAAAGATAACTTCTCTTATATAAGATTTTGTCGGTTTTATTTTGTATTTATCTAGAAAGTTAATATAAGAGCCTCTTAAATTGCCACCTGTTATTCTGACTCTATTCTGACTCAATTAAAAATTTCCTACTGTAGTTACTATTGATTTTTCAAGTCGTATATATTTCTTGACTGCATCATAGATACTTTTTTCAGTAACTCCTTTAATTTCATTTTCATATTTTTCAAAATAATTTAAATCAAAATTCAAAAAATTAATCTGTGTTAATAACCCTAACATTTTTCTATTTGTATCATAGCGTATGTAAAAATCTCCAAGTATTCCTTCCTTTGCATTTTTCACCTCATCTTCGGTAAAAAAACCTTTTTTAATTTTACGTATTTCATTTTTAAGAATCCCTATAGCTTCTTTTGCATTCTCATTTTTTGTTTGCATGTTAATTATAAATACACCAAATTCTTGGTAAGGTCTTAAATAACTATAAACAGAATAAGCAAGTCCTCTTTTTTGTCTGATTTCATTAAAAATTTTTGAACCAAAACCACTGCCTCCAAAAATATAATTTCCAACTAAAAGACTATAATAATCTTTTTCTAATCTTCTTATGGCAGGAATAATTATATATATGTGAGTTTGCTTAGACGCCATTAAAACCTTTTGCGAATACATTTTTCCATTGAATTTTATTTTTGATTTTTTTTCTATTTTATCTTTCCCTTTTGAGACATTATTTAGAATTTTATATACTATTCGCGCGCCTTCATTTTCATTAATATTGCCAACCAAATTAATTGCAAGTGATTTTCTTGTAAATATTTTATTGAGGTGATCAATAATATCAGAACTTGCTATTAACGAAATAGATTCTTTATAACCTATTATAGGATGTTGATATTTTGTCCCAATAAAAAATTTTTCATTTGCTTTAATCCTTGCAAGCGATCCTGGGTTTAGAAATTGAGAATTTATTCTATTTTTAATTTTTTCCTTAAGAAATTCTAAGTCCTCCTTACTTACTTCTCTATTTAATAGTATAAAGTTTATAAGGTTGGTTACATAGTCAATATTTTTATCATTGTTGATGAATCTTATATTTATAGTGCTAAAATCTTTTCCAACATTATAAATAAATTCTGCGCCTATATTTTCAAAAAGATCTACAATTTTTTCATTCTCATATTTTATTTTTGAAAGAGATTCAAGGGTCAGATTAGTTAATCCAGGTGTTTCTCCATCATCAGTGCTCCCAGCATCAATATTTATTCCAAGATCAATAATTGGTAAGGAATCTTCTGTAATTAGTAGGTAATTAGGGTTTGATTTTATAGGAGTGATCTTTGGGTACGAAAATAATTCATTTTGATATACACAAAGAATTAAAAAGAAAAATATATAATACAATTTCATGATTCTTTTGGATAAATTACTGTATAGATAAAACTCTTGTTTATGAAATATTTCTTAGCTATATCAATCAGGTCATTTTTTGTTATTTTATTTATATCATCAAGATAATAATCCAAGGTATTCCATCCTATACCTTTTGATTCAAGCACTCCAATACTCATGACTTGACCAAAAAGAGAATCAAATTTAAATGTATTGCTTGCTATCAATCGAGATTTTAATGATTCAAATTCCCTATCTGAAATCCCTTCTTGTTCAATATTTTGAAATTGAAGTAAAATTTCATTTTTTAGTTCTTCAGTTGAAATGTCGGTTCGTGGTATTCCTCCAATTGAAATAATATTTTTATTTATCGGATAAGTATCAAATGAAATAAATGTCTCAATTGCAATTTTTTTCTTATCTACCAAGTTTCTTGTAAATCTAGATGAATTACCTCCATCCATTAATTCCAACAATAATTCCATTTTGTAATGCTCTAGTCTGTCATTTTTATTAAATTTAGGTTGTACAAATGAAATTAAGACTGTTGGGTTTGAAATACTTTCTTTTAGTTCAATTTTTTTGAAATTAAGATTATTAAGTTCATTATTTTTAAATTTTAAGGTTGTTTTACTATTTTTAATTTTAGAGAAGTATTTATCAATCAATTTCTTTATATTTGATTTTTCAAAATCTCCTGCCAAAATTAGTATTGCATTATCAGGGGAATAAAAATTATCATACCAGTTTTTTACATCACTTATTTTTACATTATCCAGATCATCCATAGTTCCAACTATAGGCACTCCATAGCCGTTATACCCAAAAAGTTGTATTAGTGTTTTTTCAAATGCTTTTGATATTGGTCTATCTTCTACCCTTAATCTTCTTTCTTCTTTTACAACATTAAGTTCTTTCTGAAAATCATCCTCTCTTAGAATTAAATTTGTCATCCTATCTGATTCCATTTCTAGACATTTCTCAATATATTTTTTATGGACTTTTTGATAGTAACCAGTAAAATCTCTCCCTGTAAAAGCATTTTCGCTTCCTCCTAATTTTTTTATTATTTTAGAAAATTCTCCGGACTTAGTTTTTTCTGTTCCCTTGAACATCATATGTTCTAAAATATGTGAAATTCCTGTAATACCTTTCTCTTCGTAACTAGAACCAACTTTATACCAAATGCTTGAAATTATAATAGGATTCCTTTTATCTTCTAGCAAAATAACTTTGAGATTATTTGGTAAAACATATTCTTCAATTCTGTCTGAGAATTTTACTGTTGCGCTGAAACTCGTAGTAAATAACAAAAAAAATATACTAAATAAGAAAATTATTTTTAAAGTTATAGTTATAGAAACCTTTATGTTGGTCATGAGAGTTTATTATATCAAAATTTCTTTGTATTCATAAATACCTGTATAATCAATATTTTTAAAAATAATATCTAATTTCCCCCTATTATTCCTATAAAATATTGAAAATTATTGGTTTTTCTGACTTGAATCTCTAATTAAAGACACTATAATGGACTTGTTAAATATTATGACTAATGAGTTAATACAAAAAGCTCCTTCTGGAATGGCACTAGGTATAGCCACAGGGGATTCGCTCGACCATTATTTGAGTCAGTTAAGAAACTCTAGTATTTTATCTAGAGAAGAAGAACTTGAATTGTCCAAAAGATTTTATAATTCAAACGACCTTGATGCAGCACGAAAATTGGTAATGTCACATTTAAGATTTGTGGTGCATATCGCTAAAACATATCAAGGGTATGGTCTTCCTCTACTTGATTTAATACAAGAAGGTAATATAGGTTTAATGAAAGCAGTTAAAAAATTTGACCCAAATAAAAAAGTTAGATTACTTTCTTTTGCAATTCATTGGATCAGAGCTGAGATGCATGAATTTATTTTGAAAAATTGGAGAATTGTAAAGGTTGCTACAACAAAAGCTCAAAGAAAGTTATTTTTTAAGCTCAGAAGTAAGAAAAATAGTAATTCATGGTTAACTAAAACTGAAACTGAAAATATAGCAGATGATTTACAAGTTAAACCAGAGACTGTATCTGTCATGGAATCACGGTTAAGCGGATCAGATATTTCATTCGATCCTTCTGATGAAGATGAGACTTCTCCATCAGCTTATCTTTCAAATAATGAAGACCCATCACTATTTCTAGAATATGAATCTGAAGGTAAAACTAATAATCTAAAATTATATGACGCTATGTCAAAACTTGACCCCCGTAGTAAAGATATTATTGTCCAAAGATACTTACAGGATGAAAAAACAACATTAGAAGATTTATCAAAAAAATATAATATTTCTAAAGAGAGAATTAGACAAATAGAAGCTAAAACACTTGCCTCTCTCAAACAATCAATATTGATTGCCTAAATAAAAACTATAATTAATTACAAAGTAATGGTCTATTAATAGGAATAGGAAGATCAGTGCCAAGTAAACAATTGAAAATTTGAATAGCTTGATTGCATCCTCATCAGATTTCTTTTTCATAAGCTGGTAAGAGTCATAAACAAATTTTAATCCACAAATAACTGCACCTATCAAGTAAATAGTCCCTGCTAGACCTAGCAGATATGGAAATAAGGTAATGCAAAAAAGAAGAATAGAATATAAAAATATATGTAACCTTGTAAAGTTACATCCATGTGTTATAGGAAGCATTGGAATATCAGCTTTTTTATATTCCTCATATTTGTAGACTGCAAGAGCCCAAAAATGAGGTGGGGTCCATAAGAATATAATTAAAAATAATAACAATGGAAAAGCATCAATCTGGTTTGTTATTGCTGTCCAACCTAATAATGGAGGCATAGCTCCTGCAATTCCGCCAATTACAATATTTTGAGATGTAAGATTTTTTAAATAAACAGAATAAATTAACGAGTAAATAATAATAGATGAAAGGGTTAAGATTGCGGTTAGGTAGTTAACAAAGACTAGCAAGGTAATTATTGAAATAGCTCCAAGGAAAAGCGCAAAATAAATAGCATGTGTTGTTTTAATAACACCGTTGACAAGCGGTCTATTTTTTGTCCTATCCATAATGGAATCAATTTTCTTGTCCACCACATGATTAATAATAGCTGCAGCAGAAGCAGAGAACCAAATTCCAATACTAGCAAAAAAGATTAGTTCATAATCCAATATCATAGAGCTGTGTGCTAGCAACATTCCGGTAATAGCAGTAAACATAATTAAAAAATTAACTCGTGGTTTAGTAAGAATAAAAAATTCCTTTGCAATATGTACGGAGTTTTCTGATATATATAAAGGGATTCTCATCATTGATTAATATATCATCTCCATATACTGTGTGTCGAATAATATAGCAGGGTTGTCATACTCATTAATAAGATTGATGCATTAACCGTGTGTAATACAGCTATTGTAATAGGGAGACTAAATACAATATTTGAAATCCCAAGAAGAACTTGGATGATAAAAAAGACGACTATAAATGTGCCTATTTTTTTATATAAAGAGTTAGATTGAAATAGATATATATAAATAAACAGATTTAAAAATAAAATTGATAATATTAAAGCACCAAACCTATGCATAAAGTGAATTGCTAACTTTGAATTATAATCTAAATAACCTCCCTCGTAATTAATATCTGGAAGATTAAACAAAGTGAAAGCTTTGTTAAAATTCATATCAGATGGCCACCATTGACTCAGACATTTAGGAAAATCTGTGCATGCTAGAGAAGCATAATTTGTGCTTGTCCAACCACCTAAAAAAATTTGTATTAAAAGTGCAAAAGTACAGACAACAACAAGGGAAATTAGAAACTTGTCATTCGTATGACTTTTTGTTTCTTGATTTAAGAAAATATAGCCATTCCACATAATAAGGCTTGCTGTAATCGTCCCTAACAATAAATGTGCCGTAACAATTGTGGGTTTCACTAATTGAGTTACGGTTAACATACCTAATAATGATTGGAGAACTATTAACAATACAATAGAAACAGGTAATATAATTGATGTATTTTTCTTATTTTTTATAGTTAAATACGCAACTAAAATAATATAAATACCTAAAAAGCCAGCTAAATAACGATGGAGCATTTCTCGTGAAGCTTTGCCAACATCAATCATAGAATTGGGGAACATAGCTTGCGCTTCATATATTTCCTTTTCAGTTTCAGGAGATGTTAATGAGCCATAACAACCTGGCCAATCAGGACATCCAAGACCAGCATCAGTTAATCTTACCCATGCACCAAGTGAAATTACAATCAAAGTTATAAAAACACCAAAGAAACTTAGATTAGCAATTGTTTTATTTTCTAATATCATTCTTTTTTTGAAAACTTTAGAAGTTTTTTTAAATCTTTTAATAGTTTCTGACCATTAAAATTACTTTTATAGGTTAATATAACATTGCCAGCTGGATTGACGAGATAAATCTGTTTATCTTTTTTTGAGATCTTATGAATTATTTTATATAACTGATTAGGTCTAATATTTGAAAATAATAAATTTGGATATTCAGCTTCTAGATTTTTTAAAAAACTTATCTTCTCATCATAATTTGATAAAAAAACTCTTTGTACTCTATTTATATCTTTTCCTAATGCTATATGGACTTGTCGCAAAAGATGAATATCTTTAGAGCATTCTTTTAAACATTGATTTTTAGTTATATAAATTAGTGTCCATTTGTTTATCAGATCCTTATTATTTAATAATGCATTATTAAAAAGTTTAATTTCAAATTCAGTTAAAGGTACAAGTGGTTCGATAAATTTTCCATAATTTGTTGTTTCCCATCGCTCATTTGAATCCTGTATTTTTAAAAAGTAATAAGAGAAAATAAATGGTAAAGTGAAAATAATTAAAATAATAATGAGGTTATTTTGTTTTTTCATCACTATTAGATTCTTTTCTCAATAAGATAATCATAAAGATAAATGCTACAACTGAAAATAAAAACCATTGCCCAGCATACATAAAATGCTTTAACTCTGCATTCTTCTTATATTTTCTATTATTAATATATGAATTATTCTGATTCTCATACATTACTAAAATATATGGCTCTAATTCTAAATTTAGCAAAGTAGAGATTTCTTCAATTTTAATATTTTGTATAATTTTTGGCCATTGATTTTTATAAACACTCTTATCCAGTTCTAGTAAGTTTTTGTGATAAAAAACATAGCCATCAACAAAATTGCTTGGTTTGGTAATACTAACTTCTGGAAGAGTTTTATCAAAATGCTTTTCTATCCATCCTCTGTCTACCAAAACAATCTTTTTATCAACTTTATATGGAGTCAAAACCTTGTATCCAGCTTTTCTATTTACAATGCTATTATCTAGTAAAAATTGTTTGCCCAGAATAAATTCACCAAACACTCTTAGCTTGATAAATTCTTTAAATTTATTATCAAGTTTTTTTACTATTATTGGGTCTTTCTCTAGGTTCTTTATATATTTTTCATAAATTATAATTTTTTGATTACCTCTCTCAATTTGCCATAATCCAAGATAACTGCACACAAAAATTACTAATAAAAAAAATAATATTTTTATAAATTCATCAGAGAAATTTTTGTATGTTAGTTTATTATGTGTTAGTTTTTTCATAAATATGAAATATATAATTTTATTCTTACTAGCCCTTATTGTTTATAATCTTGTTGCTGGGTTTATATATATAATGAAGGATCAATCCAAGTCAAATAGGGGTTTTTATTCATTAAGGACAAGAATAATTTTATCCCTGCTACTATTTTTTTTCCTCATAATTAGCTACTACTTGGATTTAATCCAGCCACATTCAATCTGATTTATAACCAGTAAACAAAAACAAATAATCCTAACCATACCACATCAACAAAATGCCAATACCAAGCTACCGCCTCAAATCCAAAATGATTATCTTTTGTGAAATGCCCATTAATACAGCGAAATAGTATTACCAACAACATTGTTGCTCCAAGTGTTACGTGAAAACCATGAAACCCAGTAAGCATATAAAATGTAGAGCCATAAATTCCTGTAGTTAGTTTTAAATTCAGATCAGTATAAGCATGCATATATTCGTATGCCTGTAAACCAACAAAGAGAAAACCAAGTAAAACAGTTGCAACCAATCCCATTATGAGTTGATTTCTTTTATGTTCTTTTAATCCATGATGAGCCCAGGTTACAGTTAGACCACTTGTTAATAAAATAAGTGTATTTATAGCGGGTATCCCAGCAGCTCTCATAGTAGTGAAGTCCCCCCCTATATTAGCAGGTCCATTTGATGGCCAGACATTTTCAAAGTGTGGCCAAAGAAATAAGTTTGTTGGGGTTTTTGCTCCCTCTCCCCCCAACCAAGGAAGTGATAACTCTCTAGCATAATACAGTGCTCCAAAAAAGGCTGCAAAAAACATTACCTCAGAGAATATAAACCAAGCCATACCCCACCTAAATGAAATATCAACTTGAGAATTATATGTGCCTGCCTCGCTTTCTTGAATAACTTCAGCAAACCAACCATAAACCATAATAAATAGCAAAGCTAGGCCGGTAAACATCATAACCATACCGCCAGATACACCATTTAAATAGTTTGAGAGGCCTACAAATAGGATTGCTAAAGACAGTGATGAAAGAAATGGCCATCTAGTTCCATGTGGTATATAGTAACTGTTTTTTGAATCACTCATATGATGATTACTCCGTGTTATAACCAAGTTGTTGATTGGTAATGTTAAACATAGTATAAGCAAGAACTAAACTAGATGCATCTGAAGGTATATCATTATCAACTATAAACTGAATAGCTAACTCCTTTGTTTCATTTGCTTTAATTTCTTGGTGTTTAAAACAAAAACATTCAATTTTTTTAAAATATTCTGCATATTTTCCAGGAACTACACTTGGGTTGGCTGTAGCTACTAAATCTCTATTAGATATATTGGTAAGAGTATAAAATACTGTATATATTTTCCCAGGTTGAACAACTATTTCTTTTTGATTTGGACCAAACTCAAAGGGTGCTGAATTTGCAACATTTGAAGTAAACTTAACCTCAACATATCTATATGACGGATTCTCTATAACAGACTCAACATTAATCCTACCAGTCTTTCCATTAAGTCCAGTAACTTCACAAAAGACATCATATAAGGGAACAAGCACATATGAGAAACCAAACATAAATATCGTAAAGAAAGCTAAATAAGAAAAAGTTTTTTTGATATTTTTATTCATTCTACTTTTGGCTCTTCCTCAAAAGAGTGGTACGGGGGTGGAGATGGTAATGTCCATTCGAGTCCTTCTGCACCATCCCATACCTTGGCATCTACATTAATTTCCTTTTTGTTTTTGATTGTTTTATAGATGATATATACAAATATTAATTGTGCTATACCAAAACCAAACGCACCTATTGATGCTATTGCATTAAAATCAGCAAATTGTAGAGCATAGTCAGGTATTCTTCTTGGCATCCCAGCAAGTCCAACAAAATGCATCGGAAAAAATGTTACATTAACAAAAATTGTTGTAAGCCAAAAATGTATTTTACCTAATGATTCATCATACATTCTGCCAGTCCATTTAGGCAGCCAATAATAAACCCCAGCAATAATACCAAAAATGGCTCCGGGTACTAACACATAGTGAAAGTGTGCTACAACAAAATAAGTATCGTGATATTGAAAATCAGCAGGAACAATTGCTAACATTAGCCCAGAAAAACCACCAATCGTAAATAGGATTATAAATGCTATTGCAAAAAGCATCGGGGTTTCAAATGTCATAGAGCCTTTCCACATTGTAGCTACCCAATTAAATACTTTTACACCTGTTGGTACTGCAATTAACATAGTAGCAAACATAAAAAATATTTCTCCCGCTAGTGGCATACCTACTGTGAACATGTGATGAGCCCAAACTATGAAAGATAACAAAGCAATGGAAGCTGTTGCATAAACCATTGAATCATATCCAAATAGTTTTTTTCTTGCAAATGTTGGAATTATTGTAGATATAATTCCAAAAGCAGGAAGAATCAAAATATATACCTCGGGGTGTCCAAAGAACCAAAAAATATGTTGAAATAAAATTGGGTCTCCTCCTCCAGAAGCTGTAAAAAAACTAGTACCAAAAAATCGATCTGTTAATAACATTGTAACAGCACCCGCTAATACTGGCATTGCGGCTATTAATAGAAATGCTGTTATTAGCCAAGTCCAAACAAACATAGGCATTTTCATTAGATTCATTCCAGAAGCTCTCATATTTAATATAGTAGCTATAATATTTATTGCTCCTAAAATTGATGACAAACCTAATAGGTGAATGGAAAAAATAATGAATGGCATTGAATTGCCTCCCTGTAAAGATAAAGGCGGATAAAGAGTCCATCCTGCAGCAGGGCCACCACTTTCAAAAAATAAAGTGCTTAGCATCATTGTGAACGCAAATGGTAAAATCCAGAAACTCCAGTTATTGAGTCTTGGAAGTGCCATATCAGGTGCACCAATCATAAGTGGTATTTGCCAATTTGCTAAACCAACAAATGCAGGCATGACTGCTCCAAAAATCATTATTAGTGCATGCATTGTTGTCATCTGATTAAAAAATCCAGGGATAACCATTTGCAAGCCTGGTTCAAATAACTCTGCTCTAATTATCAGCGCCATAATTCCACCAATAAAGAACATAATTAAACTAAAAAATAGATAGAGTGTTCCAATGTCCTTATGGTTGGTAGTAGTGATCCATCTCATTATTCCGCTTTTATGGTGTTCGTCTAAATGTTCAGCATTTGTAACCATTTTTATCTCTCTTATTTTTTATTAGCAATTTTATTATTTTGTTGGTACATGACCCATTTTTGATATTCAGTCTTAGTTACTGCTTTAACAACAATAGGCATAAAGGCATGATCCTTTCCGCATAATTCTGCACATTGTCCTCTATATATTCCTGTTTTTTTAATATCAAACCACATTTCATTTATGTAGCCAGGAATAGCATCTTTTTTACCTCCAAGTTCTGGTACCCACCAAGCATGTATAACATCACTTGCTGTTAATAGTATTCTGACTTTAGTATTGATTGGAAGTATTACAGGATTGTCAACATTTCGTAGGTAATGTTTAACCGATTTTGCCTCTATATTTGAGTTTAACTGTCTTGCTCTATTACTTTCTGCATCAAGTTTACTAAGAAAAGAAATATTTTCATCAAGATATTCGTATCCCCACATCCATTGATAACCCGTTACCTTTAATGTAATCTCAGCATCAGTTGTGTCTTCCATGAGAATTAATGTTTTGGTTGCTGGGATTGCCATACCAACTAGAATTAAAAATGGTATTACTGTCCAGATTATTTCGATCTTAGTACTTTCATGAAAATTGGCTGGTTGGGCACCCTTAGATTGTCTATGGTAAATTATCGAATAAATCATCGCTCCAAAAACTACGATACCAATTACTACACAAATCCAAAGGATTAACATGTGGAGGTCATATGCAGCTTCACTAATTGTAGTAACCCCAACGGGCATATTTAGTTCCCACTCTGCTGATGCGGGAGCTGAAATTATAGATAACAATAAAACAATATATTTCCGCATTAAGCTTCCTTGTTAATTTGGCTAATATTTTAACAAAATATTAGTACTTATGGAATTTCTAATTAAGCAAATTTAGATCTTTTTAATTTGTATGACCTTTTTATCTTTAGGGAAATCTTTTGGTACATTATTCCATGCGATTGAATATATTATTTCATATGTAGTTGAGAAAAATTTATTTTCTGTATTTTTCTGACAGGCATTCCTTATTTTTGAGATTGCTTCACGTCCTAGAAATTTTCTCTCATCAGTCATAACAATATTACTTCCTGTATTCCTTAATGATTTAAGTAATTCAGTTATATTCTCATATTTTACAGTAATTCTATCAACATCCATGACTGGGTCTGAGAAACCTAAAGATAAAAGTAAATCCCCAAAAGTGTGCATGTCTATGAAACTATTTACATGTTGATAGTTGTCAATTTCCTTAAATATTCCTTTTAGCTCCATTAATGTATCTGGTCCAACTGTAGAAAAAATAAATACTCCGTGTTTTTTTAAGAGGTTTCTTATATCAAAAAAAATTTTTTCTAAATTTTTACACCAATGGAAAGTAAAACTAGAAATTATCAGGTCAAAATTTGATTTTTTTAATGGTAAGAGTTCAGCATCACCACAAACAACATGCATTTTCTTATTTTTAGATTTACATATGATTGACATATTTTCTGAAATATCTAAACAACAGAATTTTGCTTTAGGAAAACAAAGCTGTAATTTTTTAGCCAAATATCCTGTTCCTGATCCAATATCTAAGATATTCAATGGTTCAAACTTTAGATACTTTATTCTATCCACAAGTCTATTGGCAACTTCTTGTTGTATTAAGGAGTTTTCATCATACAAATTTGAACTATTATTAAATGATTTCTGTATTCTTTCTTTATATTTTTCCATATTTAGATTTAAATAAATTTCTCTATTACATTATAAATTTCTTTTTTAAAGGAAATAAAGGGTATATGTGGCACATCATCTAGAACGCATAATTTAATATGTTTATTTTCTTTAAGTTTTGTAAAAGATGCTGCTCCTAATATTTTATCTTTTCCTCCTTGTATGATTAGTATTTCTTTTTTTGAATTCATTAAATCATTGAAGAGATCAATATTAGAAATATTATTTAGTCCATTTATAAGAATATCATTGTTAGGAATACTTGATAATTTAAATTTTTTTATAAGTAATCTGTAATCAGAAACCTCTTTTGAAGAACTTTTTACGCATTCAAAAAAGAATTTTTTAATTGCCTCTTCTCTATTTAATATTAGATTATCCTTTAAGTTGTTTATTGATTTTGAACTAATTGTATTTCTTAATTGGTCATTTGAAATTAAATATGGATGGGAGTTTATAAGAATTATTTTTTCTATATTTTTGTAATTTTCTGATAAACCAAGTAGAGCGAGTAATCCACCAAAAGACCAACCAATGATAATTGTAGGTGATGATAAATTCTCAAAAACTTCCTTGCAATAATTAATTGGACTTAACGTTTTATTTTTATTTCCCCCATAGCCGGGTAAATCAATTAAAATGCTTTCATATTTTTCAGGTATGGTTTTATTGAAACCAAACCAAATTCGACTATCAAATAGCCAACCATGCAAAAAAAATATTTTATATTTTTTCATTTATAACTCATGTTAACTTTAACTTTTCAATTATTAATTATATATTAAATAGATGTCTGAGAATTTTCTTACATTATTAACTCACCCTGACACTTTATTTACTATTCTCTTATTATATATCATAGGATCGTTACCATTTGCCATAATAAGTAGCAGATTAATGAATCTCCCTGATCCTAGAAGTTATGGATCAAATAATCCAGGTGCTACAAATGTATTAAGAACAGGAAATAAATTTGCTGCATTTGTAACATTGCTTGGTGATTCACTAAAAGGTTTTATACCAGTTATCATCCTTATTAGTATTTTCTCGATTGATATATACATTAGTTATTTATTATCTCTCTTTATATTACTCGGTCATATGTTCTCCGTCTTTCTAAGGTTTAAAGGGGGGAAAGGTGTGGCAACATCATTTGGAATTATTTTTGCCCTAGATTTTAGGGTTGGTTTTTGTTTATTATTAATTTGGTTAATTTCACTATATGTTTTCAGAGTATCAGCCATATCAGCAATTATATCTTTCCTTCTGCTACCTTTTCTTATAATGTTTTTCATCGACAATGATTTTATTATTTTTTTGGCAATAATAAACTCGATTCTTATAATTACAAAACATTTGGATAGTATTTCTGATATAAGAAATTTTTTTAAATAATTTTTAAAGATGGGTTAGGTCTTATCTCCAAAGAGTCATTTTTTTCTAGTTTAGATTTCATCCAACCTAAATAAGCGATCATTGCGCCATTGTCAGTACTAAACTGTAAATCTGGAAAATAAATATTATCTTTAGAATTTTTTTCTTTCTTAAATCTAGATCTTAGCTTTGTATTTGCACTAACACCTCCTACTACAACTATATTTTTTATATTAAGGTCTTGAGCAGCTTTTAATGTTTTCTTTATCAAAACATCAATAATAGCATTTTCAAAATCTAAAGATATTTCATAAACCGTTTGGTCTGTTAATTTAGTTTCCTTTATGACATTGTTTACATGAGTTTTAAGTCCACTAAAACTAAAATTATAGTCTCCGCTATTTGACATAGGTCTAGGAAATTTAAATATAGTTCTACTTGTTTTTTCTGCTGCTTTAGATATTTCTGGTCCACCAGGATAACCAAGTCCAAGCTGACGTGCAATCTTATCAAAAACTTCACCGGCTGAATCATCTAAAGTCTTTCCAATGATTTTATATTTATTATTTTCACTAACAACAGATAGAAAAGTATGTCCACCAGAAACTAATAATGATAAAAAGGGTGGTTCCAACTTAGGTTCAGTCATCATTGCTGAAAAAATATGTGCTTCTAGATGATTAATTTCAATACTTTTTATTCCAAGAGTCCACCCAAGTGTTTTCGCAAACGCAGCTCCAGTTAATAATGGGCCCATAAGACCAGGTCCATTTGTAAAAGCAACTAAATTAATATTTTTAATGTCAATTTGTGTTTTTAAAAGTAATTCACTGAGTAAAGGAACAATTTTACATGTATGATCTCTAGATGCTAATTCTGGAACTACCCCTCCATACTTGCTATGTATATCAATTTGAGAGTGCAGTACATGCCCTATAATTCCTTTGTTAGAATCATATAACGCTAAAGCTGTTTCGTCGCATGATGTTTCTATTCCTAATATAATCATTTGATAATGTTGGTTATAATACTGTTGCTTTATTGTGATATTCAAGTAATATAACGCCATTATAAACTATTTTATATAACTTTATGCCAAGTGTTCAAATTAGAGAGAATGAACCATTTGAAATAGCCTTAAGAAGATTTAAAAGAATCTGTGAGAAGGCAGGAATTTTGACGGAAATACGTCGAAGAGAGTTCTATGAAAAGCCTACTGCAATGAGAAAAAGAAAACTTGATGCAGCAACAAAAAGACATAAAAGAAAAATTAGTTTAGGGACAATTAGGAAGAAGCCTCCATATAAAAAATTCTAAACTCATAGATGCCTGAAAATTCTATTAAAAATAAAATTAAGCTTGATTTAGTTGCTTTTATGAAATCAGGTAACAAAGAGAAAGTTGATATCATTAGGTTCATCATGTCCTTCATAAATCAAGAGGAAAAAGAAAAGAAAAAAGAATTAAGTGATGGAGAAACTTTAAAAATACTAAAAAAATTAATTAAAAAAAATCAAGATGCATATGGTCAATTTATAAAGGCGAAAAGAAATGACCTTGCTGACAAGGAAAAGAAAGAAATGGATCTTATAGAGGATTATTTACCAGAAGAGTTAGATGAAAGTAAGATTGTAGATATAGTTAAAGCATCAATAAAAAGTACTGGGGCACAATCAGTAAAAGACATAGGTGCAGTTATGTCTGATATTAAAAAGAATAATGATGCAATTGACTTGTCTGTAGTTAGTAAACATGTAAAAAATTTACTTTCTTAAGAAATCATTTTTAAGTACTTATTGAAATAAGTTATTACTATATACCTATTAATAATAGTATAATTAAATTCTATCATGGATAAAAATCTACAATTTTTAGAAATAAAAAGAATGGATCCGAAGGTACTGCCCGTATCTAAACGGATTAAGAATTACCGTGAAATTTACGGTCACTATTCTACTCGTCATGCATCTGAACAATCTGGAAGATGTATTGAATGTGGAAACCCCTACTGTGAATGGAAATGCCCTGTTCATAATTATATTCCTCAATGGCTAAAATTAATTGAAGAAAATAAAATTTTTGAGGCTGCTGAATTATCCCATCAAACTAATTCTCTGCCAGAAATCTGTGGGAGAATATGTCCTCAAGATCGTTTGTGTGAAGACGCCTGTACTCTTAATGATGGTCTTGGTGCAGTCACGATTGGAAGTATAGAAAAATATATAACTGATGAAGCTTTTAAAAAAGGCTGGAAGCCTGATATGTCAAATGTAAAACAAACTCCTTTTAAGGTAGGGATTGTTGGTGCAGGTCCAGCAGGTTTGGCATGTGCTGATGTACTCGTAAGAAATGGAATAAAACCAATTGTTTATGATAAATATGAAGAAGTTGGTGGTTTACTAACATTTGGTATTCCTCCATTTAAATTAGAAAAAGAAGTTGTACTAAAGAGAAGAAAAGTTTTAGAGGATATGGGAGTAGAATTTAAATTAAATACTGAGATTGGAAATGACATTAGTTTTAATACATTTAAATCAAAATATGATGCTGTTTTTCTTGGAATGGGTACATATAAATATATGAAAGGTGGTTTTGATGGAGAGAATCTAAAAGGGGTTTATGATGCCTTGCCATACCTTAAATCAAATGTCAGAAAATTATTTGATCAAAAAAATAATTTTATTGATATGAAAGATAAGGTGGTTATGGTTCTCGGTGGTGGAGATACTGCAATGGATGCTAATAGAACCGCTATTAGACAAGGTGCTAAAAAAGTTTATTGTGCATATCGTAGAGATGAGGATGGTATGCCCGGATCA
The DNA here is from genome assembly GCA_036140295.1 of Pseudomonadota bacterium. Classification (GTDB taxonomy): domain Bacteria; phylum Pseudomonadota; class Gammaproteobacteria. The sequence continues at coordinate 91,759 of JAYZYL010000002.1, forward strand.
AGAAGGGAAATTAAAAATTCAAAAGAAGAAGGTATTGAATTTTTATGGAACATGCAGCCAATTGAAATATTAGGTCAAGAGAAAGTTGTCTCAGTAAAATTCTTAAAAACGAAATTAAATAAAACTAGCTCTAAAGAAAGAGAAATGTTACCCACAATTATTCCAAATACAGAAAAGACTATAAAAGTAGACAATGTGATTATAGCCTTTGGTTTTAGGCCAAATCCATCGATATGGTTTAAAAAAAATAAAATTAAGTTAGACAAGATTGGAAGAGTTATCATTAATAAAGATTCTAAATATATGCATCAAACACATAATCCAAAAATATTTTCTGGAGGAGATATGGTTCGAGGCTCTGATCTTGTTGTTACAGCAGTTTTTGAAGGAAGGAATGCTGCTGAAGGAATAGTTAAATATCTACATGACAAAAAAAATAAAAAATAAATGGAAAAAGATTCTGACCATATTCTAATTAAAGCCATAAAACAAAAACCAATTGAAAGAACTCCAATTTGGATAATGAGACAAGCTGGAAGATATCTCCCAGAATACAAAGAGACAAAAAACGAAGCTGGTGGATTTATCAAACTAATAAGAAATCCTGAATTAGCTTGCGAAGTTACACTACAGCCATTAAGAAGATTTTCCTTCGATGCAGCAATTTTATTCTCTGACATACTTACTATTTCTGATCTACTAAGAATGGAATTAAAATTTATAGAAAACAAAGGTCCGGTATTTGATCATCCTCTATCTACACAAAAAGATCTAGATAGAATTGGTAAACCTGATGAAATTGATAAACTTCATTATGTATTTGAAACAATAAAACTAATAAAAAAGAAGTTGAATAATGAAATTCCTTTAATTGGTTTTATTGGAAGCCCTTGGACTGTAGCAACGTATTTGGTAGAAGGTAATTCGTCAAAAAAATTTAATAAAGTTCTAAGAATTTTGAAAGATGACAAAGTTTTCATTGAGCGCTTATTGGATCAGATAACAGAAATTAGTATTAATTATCTTCAGAGACAGGTGCACTGTGGAGTTGATGTTGCAATGATATTTGATACATGGGGAGGTTTGTTAGAAAAAGATGAATATGAAAAATTCTCCTTAAAATATATTAAAAGGATAAAAAAATCTTTAGATCTTAAAAAAATTCCTCTTATTTATTATTCAAGAGGATTAAAGGATAAGCTTGAAAATTTAGGAACTTTGGATGTTGACGTATTAGGTATAGACGCTAATCTTAATCCACAGATCATAAAAAAGAAATTTGGCAATAAATTTTCAATACAGGGAAATTTAGATACAGAAATATTAAAAAAAGATGAAACAGAAATAGTTGAAGGGGTAGAGAAGGTTTTGTCTAGCTTTGGACATGGGTCTGGTCATATATTTAATTTGGGTAGTGGTATTACACCAGACATAGATCCAGAAAAAGTTAAATTATTGGTAGATATTCTAAGGGACATAAGTCCTAAATATCATATAAAATAAATTTATGAATTCAAATATAATTTTTATTATTGGTTTAATGGGATCTGGCAAAACATCTATTGGAAAAGCATTATCAAAAAAAATAAATAGGAAATTTTTTGATACTGACCAAGAAATAATAAGAAATGAAAATTCAAATATAGGGCAAATTTTTAATAGGTATGGAGAAAATTATTTTCGTGAGTTAGAATATAAAACCCTGCTGAAGCTAAAAGATAATAATAACAGTATAATCTCAACGGGAGGAGGAATTGTACTTAAAAAAGAAAATATTGATATAATGAAGAATAATGGAATTATTATCTTTTTAAATATTGATGTGAAAGAACAGATCATGAGAATAAAAAATAAAAAAAATCGCCCATTGCTTGATAGTAAAGATCCTGAAAAAGATCTATTAAATATGAAAGATTCTAGAGATAAAGTTTATAATTCAATAGCAAATCTTAAAATTGATGTATCAAGTGACACAAAAAATGGAATTGTAAATAGAATTAAAGTTTATTTAAATGAAAAAAATATTACTTAAAGTTAAGAATACTAAAGTCCCCATCTTAATAGGGAAAGATATTCTAAAAAAAATTAAATATAAAGAATATATACAAAATAAAGATATTGTTATTATTACTAATAAGACAGTAGCTAAACTTTATTTAGCAAAAATAAAATATTCTTTAAAAGGTTTTAAAGTAGAAAATTATATTCTCCCAGATGGGGAACGCTTCAAAAATATAAATGAACTCAAAAAAATTCATGATTTTTTGATAAATAAAAACTTTGATCGTCAACTGACAATTATTGCATTAGGTGGCGGGGTTATAGGTGATTTAGCTGGGTTTGCTGCCGATACCTTTTTGAGGGGAGTTGATTTGATACATATCCCAACAACACTATTAGCGCAAGTTGATTCTTCAATTGGAGGAAAGACAGGTGTAAACCATGAAAATGGAAAGAATTTAATTGGTAGTTTTAAACATCCAAATGCTGTAATTATTGATGTATCTTTACTATCTACTCTTCCAGAACGGCAATTTATCTCAGGGCTAGCAGAAGTCATAAAATATGGGATTATTGGCAACAAATCATTCCTTAATTGGTTAAATAAAAATACAGACAATATTCTGAGACATAAATCTCAAGAATTATTAAAAATGGTTTCTGTTTCTGTTAGAGAAAAAATAAATATTGTACAAAAAGATGAAAAAGAAAAGGATATTAGAGCATTTTTAAATTTTGGGCATACCCTTGGTCATGCTATTGAAGCATCTCAAAACTACAAAGGGATGTTGCATGGGGAGGCCGTTGGGATAGGAATGGTCTTTGCGTCTGCAATTTCTGTAGAAAAGAGTACGTTAACAATAGATGATTTTAATCTAATCGCTGAGACTATACAAAATTTAAAATTACCAGTAAACATACCCGCAAAAATCAGGACAAGAGATATTATGAAACATTTAAGTTTTGATAAAAAAAGAAAATCAGGTAAAAATAACTTTGTTTTACTTAGATCAATTGGTAAATGTTTTCTCACCAATAAAATAAACCAAAGTTTTATCCAAAAAATAGTAGGGGGTTTTAAACATTAAAACTCTCAAATATATGATAATATAGTCAAAGGTCAGCATTTCATGAATAGAAAACGCACAGAAATTAATGGGTTATATTCTCCTAGTTTTGAAAAAGATAGCTGTGGATTTGGTTTAATTGCCAATATGGATAATAAGCCATCTCATTGGGTTATTGAAACTAGTATAAAAGCGCTTCAAAGACTAACGCATAGAGGAGCAATTGCTGATGATGGAAAAACTAGTGATGGCTGTGGTATCCTAATTAAAAAACCAGACTTATTTTGTCAAAAAATTTCTGATGAAATGGGTGTTGAATTAAAAAAAAACTATTGTTTGGGAACAATATTTTTAAATAAAGACAAAAAAGAACAACAAAAAGCAAAAGAAACTCTTCTTTTCCAACTAAGAAAACAAGGTTTAGTTGTAGAAGGTTGGAGAAAAGTTCCAATTAACAAAAAGGTTTGTGGAAAAGAAGCCCTAAAAAATATTCCAGATATCCAACAGATAATTATCACAGCTGATGATGATGTACTTGAGAGTGATTTTGAAAAAAAATTATATATTGCGAGAATACAGTCAGAAAAAATACTTCTTCATGACGATGTTTTTTACATATCAAGTCTATCATCGAGAGTAATATCGTACAAAGGATTGATCATCTCTGACAATATAAAAGATTTTTATGTTGATCTAAAAGATAAGAATATGAAATCATCTCTATGTGTTTTTCATCAAAGATTCTCAACAAATACGCTGCCTCAATGGAAACTTGCTCAACCATTTAGATACTTAGCCCATAATGGTGAGATAAACACCATACAAGGTAATCGCCATTGGTATTTTGCAAGAAGGGACAAACTTAAAATTGATGCTCTTCCTGAACTTGAAAAATTGCATCCTTTAATTTCAGCAGAGGATTCTGACTCCTGTACGTTAGATAATATGTTAGAACTGCTTTTGACTGGAGATATGGGAATATTTAGAGCTATGCGAACCCTAATACCGCCAGCTTGGCAAAACAATCAGGAAATTGATAATGACTTGAAAGCTTGTTATGAATACCACTCAATGCATATGGAGCCATGGGATGGTCCTGCAGGTATTGTTCTAACAGATGGAAGATATGCAGCTTGTGTATTAGATAGAAATGGACTTAGGCCAGCAAGATATCTAATAACATCTGATAGACATATTACATTAGCTTCTGAAATAGGTGTATATGACTATAAGGATGAAGATGTCTTAAAAAAAGGTAGGCTTGCTCCAGGTCAAATGCTTGCTGTAGATACAGAAAGCGGAGAATTGCTGCTGACTGAACAAATAGATAAAATCCTAAAGGAACGACATCCTTATCATCAATGGCTGAATAAATATTCGATGACAATCCCTGATTATGACAGTAATCTTGAAAAACCAATAAACCTTGACAGTGAAACCTTAAATATTTATAAAAAATTATTTTCAGTATCATTTGAAGAAGAGAAAGAAGTAATAGTTCCACTTGCTGAAATGGGCCAAGAAGCAACAGGGTCAATGGGTGATGATACTCCAATGCCTGTAATGTCACAAACTAATAGGTCTATTTATGATTATTTTAGACAGCAATTTGCACAAGTAACAAACCCTCCAATAGATTCATTGCGTGAAACAAGTGTAATGTCTTTAGAGGTTTGCCTTGGGAAAGAAAGGAATCTTTTTGAAGAATCCTCTAAACATGCTGATAGATTAATATTAAAATCTCCTATTCTTGATCGCCAGACCTACAATAAAATCATTACATCAAGACATAAAAAATATCCTTACGATAGTATTAATTTAAATTTTGATGATTCAATTGATTTGGAAGAAGCTATAAATACAATATGTGACAGGGTTACACGTAGTGTAAAGAAAGGAAATATTATAATTATTCTTTCAGACAAAAAAATAGGGAAAAATCAATTAACAATACCAGCTCCGATGGCTGTTGGAGCTATACATCATAGACTAATTGATAATGGATTGAGATGTGATTGTAATTTAATTGTAGAAACAGCAACAGCGCGTAATCCTCATCATTTTGCAGTTCTCCTTGGATACGGTGCTACAGCCATATACCCTTATCTTTCACTAGAAATACTAAATGAAATGATCTCTAGAAATAATATTAGCCCAAACAATTATTCATCTTATGTAAAAAACTATATAAATGGTATTAATAAAGGAATTCTAAAAATAATGTCTAAAATGGGTATTTCCTGTATTTCAAGTTATAGAGGTGCTCAACTTTTTGAAATAGTTGGTTTAAATGAAGAAATTATAGATCTATGTTTTAAAAATAGTGTTAAAAGGATATCTGGTGCAAGTTTCAAAGATATTGAACTAGAAATAGATGAAAATAGAAATCTTGCATGGGACATAAACAAAAAGATAAAGACGGGTGGTCTTTTAAAATATGTTCATGGAGAAGAGTTTCATGATTTTAATCCTAATGTTGTGAAAGCATTGCAGGAATGTTCAACTACAGGTGACTATGATGATTATAAAAAATTTTCTAATTTGGTGAATAGTAGAGAACCTAGTTTTCTTCGTGATTTGTTGAAACTAAAAACCTCTAATAAGTCAATTCCTCTTTCCCAAGTTGAATCAATAAAAAAAATTCTTAAAAGATTTGATACAGCTGGAATGTCTCTTGGTGCTCTTTCACCAGAGGCACATGAGGCACTTGCAATTGCTATGAATACTATCGGTGGTAGATCTAATTCCGGAGAAGGTGGTGAAGATAAAAAAAGGTTTAATTCAAATAAAACGTCAAAAATTAAACAAGTTGCTTCTGGAAGGTTTGGTGTAACGCCTCATTATCTTGTGAATGCAGAAGTAATACAAATAAAAATAGCTCAAGGGGCCAAACCGGGAGAGGGAGGTCAACTACCTGGGCATAAAGTAAATAAAATGATTGCTACGCTTAGATTTTCAGTACCTGGTGTGACATTAATATCTCCACCTCCTCATCATGATATATATTCTATTGAAGATTTGGCTCAATTAATATTTGACTTAAAACAAATAAATGATAAGGCTTTAATTTCAGTCAAACTAGTTTCGCAAGCAGGTGTTGGAACAATAGCTGCTGGTGTAACTAAAGCTTATGCAGATCTAATTACAATCTCAGGTTATGACGGTGGAACTGGAGCAAGTCCTCTTACGTCTGTTAAATATGCTGGCAGCCCTTGGGAACTTGGTATTAGCGAAACACATCAGACTTTGATGAGAAATAATCTAAGGCATAAGGTAAGGCTTCAAGCAGATGGAGGGTTTAAAACGGGACTTGATGTAATTAAGGGTGCGATTCTTGGTGCTGAAAGCTTTGGTTTTGGAACATCGGTAATGGTTGCGCTGGGTTGTAAGTACTTAAGAATTTGTCATTTAAATAATTGTGCAACTGGTGTAGCTACTCAAAACAAAATTCTAAGAATGAAACACTTTACTGGTAGTCCTGAAAGAGTGATCAATTATTTCAAATTCATCGCACAAGATGTTCGTGAAATTCTTGCACATCTTGGTTTTACTTCAATTAATCAGATAATTGGTAGAACTGATTTACTTAAAAATGTTAAAGGATTAACAGAGAAGCATAAAAGGCTGAATCTAAAACCCTTACTAACTAAAATATCAAATGGAAGTGAAAGATATTGTACTAAAAAATCTAATGACCCTTTTGATAAGGCTTTATTAGCTAAAAGAATTTTAAAGGATACAATGCCATTTATAACTAAAAAGAAAATAAAATCATTTAGTTATAAAATAAAAAACTTTAATAGAAGTATAGGCGCTAACATCTCAGGAGAAATTGCAAAAATTTATGGGGATGTTGGGCTAAATAAAACCCCAATTACTCTTAATTTAAATGGTACAGCAGGACAAAGTTTGGGGGCTTGGAATGCCTGTGGCTTAAATATAATCCTCACTGGAGATGCAAATGATTATGTTGGAAAAGGTATGTCTGGTGGAAAAATAGTCTTAAAAACTACAGATACATTAAAAAATATAGCAAAAGATATGATCATTATAGGAAATACCTGCCTTTATGGTGCAACAGGGGGTAAACTTTTTGCAGAGGGAATTGCAGGCGAAAGGTTTGCAGTAAGAAATTCTGGATCCGTTGCAGTTATAGAGGGTAGTGGCGATCATACCTGTGAATATATGACTGGTGGATCAATAATTGTTCTTGGTAAAACAGGTAATAATTTTGGTGCAGGAATGACTGGTGGCCTTGCATTTGTTTATGATGAGGACAAATTATTTAAAAATAAAATAAATAATCAATCTGTAGAGATCAAAAATCTAAATGATAAAAAACTTCGGAATCATCAGAGCTACTTACTAAAACTCTTAAAAGAACATTATAGGGAAACAAATAGCTTAAAAACAAAATATATTTTGAGCGATATTAATAAATTAATGAAGAATTTCTTTATTGTAAAACCAAAAGATGTAAGCCTTTCAAGTCTTCTTAATATTTTAATTAAAGCTGCATAAATGAAAAATATTGATAGAGCATTTTTAGATGATTTATTATCTCGAATTGATATTATTGAAATTATAAATGACAAAGTAAAATTAAAACAATATGGAAGTAACTACAAAGGTTTATGTCCATTCCATGCCGAGAATACTCCATCCTTTAATGTTTCAAAATCTAAGCAATTCTATCATTGCTTTGGATGTGGAGCTTCTGGCGATGCAATTAAATTTTTAAAAGAATATGAAGGTCTCACCTTCATGGAAGCTGTAGAAAAATTGTCTACAATAGCTAATATAAAAATTCCTGAAACTAGTGGCAGTAAATATCAAAACTATGATCAGTTTTTTCAGATAAATAGTTTTGCTCTTTCTATTTTTAAAGTTAATCTTCAAAAAAATCAAACTGCTCTAAATTATCTTGAATCAAGAAATATTTCAAAAAATGAAATTGGATTTTTTGATATTGGTTTTGCAAATGATAGTTGGGATTTCATGTTCAAAGAATTAAAAGAGAAGGGGTTTGTTAAGGAGGCAATAGAAATTGGATTATTAACAGAAAAAAATAATAAAATTTATGACCGTTTTAGAAATAGAATTATTTTCCCAATAAAAAATTCAACAGGCAGAACTATAGCTTTTGGTGGAAGATCACTAAATTCTGAAGAACCTTCAAAATATATTAATTCCCCAGAATCTAAACTTTTTCATAAAAGTTTTGAAGTTTATGGTTTATTTGAAGCTAAACAGACAATAAATAGAGCTGAGAAAGTTATTATTGTTGAAGGTTATACAGATGTAATAGCCCTTCACATTAATGGATTTAAGAATGTTGTTGCAACTCTTGGTACTGCTTTTACAAAAACACACTTAAGTAAGTTATTAAGGTATACAAAAAATATTATATTTTGTTTTGATGGCGATAAAGCTGGAAAGAATGCCGCCTGGAAAGCTTTAACAAATAGTTTATCAGAAATTAGAGATGATATAAAAATTGAGTTTGCTTTTTTGCCAGATGGAAAGGATCCAGATCAGCTTTGTCAAGAAAGCGGAAAGGACTCTTTTGAAAAAATGCTATCCTCATCTATTCCTCTTTCTGAATTCATGTTTGAAAATTTTAAGGAAAATTTAGACTTAAGTAAGGTAGAAAATAAATCAAAATTCATATCTATGACAAAACCCTTGATTAAACAAATTCCTAAAGGAGTTTTCAGCACTCTTATGCAAGAAAAACTCTCAAGTTTCGTTAGCATACCAAGAAATGAATTATTTGGTTTTCAGGAAAATCAACAAAAGGATCCTCAAGAAAACACTAAAATGTCGATAGACTCTAGCTCGTCAGATTCATATATCCTACCCATTCTCCTGGAATACCCATTGCTTTTAAATTCTTTTGAAGAAAAAATTTGCAGGATTATTAAAAATGGTTTAGCAAAAAAAATAGTTGGTGTTATCAAAGATTTAAATAAAAAACACAGTAATGTGAATGCTTCTATGATTATAGAGCATCTTCCTGAAGATAGGGATTTAATCGAAAAATACTTAGAAAAGGAAATTGTTGATAAAGATGAAAATTCTGCATCAAATACACTTGATTTAATTCTATCAAGTCTAGAGAAAGATATTAATGAAGAGCAGTATTTCTCAATATTGAAAAAATTTTCAGATGGTGACAAACTTACCAATGAGGAAAAGGAAATATTAAAAAACTTTAAAAAATAACATTTTTATTATGCAACTAAATAATAAAAATGTTATAGTCACTGAAAATTATGTCTACTCAATTTCAATTTACCTCAGAGAGCGTATCACCAGGACACCCTGATAAGCTTTGTGACCAGCTTTCAGACACTGTATTAGATAGTGTCTTAAAACAGGATAAAAATGCTAGAGTTGCTTGCGAGGTACTCGTTAAGGGTAAAAAAAATGAATCTGGTAAAGTAGTTATAGCTGGAGAGATTTCTTCCTCATCATCATTAGATTTTGAGACTGAAATAAGGGATGTAATTAATGATATAGGCTATAATTCAGATTCTTTAGGCTTCAATGGTTCATCTTGTGAAATATTAACTTTTATTAATCAACAATCAGGTGATATAAAAAAAGGTGTAGACAAAAATGATTTAGAAGAACAAGGTGCTGGAGATCAAGGATTGATGTTTGGGTATGCTACAAATGAAACTGAAATTTTAATGCCAGCTCCTATTTATTACTCTCACCGTTTAGTTGAAAAACAGGCAGAGGTACTAAAAAATAAATCTGTTGATTGGATTAGACCGGATGCTAAAAGTCAAGTAACTTTCTTGTATGAAGATAATAAACCAACTCTTGTTGATACAGTTGTTCTATCAACCCAGCATAACGAAAATGTTTCAACCCGTGATATTGAAGATCTTGTTATTAATCAAATTATAAAGAAAGTTATTCCAGTTAAATACTTATATTCTGGTACAAAATACTTTGTAAATCCAACCGGAAGCTTTGTTGATGGTGGACCAATGGGAGACTGTGGGCTTACAGGAAGAAAAATAATTGTTGATACTTATGGTGGTATGGCAAGACATGGAGGTGGCGCATTTTCAGGAAAAGACCCTTCTAAGGTTGATAGATCTGCTGCATACATGTGTCGTTATATTGCAAAAAATATAGTTGCTGCAGGAATTTCTGAAAGATGTGAAATTCAAATATCTTATGCAATAGGGGTTAAAAAACCTACTTCAATTTCTGTAAACACATTTGGAACTGGAAAAATTACTGATGACAAAATTGTTAAAATTGTCCAAAATATTTTTAAATTAACACCAAGAGGAATTATTGATTCCCTAGATTTATTGAATAAGAAATATTATCCAACAGCAGTCTTTGGTCATTTTGGAAGAGAAGGTGCTAATTTCTCATGGGAACAGACAGATAAGATTGATATACTAAAAGATCAAGCGTTTTAATTAGTAAGGAAACATAATGAAATCAAAAAAAATAAATCAAATTTTTAATGACTATAAGGTAGCAGATATTTCTCAAGCAGATTTTGGGAAAAAAGAGATAAAAATTGCTGAAACAGAAATGCCTGGTCTCATGAGTCTAAGAAAAGAATTTAAAAATAAGAAACCTTTGAAAGGTGCAAGAATAATTGGATGTTTACATATGACAGTCCAAACAGCTGTTCTTATAGAAACTCTTATTGATTTAGGGGCTGAAGTTAGATGGTCTTCATGTAACATTTTTTCTACACAAGATCATGCTGCTGCAGCAATTGCCAGTCAAAATATTCCTGTATTTGCATGGAAAGGTGAGACAGAAGAAGAGTATGAGTGGTGTATAGAACAAACGTTATCTGGCCCAAATAATTGGAAACCAAATTTACTGTTAGATGATGGAGGTGATTTAACAAAAATTGTTCATAATAAACATAAAAACCTCATAGAAAATATTTGTGGTGTTTCTGAAGAAACTACAACTGGTGTTCATCGTCTTTATGAAATGGAAAAAAATAATGAATTAATGATGCCTGCAATGAATGTAAATGATTCTGTAACAAAATCAAAGTTTGATAATCTTTATGGATGCCGGGAATCTCTTGTTGATGGAATAAAAAGGGCTACAGATACAATGATTGCAGGTAAACTTGCTTTAGTTTGTGGTTATGGGGATGTGGGTAAAGGTTCTGCAAATTCACTTAATGCTCTTGGAGCTAATGTTTTAATTACTGAAATTGACCCTATCTGCGCATTACAAGCTTCTATGGAAGGGTATAAGGTAGTTGATTTAAATGATTATATTGACAAAGTTGACATATTTGTCACTGCGACGGGAAATCTAAGTGTAATTAACCATGACCATATGGTTAAAATGAAAAATGGTGCCATAGTTTGCAATATAGGACATTTTGATAATGAAATTGATGTTGCTAGTTTAAAAAAATATAAATGGGAAAATATTAAACCACAAGTTGACCATATAATTTTCCCAGATGGAAAACGAATTATACTTTTAGCGGAAGGTAGATTGGTTAATCTTGGTTGTGCAACAGGACATCCTAGTTTTGTTATGTCCTGCTCATTTACCAATCAAGTTCTTGCTCAAATAGAGATCTGGAACAATCATAAACTGTATAAGAATAAAGTTTATGTTCTCCCTAAAAATTTAGATGAGAAAGTTGCTGCACTTCATTTAGAAAAATTAGGATCAAAGCTTACAAAACTTACAGATGAGCAAGCAAAATATATTGGTGTAGATAAAAACGGTCCTTTTAAAAAAGACGATTATAGATATTAGTCTTAGATTAAAATTGCTTTTTTTTCTTGAATACTTACATGTCTTCAAAACATAAGAATATTATTAATAAGATTGTTAAGAGAGATCTAAAAACATTGTGGCATCCCTGCACACAAATGAAAGATCATGAAAATATTCCACTTATACCAATTAAAAGGGGTAAAGGAGTTTGGATTGAAGATTATAGTGGAGAAAAATATATTGATGCTATAAGTTCTTGGTGGGTTAATCTATTCGGACATTGTAATTCCTATATAAATAAGAAAGTTAGAGTTCAACTTGAAGAATTGGAACATGTTCTTTTAGCTGGTTTTACACATATGCCAGCTATAGAACTTTCTGAAAGATTAATTAAATTAGCTCCAAAGGAAATAAAGAAATGTTTTTTTGCAGACAATGGTTCTTCAGCTATAGATGCTGCCATGAAAATGAGTTTTCACTATTGGAAAAATAAAGGTTACTCTAAAAAAAATAAATTTATTGCTCTATCTAATAGTTATCACGGAGAAACTTTAGGGGCTTTATCTATAAGCAATATTGATTTGTACAAAAAAACATATAAAGGGATTCTTAAAAATACAATTTTAGTAAAATCCCCTGATTGTTTCTATAAAAATGAAAAAGAATCCGATAAAAACTATACAAAAAAAATGTTTGATGAAATGCTTAAAAAAATTAAGAGTAATCATAAGGAAGTCTGTTCTGTAATAGTTGAACCATTGGTGCAGTGTGCAGGATATATGCGAATGTATCACCCTGTCTATCTAAGTCTTCTAAGAGAAACTTGCTCGAAATACAACGTTCATTTAATAGTGGATGAAATTGCTGTTGGCTTTGGTAGAACAGGAACAATGTTTGCTTTTGAACAATCAAAAATTGTGCCTGATATTATATGTTTGTCAAAAGGAATTACTGGAGGCTACATGGCATTATCATCTATTTTAACAACTGAAGAAGTTTATGAAGCTTTTTATGATGAATATATTAAATTAAATGCTTTTTTACACTCACATAGTTATACAGCTAACCCAATTGCGTGTACAGCTGCTTGTGCATCATTAGATCTATTTAAAAAATATAATACTTTAAAGAACAATCGAATACTTTCAAATTATATTCAAAACAAGATGACTCATTTATTGGATCATCCTAATGTTGCTGAAATACGCCAAAAAGGTATGATTATTGCTGTAGAGATAGTTAAAGATAAGAGGAGAAGAACTCCATATGATTGGAAAGAAAGAAGAGGTATGCGAGCTTATTTATATGGCCTCAAAAATAATGTTTTAATTCGTCCTTTAGGTAATGTAATTTATTTTATGCCGCCTTATGTAATTACATTTAAAGAAATAGATAAGGTGATTGATGTAATTACGGGCGCTATACATGAAGCAACCAAATAAACAACACAGAATATTTTTAAATAAGCCCATTAAAATAAAAGAGGAGATAGATATTTCGAATGAGGCCTTGCATCACATGCAAAATGTTCTCAGAATAAAAAAAAGTGAAGAAATAGTTGTTTTTAATGGGGATGGAAAAGAATTCAAAGGGTTCTTAATTAAGGGAACTCAAATGAAGATTCAAATTACAGAATTGTTAAGAGAGGTAAATCCTCCAAAGAAAAAAATTATTTTGGCGCAATGTATTTCAAGTTCTCGGCATATGGATTTTGCAATACAAAAATCTGTTGAAATAGGTATACACCTGATAATACCGATAATATCAATAAGAAGTCATCCAGGAAATCATCTTAAAAAAATTGAACATTGGAAGAAAATCATTATCCATGCAACTGAACAATCACATGGGCTCTTTATTCCTGAAATTTATGAAGCAATGGATCTTAAAAAATTTCTTAATTACCAAATCTTTAAAAATTTTTATAAGGTTATGTTACACCAACCAGGAAGGAAAATAACCAAAAAAGACTCTGGTTTTAATGAGATAATTATTTTGGTTGGTCCAGAAGGAGGTTTTGATTATAGGGAAATAGAAGATGCAAGAAAAGAAAATTGGAATATAATAAGTTTAGGAGACAGAATTTTAAGAACGGAAACCGCTGCAATAGTAGCGCATACACTACTTGAAGATTTTTAATAATTAGGATGAATAAACAAAATACCGTTGAATATATAAAAGCTTTTCCTGACAAGAGCTTACATTCAAGCATTATAAACAATCATAATCAGATTGAAACATGGTTTAGACGGCAATGGATTAAATATCCACCTCCATTTTATTCATCAATAGACATTCGAAATTCTGGTTTTAAAATTTCACCTGTTGATACTAATCTTTTCCCAGCTGGTTTCAATAATTTAAACAAAGATTTTGAATTTCTATATATTGCAGCTATACAACATGCTTTAGAGAGAATTTCAGAAAAAATCTCAAAAATTTTAATAATCCCAGAGAATCATACAAGAAATAAATTTTATTTAAAAAGCTTAGACACACTTGTTAGCTTAATCAGAAAAGCTGGTTACGAAGTGTGCATTGGAAGAATAGGGGATAAGAATAATTTTTTCACAGATGAAAAAAAGTTTATTAAAAAAGATAATTATTTAGTTTTTGGAGATTATAACCCAGATATAATTGTTCTTAATAATGATCTGTCTAATGGGATCCCATCTATACTGAATAACGTTAAACAACCAATTTTACCAGATAAAAATATAGGTTGGTCTAATAGATCTAAAACAATACATTTTGATTATTATAGTGATATAGTAAATAGTTTTTCAAAAATTCTTGATATTGATTCGTGGTTCTTAGAGCCACAATTTAGAAATTGTGGAGAAATTGATTTCCAAACAAAACAGGGTGAAGATTGTCTCTTATACAATGCCGATAAACTATTTAAATTAATACAAAAAAAGTATGATGAATATTCAATAAAGGAAAACCCATACATAATGATTAAAGCTGATTCAGGAACTTATGGTATAGGTATTATAAGAATTGACAGCATGGAAGCCTTAAAGAGTTTGAACAGAAAACAACGGACAAGAATGTCAAAAACCAAAGGTGGAAATAAATTAGATAAGGTGATTTTACAGGAAGGAATATATTCTTATGAAAAATTGAAACCATCAAACTATGTTGCCGAACCTGTTATATATTCTTTTGGAAGTAATCTTGTTGGTGGGTTTTATAGATTACATAATATGAAAAACAATTCAGAAAATCTAAATGCACCAGGAATGATATTTCATCCAATCCCATTTGAGAATGCTTGCTTGAGCCCGAACCCAGATGAGCCAATTTACTCGGAAATAAATAAATTTTATATTTATGGAGTAATTGCCCGCTTAGCTATATTAGCTGCTGCTAAAGAAATCTATAATATTGGAGACTAAATAGATTGTTTAAATTTGGTATCGTTATGGATTCGATTCACTCAATTAATCCTCAATGGGATAGTACATTCGCATTGATGTTAGCTCTTCAGAAAAAATGTTTGGTTGAATATATTAAACCACATACCATGCATCTTGAAGATACAAAAGTATTTGCTCATTCTTCCTTGATTAGACTTTCTAGAAGCAAAAAAAAGTATTTTTTAATCTCAAAATCAAGGAAGGTAAATCTAAATAGTTTTGACTGTATCTTATTCAGAACCAACCCCCCTGTTGATGCTGACTATATACAAACAACATATTTATTGGATCAAATAGAAAATAATGGGACTTTAGTTATTAATTCACCCCAGTCTTTACGAGACTTCAATGAAAAGATATTGGGGACTAGTTTTTTTAAAAAGAAACTTCCTATGATGATTGTTAGTGATATTAACATGATTAAGAAATTTATAAGAAAACATAAAAAAGTTGTTATTAAACCATTGAATCTTATGGCAGGAAAATCTATATCTTTGCTTACAGATACTGATCAAAATAAAGAAAAAATAATTAAAGAAGTTACAAATAATGGGAAAACTTTAGTAATGATTCAGAAATTTATAAAAGAAATTATTAAGGGTGATACAAGAATTATAATTTATAATGGAATTGTCTATGAAAAGGTATTAGTCAGATATCCTCCTAAAAATGAATTCCGTGCAAATCTAGCTTATGGAGGTAAGTTTTTTGTAAAAAATATTCTTGATAAGCATAAAAATTTTTTATCGGAAATAGGTCAATACTTAAAATCAAATGGAATTTACCTTGCTGGGGTTGATATGATTGATGAATATATTACAGAAATCAATATCACTTCTCCATCAGGTATTCAGGAAATAGATAAAGAAACTAATTATGATTTGAGCAAAAAAATAACAAATGAGTTTATAAAAGTTCTAAAAATGTATTATAGTCATGAAAAAAAAATATTGCCCAAGTGATAATATAATTTTTTTTGGGATTGATTTTGGAATAAAGAAAATAGGGATAGCTATTAGCCAAAATATAACAAAAAAAGCATCTCCACTGAAAATAATTTATAATAAGAAAAGCACCACAAACTGGGAAGAATTAGATAAGATTATAAAAAAGTGGTCACCCAAAGTAATAGTGGTTGGTCAACCTCACGCAAGGACACGAAATAGCTTCATTAAATCTCTAAATTATTTTCATGAAGAATTAAAGCAGAAATATGGTGGAAATCTAGAAATTATAAGATACTCTGAGATTTTAACAACTGAAGAGAGTAAAACTATGCACAGAGAAATGAGGCAAACCCATGAACAAATAAACAAAAGATCTCATTTTGATGATCTCTCTGCATCAATAATCTTGCAAAGCTGGCTTAATGAAAATATGATAAGTTGATAGTATGAACTTTGATCACAAAATCCAATTCAACTCCCAAAATAGATTGGAACATTTTCTTAATGTAGAGCTGCTTACTCCAAGTCATATTAATGAGATTATTTCTTTAGCAGAATACTATGAAGATGAAAATATAAAAAAATTTAATGATTTAAGTGGAAAAACAATTGCTAGTCTATTTTTTGAACCTAGTACTCGTACAAAAACAACCTTTGAATTAGCTTCAAAAAAATTGTCAGCTGATTTTATAAATATAGATGTTGCTAATTCTTCAACTAATAAAGGTGAATCTGTTTTAGATATGATTAAGACACTAGAAGCAATGGATTGTGACATGTTTATAGTCCGACATTCAGTTCCTGGTACACCTAACTATATTGCCCAAGAGGTTGGAAAGAATATTGCTGTTATTAATGCAGGTGATGGATCCCATGCACATCCAACCCAAGCAATGCTTGACATATTTACTATAAAAAAACACAAAGATGATTTTAAGGATCTAAATATTTCAATTGTTGGAGATGTTTTACATTCAAGAGTTGCAAGATCAACTATCTCTGCTTTAAATATTTTATCAGTAAAAAATATTAATGTAGTTGGACCAAAAAATTTAATGCCGGAAGATTTAAAAGAGATGAATGTGAACTATGTTAAGGATTTTGAAGAAGGGATTGAACGGTCTGATGTTATTATCATGTTGAGGCTACAAAAAGAAAGGATGCATGAAGCACTGATTTCTACAGATGATTATTATAAAGACTATGGATTAACACAAAAAAAACTAAGTGTTGCTAAAAATGATGTTATTGTAATGCACCCTGGACCAATAAATAGAGGAATTGAAATAGACTCTGATGTTGCTGATGGAAAAAATTCAGTGATTCTAGATCAAGTTTCATCTGGAATTGCAATTAGAATGGCAATTATGTCTCTAGTCTTTAAGAATCGAAAATTAAATAAATGAACCGTAGTTATGATAATAAAATAACTGTACTCTACCAAGAAATCAAAGAACATTTAACTATACCTTTTGATAAGTTTAAATTAGTTGTTGTTACAAAATCTCAAGAAAAAGATAGGCTCTTAGAAGTAATAAAATCTGGTCATACTATATTTGGAGAAAATTATGTTGAGGAAGCTATAAAAAAAATAGAATTTTTGAAAGATCATAAAGCAGAATGGCATTTTATTGGTAAGATTCAGTCAAATAAAATTAAAAAGTTATGTAAATATTTTGATTGGGTACAAACCATTTGCTCTCAAAAACATGCAATAATATTAAACAACGAATGTCAAAAAAATGATAAATTGATGAACGTTTGCATTCAAATCAATCTTGACAATGAAGCATCAAAGTCTGGTATAAATTTGTCTAGTTTGGATGAATTTTTAGGAGGGCTTGATGATCTCAAATATGTTCTAATTCGGGGGCTAATGGCAATACCAAAAAAGTCTAATATTTTGAAAGAAAATCAAGATTCATATAATATACTGAGGTTGGCTTTTGAAAAACATAAAAAGGAAAGAGAAAATTTTGATACATTATCTATAGGAATGAGTGGTGACTATATAAATGCATTAAAAAATGGATCTACAATGTTAAGAATTGGGCAGCATATTTTTGGAGTAAGAAAAAAATGAGTAATAATATTTCTATAATAGGAATGGGTAATCTAACTCAGTCATTGCTCCAATCATTAATTAGCAATAATTTTAAAGGAAAAATTTTTGTCCATGATATTAATAAAAGGAAAAAAAAGTTTGCCATACGAGACAAAATAATTTTTAAAAATAGTATCTCTGATTTAATAAATTATAGTAACTTGGTGATTATAGCTGTAAAACCTGGTGATTATAAAAAAGTATGTGACAGCCTTCAAGATATACTAAAGCAAAATACAGTGCTTATCAGTCTAATGGCTGGAATTGAATCTAAATCAATAATGTCCGGATGCAATAAAAAGAAACTAGCTATTTCAAGAGTTATGACAAACATTAACAGTAAGTTTAGTTATGGAACAACATTTATTTACTTCAATAAATATGTAAGTAATCTGCAAGCTAAAAAAATAAATAATTTATGGAAAATATTTGGATCAGTTACTAATGTCCGTTCTGAACTTGAAATAGATAAAGCTACAGCTCTTCTGGGTAGCGGGCCAGCATACTTTATTGAATTTTGTCAATCGCTTATAAAAATATTTAAAAATTTTGGATTTTCTGAAAAGGAGTCACACGCATACGTAAGTGAATTATTTTTTGGGACGGCTTATCTTTGTAAGAATGACAGTAGAGATCTTGAAAATATTAAAAAAACAATTATTTCAAAAGGTGGAACTACAGAGGCTGCCTTAAAAACTTTAAAAAAGAATAAATTTAAAAATATCCTAGAAGACTCAATTACTCAAGCTTTTAGAAGAGCAAAAAATATCAATAAAAAACCTAGATGAATAATTACTTCTCAGATCCAGTTTTACTAATTGCCGCTACGGTCCTTGGATTTCTTAAATATATTTTAATATTTCGATTTCTTTTTGAATTAACCAGAGTAAATTTTTATAACCCGATATGTCAATCAATTGTTAAAATAACTAACCCTATTCTCTCTCCCCTAAGGTTATTTTCTTTAAATATAGGCAGAATAGACTTAATTATAATATTTTTAATTATTACTATAATTTCAGTTGAAATGACCTTTCCATATCTATTTCAGAATATAAATTTTAATCTTGTTCATGTAATAATATTGGCGTTTGGTTTGTTTCTAAAAACAATTTTAAACTTATATTTTTGGTTAATAATTATTGGTGCAATTGCAAGCTGGTTTTTTGTACATAACCAACATCCATTGTTTTCCTTAATTAATGAATTATGTGAACCTCTGTACTCTCCGATACGCAATTTGCTACCACAAACTCCAGGCATTGATTTTTCACCGATAGTGTTGCTTTTATTAATTCAGCTCTCTGAAATGATTATTCTCAGGCCAATTTTTGAACTAATTAGATATTTTTAAGTATGAAAAAGATAAATTCAGTTGGCATAGTTTCACCAAAAATAATGAAGATCACAGATCCTTTGACATTTGAATGTGGTAAATCACTAGAGAGTTATGAGATAGTTTATGAAACCTATGGCACTTTAAATACTGAAAAAAATAATACTGTTCTTGTTTGTCATGCTCTTTCTGGGAACCATCATGTAGCAGGATATCATGACAATGATAAAAAACCTGGGTGGTGGGATAATATGATTGGCCCACATAAACCAATAAATACCGATAAATTCTTTGTTGTCTCATTAAATAATATTGGTGGATGTCATGGTTCTACTGGACCGAAAAGCATCAATCCTAAAACTAAAAAAACTTATGGTTCTAGTTTTCCAATTGTTACAGTTGGTGATTGGGTAAATGTACAAAAAGTTCTTATGGATTATTTGCAAATACCATATTGGCAAGTTGTTGTTGGGGGAAGTTTGGGTGGAATGCAGGCCTTTCAATGGGCAATACAATATCCTTCACTAATCAAAAACTCAATTATCGTAGCAGCTGCACCTAGATTAACTGCACAAAATATTGCATTTAATGAAGTCGCTAGACAAGCTATCATGAAAGATCCAAACTGGCATGAGGGTAATTATTTAGAAAAAAATTCATTCCCAAATCAGGGTTTAGCATTGGCGCGAATGCTTGGACACATTACATACTTATCAGATGAATCTATGGGAGAAAAGTTTGGTCGGGATCTAAAAAAATCAAAATTAAATTTTGATTTTGATGTTGAATTTCAAATCGAAAGTTACCTTCGTTATCAAGGAGAAAAATTTGTTACCAGCTTCGATGCTAATACATACTTGTTGATGACAAAAGCACTTGATTACTATGATCCAGTGAAAGATTATGGAGAAAAGTTTGGTCAAAAACTAGATGAAACTAATTGTAAATTCTTAGTAATATCTTTCACGTCTGATTGGAGATTCCCTCCAGAAAGATCTAGAGAAATAATGAGATTACTCTTGGAACGGAAAAAAAATGTCAGTTATTCTGAAATTATATCAGATGGAGGACATGATGCTTTTTTAATGGAGAATAATGATTATTTTGAAATAATGAAATTATTTTTAACCGAGGTTCATAATGGCATCTAGAAAGGATTTATTATTAATTAGTTCCTGGATAAAACCTTCTTCAAAAGTCTTAGACCTTGGCTGTGGAGATGGTCAACTTCTAAAAATTTTGAAACAAAAGTATAATGTACATGGATATGGCGTAGAAATTAACATGAAAAATATAAAAGAATCTATAAAAAATGGGGTTAATGTTTTACAAGTAGACCTAGACTCTGGCTTAGGTGAATTTAACTCAAAATCATTTGATTATGTTGTTTTAGCCCAATCTTTGCAAGTTCTCAAAGAACCTAAAAAATTAATCGATGAAATGTTACGTGTTGGGAATGAAATCATTGTTTCTTTTCCTAATATGGGGCACTGGTCATCACGTCTAGGTTTGACTTTAAAGGGTACCATGCCTATTACAAAAAATTTACCTTATTCTTGGCATGAAACTCCCAATATCCATCTTTGTACTATTGAAGACTTTGTAATGTTTTGTGAGAAAAATAATTATAAAATTTTAGAAAAATCTATAACAACAATGGATCAAAAAAGTAATTTCCTTGTAAGAACTTTTCCAAATTTATTTGGGGAAATTGCTACTTTTAGAATTAAATAATCAACGGAGTTTAGACTTTATAAAGTCTTTGTGTTTTACATACAATAATTCAGCGATTTTCCTTATAGTATAATCTTCATATTTGTCAACCACTCCATCAGTAAAAGCAACATCCCAAAGAAATTCCATTAACCTCTTTTTATCTACATAAGTGCAAGATTCATTTATTTTTGAAGTCCATTCATAAAGAGAAATCATTTCTTTATTTCTGTCATCTGCAATGCACATAAGTAGTTCTGTTTGCTCATTTGAAAGGTTAAAGTTTTTTTTCGTAATCTCTAATATTTTTTGTTTTTCCATGTCATCAAAATTATCATCTGACCTTGCTACCTCTATTAGCAGAACGCATGTTGCTAAAACTAAATGATCGTCAAAGGAATCCTTAATTTCATTTGATGGTATTTTTTCACCTGATGCTACTTTCTCAAGTAAGTTTGATAGAAATTTCATTTAATTAATTAATTAAAGGTTTGTTTGAGTGAATAAATACCGCTGTTATCATATTCATTGAAAAATATGTCGACAAATGGATGATCTATTGGATCTGTACTAGCATCTCTTGAGAGATTTCCTTCAGCAACATAAGTTTCATTTCCTTGCCCATGAACTAGCACGTGATACCATGGCTTATTTTTGTCAGGTCTTGACTTTGCAACACTTTGATACCACTCATCAGTTCCTTGAAAATATGGATCAGCATCAACAATTACCCCTCTATAACCAAACTTTGAATGATAAACGATTTGACCTAGCCGAAACCTAGCTTGCTGTTTAAATGGATTGCTCATACCACATTATAATATTTTGTTAGAAACTTTTAAAGGATATTAAATTATTTGTACATATTTAATCATATAAAAAAGTTATGTTTAATCTTCGGTCTTTATAATCATCCCTAAACTTATAGTCATCTGTGGCATGATATAACATTGAATTAAAGATTACTGCCCTATTTTCTCTATATGGGACCTTAGTACTTCCAATCTTCTTTTCTTCTAACTGTTTTGCGACTGAAGCAGTATTTATATTAAAATCATAAAAAGTAGCATTTTTATTAGGGAATTTATCCCAAATAATTAACCCTCCTGTTTCTGGGTTTAAATTTGCACTTTCTTGTGAGATCCAAAGGTTTAAATTAACTTCTGCATCATCAGCATGCAAATTTATTCCCTTACATTTATTATCATATTTGAAAATCCACGCCTGCGCTAACTTTGTATTAGTAAATATTTTCTTATAAGTTTTTCTGATCTCCTCACTTAACTCCAACATAAATTCATTTGCCATACCTTTTGCTAAAAAAGCCCCTAAATATCCATTGCTATATGGAAGCTTAAAAATGTTTGAAGAGTAACAAAATTTTTGTAACTCTAGCAATGCTTCTTCAGATAAAAAATTATCAATTACTACTACTTCTGGTATAGAATTGACATACTTTTTTTCTAATTCTAAAATATTATTGTTCTTATTTACATAGCTCTCTAATTTAGATTTTGGAGGCTTATTGTAAAGTTGTTTTAATAATAATTTTTTTTCTTCTTCGTTTATTGACGTAGGCTGGAAACTCCCTTCTTCAATTTTTTTGTAATTATTTTTTAAAAACTCATAATATTCTTTACTAAATTTTGTATTTCTAATTCCATCAGAATCATTATCAATAAATGTTAATTGTTCAAATTCATGCTTTATAAGTGCTATTAATGAAGCAGGGTCAGCTAGGCGGTTTCTAATGCAGTCACCATGTTTTATACCAAATTCCTTTTGAGTTGACTGTAGAATTGAATTATATTCTTTAAAGAATTTTAGTGATTCTTGAATTTTACCAAGCCATAAATATGTCATAGCTAAAGTATGATAAGGGCCTTCAGCTTGTGGATTAGTATCCATCGCCTTCTTACCATATTTCTCTGCATCAAGAAGAAGGTTTTCATTTTTAGTTTTTAAATATTCCAAATTATACACTTCTGCAATTCTACGAAGTAGATCAAAAGTTTCTCCATTAATTGATATGCATTTAAATAAAAATTCAATTGCTTTATCATATTCTTCTATTGTTAGGTAAAGGTTTGCACAATTAAGATATGCTTTAAATCCTGTTTCATCAATTGAAATTGCTTTTAGAAAATGTTTTTCAGCATTTTTATATTGTTTTAGATTTTTGTAAGCTAGTCCTAAGTTATTATTCGCTTCAAAATTATTCTGTTGCTGTTTAACTGCCTGCTTAAGGAATGGTAATGCCTTCGTATGTTCACCTTTCTGAGATAGTACTAAACCATGTAAGTGGTTCGCATCAAAGTTCCTACTCTCTTCTCTCAATATTGCTTGATATATTTGATCTGCTTGCTCAATATTACCTTGATTATGCAAGCTTAAGGCACTATTTACTAATTCACTAATTTTAGCTGGATTCATTTCTTTTGATGGCCAGGGACAGAATCGAACTGCCGACACGAGGATTTTCAGTCCTCTGCTCTACCAACTGAGCTACCTGGCCTTGAATACTATTTTTGTTATAGTTTGTTAGAACTAGCATATTATTTCTCTTCAGGCACGAAACCTTCTGGAGCCTTAGAACCTTCACCAAAGAAAAACTTCTCCATTTCTTCTTCTAGGAATTTTCTAGCTTTGGGATCTACAGGCGTCAGTCTCATTTCATTTATCAGCATTGTTTGGTGATTTACCCACATATCCCAAGCTTCTGCCGAAATCTCTTTCATGATTCTTTCTCCTATTTTTCCAGGGTACGGTTGATAGTCAAGGGACTTACCTTCTTTCTTCAATTTTGCACAAGTTATAACTTTAGACATAATTAATACTCAAGTAACTTAAAATTTTTTCTTGAAACTTCGGTGTTCCATAATCAATGTTTGATAAATTATACCAATTATCATCAATTAGGCTAAGCTTTTTATTGGATTTAAGTTCAAACAAGTTAACATTAAATAAAAAATCTATATGTGACAACTTATGTACAAAATTCCAAGACTTTGTATGATGTTTTTTTCCTACATTTTTTTCTTTCAGCCACAAAAACATCTCTTCTTTATTAGGGAATATTGGTGATGAATACAGGCCTTTCCAGAGATTATTTTTTGAAATTTTTTGCATATATATCTTTTTTTTGCTGTTTACTATTAAAGCTGCCCAAAGCTCTTCTTTTCTAGATCTAGATTTCTTCTTAATTTTTGGAAGATCAAATAAATTTTCTTCAAAAGCTTGGCAGTTTTTTTGTAGAGGACAAATTTCGCAAATAGGTTTATTTTTTTTACAAACCATAGATCCAATATCCATCAATCCTTGAATAAAATCTGATGCTCTTTTTGCTGGCAGGAGGTTTTCTGATAGCTTCCATAATTCCCGTTCAATATTTCTAGAATATATATTAGATTTGATACCATAAATTCTTGAAAGCAACCTTTTAATGTTTCCATCTAGAATAGGAAAATTACCTTTCTCTGCAAAAGTCAATATAGCTGAGGCTGTTGTTTTGCCAATACCAGGTAGATTTATAACTTCATCATATCTAGTTGGAAAAATCATTTTATGCTTTAATTTTATGATTTGTACAGTTTTAAAAATATTCTCTGCTCGACGATAATAACCTAAACCACTCCATAATTTTAAAATATCATTAAGCTTAGCTTTGCTCAGCGCTTTTAAATTTGGATACTTATTAATGAATTTTTTAAAATATGGTAAGACAGTTTTTACCTGAGTTTGCTGAAGCATAATCTCAGATATCCAAATTTTATATATATCTTTAACTTTCCAAGGTAACGAGTGTCTGCCGCATGAATCATACCATTTTAAAATTTTTTTCTGCATTATCATTTATTTATTAAAAAGGTAGTTTTATTTTAATTCTTTCTTGAAGTTCCTCTTTAATTTTTTCAATAGCCTTGTCCGTTATTTCTTCAATTTCCTGCTTAATAATATTGCTTAAATCTACAGAAACCGAAGGGGATTCTAGGCTGCCTTGAATATTTATTGGCAATTCTTTGTCTATTAAATCAAAAGGGTAAGCCTTGCCATATTTAGAAATTGTTACTTCATCATTTTTAATTTTGGCAATAAATTTTAATGAACTTGTTTTATTTTTTAAATCAATTGTTCCTGTCCCTGTTGCTGCTAATAAGTTTGTTTCTATATTTACTTTATTTATTGTTAAAACTTCATTAATAATATTTCCTGTAGCATTCAAATGCATAAATTTAGTTGAATTCTTTATTCTTGTTACATATTGAGTTCGCTTTGCAATTGCATATGTATTTAGTAATGTATTATCAATATTAAATCCAAAAATTTCTCCTTCTATAGCTTGTACATTTTTAACGTCAATAACCCCTTCTATTAATGGCTTAAATAAAACAGACATTTTAATTTGTTGTGCTTTTGCAATTAAGTCCTGGTTAAACTCTTTTTTTGAAGAAACTTTAATGTTTGGAATTGAGAAATAAATATTTGGCAAATAGGATAAATCAATATTCCCCTCATAAGAGAAATCGTAATTAATAGATTTAGATACATAAGAAATAATTTCTTCTTTATAATTATTTGGGTTTAGAAGAACATTAATAGTAATTACTAATGCAAGTAAAAAGAATATAACTCCTGAAATAATATATGTAATAGTTTTATTCATTTTTTCTTTTGAATTTTCCTGATTTCCCTCCTTCTTTTAATAAAAGCTTTACATCAGAAATTAACATGTTCCGATCTAGGTATTTGCACATATCGTATATTGTTAATAAACTTATTTGAGTCGCCATTAGACTTTCAATTTCAACTCCAGTTCTCCCAACCGATGAAACCTCTGTTGTACATTTTATATGGTTTTGTTTTTCATTAATTTTAAAATCAATTTTTACATTAGATATTTCAATTGGGTGTGCTAATGGAATTAATTCTGAAGTTTTCTTTGCTGCCTGTATTCCAGCTATTCTAGCTACAGACAGTACATCTCCTTTCTTGTTAGTGTTTCCTTTTATAGAGTTGATGGTTTCTTTAGACGTACTAATGATACCAGATACTATTGCCTTCCTTTTGGTTATATCTTTGTCGGCAACATCAACCATTTGAACATTGCCTTTATTATCGATATGGTTATTTTTTTTCATTTTTTTATATTATTGGTGCTTTTTTAATTTTACAATATTACTCTGTAATTTATTAGATATATATGAAGATTATCCTTGCCTCTAAAAATAATGATAAAATTGAAGAAATCAAAAAGATTCTGAATAAAACGGACGTTGAGCTTCTTACGTGGCATGATACTACCTTTCCAGATGTAGAGGAAACGGGGTCTACTTTTGTTGAAAACGCACTTCTAAAGGCAAAAAGTGCATCTAAAGCTACAGGGCTAGGCTCCATTGCAGATGATTCTGGAATTGAAGTTAATTATCTGAATGGTAAACCAGGAATAAAATCTGCTAGGTATGCTGGTAATGATGCAACAAATGAAGAAAATAATATAAAACTACTAAATGAACTTCTTGATGTACCATTCGAGGATAGAAAGGCATCTTACAGGTGTGTAATAGTCTACATGAGATTCCCTGATGATCCCTATCCATTCATATCATTTGGCTCTTGGGATGGATATATTGGATTGGAGCCAAAAGGAAAAAATGGGTTTGGATATGATCCAATCTTTTACTTACCAGAGTATGAACAAACTTCTGCTCAAATCAGTTCATCCGAAAAAAATAAAATTAGTCATCGAGCTAAAGCTCTCTTAAAATTAGAAGAGTTTATAAGTAGAACTTAAAGAAATAAAACTCAAAATGTTCCAACACTTGCAATATAATAAACTTATGCTCATCAGAAGATTTAAATTATTATTTATTGTTGTTGTTTTTACTTCTGCACTTTCAGGATGTGCTAAAAACCCAGTATCAGGAATGCCGGATTTTGTAACTATAACTGAACAACAAGAGATTAGCATGGGTGCATCATACCATTCAAAAATTTTAAAAGAATTCAAAATCATGGAAAACAGGGAATTAAATAACTACTTTGAAAAACTTGGTCAACGGATAGCAAAAAATAGTCATAGAGCAGAACTTAATTGGCATTTTACATTAATTGACAGTCCGATGTTTAATGCTTTTGCAACCCCTGGAGGATATATCTATTTCTATCGAGGTATTTTACCTTATTTTAATTCTGAAGAAGAGTTGGTTGGTGTCTTGGGGCATGAAATTGGTCACGTAACCGCAAGGCACGCAGTAAGAGGTATGAGTGCTGCTCAGATAACAAATATACTGATAGGGCTGGTTGCAGCTAGAGTGCCAGGTAGCCAGATTACTGATAATGCATTTAATCTCTTAAATATGGCTATAAATAGTGGCTACAGTAGAAAGTTTGAACTTGAAGCTGATCAGTTAGGGAGAGAGTATTTATCACGAACAAATTATAATCCAAATGCTATGAAAAGTTTTTTGAAAGTAATGAAAGATAGAGATGATTTAGAAAAGAAGATGGCAGAAATTGAAGGCCGGGAACCGAATGTTGGCTATCATGGAATTTTTTCTAGCCACCCAGATACAGAAAAAAGAATTGACGAAATGAAGGTAAAAGAAAAATCAAAAAACTCTAAGAGGGAAAGCAAAAATAAAGAGAAGTTCTTAAAAATGATTGACGGCATGATGTATGGATCAAGCCCAGAAGATGGTTATGTAAAAGGAAATACTTTTTTTCATCCTGGTTTAGCAATTAAATTTAATTTTGATGAATCTTGGTTGTTGCAAAACAATCCAGATAATATCATTTTAAATAAAAATGGGTCAGAATTAATTATAAGATTAGAGGAATTATTGGTCGATGATCTGGAAAATGGACTCACACCTGAAAAATTTTTGATAGATGGTATCAACAAAACATCATTCTTAACAAAAAACGAATTAGTAGAAAAGGAAGAGTTTAATTATAACGGCTTCACTGGATATACTATGCTGTACGCTTCATCAACAGCTTTTAATACTATGTATAAAAGATTCACCGCAATTTTTGATTTACCCAGCGAATTAAAAAATAAGAAAGGTATTAAACCAAAAGTTTGGATATTTGTTTCTAAAGGAGAAGAATATAAAAATGATACTGACTCTAAAACTGTTATAAAAACATTTTCAAAGATGACGGATAAGGAAATTAGAAATTCCAAAGGTTTGAGGATAAAAGTTATACGATTTAGAAAGGGTATGAGTTATGAAAAACTTGCTAAAGAATCTCCTTTGGGAACCTTTGCACAAGATAAGTTGAGATTACTTAATGGGCATTATCCAAACGACAACCCAAAAATTGGAGATCTAATCAAGATTGTTCAATAAAAAAGAAAAAGTATATTTAATTGATGCAACAGGTTTTGTTTTAAAATATTGGTTTGTTATGCCAAAAATTAAGACTAAAAATTATGAATCAATATCTGCCTTTCTTGGTTTTTGTACATTTTTTTTAGATCTACTATCAGATATAAAACCAAAATATATTCTGTGTGCTTTTGATGAGAGTCTTGGCACATGTTTTAGAAATGAAATTTTTCCTGATTATAAAAAGAATCGAGAAAATGCACCGAAAGAATTAAAAGTTCAATTTAATTTATGTAGGAATTTTCTAGATCTCTTAGGTATTAATAATCTTGCTAGTGATAAATATGAGGCAGACGACATTATAAATACAGTCTCTATAAATACAAGGAAGGCCGGAATGTCTAATATTATAATTACTAATGACAAAGATTTATTTCAAATAATTTATGAAGACGATGCTTGGTGGAATTTAAGTGGAAAAAAATTTAATCATAATGACTTAAAAAACAAATTAAAATTTTCGCCTCAGAACCTTCCAGAGCTTTTTGGTTTAATGGGTGATTCAGTTGATGGCATTCCAGGCGCCCCCGGTATTGGTGAAAAAACTGCTTCAATATTAATTAATAGATATGGAAATATTGATAATGTCTTTGCAAATATTGATTCAATCATATCTGATTTAGGATCAAAATATAAAAGATATGTTAAAATAATATCTGAAAATAAGAAAATAATTTATTTATCAAAAAAGCTTTCTAACCTAGCATACATTGATGCTATTGAGAAAAATACTAATGCAATTGAGAGAAATCAAGTAGACCTTGCTGAAATGGACAAATTTTTAATACAATCTGGAATGAGGGATGGACAAAAAAACTCTTGGATCAATCAAATAAAAAAACTGTGTGAATTAATATGAAGAAAAATATTTTCTATGCTCAATCTGGCGGAGTTACTCCTGTGATAAATGCGACGGCATTTGGATTAATTAATGCTGTTAAAAAATATAAAAACTTTTTTGGAAAAATTTATGCTGGAAAAAATGGAATTATAGGGGCCTTAAGAGAAGAACTCATCGATATCTCAAAAGAAAATCAAACAGAACTAAATAAACTCCAGTTTACGCCTGGAGGTGCTTTTGGATCATGTAGGCTTAAATTAAAAGACCCAATAAAAAATAAAAAAGAGTTTGAGAGGATAGTTGAGGTATTTAAGTCTCATAATATTGGATATTTTTTTTATAATGGTGGGGGAGATTCTCAGGATACAACCTTAAAGCTGTCCCAATATTGTAAGTCAGTAAATTATCATCTTCAATGTATCGGATTGCCGAAAACAATAGATAATGATTTACCTGTAACTGATAGCTGTCCTGGATTTGGTACTGCTGCAAAATATATTGCTGTATCTACTTATGAGGCTTCTTTAGATGTCTCTTCAATGGCAGAATCATCAACTAAAGTATTTATTCTGGAAGTTATGGGCAGGCATGCTGGTTGGTTGGCAGCTGCATCTGGAATCATCAAAAATAAAACTACTGAGCCACCACATATTATACTTTTCCCAGAAGTGACATTTAATTCAAAAAAATTTCTTCGGAAAGTTAGTCAGGTAGTAAAAACTAATGGTTATTGCGTTATTGTTTCCTCAGAAGGAATAAGGAATTCAAAAAAAGAATTTATTTCTAGTGGTAATGGTAAAGACAGTTTTGGACATGCACAACTTGGAGGGGTAGCTCCAAAATTAGCTTCTATGGTGGCGAATTCTCTTAAATATAAAGTTCACTGGGCAGTATCAGATTATCTACAAAGAGCATCAAGGCATATAGGTTCTAAAATTGATGTTAAACAAGCTATTGAATTAGGTAAGAAATCAGTTGAATTTGCTAAACAAGGTAAAAATGAAATTATGCTAACTATTAAGGGCAAAAGAAGAAATGGAAAATATTCTTGGTCAATTGGACATACTAATTTAAGAAATGTTGCAAATAAAGAAAAATCTTTACCTAAAAGATTTATTAGTTCAGATAGGTTTAATATTACAAAAAAATGTAAAGAATATATACTTGATTTAGTTAAAGGAGAAGACTATCCAACGTATAAAAATGGAATTCCAGAATATACCAAATTAAAAAAATACTTGGTTAAAAAGAAATTAAAGAAATTTTTTATTTAAAATTCTTTCTCTTTACCAAGAACAATATTTTCAAGTAAATCTATAAAACCATCATTACTATTTAAACATGTAATAAATTCATAATGTCTGCCATTGGACTTTAAAAATATTTCTTTCCCTTCTTGACCCACTTCTTCTAAAGTTTCTAAGCAGTCTGAAACAAATCCCGGACAGAAAATATGTACATTATTTTTTCCTTCACTAGGCAACTCCTTTAACCTTTCAGACAGATATGGTTTTAACCATTCAGCTTTTCCTAATCTAGATTGAAACACGCTTTCGTAAGATGATTCCTCTATATTTAATTTTTCTGCAATAAGCTTAGAGGTTTTATGGCATTGTTCTTCATAAGGTTCATCTGTTCCAATGTAAGATTTAGGAATACCGTGATAGGAAAATAATAGCTTATCAGGAACCCCTTTATTTTCTTGGAATTTTTGAAGTTTGTTTACCATAGCTTTAATATAAAGATCATGAGAATGAAATCCTGATACAAACTTATACATTGGGATCATATCCTCAAACTCACAAATCTTTTTATAAATAGATAAAGTCGTAGTTGTAGAATATTGTGGGAAAAGAGGTATATAAATTATTTTTTTGAATCCATCATTTATTAATTTTTCCATTACAGAATCAATAGAGGGGTTTCCGTACCGCATTGCCACTTCAACATGATACTTATCTGGTTTATTACTATTTAACCGTTTCTGTAAGTTTTTTGACTGGTCATAAGTATTGTATAATAACGGTGATCCTCTTTCAGTCCAAACTTGTTGGTAAAGCTTTGCACTTTTCTTAGATCTGAACGGTAAAATAACGCCATATAGGATAGGCAACCAAATTAACCTAGGTAATCTTATTACATCTCTATCAGACAGGAACTCTCTTAAGTATTCCCTAACTTCCTTCGCTTGCGGTTTATCGGGTGTCCCTAAGTTTATTAAAAGAACAGCTATCCTTTGATTTGAATCCTTACTCATTAATAAATTTTAAAGCAATATTAACCTATTTTATATCTTTCAAAAATTGGGCTAGATTTAGGGATGTGCGACATCAAAAACTCCATTTGATCTGCAAGAATTTTTCTGCCTTTTAGAAATATATATTCAACTCTTGAGGGTATAAATGGTATCGCAATCAACAGCATCTTAGCATCTTCTGGCCTTTTTCCTCCTTTGGCATTGTTGCACCTTCTACAGGCTGTGACAACATTTGTCCAAATGTCATCACCTCCATGTGATAGTGGTATGATGTGGTCTCTTGAAAGTTCCTTCTTTAAAAATTGTTGGCCACAATACATACAATGATGGTTATCCCTTTTAAATAGGGTTTCATTCGTTAAAGTTGGGGTAAATGAAGCATAGTCAAACTTCCCAAAATTTCGTGTTGCGACAATAGAATTTAACAATATAACACTCTGTTTGTTTAAAATTCTATTAAACCCTCCTCTGATCATTAAAGATGACGTCCCACATTCATATGACACCTGATCATTGCAATAAAGTCTTACTGCATCCTGATAGTTTACCCATCCGGTTGGACGACCAGCTGAATTTAGCCTAAGTATTTGCTGCTGTGTAATCATAGGTTAGTATTATAGCTCAAAAATCTGACTTTTTATGACAACAAGATTTCATAAAGATTAATTCTGTGATCTCTTATGAACTAAATTTCTTAAAAAAAATCTAAAAACCTTATGAATTAATGGTTTCCTTGCTTAATTACAAGGAAATATAGGAAAATCTTGTGTTTTATCAACAGTTTTGGCAGACCTCCAATAAAACATGAGTTTAAATTAGTCTATATAAATTAAAAAAAGTATTAAACTCATAAATCATTGAAAAATATAAAATTTTTTAATTGATTATAAATTGTACAATCCAAAGGAATTGAGAAAACAAAATAATTTGTCATCAAAATTTGCTAGTTTTCCACAGTTTTATCCACAAAATCTGTGGATAATTAAATTTTTCCCTTGATTTGACTGAATATAAAAAAATACATGTGAATGTATAATAAGGTGATGTCTAATTTAATCAAAGTTGTCTTAAATCTACCGATCTACCAAACATTTGATTATATAGCACCTAAAAATCTAGATTTGGATATGTCTGGTGTACGTGTTGAGGTCATGTTTGGGAGGAAAAAAATGCTTGGTATTGTGGTTCCATCAAGTATCAACACGGATAATAAGAAGGTAAAGAAAAAATATGAATTAAAAGAAATTCTAAAAATAATTGATAAAAAACCTATCATTAATAAGGATATTATGAATATGTGTTTGTGGGCATCAAACTATTATCAGTATCCACTTGGTCAAATTCTTTTTAGTTCAATACCTTCTATACTCCGGAAGGGAGGGGATGTAGAGGCTAAGGAATCTATAACTTATACTTTTTCAGTAACAAGTAAGGTAAATTCTGAGTATTTTAAAAATAAACCTTCTCAAAGAAAAATTTTTGATTATGTTAAAAAAAATAAAAAAGTATTTTTAGATGACATAAAAAAAATAACAACAAATTTAGATCCTCTACAAAAACTTATAAATCAAAAACTCATCAAGAGGATTGAGTTTAAGCCTGAAAAAGAATCTATATTATCAACCATTGATTTAAATAAGGAACAACTTAGTATCTATAAAAATATAACTTCAAACATTGATGGTTTTGGGAGCTATTTAGTTGAGGGTGCAACCGGAAGTGGTAAAACTGAATTATACATAAAAATATCTGAATTAATTACTTCAAAAAAAGGACAAGTTTTAATTATGGTACCAGAAATAAACTTAACACCTCAAACATTAGAAAGATTCCAAAGATATTTAGGGTTTAATGTTAAAAGTTATCATTCATCATTAAC
The DNA here is from genome assembly GCA_036140295.1 of Pseudomonadota bacterium. Lineage (GTDB taxonomy): Bacteria > Pseudomonadota > Gammaproteobacteria. Next base: position 125,456 of record JAYZYL010000002.1, read on the forward strand.
TGAATCTGAAAGACTAAATACTTGGTTAGGGTCTCAGAATGGTGATATCGATATTATTATTGGAACAAGATCTTCAATTTTTCTTCCATTTAAAAATCTAAAGGTAATTATTATAGATGAAGAACATGATGCCTCCCTCAAACAACAGGAAAAATTTAAATATCATGCTCGAGATTTATCTCTTATAAGAGGACAAAGTAATAATTTCCCTGTTGTATTAGGAAGTGCAACACCTTCTTTTGAAAGTTTACATAATTGTAAAATTGGTAAATATAATCATCTAGAATTAAGTAAAAAATTTTTTAAAACTTTACCACCAAAAATAATATTGGTAGATTTAAATAAAGATATTCCTGATGATGGGTTTTCTTCTGAACTCAAAAAACAAATAAAAAATCAATTAAAAAAACAGGAACAAACTTTATTGTTCATTGGTAGAAGAGGTTTTAGTCATACTCTACTCTGTAAAAGTTGTGGATGGCTATCTAAATGCAGCAAATGTGATGCATACATGGCGTATCATTCTAATGAAAAAAAATTATGGTGTCATCACTGTGGACACAAAGAATATTTCTATGGAAAAAATGCTTGTTGTAAAGAAAGTGAAATTATTCCTTTAGGGTTTGGTACTGAAAGAATTGAAAAAAAATTAAAATCACTTTTTCCGTCCGCAAAAATAATGAGAATTGATAGTGATAGTATTAATACAAACAGAAAAATAAAAGATTTTGTTGAACAAACAAAAGCTGGCTCAATTGATATTCTAGTAGGAACACAGATGCTTGTTAAAGGCCATGACTTTCCCAAAGTATCGTTGGTGGGAATTATGGATATTGACCCTGGTTTGCACAGCATTGATTTTCGTGGAACTGAAAGAACTGCTCAATTAATGGTGCAGGTTGCTGGAAGGTCTGGAAGGCATAAGACACAAGGACAAGTTATTATACAAACTAGAAAACCAGATCATCAATTAATTACAGAGCTTTTAAAATATGGTTATAGGAATTTTTCTAAGAGAGCATTATTAGAAAGAGAAGAAGCCCTTTTACCTCCATATAGTTTTATAGCTCTATTAAAAATTTCATCTCATAAAATTAATCTTTGCCAAAATTTTCTACAAACACTTAAAGATAATTTTGGTGATAACAAGAATATAAATATTTATGGACCTATTCCCGCCCCTATGATAAAGAAAAATAATATGTACCATTTTCAACTAATGATAAAGTCCCTAAACAGAAAACTTTTACTACAAAAATCTCAAGAAATAAGAGAATATATAGTAGGAAAGAGATTAAATAATATAAGATGGTCGCTAGATATCGATCCTCTAGATGTGTATTAAACAGGACCCATTGCATTGAAAGATAAATTAAAAAGTTTACTGATAGAAGCGCTTAAAAAGAATTTCAAGGAAAATAAATTTGAAGAATTAGTTGAAATACAACAGGCCACCTCAAAACACATAAAAGCTGATTATTTTTCTAATATAGCAATGAAATTATCTAAGAAATTAGGTAAAGCCCCAATGGACATTGCTAATGAAATTCTTAAGACTCTAAAACCAATAGATTTATTTAATTTTGAAGCAGCAAAACCTGGATATATAAACTTTTATATTAAAAAATCTGAAAGGAACAATATAGTTAAAAATATCTTAAATCAAAAAGATTTTTCAAGTTCATTCAAAACAGACTCTCCAAAAAAAATTCATATTGAATTTGTTTCTTCTAATCCAACTGGACCATTACATGTAGGTCATGGGAGAGGGGCTATATATGGAAATATCATTGCAAAATTTTTAAAATTACAGGGTCATAATGTACATACTGAATATTATGTTAATGATGTTGGAAATCAAATGACTTTACTTTTATATAGTATTGCATCTATTGGTAATTCAGAAGAATGGTATAAAGGGGATTATATACGTGATACAGCCAATGTATTGACGAAAAAATATCCTGAAATTAAAAAACTATCTACTTCCATGGGAGATTCAGAAAAGAAAAAATGGATAAAAATTATTTGTAAATATATGATTGAAAACTATATTAAAAAAGACTTAGAAAAGTTAAATATTGAGTTTGATGGATGGTTTTATGAAAATATTTTGTTTGAGAATAAAAGTGTAGAAAGAATCTTAAAAAAATTAGATGATGCTAATCATACCAAGCGCCATGATGGGGCGCTAATGTTAAAAGCAGATGAATTAAGACCCCTGATAAAATCTAATGGCGAATATACATATTTAGCCTCAGATTTGGCATATCATGATTACAAATTATCAAATTATGACCTTGTTATAAATATTTGGGGAGCCGATCACCATGGCTATATTCCAAGAATTAAATATGGTATGAAAGCATTAGGGCATGATCTAAAAAAACTAGATATTCACCTTATTCAATTTGCAAATCTTTATAAAGGAAAAAAGAAAATTTCTATGTCCACACGCAAGGGTGAGTTTGTAACATTAAAAACCTTAAATGATGAGATAGGGAATGATGCTATAAACTTCTTTTATTTGACAAAAAAGAAAGATCAACATTTAGATTTTGACTTAGATGTTGCTATTTCTGAAGATAGAAATAATCCAGTCTATTATATACAGTATGCACATGCGAGAATTGAGAAAATTCTAAATGAAGCAAAGGATTTTAAAAGACATAAATTTAATCCTGAATCTCTAGAAAGTAATCTTGAGAAGAATATCATAGATTTACTTAATGGTTTTGAGGATATTTGTAAAAAATCAATTAATGAACTACAACCACATGTTATGACCCAATATTTACAGAAAATCTCCCAAGAATTTCATAGTTATTATGCTAATGTTAAACTACTCACAAGCGAAATTGATTATAGCAAAATTTATCTTATTGCAGCTATCCAAAGAGTTATAAAGCACGGTCTAGGTATTCTTAACGTTAGCACCCCAAAGGAGATGTAATGATGCAAAATAAAATAGCAATAGTTTATGACTTTGATGGAACTCTCACGCCTAAGACAATGCAAGAATATACCATTATTCCAAAGTTAGGAATTGAATCAAAAAGCTTCTGGAGTTCAATCACAAAGGAGTCAAGTTCTACTGGTGGTGAATTAATGATGGTATATATGAGACACTTGCTAGATGAAGCTAAAAAAAGAAATGTTAAAATTTCTAAAAATGTATTTTATAAAATGGGGAAAGATATTGTTTATTATTATGGAGTCAAGGAATGGTTCACCAATATTAATAACTATATAAAAAATCTATCAAAAAATGTTAGAGTTTTCCACTATATTGTTTCTGCGGGACACCTAGAAATACTAGAAGGTATTTCAATAAAAAAATATATAAAGAAAATCTTTGCTTCAGAATATTTTTACGATAAAAATGGCTATGCTGTATTTCCAAAAATTGTATTGACAGACACAACAAAAACTCAATATTTATTTCGAATAAACAAAGGGAAAGAAAAGATTTCTGAAAGCATAAATGCTCATATGTCAGAAAGCAAAAGACCCATACCTTTCCATAATATTATTTACATAGGTGATGGAATGACAGATGTCCCCAGTATGGCACTAATTAAAAAAGAAGGGGGTCACTCAATTGCTGTATATGAAAAGTCTCAAAAAAGACAACTAAGGACTTGTAGAGAATTATTGAACGCAAATAGAGTTGATTTTATTGCTCAAGCTAATTACGGGAAAGGAAGTGAATTATTCAAAAGGACATGTCTATTGCTAGACTATATTGTAGCCAAGATTGAATACAATTTTGAATTGGAAAAATGTAGAAAAATAAGAGACTAGTTACTTTTCGTCTACTAAGGTTAAATTATTCTCTCTATCTAAAAATTTGTATTCTAGTTTTGTGACCTTAAAAGATTTTTTAAAGAAATCTAGGACTAAATCAATATCTATATCTTTACAGCTATATATGTCGAGTTGAAATAATCCAGGATTATCCTCATCCCAAATATGGAGAACTATATGGCTAGTTTCAATTAGGGCCATACAAGTAGTTCCTCGGTTACCTTCTTGATCAACATAGGATACTGATGGTCCCTGCATAAGTTTCATACCAATTTTACTGATTAGGCTCTTCATCCATTCAAGAACTTGGTGTAGGTCTTGTTTTGATGGAGTGTCTATTACCTCTGCTCTAACTATTAAATGTTTATGTTTGATGTTCATTAATACTAATTTTTGACAGAATATCATATTATATGTTTTATGAAAAAAAAAATTATATCAGAATACAGTTCAGAAACTGGTACCTCATTTTCTATCGTTGTTAAAAAAAAGCTTTTTTATAAAAAGACAAAATATCAAGAAATTGAGATTTATAAATCAGAAAAACTAGGAAATGTACTCCTCCTTAATAAATGTTTCATGTTTACTGAGAAAGATCATCATTTTTACCATGATAAATGCAATGAATTAATGTCAAAAAAGGGTCCTTTAAAAAATGTTTTAGTGGTAGGTGGAGGTGATTTTGCTTTAGCAAAAACACTTAGTTCTCGCAAAAATATTAAGTCAGTCACCATTATAGAAATTGATAAGGAAGTTACTTCTGCATGCAAAATTTTTTTTCCTATTTTTTTTGAAATCAATCAACACTTTTTTAAAAAAATAAAATTGGTCCATGTAGATGGTTTTGAATGGGTTAAGAACAACGATAGTAAAAAATTTGATGTTATAATTGTTGATTCTACAGATCCAACAGGCTGCGCAAAAAAACTTTTTACAAAAAGGTTTTATAGATATATTTTTAAGATATTGAATTCTGATGGGGTATACATTCAACAAAGTGGGTCACCTATAATCCATCATGGAAAAATTATCAAACCAATGGTTCGTGACTTAAGTGTTATAGGTTTTAAAAATATAACAGTTAACCCTTTTCCCATGCCCTCATATCCCTCAGGAACTTGGTCTTTCATTAGATGTGAAAGGCGCAGCAACTGAGGAAAATTACTGCGCCATAGAAGGGTTGACCTTCTAGTATTTCTTAGGATAAACAGATGGTCCTGGTTCAACAGATTTACTAAACTCGGGATAAGCCTGTAAACCACATTCAGAAATATCTACTCCTTCACTTTCTTCATCTTCGGACACTCTAAGTCCCATAGACATTTTTATTAAAGTCCAAAATAGATAACTTATGATGAATGTCCATAAAAAGATAATTGCTGCTCCATATAGCTGTACTCCTAATGATCCTCCGCTAAATGTAACTGCAAGAAGACCCCAAATACCAGCTGTACCATGTGCAGATATTGCTCCAACTGGATCATCAATTCTTACCCTATCTAATGCAATAATTGAAAAAACAACAATTAAACCTCCAACAAAACCAATTACAAGTGCTGTTCCTGGTGTGGGTGCTAAAGGCTCGGCTGTAATAGATACAAGACCAGCTATGGCTCCATTTAAGGCCATAGTTAGGTCTGATCTACCAAACATCAACTTAGATAAAATTAGGGAGCCCATAACCCCTCCAGCTGCTGCTAGGTTTGTATTTACAAAGATCATGGAAACTGCATTTGCTTCTACAACATTTGAAATAATAAGTTCGGACCCACCATTAAACCCAAACCAACCAAGCCACAAAATAAATGTACCTAGCGTCGCCAAGGGAAGGTTTGCTCCAGGCATTGCATTCACTTTTCCATCAGGTTCATATTTACCTCTTCTTGAACCAAGTACTAAAACTCCAGCTAGTGCAGCTGATGCTCCACATAAATGGACAACACCGGAACCAGCGAAATCTGAAAAACCTATTTGATCCAAAAAACCGCCTCCCCATTTCCAATAACCTTGGATAGGGTAAATAAATGATGTCATTAAAACGCAGAACATAAGAAATGGCCAAAGTTTCATTCTCTCAGCTACTGCTCCAGATATAATTGAACAAGCAGTTGCTACAAAAACTACCTGAAAATAATGATCAGATATACTTGAATAATAAATATCTCCTTTGCTATTTAAAACTGTTTCGGTTGTATTGTCTGCACCAAGAAAAAATGCTATTTCAGGTATAACGCCTGACCCAGATCCTGGATACATTAAGTTATATCCTACAATCATAAACATGATGCAAGAAATAGAATAAAGTGCGATATTTTTGGTAAGTATTTCTGTAGTATTTTTGGCTCTTACCAAACCAGATTCTAACATTGTGAACCCAGCAGCCATCCACATAACAAACGCTCCCATAACTAAAAAGTAAAATGTATCCAGAGCGTAAGCTAACTCAATAACTTGTCCTTCCATTAAGGTCTCCTAATTAATATTTATTTTATTAACTAAAGAGCCTCGTTTCCTTTTTCACCGGTCCTAACACGTATAGCTTCTTGAAGATCAAGAACAAAGATTTTTCCATCACCAATCTTTCCTGTACTTGCTGTAGATGTGATTGTCTCAGTTGTTTTGTCAAGCAACCCATCTTCAACAGCAATCTCAAGTTTGATTTTTGGAAGAAAATCTACGACATATTCTGCACCACGATAAAGTTCAGTATGGCCCTTTTGTCTTCCAAAACCTTTAACCTCAGTTGCAGTAATGCCTTGCACTCCTATTTGAGAAAGTGCCTCTCTTACTTCATCAAGTTTAAATGGTTTTATTATAGCTATGACTAATTTCATTGATCAATCGTCCTCCTAAGACTTAAATATAACATTGTTTAAAAAGTGTATCCTATTGACAGAGTAGCGTATGTTGTATCTTGGTCACTATTTTGTGTAGCGCCAGCTCCTCCATCATTGTTATGCCCTATAACTAGTCCTACATCACCACCAAGGGCAGGTGCTGAATATTCCAATTCATGGGTTGCATAATGAAGCGAACCACCAGTAAAGGTTTGCCAGCTGTAACCAAGCGATCCACCATAAAATGAATCAGTTAATGGTACATTAAGTTTAAAATGTCCATAATCTGAGCTTGCTGAACCACTACCAGCTTTGTAATCTCCATAAATTACACTATCAAAAGATGCTACTCCAAAATCCATTCCAAAGGCAACTTCTTCATAGTCTCGATCAAAATTATCTGTATAGTAATAACCCATTACGCCTAAATATGAAGGCACTCCAAATAAATCGAATCCAAATCCAGTATAAACATCTATTTCTAGACTAGGATCATCAAGTTGTGATTCCCCTACATCGGCCCACCACGTTCCAAGATAAAAATTCCCAGACTCATAGTCAGCTCCAAAACTAATAGATGAATCATTCTGAAAGGCTCCTCTATACCAATAAGCTGTTGTAAAACCAACATTAAAGGTAAGACTGCTTGAGCTATCTCCTGCTATACCTTTGCCCTCGCCGGTGCCTTCTCCTCCGCCAGCCTGTGCCGTACCAACAGATATCAGTACAAACAAGATGCCAGCAAAAACATTTTTTAATATCTTTTCCATATCTATCCCTCTTTTTTCATGTTTATTTAAGTTTAGTTGGACGATTATCAATATAAAAGCCCAGCTATACTACACAATGCATAAAGCATGCCAACTCAGCATTTGCTGATAAATATCAAGTTTTAAGATGATTTTATGTGTGCACGTCTCAAAACTGACCAGTGTTTTGTTACAATGACATAATTGATGTAGAGTGTAAATAGTGTTTGAGGCATTGGTATATGCCCATTTTAACCAATTATGTGCACTAAATATGTACAAGGAGACATTTTGATTGAAACCAATAGAATAGTTGAACTAGTTGAAAAAATAAGCTCTTTGATTCCAGAAGGTAGTTATGAGTTTAAGGATGAACTTAAAAATAATATTACAATTTTACTCGAAGACTACATAAAGAAACTAAATTTAGTATCTAGAGAGGAGTTTGAGGTGCAAAGGGAAGTATTACTAAAAACTCGACTTAAAATTGAAGAGTTAGAAAAGAAGTTAGGAGATTAATTTGACTGTTCAATTATATAGTCTACGGCAGCTTTAACTTCATTATCTGTTAAGTTAGACATCCCTCCTTTTGCAGGCATAACACCAACTCCATTAATTGCTTGTTCATACAAATGATCAATTCCTTCAGAAATTCGTTCTCTCCACTGATCTTTATTCCCTGTTATGGGAGCCCCAGCAGCACCACTAGAATGACATGCGACACAACCAGTATTATAAACTTGTTCACCTGACTGTCCCCCTGACACTAATTGAATATTTGTTTTGATCGAAGGGTTGCTTTCTAGGTTAGTTTTACCAATAGGTTGAGTACGATCGTCTATTAATTTATTTATTTCCATTCGATGGTTATCTACATGGCTTTGTGAATAGAAAGCAAATACATTGGATAGGTATCCAATTACTAGTAATAAAATAATTATTACTAAAGACATAATGCTCATAATTTTATAAAACTCACGATCAGGTGTTTTATTTTCCATTAACAAAGATTCCTTGATTATTTTTCTATCGTGTAGATTATACTAAAAGGGATAAAAAAATCATTAAAAATTTGCGCCTGTAGCTCAGTTGGATAGAGCATTGGCTTCCGAAGCCAAAGGTCAGAAGTTCAAATCTTCTCAGGCGCTAATTTTATTTAGATATTCTATCTGCTGCAATAATTGTATTTTCAA
>JAYZYL010000003.1:0-26684 GCA_036140295.1 Pseudomonadota bacterium
CTATAGATAACAGTACTGCGCATCTGGCTGGTTCTTTAGGAAAAGAAACATATCTATTATTGCCTAAAGTTTCTGATTGGAGATGGATGCTAGATGAGGATTATACCCCTTGGTATAAGTCACTAAAGTTGTTTAGAAATAACTCTAAAAAGGGTTGGGAGGAAGAAATGGACAAAATTTGCAAAGATATTGGCCGTTTTTCCTGTTAGTTTTTACTTGGGAAACTATAGGTTTTATACGGTATAGTTAGTATTTCTCTCTTAATTTATAAACAAATTGTACAAAAAAATGACATATATTGATTCAATTTCAATATTTCATTATACTTACAAGGTATTAAGTTTCTTAGAATAACTAAAATAGGCTAAAAAAATGAAAGTAATGTTTTTGTATCCTAATCACGAAGGATATTTTAGATGTCCAGTCGGATTAACATTGATTATGACTGTAGTAGAAAATGCAGGTCATGAAGTACGTTTATTTGATACAACATTTATGAATTCAGATGATAATAAGGATAATTCAACAAGAGAACAGGCTGGTTTAGTAAAACCTGTAACCCTAGACAATTATTTTAATAAAAAATCAACAAGTGAAATAGAAACAGATTGGATAAAAGCTCTTACAGATTTTAAACCTGACCTTATTGCAACAACAATTGTTGAAGATGCCTACACATATGCACATAGATTACTTAGTCTGGCAAAAGCTTCGGTAAATGCGCCAGTAGTAGTTGGTGGAAGTATGCCAACAGTCGTACCTAGAGTCATGATCGAAAACCCAAATATTGATTATTTAGTTGAAGGTGAAGGTGAAGTGGCTTTTGTTGAATTAACAAAAGCTTTAATGAAGGACAAAGATGTTAGTAAGGTGCCAAATTTATGGTATCAAGAAGATGGGGTTACAAAAAATACTGGGCTTGTAAAATATCTAGATATGGATGAAATACCATTTCAGAAACTAGATTTTTGGGATGATAAACATTTCACAAAACCATATGATGGACAGCTCAGAAATACCGGTTTCTTTGAAGCATCACGAGGATGTATGCACAAGTGTCACTATTGTATTAATCGTGCATTCCAAGTTTTCCAAGAAGAAGCGGGTAAAGTTAGAAGAAATAAATCTCCAAGAAGAATTATTGATGAAGTTAAACATATTCATAAACAAAGAAACTTTAATTTAATTATGTTTACAGATGATAATTTTCTTGGTAGACAGCCTAGAGAATTAGAAGAGTTCTTTAAGTTATGGACAAAAGAAGTAAAAATTCCATATTGGATTAATACATGTATTGAAACTGTGAATGAGAATAATTTGCCATTACTTAAAGAGAGTGGATGTGTAGGAATTGCTATAGGTCTTGAAACTGGTAGTGATTGGGTAAGAAGAAATCTATTGCTGAAGGGTAAAATGGATAATAAGTTTTACATGGAAAAATTTGCATTAATGGCAAAATATAAAATTCGATCAACTGCTAATAACATGTTGGGGATACCTGGTGAATATGAAGAAGATTTCTTTGAAACAATTAAACTTAATAAACAAATTAGAGCTCTTGACCCAGAATTAACATCATTTGATGTTTCATATATGGCTCCATATATGGGGACGGTCATTCATAATATTGCGCTTGATATGAATTTAATTGAACCACATATAGAACCTGGGTTTCGTGGAATGAGTAAAGCAAAAATAACTATGCGTCACGAGCCTACAATGAAAAATCCATGTATGACGAAAGAGAAAACTATGGAATTGCATGATGATTTTATGAAATATGTTAATGGAGAGAAACCAATTCCAGAAAAATTCCTCAAAGATGATCCCGAAAGAAGATTTGCTGATAATGATGAAATATATACTCTCTATGAGAAATACAAAAGAGGACCTATACCAATTGATCCAGTTATGGTAGTGCCTGTAGAAAATTGCTTTGAACAACCTATACTAAAATCAACTTAAAAATTTGTTATCAATGACATATATATGGAGGAACCTTCTGCATTATAGTCGTAAGCCTTTCTGTGCTTCTTATTCAAGAGGTTATTTGCCCTGACAGCAATACTATAATCATTAAATTTGTGTAAATAATTAAGATTAAAAAGTAAATAACCGCCCAGCCTATTATAATCATAAATAGAATTATCTCTCTTGCTCTCTCCTACTATGGTTAAACCAACCTTATTTTTTGCATCAATATCATATGATAATTTGCCTGTCATCTTATTTCGAGGCCTTCTAGAAAGTAATGTGTCATTAGTAAGATCATCTGCCTCTTGATATGTATAATCAAATGAAAAATTGATAGCCTCAAAAATACCACTATAACCTATTTCAATACCAGTTATCCTAGCTTTATTAATATTTTGCATTGTAGATCCATCAGATTCAATTAGATTGCTAATATCATTATTAAATAACAGAGCAGTAAAGTTATTCTTTGAAGGCAATCTATATTTTAAAAATATTTCACTAGAAACTGACTCTTCAGGGTTTAAATTTTCATTGCCACCATATCCAAATAAATCAGTCCCATCTGGAGGTCTAAAAGATTTACCAATCCCTCCAGTTATATGCAAATTTTTATTGATCAAATATCCAATATTTACCGTTCCTGTTAGGTAATCACCATATTTTGGATGATTTATATATCTTGACCCAAAATGTATATTACTTCGTAGAGTTGGAAAATATTCTGAATGGAAAAATAATTCTTTAATATCATATGATTTGCGAAAGGATGTTCCATACGATAATTCATAAAGAGATTCATCAGTATATGTAAAGCCAAAAATTGAGTCAGTCTCAAAAAAATTATAATAATGTTTTTCTACAGTTAATTGGTTAATTTTCGTATGCGTATAATCTGTTGCAGATGGTGCTGCTTGATCAATTTTATTTTCCTTATCAATGAAAATTATTTTAGTCATTGAGTCATTAAATTGTTCTACCCACGATGATTTTATAAGCGTATCTTTATGATCCTGACTTAAATTGCTTCCATAACTATCGTATTCAGTATTTCCATCGCTTTGATAATAATTAATAGAAAATTTTGCATTCTCTAAGCCATAGTTATAATTTAAACTGATATTCTTATTTTTATATGCATGATCTTTTGAGGATGTGACTTTTGCTTTAAATGAATCTGATTGTACATCAGAATAATTTAAATTAAAACTGTGTGAATCTATTGAAAATTCTTTAAAAAAATCTATACCATTTGTATTAAAACGACCAGAACTTACAGAGATTTCACTATCTAGCTTATGATCATTTTGTTTTGTAATTATATTAATTATACCTCCAATAGTATCTCTACCGTACAGAGTTGACATGCTGCCCTTTACTATTTCTATCCTGCTTATCATCCTAGGAGATATATGCTGAATTGGCGGAACTCCTAAGGTTCCAGGGTTCAGTTCTACACCATTTAATAAAACTTTTGTATGATTACTTTCTGTACCTCTTAAAAATATAGATTTGGTCTGCCCAAACCCTCCATTACTTCCAATGCTTATAGAGCTTGAAGAGTCTAGGATTTCGTCAGTAGTTCTATACCCATATGTTTGTATTTCATCTTGAGTTATGATTTCAACAGATTTTAAAGACTCAAAAATTGTGGATGAACGTTTTGATGGTGTCACAACAATCTGTTCAAACTTTGATTCAGCATGAACTGTATTAATAGCAAAGATTAGAGTTATTAAACTAAAATAAAAACCTTTTTTTTTCACTTTTATTCCTTAAATAATAGTTTTCCGCACTGAGGAAATCATTTACTAAATAGGAAAATACGAATGAGGTATTTACCCACCTAATTACAAAGCCTCCGCTTTGTGGGTTTCTCATCATGTTGGTATTCGGACTAATATCACCGTTGCGGGGCAGTACCAGATTATGTATTCACTGGTTTTCCCAACTTCATGAGCTGATTAATTTTTAATTCCTACACCTTTCGTTAATAAGGTTAAAGCAATTATATATAATATAAATGTTAAAGACCCAATAATCAATAAAGATATTGTTAAATCAGTTTCTACTAGGTCTAAAAAGCCATATCTAAAAGAACTTACTAAATATGCAATTGGATTGAATATGGAAGCTTCCCTCCAAACATCTGGTAAAGCTTCTATTGGATAAAAAGTTCCCCCTAAATATATTAATGGATTTAATATAAAAGTTGGTATGATATTTATATCATCAAAACTTTTAGCATAAACTGCATTTATAAATCCTGCAGTTGAAAAAAGGAAGGCTGTCAAGAAAGTAATAATCAATGTAAAACCTAAGTTTGAAATTCTAAATTCAGTAAAAAAACATGTAATAAAGTAAACTGCTAGTCCAACACAAAAAGCTCTTAAAACACCTCCAGTTATATAACCAAGTAGGATAATATAATTTGGTACAGGTGATACTAATAACTCTTCAACACTTTTTTGAAATCGAGAACTATAAAAAGAACCTACCACATTCATATATGAATTAGTAATAATCGGCATTATAATTAAACCAGGTATTATGTAATCAATGTAATTAAAGCCCTTAATTTCCCCAACCCTTTCTCCTATGAAATTTCCAAAAATGGTTATGTATAAAAAAATTGTAATAACAGAAGGAAGGATTGTTTGGATCCAGATTCTGGCAAATCTTAAAAATTCTTTTATTACAATTGTTTTGTACCCTATTAAAGTTTCATACATCATAATTTTTAATTTTCCTTTGTAAGTTCTATAAATAATTCTTCTAAGATATTTCTTTTATTTATAAGACTAACCACATCAATCTTTCTTAATTTCAATTTTTCTATTATATTGGTTATAGATACTTTATTTTTTACAGTTATTTCGTAAGTATATTTATCTATTTTTATAAGATCCAAATCATCTATAAAAAATTTGTCTTCTTTAGGCTCTGCTAATTTTATTATATATGTGTGTGACTTTCTCATTTCAAAAACTTTATTCATAGATGAATTTTGTATAATTTTACCTTTATGAATAATAGCTAGATTTTTACATAATCTCTCTGCTTCTTCCAAATAATGAGTGGTTAGTATTATTGAAGTTCCTTTAGAATTTAGCTCCTTTAAAAAATCCCACATGTAAAGCCTAAGTTCTGTATCTACTCCTGCTGTAGGTTCATCTAAAATAAGTAACTCTGGTTTATGTATCAATGCTCTTGCGATCATCAACCTCCTTTTCATTCCCCCTGATAGTTCTCGTGGAGTATTTTTTCTTTTATTCCAAATTCCCATTTGATTAAATAATTCTTGAGTTCTTTTATATGCTACATGCTTAGTAATTCCGAAATAACCTGCAGTATTGATCATTGTTTCTTCAATTGAAATAAATTGGTTAAGATTATATTCTTGCGGAACAAGACCAATTTTCCTTTTTGCAAATTCTATATTTTCTTGAATATCTTTCCCAAATACCGACACTTTCCCTGAAGTTATATTAACAAGTGATGAAATAATCCCAATTACAGTAGATTTCCCAGCTCCATTTGGTCCTAAAAATGCGAATAGATCCCCTTTTTCTATTGATAGGTTAATATTATCAAGAGCTTGGGTTTTATTTTTGTAAACCTTGTTTAAGTTAATGATATCTATTGCGTTTTCCATGCCAGTTTTCCTAAAGAAAATATGTATTTTTTGTTAAATTATTGACAATATTCTATAGTTGCGTAAACTTATCGAGTTATAGCAGATAATCGACATCATTATCAAGTCTATATTAATTATTATTGAAAATATGAGTCATACATCTTTTAAAAACGCTAAATCTAGATTACAAAGAAGCGAACTTGCCGTTCCTGGGTCATCACCAAAAATGTTTGAAAAAGCATTAAATTCTGATGCTGACTATGTGTTTCTTGATTTAGAGGATGCTGTTTCTCCAAATGATAAAATAACAGCTCGGGAAAATGTGATTCGCTCTCTTAAGGAAATGGATTGGAGAGGAAGTGGTAAAACTATTTCTGTGAGAATTAATGGATTAGACACCCATTATATGTATAAGGATGTAGTTGAAATAATGACTCAAGTTGGAGATCTTGTTGATACTATATTAATCCCAAAAGTTGGAGTACGAGACGATGTTTATATGGTTGATTGTTTAGTCTCACAGATTGAAGAAGAGAAGAGTCTTAAGTCAAAAGTAGGTCTTGAGTGTTTAATTGAAACAGCATTAGGGATGGCAAATATTGAAGAGATCGCAAAATCAAGTTCCCGCTTAGAAGCATTACATTTTGGTGTTGCTGACTATGCTGCTAGTTTAAGGGCAAGAACTGTGGTTATCGGCGGTTTAAATCCAGATTATCCAGGAGATCAATGGCATCATGGTTTATCAAAATTAGTTGTGACATGTCGAGCATTTGGTTTACGTCCAATTGACGGACCATTTGGTGATATAAAAGATCCTGAAGGCTATGTAAATGCTGCAAAGAGAGGTGCTGCAATTGGGATTGAAGGAAAATGGGCAATTCATCCTTCACAAATTGAACATGCAAACGATGTTTTTTCTCCCCCTAAAGATGAAGTTGATAAAGCTAAAAGAATACTTGATGAATTGGAAAAAGCTGCGAAAGAAGGAAAAGGTGCTGCACAACTAGATGGAAGAATGATAGATGCAGCTTCAGCAAGAATGGCTGAAAATATTGTTAATATTGACAAACAAATCCAGTCAAAAAAATAATGAATATACATGAATATCAAGCAAAAGAAATATTGGCTCGTTTCGGCGTGGCCATCCCAAGAGGTGGATTAGCATACAGCCCTGAAAATGCTGAATATCGTGCACGAGAAGTTGGTGGAGATAAATGGGTTGTTAAAGCTCAAATACATTCAGGCGCAAGAGGAAAAGCTGGTGGAATTATAGTTTGTGATAGTCTAGAAAAAGTATCAGAAGCGGCAGATCAATTATTAGGAAAAACATTAGTAACAAACCAAACAGGTCCAGCAGGAAAAATAGTTCAAAAAATTTATATTGAGGAGGGGACTCCAATTAAGAAGGAATTCTATTTAGGTTTGGTTTTTGATAGAAGTTCTGAATGTGTCACAGTAGTTGCATCAACTGCAGGTGGGATGAGTGTTGAGGAAATATCAAAGGAAAAACCAGAGACTATTATACGTTCTAAAATTGATGCTGCAGTTGGAATGCAAAGCTTTCAAGCAAGAGAAATTGCATTTGGTTTAGGTATTGAGCCAAAATCAATTTCAAGATGTGCTGAAGCTATCTTAGGGTCTTACAAGGCCTTTAGTCAGCTAGATGCTACAATGGTTGAAGTAAACCCACTTGTTCTAACAGAAGACGATCATATATTAGCTCTCGATTGTAAAATGTCATTTGATGATAATGCGCTTTTTAGAATTCCTGATGTAGCAGAATTGCGAGATAAGTCACAGGAAGATCCGAAAGAAACATATGCAGCAGATCGTGATCTTAATTATGTTGGTTTAGACGGAAATATTGGAAATATAATAAATGG
This sequence comes from Pseudomonadota bacterium, assembly GCA_036140295.1. Lineage (GTDB taxonomy): Bacteria > Pseudomonadota > Gammaproteobacteria. Next base: position 7,495 of record JAYZYL010000003.1, read on the forward strand.
GGCTGGTCTAGCTATGGCATCCATGGATATGATAAAGCTAGCAGGTGGTGAACCAGCAAACTTTTTAGATGTTGGCGGAGGAGCTACTCCTGAAAAAATAGTAAAGGCTTTTAAATTAATTTCATCTGATGAACGTGTAGAAGTGATTTTGATAAATATATTTGCTGGTATAAATCGATGTGATTGGGTTGCAGAAGGAATTGTTAAGGCTCTTGAACAAATAAAAATTAAACAACCTCTTGTGATAAGACTAGCAGGCACAAATGTTAAAGCAGGAATGAAAATCCTTAAAGATAGTAATATAAATTATACGGGTGCAGAAACTCTTGAAGATGCGGCAAATAAAGCTGTGAAAATTCTTAAAGAAATAAAAAGTAAATAATATGGCAATTTTAATTGATAAAAAAACAAAAATAATAGTTCAGGGATTTACTGGTAAAATTGGTACATTTCATGCAAAGGAAATGATGGAATATGGAAGTAATGTTGTTGGAGGAGTAACTCCAGGGAAAGGTGGTCAAAAACATCTTGATAAACCTGTTTTTAATACAGTTAAACAAGCTGTTGAAAATACAGGGGCTACAGCAAGTATACTTTTTGTACCACCAGCGTTTGCTGCTGATTCAGCAATGGAAGCGGCTGATGCAGGAATAAAAACATGTGTTGCAATTACAGATGGGATACCTGCTCACGACATGATTAAAGTAAAAAGATATATGAGAAGGTATTCAAAAAATGAAAAAATGACCCTTGTTGGTCCAAACTGTGCTGGAGTGATTAGTCCTGGAAAAACTATGCTTGGGATAATGCCTGGACATATTTATAAAGAAGGAAATGTTGGAGTCATTGGACGTTCAGGAACTCTCGGGTATGAGGCTGCAGAGCAAATGAAAAACCTTGGAATAGGTATTTCAACTAGTGTTGGAATTGGTGGCGATCCTATCAATGGAAGTTCATTTAAGGATATGTTAGAAAAATTTGAAACAGATGATGAGACAAGAACAATCTTAATGATAGGAGAAATTGGAGGACCTCAGGAAGCTGAAGCTGCTCAATTTGTAAAAGAAAACATTTCTAAACCAGTCGTTGCATATATAGCAGGGTTAACAGCTCCTAAAGGTAAAAGAATGGGACATGCAGGAGCAATAGTAACAGCATATGGGGAAACAGCTGCGGAAAAAGTTGATATACTAAAAAGTGCTGGTATTGCAATTGCTAAAAATCCTTCAGTGATTGGTGAAACAGTCGCATCCATAACAAAATAAATCCATGGTTAATAAAAATGCACTAATTGATATAGGTGCTAATCTTACTCATGATCAACTGTTTAAAAAAATTCCGTCAATCATCAAAAAATTTAAAGCTTCCCATGTTCAAAAAGTAATAATTACTTCATCAAATATACACGATACAGAAATAGCATTAGATCTAATTAAGAAATTTCCAAATGTTTTTTATACAACAGTGGGGTTTCATCCTCATAATGCAAAAGATTTTGAAGAAAACGATATAGAAAAGATGAAGGTTTTAACTAATAATTCAAATATTGTTGCAATTGGAGAATGTGGTTTGGATTACTATAGAGAGTATTCTCCAAAAAAACAACAAATAGAATGTTTTGAAAAACAATTAGATTTATGCTCAAAAATAGATCTTCCTATTTTTCTTCATGAACGAGGGTCTCATAATGATTTTTATTCTATGGTTAAAGAATATATAAATAAAATTGATAATTGTGTTGTGCATTGTTTTACTGGAACAAAGAATGAATTATTAAAATACGTTGACCTAGGATGTTATATAGGAATCACAGGGTGGATCACTGATTTAGAAAGAGGGTCACACTTACATGATATAATCAAACTAATTCCTGAAGATAAATTAATGGTAGAAACTGATTCGCCATACTTGATGCCAAAGAATATCAATAAGAGTTATGATACACTGAATGAACCAGCATATTTGCCATACATTGTTGAAGTAATTTCAAAATGTTTAAATAAAGATATAGAATATGTTTGTGGTAAAACTTATGAAAACACAAAACGGTTCTTTAAAATATGAGAAAAAATGATAAATATAAATTGGAGTTACCTAATAATAAGAATCATCTTCTTCTACACTCTTGCTGTGCACCCTGTTCTGGAGAGGTCATTCAACGATTATTAGATTCAGGAATAAAATTCTCAGTGTTTTTTTATAATCCAAATATACATCCTCTAGAGGAGTATAAAATTAGAAAAGATGAAAATAAGAAGTTTACTCAGAAAAATAATATACCCTTCATTGATGCTGACTATGATATTAAAAATTGGTTTAAACAAACTAAAGGTATGGAGTGGGAGCCTGAGAGAGGAAAGAGATGCAGTACCTGTTTTGAGATGAGATTCTTGAAAACTGCAGAGTATGCACACAAAAATAATTTTGATATTTTTTCCAGTACCCTTGGTATATCAAGATGGAAGGACATGGATCAAATTAATCAAGCTGGGAAATGGGCAGCTAAAAAAATTTCAAACTTAGAGTATTGGACATTCAATTGGAGAAAGAACAATGGATCACAAAGAATGCTTTCAATATCTAAGGATGAAAACTTTTATAAGCAAGAATATTGTGGCTGCATTTATTCTCTAAGGGATACTAATATTTGGAGGTATCAGAATTCTAGAAATAAAATCACTATCGGCCAAAGTTTTTATACACATTCAATTAAAAAAACCTCCAAGGATTAATAACAGAGTAATACTCAGCCATGCCAGTAAAGATCTTGCAATAAGTGTTTGTATATATGAAATCTTTTCAAGTATATCTTCATCATTATAATTAGATTCTAGTTGTGCAGACGAAGAACCTATTTTATTAATTAATTCAATATTAGACTCATGTAAATTTTTATTAGTTGGATTAAATTTTTTCCAAGTATTAAGTGCATGTTCAAAGTTTCCTACTGTTGCAAAAGCTAAAGAGCTTAACCTAATTGGAAAGAACTCTACTAATGCCAATATTTCCTTTAAATTATCTTTGGATTTTTTATCAACACGTAAGTCGTTTGTAAAAACTAAATAATCTAATAATTTATATCCTAATGCTCCTCCTGGACCAAGAAGTAAAAACCAAAATATTACACTAAAGATATTTCTAGTAGAACTAAAAAATAAATTTTCAGAAATTTTTTGAAATAGATTATTTGATGGATTACTAAATCTTATATTTATCCCTAAAAGGTTTATTATCGAATCATCCTCTATTTCTTTTTTATTTTGAATTATAAATTTAAGATCATTTATTTTTTCATTGAATTCATTAGATCGTAGACAATAAAATAATATTATAAAACTAAACAGAAATGATAAGCTCCAATGTATATATGAATAGAGGAATCCTTTAATAATGATTATTAGTAAAATAGAAAAAATAATAAAAAGTATATAAATAAAGAATTTCTTCTCAATAAATTCTTTAACGTAATTATTAAAGATTCCATAAGATGTCTTAATTATTTGATTATTCCTTATGACAGAAATAGGTTCATATATAAATTCAATCAATAAGACTGTAAAAATTAGAAGTGCTGTTTCCATATTTTAGTTTTTTATTTTTGACCAATCAAAAAAAGGTCCTGGATCAGTTTTTCTTCCTGTCGAGACCTCATTATGCCCTATTATATTCTCTCCTACAATTTCTGGATAATTTCCTCTTAATCCAACAATCAATTCATTTAGCTTTGTATACTGAATGCCTTCAAAATTTGTACTTGTGGACCCTTCTAATTCTATTCCTATTGAGAAATCATTACAATTATCTCTTCCTCTAAGATTTGATTTTCCGGCATGCCATGCTCTCAAATTAAATGGAACAAATTGTATAATTTGCCCATTTCTTTTTATAAAAACATGAGATGACACTTTAAGATCTTTTAAACTTTTAAATGTTGGGTGTTTTGTTAAATCAAGATTATTCATAAATAAATCAGCCACATTATTATTATCAAATATACCTTCAGGCAAACTAATACAATGGATGATTATTGTATCAATTAAATATCCTTGTGGACGCTTATCGCAATTTGTTGAAGGCAAATACTCAACGCTATCAATTAAATGACTAGATTTATTTATTTTTAACATATATATTCATTTTAGTGAATTAGACCGTTAATGTTATACTTATACATCAATTATGCCAAACTTTCTTATTAATACAGACAAAAAGTTAAAAAAAATTTTTAATGAAATCCAACGATCTGACTATTTGGGTATAGATACAGAATTTATAAGAGAGTCAACGTACTACCCTATTCTTGCTTTATTACAGATTTCTACTGAGAAATCTAACTATTGTATTGATGTATTAGAAATTGATGATAAGGAGAAAATAAAAGAAATTTTAGTAAAAAAAGGAACTTTAAAAATAATACATTCATCAAAACAGGATCTTGAGGTTCTTTATACATACTATGATTGTTTTCCTAAAACAATATTTGATACTCAAATTGCTGCAAATCTAATGAGTATAGATATGAATATTAGTTACTCAGGACTTGTAAAAAAGTTTTTTAATATAGAGTTGAAAGAAGGTTCGTGGAGAACCGATTGGCTAGAAAGACCTTTATCTGATGAAAAACTAGAATATGCATCTAATGATGTTAAATATTTGATTCCAATCTATAAAATTCTTTCAAAAGAATTAATTAAGCATAAAAGAATGGATTGGTTTAAAGAAGAGCAGGAAATTGAATTAAAAAAAGAAAATATAATTACAGATCCTAAGGATGCATGGAAAAAAATTAATATTTCTACTGATTTAACTAAAATCCAAGTTAAAAAGCTTAAATTTCTATCTGAGTGGAGAGAGAATAAAGCAATAGAAAATAATCTTCCAAAGAAATGGGTAATGCTAGATACTGAATTAATCAAATTGCTTTTATCTGAAAAAGAGAAAGTTAAGGAAATTTTGGATAACTTTAAAAAAAGTCTATCTAAACCCGATAAAGAATATATTTCTTTAAATTTAAATAAACTTAATGATAATAAGCAAAAAGGAAAGTTTAAAATTCAAAATAATAAAAGCAATCAGAAGATTAAAGAATGTCAAAAATTACTTGATCAAATAGCTATAGAATACAATTTACCTAAAACGCTCATTGCGAATAAACGTGAAATTGATTTATATTCAAAAGATCAAAAAGAATTGAGGTTTATGTCTGGTTGGAGATTTAAAATATTTGGCAAATTGTTACAATAAAGTATGAGAAAATTTTCTTCAAAAATTGTTGATGGTAAGGATCGCTCTCCTAGTAGATCAATGCTGCGAGCTGTTGGTTTTAAAGATCATGATTTTGTGCTTCCACAAATAGGTATAGCATCTACTTGGAGTATGGTTACGCCATGCAATATGCATATTGATACCCTCGCAAACATATCTTCAAAATCAATTAATGCCAGTGGTGGAAAATCAATTATATTTAATACGATTACTGTATCTGATGGCATATCAATGGGTACTGCAGGAATGAAGTATTCTCTAGTTTCGCGTGAAGTTATCGCTGACTCTATTGAAACAGTTGTGGGTTGTGAAGGTTTTGATGGGTTCATTACTATAGGTGGGTGTGATAAAAATATGCCTGGCTGCATTATGGCTATGGCCAGATTAAATAGGCCATCCATTTTTATATATGGAGGAACCATTTTGCCTGGAAAACACAAATCAAAAAAAATTGATATAGTCTCAGTTTTTGAAGCTGTGGGGAAAAATGCAAATAAAGAAATTACAGATAATGAACTAATTCAAATAGAAAAAAAAGCTATTCCAGGCCCAGGATCATGTGGAGGAATGTATACAGCAAATACAATGGCATGTGCTATTGAAGCTTTAGGCTTAAGTTTAACTAATAGTTCCGCTCAAGCTGCTGTTTCAAAAAGTAAACAGATTGATTGTAAAAAGTCAGCAATTGCTTTAATGAATTGTTTAAAAAAAGATATAAAGCCTAGAGATATTATCAATAAAAAGTCACTAGAAAATGCAATTACCGTTGTTATGGCTTTAGGTGGATCTACAAATGCAGTTCTTCATTTGCTTGCAATTGCTGATTCAGCGAAAGTAAAATTATCTTTAAAAGACTTTGAAAAAATAGGAAAAAAAGTGCCAGTATTAGCTGATCTTAAACCTAGTGGAAAATACACTATGTCTGAACTTATAAATATTGGTGGTGTGGCACCTTTAATGAAGATGTTATTAAGGGAGAACTTACTCCATGGTGATTGTTTAACAGTTTCTGGAAAGACATTAAGGGAGAATTTAAAAACAATTACTCATTATAAGAAAAATCAGAATATTGTTAGATCATTTAAAAATCCAATAAAAAAGAATGGTCATTTAGTTATATTACGAGGCAATTTGTCTCCATTAGGTTCTGTCGCAAAAATTTCTGGGAAAGAAGGTCTCTTCTTCTCAGGATCAGCAAGAGTTTATAATTCAGAAGAAAGAGCATTAATTGATATTCTTAATAATAAAATAAAAAAAGGAATGGTAATTGTCATTAGATATGAAGGTCCTGTTGGTGGGCCTGGAATGAGAGAGATGTTATCCCCTACATCGGCAATCATGGGGAAAGGTCTTGGAAAGGATGTTGCTTTAATTACAGATGGAAGATTTTCTGGAGGAAGTCATGGATTTGTAGTTGGTCATATAGCCCCTGAAGCATACGTTGGGGGCTTACTAGCTATTATAAAAAATGGAGATATAATTGAAATTGATGCTGTAAAAAAAGAATTGAATCTAAAAATTTCTAAAAAAGAGATTGTTCAAAGATTTAAAAAGCTAAAAAAACCAAATAGAAATTCTATTGATGGTGCATTGTCAAAATATGCAAAGCTTGCTAGCCAAGCTGATACTGGTGCAACTACAAGTATACACGACTAATTTCTAAGATTTTTTAAACTCCTCTTCATAAAGTTTTTCCATTATTGTATTAATCTTTTCAAGTCTATCTATTGCATTAGATGTCCCAATTAAATTGCATTTAGTTTCTAAATCAATTGGTAAACACTCAGTTAACCTATAACCAACCCAAGATGCATCTGCATATTTTTCTTCTTTATAATGTATAAATGTTTTTATTGCAGGATAAATTTTTTTATAAAATTTTGATAAAACTAAATATTTTTGAGGTATTAAATATTCTTTTTCTAACTCTAACTTTTCAGCTTTCCCTCTTAATAAGTTATTTGAATCAAGCGATGCATTAGAAAATTTTACAATATTTAGACCTTCTGTGGTAATTCCCAATAAACCATCTTCTAGTTGGTTCCAATCATAGATTTTTACCCAAGATCCATACTCATGAATATTTGTAACATATGAATTAGGTGTATCTTCTTTAACAAGCGAAATACAAAACCCTTCATTATTTTTTATGCATTCCTTCACCATATCAAGGTACCTTCTTTCAAAAATTCTTAGTGGAAATAACCCTCCTGGTAGAACAATACTTTTTAGTGGAAAAATAGGAGTTGTTGATGACATATTATTTTTCTTCACAAAAGTCTAAAGAAACAGAATTTATGCAATATCTTTTCCCTGTTGGATTAGGCCCATCATCAAAAACATGTCCTAAATGTGCGTCACATTTTTTACATATGACTTCAGTTCTCTTCAGAAAAAATGAATTATCATCAATATAATTTATTGAATCCTCTGAATATTTTTCATAAAAACTAGGCCATCCTGTTCCAGAGTTAAATTTTGTTTGTGAGGAAAATAATTTATTACCACAACAAATACATGTATATGTTCCAACTCCACTATTTTTATTGTACTTTCCACTAAACGGAGACTCTGTACCTTTTTTCCTAGTTACTTCAAACACAGTTGGTGATAACTCATTTCTCCATTCCTCTTCTGTTTTAACTATTTTTTTCATGTTTTTATAGATTTTATAATATTCTTAGTATCTGCATTACTCATTATCAGAATTAAATCAATATTCTTGATATTCTTTTTAATGTATTTATTAATCATTGAAAATGAATCAGTCATTGTAATTTTGCTACCTTTTCTTTTTTCAAATTTCCATTCTATTTTTTTATTAGAAAAGACAAGGCTTAGATCTGACATTTGAAGAGATTTATATAACTCTTTTTTGTGAATACCTTGGAGCATAGAATTAGATTTGACTTCACAGATTGATAAGAGCTTTTTCCCTTTAAACTTTTCCTTTAATGATTTAATCGAGTATTTTATCTCTGTTGGGTGGTGTGCAAAATCATCAAAAATATCTATAGGGCTGTTTAGATATTTTATATTTCCAACTTTTTCCATTCTCCTTTTCACTCCAGAAAAATTCTTCATTGCATCTAATGATTTAGACAGTGGGACCTTTAATAAAGATGCTGCAATGATGGAGAATGAAGCATTTTTAAAATTATGAAGGCCTATTGAATTCATACTTATTTCTTTTTTATTTAAAAAGTATTTTTTATTATTTTCTAATAGATTCCATTTTATATTTTTATTTTTTTTAAAACCTAAAGGTATTAGTTTTGACCAATTACCAAGCTTAAGCAGCTTTTTAATATTAGTATCACTAGAATCATATATAATGCTTCCTGACCTTGGAATCAATCTTACTAAATGATGAAAACTTTTAATTATGGAATTAATATCTTGAAAAATATCAGCATGATCAAACTCGATATTATTAATTATTAATATGTCAGGTTTATAATGAATAAATTTTGATCTTTTATCAAAAAATGCTGTGTCATATTCATCTGCTTCTATGACAAAGTAATTAGAATTTTCTAGCTTTGCTGGAGCATCAAGGTTTTGTGGTAATCCACCGATAAGGTAGCTTGGTTTTATCTTTAAGTATTTTAATATCCATGTGATCATTGAAGATGTTGTTGTTTTCCCATGTGTGCCAGCAACTGCGATAACTTTTTTATTTATGAGTATATTTTCCCTTAGCCATTGAGGTCCTGAAATAAATTTTATATTTGATTCTAATAATTTTTCTATTATAGGCATTCCTCTTGTCATAACATTTCCAACGATTATTAGATCAATGTTTTGTTCTAAAACTTTAGGATTATAATTTTTAATGACTTTTATCTTTTCTTTAAGTAATACTGATTTCATTGGCTCATAAATATTTTTATCAGAACCAGAAACTTTATGTCCTAATTGTTTTGCCAGGATTGCTACTCCAGCCATAAAAGTCCCAGATATACCAAGGATATGTATTCTCATGATACAAAAATTTGTAAAAATAATAGCATGACAGAACCTGTTATCATGCTATATAAAAAAGATATGCCAAGTCCAAAAAACATGCTTTTGTCAAAAGCATTTTTAAATATATGACCATTAATGATCCAAGTATATAGTGTGGCAATCATAATCAGGATGACAATTATATTTTTATCGTGTTGTGTCAATAGACTAATAAAGCTAGTTACAAAACCTATAATTGCATGAACCCCTAACATGGCAATACTTACCTGAATATATCTAACTCCATATTGAGAGTTTGTATCAGAGGCCTTATCTTTCATATTCAAACTAAGTTGTATAAAAAGAAGTGTTGCTCCAATGTATACTAGCGACAATAAAGCATATCCAGCATAACTAAAGTCAAAGTCTGGGTTTGAAGGAATCATAGATACGATGATATTGATAACTATAATTATATTTAATAGCTGTGCACTTGTAGGTAGATCTTGAGGACCCTTTTTAAAAGACAAGATATCAAGAAAAATTGACAAAATATTTAACATAATAGTGTTATACTTAACTAGTAGTCAGATATAAGGATAACATATTGGACGAAAACTCTATAATTAAATCTTATAAACGAGTATCTAGTTTTTATGACGTGACTTTTGGGAAAGTCTTTAGGCCAGGTCAGATGTCTGTAATAGATAAAATGAATTGCAGTCCATCAGATAAAGTTTTAGAAATTGGGATAGGTACTGGTCTGTCTTTTAAATATTATCCAAAACAAACAAAAGTTGTTGGGATAGACATTTCCCCTGATATGTTAAAATTGGCAAAGAGAAAGATAGAAAGTGAAAAAAAGGATTGTAAGTTTGTTACCCAAATGAATGGAGAACAATTATCCTTTCCGGATAATGCATTTGATAAAGTTGTTGCCATGTATGTTATATCTGTAACCCAAAGCCCTGAAAAATTAATAAGCGAAATGAAAAGAGTCTGCAAGGAAAATGGAGACATTTACATAGTAAATCATTTTAGTTGTAAAGATGATGGGTGGTTTATTAAAATTTTGGAAAAGGCATTAATGCCAGTAAGTAAGATTCTTGGATGGAAACCATATTTTCCCATTTCAGAGTTTAATGAATATGCCAAACTTGATATAAAAGAGATATCAAAGGTTAATATATTTAAATATTGGAATATTATCCACGCAAAAAATAAAAATTAAAAAAGACCTTTATCCAGCAGCTTCTTCAATCATTTTTTTTAGTTCTCCAGTCTCAAACAACTGAAGCGTAATATCACATCCCCCTATTAACTCGCCCTTTATATATATTTGGGGAAATGTTGGCCAGTTAGCAAATTTAGGTAAATCCTGCATGATGTCTTGATCAAGAATGACATTAACATATGCAAACTCCTTCCCGCATTGCTTTAAGGCTTCTACGGCCTTTGATGAAAACCCACACATTGGCATATCCGGACTCCCCTTCATATAAATAATGACTGGATTATCAGTAACCTGTTTTTTTATTCTCTCTAGACCTGACATGATTTCCTCATAATCTATTATATACTTTTCCTTTCGTCAATGTTTATCTGAAACCATCTTTCGAATAAAGCCAAATGCCACAATTTATTTCCATTCAATTGTGTAAGGTATTTGTTCGGCTTATCAAGCAGTATATCTATATTTTTCCCATTAAATAAACCTCTTTCCTTGCATGCTTCAGATTTCAATATATTTTTCATGTAATCAAAAAATTTACCCTTGATGACTTTTAAAGGAGGTACAGGAAAATAATATTTTTTTCTATTTATTAATTCATCAGTTAAATATTTTTGTGCAATTTTTTTTAGATGATATTTCCCTCCATTCATAATTTTCAATTCTGAAGGAATTTTTAGCATAAATTCAATCAAGTTTATATCAAGAAAAGGCACTCTTGTTTCAAGACCCCAAGCCATTGTCATACTGTCTACTCTTTTAACTGGATCATCAATTATTAATGTTGAAAGATCCATACGAAATACTTTATCAAGAAAACTTAAATTAGGTCCTTGCTCATCAAATAATTTTTGTATTAGTTGCTTACTGTAATTAGTGTCACAATATTTTTCGGTAATTGTCTTAGAAAAATCAACATGGTCTCTGTCAAAATAATTCTTACTAAACTTCTCAATATGACTAGTTTCTAACTTTTCCATTTTTTCATACCAAAAATATCCTCCAAATAGTTCATCCGCTCCCTGTCCACTTAAAACAACTTTTTGACCTCTAGATACTTCTCGTCCTAAAAGGAAGAAGGCTGAGGAATCTTGACTGGACATTGGTTCAGGCATACACGAAATAACTTCATCCAAGTTTTTTAAAAGCTCATCTTCAGATAAATGAATTTTTTGATGTGTCGTCTTAAATTCTTTTGTGATTTTGTCGGAATAATAAAATTCATCTCCTTCCTCTTCTTCAATGCTTGGAAAACCAATTGAAAAAGTATTTATGTTTGATGAGCAATGTTTGGCTGCGATTGCTGTGATAAGACTTGAATCCAAACCACCTGAAAGGAGAATTCCTACAGGGACATCAGCAGTGATTAATCGTTTTCTGACTGCAGCGATAAGTAATCTTTCAATTTCGTTGAGTATGTCTGCTTCACTTATTGATTTATCCAAGGTAATTTTTTTAAATGAATAATATTCTTTTTTTTCAATTTTCCCATCAGAGTTAATTGTAAGGCTGTGCCCTGGCTCTAGTTTTTTTATATTATCAATAATTGTTCTTGGTGCAGGTACAACTGAGTGTAAGGTAAAATGATAATGTAAAGAAACTCTATCAATTTCAAGTTTTTTTGATTCTGTATTAATTAGTGATTTAGCTGTTGATGAGAATCTAAAATAATTCTCATGAGATACATAGTATAATGGTTTTATTCCTAATCTATCTCTAGATAAAAATATACTGTTTTTATTATCATCATAGATACAAAAAGAATATACTCCATCAAAATGATTAACACATTCTTCCTTAAAAAAATGATAACTCTTCAATATGACTTCAGTGTCACCATTTGAAAAAAAACTATATCCTTCTTTTTCTAGCTTGCTTCTAAGTTCCTTATAATTGTATATTACTCCATTGAAAACAATTGTAAGATTTAAAGAGTGGTCTCGCATTGGTTGGTGTGATTTCTCAGTGATATCAATAACTGATAATCTCCTGTGGCCAAGAAAAGTTTGTTTTCGAAAAAATGATCCTTCATTATCTGGTCCTCTTCTAGCTACAGCATTAATCATTTTTGAAGCTGTATCTCTATTAGTTTCTAGACCATCAAATCTAATTTCCCCACAAATTCCGCACATATATTAAGGCTTCCTATAACAATTTTTAACTTATGATAGATTAAATAGTTTACATCATTTATTATAATGACTGAATTATAATTATTTCAGAGGAGATGTATGAATCCACTATTATCAATAAAAGGTACAATAATATCTGGTTTTATTTTAACGGTTGTTTTGCTATTGGTTATGGGTGGCTCTGTACCAATGGATGGGGCTACATTATTGAGATGGTTTCACTACCTATCGGGCATCACTTGGATTGGACTATTATATTATTTTAATTTTGTCCAAGTACCTGCTATGGCACAAGCTACTGCTGAGAAAGAACCTGGGCCTGCGGCAATTGGAAAATATGTTGCGCCGTTAGCTCTTTTATGGTTCAGATGGGGTGCCGTTGTAACTTGGGTTACTGGTGCAGCTTATCTTGCTCACGCTGGTAGATTTGTTTCTGCTTTTACTTTATCAAGTGGTGATGTTGTTATTGGTCTTGGTGCATGGTTAGGAACAATTATGTTTTTTAATGTTTGGGTGTTAATTTGGCCCAATCAACAAAAAGTTTTAGGTTTAGTTCCTGCAACGGATGAGGAAAAAGCTAAAGGAAAAAAGGTAGCGCTGCTTGCTTCAAGAACAAATACTCTTCTAAGTATTCCTATGCTGCTGTTTATGGGCGCATCTCATAATTCCGCTGCACTTGGCTTAGCTGTTAAAACAAGTCAAATATTTTTTAGTTAGGTTTTTTAGCTAAAAATTTACTTAATAAAATGATGTATAATATAACCTAGCTCAATAAATTTGGGTTAGGTTTTTTGTTGTGGAGAAAAGGTGAAATAAAAATGAGTAACATCATTAAAAATATTTTTTTATTGTTGATTATCGGACTATTCCCTAATTATAATTCATATTCGGGCGAAGATAATGTTGCTAAAGTTGAGTCAAAAACATCTTTCACCGTTGGTTATCTGTCTGAATTTTGGAACCGAGGCTCATTCCAAGCAGCATCAGTAATGCATGCTAGTGTAGCTTATACATCGGGTCCCATTTATTTGAGTGCTGGATTGTACGACCTGAGAGACAGAAAAGGTAGCGCATCATACAATGAAGGTGAAGCGTTTATTAGTTTATATGGAAGTTACAATTTTGAATTAATGTCAGTACCAACCTATGTTGGGTTAGCTGCATATAGATATACTGATCATATTGATTTTCATTATAATGAAGTTAGCGTTGGAGCTGACTTTAATGTATTTTCTGTTGATGCTGTAATTATTGGTGACTGGGATACCTCTCCAAGTTCTGATTATTGGCATTGGCAAATCTCCATCCCATTGGGAGCAATTGACTATACTTATGGAACCTATTCAGGAGCATGGCAATATGTGTTCCAAGAAGTTTCTTATGGAACAAGTGTAGGAGAGATAGATCTAGGATTGAAACTTGGAAGAAACAATGATAATGCAGCAGGTACCGCAGCAAATTCTAACCAAAATACAACATATGCTGTTGTCTCAGTCAGTTATAGTTTTTAGGAGCACTAAAAAAACCTAACCTTTTTACAGGTTAGGTTTTAATTTTTACAGTATTGTAGTACTTAATTAAAAGCTATGTGTCAAACCAACAGCAAAACTTTTCTTATGCTTGTCGTTTTGACCACTACCACTACCAGTACCATCAAACCCTTGTCTTGCAACACCAAAAGTTATATCGGTAGCTTTGCTCAACTTCATTTGATTTGATATTGTTAGAGTTTGATAATCCATATCACCAGCAACGCGAGCGTCACCAACAGTGTGGGTGATTTGAATCATATTATTACCCATTGTTACATGTAGGCCAGCGGTGTTAATGTCTCCATCACCATCTAGTACACTGCTTGCAGTACTTCCTACATTACCATTATCGTAGTTGTTACTTCCTTCAATGTCCATTTCCTCTTTAGTGTAGAAAAATCCTACCCCAGGCATAATTTTATATGATAAAAACCATTTATCATTACTCTCGCCATCAGTTGCTGTTGTAGTTACTTTATCGTGGATTCTTGCAAAACCAAGTTCAAGGCCTCCAAGGAATAAATCTTTAGTTGTTATTCCGACAGAGTAGTCACCTTTGCCAATATTGGAATTTGCTTTATCGCTCATACCTCTCATATATGCGATTTCAAAAACTCCCATTTTTGCATGATAAGAAATTGCAGATTCCCAAGTACCTGCTTGTCCAAAAGCACCTTTACTTGTTCCTCCGTGTTCATTCAATGCAAGAGCAGTATCCATATTAGTATCATACATACCCATGGTCTTGTAAGGCGATTCAAAAGTACCGGCCCCAACATAACCAAAAGGTGTCATTAATCCTAGGTTACCAACGTGTAAGTTAAATGTTCTACAGTCTGATAGAGTCGCTGAACATGTTTTATCATCACCTGTTGCATCTCCGTCACCTAGATCGAATTTGTATTCGGCATTACCTACTAAGGTAAGTCCTCCTAGATTTTCTTTAAATTTTATTCCTAGTCTACTTTTTTGACCATTGTCACGCATACCAGCTACAGCTCCACCGTCTGTTCCTGATTGATTGACTCTGTCGTAGCCTAGATAGATACGACCATAAAAATGCACTCCACTGCCTGCTTTAGACGCACCCATAGACGAATGATCAGGATGCCCACCCGCGAAGACTAGCGGTGACATGGCCATCATAACGACCAAAATATATAGTTTCTTCATGAATTTCCCCAATTTTTAGTGTTCTAAGAGCTATTCTGTTACAAAATTCTAATATTTTCAAGCTATATGTGCCTTAAAAATGCGTATATTCTTGCTGGAAATACTCATTTTTAGTGATTTAAAAGCCCTTTTTCGCCCAAATAAAGATATATTGATATTTACGTAGCTTTATTCGAATTATCCATTAAAATATGGTTTTTTTAGGTATTTGTAATGAGAAGTGATTATTTAATGAATACATATAATCAGAAAGATATCGCCTTTAAGCGTGGTGATGGGGTATATCTTTGGGACATCAATGATAAAAAGTATTTAGATGTTACCTGTGGCCTTGCGGTTACAGCCTTAGGGCACTCTCATCCAGAGATAAATGAAGTCATTTATAATCAATCAAAAACGCTTATTCATACGACTAATGCGTTTATTATTGAACAACAAGAAAAACTTGCTAAAAGACTGTGTCAATTATCAGGAATGGATAAAGCTTTTTTCTGTAATTCAGGAGCAGAGGCAATAGAGACATCAATCAAGATTTCACGTAAATTTGGGAATGACCAAAAAATCTTCAAACCTAAAATAATGGTAGTGTCTAATAGTTTTCATGGAAGAACTACAGGTGCGCTGACAGCGACAGGAAACATGGAGGCACATCAGGGGTTTGAACCTCTTTTAGAAGGATTTGTTAGGGTTCCTTATAATGATATTAAATCAATTAATGCTAAAGCATCTAAATATAATTCAATTGTTGCAATATTAATAGAACCTATTCAGGGAGAAGGAGGAATAGTCATCCCAGATGAAAATTATCTAAAAGAAATTCGTGAAATTTGTAACAATAGAAACTGGCTAATGATGATTGATGAAGTTCAATCAGGACTGTGTCGTACTGGAAAATGGTTTGCCTTTCAACACAGTTCTATTTTACCAGATGTGATTACGGTTGCAAAAGCACTTGGAAATGGTATTCCTATAGGTGCATGTCTTGCAAGAGGGAGTGCGAGTGAAGTATTAATTCCCGGGAGCCATGGATCAACTTTCGGCGGAAATTTTTTGTCTACCTCGGTGGCTCTAAAAGTTCTTGATATAATGAGAGATCAAGCTATTTGTGAAAATGCAAAAGAAATGGGGTCTTACTTCCAACAAAAATTAATTGACAAATTTAATAAACATAAATCAGTAAAAGAAATTAGATGTAAAGGTTTAATGATAGGTATAGAGCTTATAAAAGATTGTTCAAACCTTGTAGAAGAGGCTTTAAAATTGGGTCTAGTCATTAATGTAACTAAAAAGAAGATTATTAGGCTTTTACCTCCATTGATTATTAAAAAACATCATATTGATGAAATAATTATTAAATTAGAAACACTGTTGAAATAAACTATGAATAAGAAAAATATAAGGCATTTTAAATCTCTATTAGATATCAATAAAAATGAATTTATAAGGATCATTGAACGTTCAATAGAACTAAAAAAAGAAACTAAAGGAAATATCACAAATAATTCTTTCCAGAATAAAACCATGGCTATGATATTTAAAAAGAATTCAACTAGAACACGAGTAGCTTTTGAAACTGCAATGACTGCCATGGGCGGAAGTGCCATATTTTTATCTTCTGAATCAACACAAATGAATAGAGGAGAGAGTCTTTCTGATACTGCAAAAGTATTATCTGGAATGATCGATATTATTATGATTAGAACACATAATCATGATGAAGTTGAAGAATTAGCAACTCATTCGTCAGTCCCCGTAATTAATGGTCTTACAGAAAAATGTCATCCTTGTCAGTTACTAGCTGATATGCAAACTTTCTATGAAATTAAGGGGTCTATAGAAGGCAAGAAGGTAGCATGGATTGGAGATGGCAATAATATGTGCAATTCATATATTAATGCTGCCAAGATTTTAGACTTTGAATTAAAAATTTCAACTCCAACTGGTTATGAACCTGACCAAAAACTATTATCCCTTGCAGGCAGTAATGTTGAAATATGTGATTTACCAGGAAAAGCAGTTGAAGATTGTGATTTGGTATCTACAGATGTTTGGTCAAGTATGGGAACTGAACAGGAACAAGAAAAAAAATATAATATTTTTAAAAGTTATCAGATTAACCAACACTTGATTGAAAAAGCTAAGTCTGATGCAATATTTATGCATTGTTTACCAGCCCATAGAGGTGAAGAGGTAGACGCAGAAGTTATTGATGGAAAACAAAGTGTAGTTTGGCAGCAAGCTCATAATAGATTACACACCAGTAAAGCATTGATTGAATTTCTTTTTAATGAACAAGAATAGTTTCAGAAATCATGTCTAATCCCTACCATGGTTGCTCTAATATCTTGACCGGATTGGTTGGCATTATTTTTAGAATAGCCAGTATAAATTCTACTATTTTTAGAAAGTTTGTATTGAAATCCTACGTTATAACCATCTCTATCATACCCACTACCTGCGTCAGCATCAGCTTCCGAATATGAATACTGGACAGCTAAGGGACCAGTTTTATAATTAATTCCATACCAATCAACTTCACCATCATTTCCTGTCTGGGTAAACATTTTACTGTCAAGCCCAACACTCTCATGCATATACCAAACCTTAATTTTTCTTTTATCAGTAAGTTCAAGATTGTATGTAAATGCCATTTTCTTGTTATCATCTTTTGCTGAATCATCTTTGCTCGCAGCAAAAACAACATCAAACCCTTTTGTCAAAAAATTTTTATACTCAATTCCATAACCGTAGTCATTTTTTACATTATGAGCACCACCACCTGTTCCCTCTCCTAAACCACGTATATAAGCAAGCTCTAGGTTGCCGGATTTAATTCGGTAAAATACTGATTCCCTCCAATATGAACTGTGTCCCATTGATGATTGAGTGATCATGCGGTTATCTCTTGCCTGAGTAATAGTGTCATGCAAAAGGTCGTGCTTGGCCATATACCTATAAGGAGCCTTGACAGAACCAAATTTAAATTCACCAAATGGTGTCAACATACCTAACCAACCCTGTTTCAATGTCATAGTCCTACAATCAGATAATGTCTCAGAGCATGTTTTGCTATCACCTGTAGCATCACCATCACCAAGATCAATGGCATATTCAACTTTATAGTTAATGGCGTAACCATCGCCTATCGATGACTTTCCCTTTATTCCAAACCTACCCATACCTTCATCATCTCGAAGTCCATCAACGGAAGCAGTCGAACCTGAATCTCCAGCCTTAACGGAATCAAATTGCACAAATAATCGGCCATAGAAAATGACATCTGATGAATTTTTTTTATAGTTTTTTGTTTCTGCAGAAACTTTATTAGTCCCAAAAAATAAGTGTATAGAAATTGCTAAAATCAGTAATTTATTAAATAATTTTTTATAATCCATTAGGTACTATCACTTGATGAATTATTAAAACAATTGCAACACTTGCTCCTAGTCCAAACATCATCTTACCAAAGTCTTTTGCAATAATTGGGAAGACATATTTGAAACGATAATCTGAAATAACTGTAGAAATTGCGAGTTCACGACCAGATAACAATCCTACAAAAACCCAAGTTGTGGACATTGGTAAATCATTAAGTACTTTAAAATAATATAAAACAAATGCATAAACAATATTAATAATTGTGGTCGATCTTGCGAATCTTGCTCCATGTTTATTAATGACCACTTCTTGAATTTTCCCTCCTCCTGTATAAAAAACGTATCCAAGTATCAAAATAGTGGAGATAAGTACCATTATTAAATCACCAAGCATTAATTGTCTAGGTAAAAAAACTGCAATGTTTGCCATATCATGTTGCAGCCATGCAAACCATAACCATCCACTACTTACCCACTGGCTTACTCTCCAAAATTTTCTGTTCTCCGGATGGTCTGTTTTTTCATTAATAAA
>JAYZYL010000004.1:0-76559 GCA_036140295.1 Pseudomonadota bacterium
CCAGAGGCATTGCTGGGTAGCTATATAGGGTTGTGATAACCGCTGAAAGCATCTAAGCGGGAAGCCATACCAAAGATTAGATATCACTGGACCTTTAAGGTCCCTAAAGATTCGTTGTAGACTACGACGTTGATAGGCTGGATGTGGAAGCTTAGTAATAAGTGTAGCTAACCAGTACTAATTAATCGTGAGACTTGATCTTATAATATTAAAGAAGTTCAAAACTTAAAAGAATTGTACATTTCAAATTATGTCTGATGGCAATAGCGTATGGGAACCACCTGATCCATTTCGAACTCAGAAGTGAAACCATGCAGCGCCAATGGTAGTATAGGGTTTCCCTATGCGAGAGTAGGTCACTGTCAGCTTAAAAAAGACTCCTTCGGGAGTCTTTTTTTAATCAGTGTTATAATAATGCAAGTTTTTTGATCAGTGCTATAATAATTTAAACAAATAAAAATTTTTGATTAGTTATGGATAATTTAAATACTAAAGAAGTTGTAACTCAATTAAATAAAATTATGCAATATGAGCTATCAGGAGTTGTAAGATATACTCACTATGCGCTTATGATTACAGGACGTGATCGAATAACTTTAACAAACTTTTTTAAAGAACAAGCATCGGAATCACTAACCCATGCCCAGGAGGCAGGAGAGCTTGTAACGGGTTTGGGTGGACATCCATCATTAGAAATTTCAATTATAGAGGAATCTAATAAACACAAAGCAATAGACCTATTAAATGAAAGTCTAGAGCATGAGAAGAAAGCAATTTCTTTATACAAGGAACTTCTTACTGTTGTTAATGGCCAGAGTGTTTACATAGAGGAATATGCAAGAGGGATGATTAAAATTGAAGAAATTCATGGAATAGAAGTTCAAAAAATGCTCAAGGATTATAGTCAATAAGGTTATGAGGTCTCAATCTAAATCTTTTGTCGAGGGAGATGTTAAGAAAATAGATTGAGACAATGCCGTTTTATAATGTGTCAATATTTGCCACTTTTAATACGACATCCATAGCTTTTTTTTCGGCTTCATCTGGCTCAAAAAGAGTTCTGTCAACTATAACTTTATCAATTTTGTCAAAACCTATAAACGTGAGCCACAGCTCTATATAAGGTTTTTGTAAATCAAAAGATTCAAAACCAGTACCATCACCATACCCATCTCCGCTTGCGTAAATAACGGTCGCAGTTCTTCCTTTCATTAAACCTTTGTACCCTTCATCAGGGGTATAACTCCATGAAAGCCCAGGCTGAGTGACTATATCAATAAAATGTTTTAATTTGTACGGAACATTAAAATTCCACATTGGGACACTAAAAACATAATGATCGGCATCCGCAAATTCATTATAGATACTAGTTACACGCCCCCACGCTTTTTTTTGTTCTTCTGTAGAATCAGATCCTGTTATTACTGCATATTTTGCATCTAACATATTCCCATTAAATTCTGGAAGGTCATAATCCCAAAGATCAATAGTTTTTATTTCTATATTCGAGTTATTTCCTCTAATTTTTTCTAGATATGCTTTTGCTATTTTCATAGAATGTGATCTTGATTTTCGCGGAGAAGCTTCTACATACATAACTTTTTCCATATTAAACCCCTATTTTTAAAGTATTTGAACAATATTATAATAAGAATGATTCTCATTTTCAATTAGAAATTGATATTTAGGGCGATTATTGTTGATATTTAGTAAACTATCTAATATGAATACGGAGAAAACTGTTTTTACCTTAAAATTTAGGAGTTTTCTTGAAGCTAGAGAATTTGCTCGATCATTACAGCTTACAAGCAAAAAGGAATGGGACGAATGGTGCTCAAAAAATGTTTTAAGAAAACCAAAAGATATTCCAGTACTACCAAACGTTGCATATAAAAATCTAGGATGGATAAACTATGATGATTGGCTGGGAATTAAAAAATAATTACCAATATTTTTCTAGCGTAATATTTCCCGGTTTACTACGTCTATTCCTTTCTAATCCAAGTTTGCCAAGCACGCTTACAGTATCATTAATCATGTCAGGATTCCCACAAACCATAAATTGAGAATCTTTATTTATTTTAACATTTGAAATTTTTTCAAAAGAATTTTCCTGAATGCCTTGAGGAATCCGCAAATTTAAACAATCTTTTATGTTTTCCCTAGTAACTGATCTGATATATGTTAGTTGAGTATCATATTTTTTGTTAAAAGATTCAATTTCATCTTGGTATGAAAGTTCGTTTTCATGCCTCACACAATGAACTAAAATTATTTTTTCAAATCTTTCCCATGGATGCTTTGTTTTTAAAATAGAAATAAAAACACCTAACCCAGTACCAGTTGATAGCATCCACAAATTTTTTCCAGTAGGAACTTCATCCATAACGAAAAAACCTGCAGCTTTATCCATGACAAGTACTTTGTCACCAATATCAAGCTTTTGTAATTCAGGGGTTAAGATCCCTCCAGGAACGGTAACATAAACAATTTCAAGAAAGTCTTCATGAGGTGCACTCACATATGAATAAGGTCTTGAAATAACCTCATCATCAATTTTTAGACCTACTTTTGTAAATTGCCCAGCAGTATATGGCAAAATATCACCTCTAAATCTTAACGATGAAAGACTATCCGTCCAGTGAATGTGCTTTATGATTTCTGACTCAATCCAATTAATTGCCATTTTATGCTATGTTAATTTTATGTAATAGTGAATGCTAAGACATCATAAGTTAAACCTAATTTTATGTCAAAGTATGTTTTTAAATCAAAAAATAAAAGACAATGTTGAAGATATGGGTATCAATGTATTTTATAAGAATCATGTATCCTCAACCAATGACTATATAAAACATCAGTATGTAAAAGATAAAACACCTATACTGATAATGACCAATAACCAAAGAAGCCCAAGAGGTAGGAGGGGTTCTCTTTGGGTTGATTATCAATTTCATTCGTTATCATTTACACTATGTCTAAAATTAGATGGCGCAATAAATGATTACGAGAATTTAAGCCAGATTATTGGATTATCTATTGTACAAAGTTGTAGAAAGTTTGAGATTAAAGATCTTAAATTAAAATGGCCAAATGATATAATGAGTGGTGAAAAAAAGGTTTGTGGCATACTCGTAGAAAATTTTCTTGAAGAAGAGCATTTTTTCTATTCAGCAATTGGAATAGGTTTTAATATTTCAATACCAGAAAAATTTTTAAATATTATTGATGGTAATCCAGGAAATCTTAATATTAGTTCACATAAAATAGAAAAACTAATTCCAGAGATCTTAAAAACTATTATATTTAATGTGTCAAAACTTAAAGAAGATGGTTTTGAAGAATTTAGCAATTCAATTAATGAATATATTTTTGTCAAAAGAGAGAAGTCAAATGAAATTATTAATTGATATTGGAAATTCACAAACAAAATTAGGTGTTTGGAACTATGGAAGATTATCTAATATGAGTCAATCTGAAACAAAAAACTTTTTTAAAATCATTTCAAAATACAAAACAAAATCAATAAATGAAGTTTATATATCAAGTGTTATTTCATCAGTAAAAAATAAGAAAATATTAAATCATATAAAGAGAAATTTTAAAATTAAACCTAATCAAATTAAATCTACCAAAACATTATTTGGCGTAAAAAATGGCTATAAAGAACCTTCGAAACTTGGCGATGACCGATGGTGCGCAATTGTAGGGGCATATAATTTATTCAAAACGCCGTTAATTATAGTTGATTGCGGAACAGCCATTTCTGTTGATTGCGTAAATGGTTATGGGCAACATCTTGGAGGATATATTTTAAGTGGTTTTAATGGTTATTCTAAATCTTTTTCTAATACTGATAGACTTAAAAAAATTAAACTTAATGAGAAGGATATAAAAAATAATTTGGCATATGCTAAAACCACAAAAGATGCGTTACTTTCTGGCTATATATTAATGGTTACTTCTGCAATTGAAAAAACTTTCGCACAGTTACGAAGTAAAATTAAAAAATCCCCTCTTTTGATTTTAAGTGGAGCATATGGCAAACAAATATCATCTCATTTAGCAGTGAGAGCTAAATATGAACCATATCTAGTTTTAAAATCCTTGGGTTTAATATCAGAAAAAAATTAAGGTTAAAGCAGCTCTTCAATCTTCTTTTTAATTCTATTACTGCCTGGCCCCGTTACTGTAGAGAAGCTATCTACCACTGTCCCATCTTTACCAATAAGGTATTTATGAAAATTCCATTTCGGAGCACTGTTGGTTTCTTCAGCAAGTAATTTGAAGAATGGATGAGCATCTTTTCCTCTAACTTTTGTCTTAGCAAACATTGGGAACTGGACATTGTAGGTGAGTTTGCAAAAATCTTTTATTTCTGTTTCAGTAGCAGGTTCCTGATAAAAATCATGTGATGGAAAACCCAAGACAACTAAACCTCTATCTTTATTTTCTTCATACAATTTCTCTAATCCTTCATATTGTGGAGTGAACCCACATTTACTCGCAGTATTTACGACTAGAATAACTTTTCCTAAATAATTTTCACATAGATTAACAGTTTTATCTTCGCCAAGTAATTTTACATCAAAATCCAATGATTTAGGACAACCAGCGTTTGCACTATTGACCATAGCTATAAATACTCCTGTCAAAAAAAATATTTTTAATAATCTCATATTTAAAATTATGTGACAGACAAGAGCTTTATTCAAGAGATGTCTATCGCAAGTTTTTTTAAATTTTCTAAATCAACAATTTCTAGAGCTTTTTCATTGGTAGATCTCAGAACAACATGGGGTGCTGTATTGTTTTGAAATGCTTCAAGCCATCGATTTGCACATAGACACCAGGAGTCTCCTTCCTTGAGCCCCTGAAAACCTAAACTAGGTTGCGGTGTACTTAAATCATTACCCATGCTTTTAGAGAACTCTAAAAAAGAATTTGTTATTCTGACACACACAGTGTGTGACCCTATATCAGATTCATCAGTGTTACAGCATCCATCTCTAAAATATCCTGTTAATGGATTCTTAGAGCAATCTTCCAATGGTTCGCCAAGTACATTTTTTTGTTTGCTACTCATATTTAACTTCTTTTATTTCATATTCAATAATGTTGTTTGGAGTTCTTAATTCTATCATATCACCTTTGCTTTTACCGATTACACTTCTTGCAAGAGGAGATAAAATAGATATTTTTCCATCTTTCAGTTCAGCTTCATCCTCACCTACAATTTTATAAGTAGTTTTTTTATTATCATCAAGATTGACTAATACGACAGTGGATGCAAAAACCACTTTTCCAGTTTTCGGTATCTTTTTAATGTCTATAACTTCAGCATTAGAAATTTTTGATTCAATATCTTTAATTCTGCCTTCAGTAAAACTTTGTTGTTCTCGCGCAGCATGATATTCAGCATTTTCTTTAAGATCTCCCTTTTCCCTAGCTTCTTTAATAGCTAAAATTATTTTTGGTCTTATTTTGCTTTTAAGTTCCTTCAATTCCTGTTTCAGTTTTTCTGATCCTTCAGTTGTCATTGGTATTTTATTCATATTTATAAAATCTATTAGCCACCTGTCAGATTCGAACTGACGACCTGAGGTTTACAAAACCCCTGCTCTGGCCAACTGAGCTAAGGTGGCAAAATATTAATTTTCTAAAGCACTTATTGTTCCATAATAATATAATAAAAACAGCACTAATTAAATTTTATAGTTATGAATAAGAAGCTTCCAAATTATATAAAGAAAATTTTTAGAGAACCCGACCCTCTTATTTGGGAAGGCATATGGCTTGAAATACTTAATTCATTATTAATGGATGATCAAATGGTTGAGGTTTGGAAGGAATTCATAGCGTTGGTAGAAAAAAGGCATACTTCATATTCAGCTTTACCTTTTGATCAGCTGCTCAAATGGGAAAGCAAAGGTTTTGTCGCCCAAGTAATAAAGAATCAAAATAATTCTCAGAAAGAATTTGTAGAGAACATAAGTAAATATTTTTCTAACAAAGGAATATTGGTAAAGGAAGAAATGATACTAACAGCTTATAAAGCTATAAATTAAATATTAACTCTTTGCTTTAAAACAAACATTATATTGTTTATTACAAAGTGTATAATAGGTATATAGATTGAGAAGATTTAATAAGTAATTTCATGAGAGATAAATTATGGGAATACCTCCTTTAGGTCCACCACCACGTTTTTTTGGATTAAAAATATTATCCAATAGGATTGAGTCAGCGCTAGTCATGTTTGTATTTATTTGCTTAGGCTTAATATTTTATGCAAATAACATGATCAATGTGACAAAAATTTTAATTTCGATTGGAGTTGTCTGGTCTTTGTATTTGTGGATATTTAAAAAACCTGAAAGACCATATTGATAAGAAAATTTGTCTAAAATAAACCTAAGTTATGATATAAATACATAATTAATTAGGAGGGGTACTCAAGCGGTCAACGAGGGCAGACTGTAAATCTGCTGGCCCTGCCTTCGCAGGTTCGAATCCTGCCCCCTCCATTAATTAATGCGGGCGTAGTTCAATGGTAGAACCTCAGCCTTCCAAGCTGATGATGTGGGTTCGATCCCCATCGCCCGCTCAGTACTACAAAAAAATCTCATGACATATGCTTTCCTCAAACTTGTATGTAAACTCAAATTTACCTATCATTTTAGGTATGGGGAAAAAAAGTAGAAAAAATCGCAAGAGCAAAAAGAGCAAAAGTGGTTATAGCATTGAAAAAGAAGGAAAAGCTTTAAAGAAAGAAAGAAGAGATCAGACACGAAATGCTGGTGAATCGGAATCTTTGAACGCCTTATCAAGCAAAGCTGAACCATGGGAACAATGGGAAACACAGCTTGTCAAATACAGTTTGGCACTTGCCATCATTGGATTAATTGTTCTAGGAATATTAATCAATCTGTTTGTATTATGAAAATACGTGAACAAGAAATTGAATTACAACTGTCTCATAATGGAGAATATTGGTTGGCAAAAAGTCCTTTTTTAAATTTGCAAGCATCAACCTTATCAGAGCTTGAAAATAAAATAAAAAAATTTTGTACTTCTCTTATCCATAAAAGAGAAAAAACAAGCTTAAAGGTTCATATGCGTTACAACTTTGATGATTTTCCAAAATGGCTTCACCAATACCATTCTCATTATTTTAATCGTATTTTAATTTTTTCAAACTAAGGTATGTCAAATCTTAATAGAAAATGGACAGACGGAATGCTTCGCACAGAAGATTGGTGGGCAGTTTGGTTAGGTCTTATCATGTTTTTTGCTGGATTATTAACTATCTGGGGAATTGATATTGTAGGATGGATGACAAAAACTAAAACTTGGGAATGGACTAATCTTACATCTGATTTTTCATGGAGTAAGGTTTTAAAGACATCAACAAAAACATATTCCGAGACAGGTCCTCTTATTTCGCTTTTTATTACATATGGAGTTTTTACAGGACTTACATGTATAGGCGCTTACTTCCAAGGAATTAATGTCAAAAGATTCTTTTTTGGTTTTACAATAATTTTTTTTATTACATGGTTATGTTGGATAGTTGGACATGAAGCACACTTTAAATCTGTTGATGCTATTGTAAAAGGAAAAAATTCTTATGAACAGTTTGGATTAACTTGGGGCTTGCAGTTAGGGGGAGGTTTTTCCTATATGTTGGCTTTAGGGGTTGGTTTAGTAATAGGAAACTTTTTTAAAGGCTTTGCTAATTTTCTCAAAGAATCTGCAAAACCAGAATGGTTTATAAAAACTGCAATTGTCTATTTGGGAATAAAACTAGGCTTAATGTCCATGAAAGCATCTAGTTTTGCTTTAGATTTGGCACTTGCTGGAGCAGCAGCAGTCTTTGTTGCATATCTCTTATTCTGGCCAATTATGTATACCATCGCTAGAAAACTATTTAACATAGGTAGAGATGCTGCAGCTGTACTATCATCAGCTATATCTATATGTGGCGTTTCAGCTGCTATTGCAACAGCAGGAGCTATTAGAGCAAAACCAATCCTTCCAATTGCTGTTTCAGTTTTAGTTGTAATTTATGCAATGATTGAACTTATAATTCTGCCAGGATTTTATACTGCAGTAGCTCCTAACCAACCAATTGTAAATGGTGCTGCAATGGGAATGACCGTGAAAACTGATGGAGCAGATGCCGCTGCCGGTGCAATTTTAGATGAGATGATGGTGAGTCAACATCTAAAAGAAACCGGACAGTTGTGGGAGTCAGATTGGATTCTGAGTGCTGCAATCCTAACAAAGATATGGATTGATGTATTTATTGGGGTCTGGGCATTTTTATTAGCATTGTTATGGATGCATAAAGTTGAAAAAACCTCACATGAATCTCATATACCTGTTTCAGAAATTTGGTTTCGTTTCCCAAAATTCGTAATAGGTTATTTCATTGCTTGGTTCTTTTATGTTGGAATCATTCTTTGGTCTCCTGAAGTAAAGGATGCTGCAGCAGTAGGTGCTAATGTTGTCCAGAGCCCGATGAGAAAAATGATGTTTATGCTTACATTTGTAAGTATGGGAATTTTGACTGATTTCAGCAAACTAAAAGGCATGGGTAAATTTGCCCTGTTTTATGCAATTGGATTATTTGTTGTAATTGCTCCAATTGCATATGGAGTAGCGTACATATTTCATCATGGAATGATGCCGCCAATTAGTGGACAATAAATATTACTGATTTTAGTAATTTTAGTAATCTTGTATAATTTTCAGTATTTCTCTATCATCAAATAACAATTTGCCCATATAGCTCAGTCGGTAGAGCACTTCCTTGGTAAGGAAGAGGTCACCGGTTCAAATCCGGTTATGGGCTAACCTTACGCAGACATTATTGAAATGAGGGTATACTGTCCTGAAACTACTCTATTTTCCACTAGATTTTGGTAAAATTTTAGTGTATTTGAGATAAAAAGTAGTTTATTATTACACCACTTAGAAATTGTAACTAAAACTGAGGTTTTAAAGATGTCAAAGGAAAAATTTGAAAGAAATAAACCACATGTAAATGTGGGAACAATTGGCCATGTAGATCATGGTAAGACTACACTTACCGCTGCCTTAACAAAAGTAATGGGCGAAAAGCATGGGGGTGAATTCAAGGCTTATGATCAGATTGATAATGCTCCTGAGGAAAAAGCTAGAGGGATAACCATTGCTACAGCTCATGTTGAATATGAGTCACCTGACAGACACTACGCTCATGTAGATTGTCCAGGACATGCTGATTATGTAAAAAATATGATTACTGGAGCCGCACAAATGGATGGTGCAATTTTAGTGGTTTCGGCCGCGGATGGACCAATGCCACAGACACGTGAACATATTTTATTGGCTAGGCAAGTAGGGGTGCCACATATTGTTGTTTATCTTAATAAGGCTGATCAAGTTGATGATAAAGAATTAACAGATCTTGTTGAGATGGAAATTAGAGAGTTACTATCTAAGTATGATTTTCCAGGTGACAAAGTCCCTATAATTAGTGGATCGGCGCTAAAAGCTCTTGAAGGAGATACAGGTGATATAGGCCTTCCGTCAATAGAAAAATTAGTTGCAGAAATGGACAAGTTTATTCCAGTCCCAGAAAGACCAATTGATGGAAAATTCTTGATGCCTATAGAAGATGTATTTTCAATATCTGGTAGAGGTACGGTAGTTACAGGAAGAATTGAAAGAGGGAAAGTAAACGTTGGCGATGAAATAGAGATAGTTGGGATTAGAGACACACAGAAAACAACTTGTACTGGTGTTGAAATGTTTAGAAAACTACTTGATGAAGGCGTTGCTGGCGACAATGTAGGCGTATTACTCAGAGGTACGAAAAGAGAAGAAGTTGAACGTGGGCAAGTTCTTTGTATACCTGGGTCCGTTAAACCACATACCAAATTTGAATGCGAAGTTTATGTGTTATCAAAAGAAGAAGGAGGTAGGCACACTCCTTTTTTTGGTAATTATAGACCACAATTTTATTTTCGAACAACTGATGTGACTGGTGCAATAGTGCTTCCGAAGGATGTTGAAATGGTAATGCCTGGCGATAATGTCAAAATGAATGTTGAACTTATTACGCCAATTGCAATGGAAGAAAAATTGAAATTTGCGATTCGTGAAGGCGGCAAGACAGTTGGTGCTGGAGTTGTCTCTAAAGTTGTAGAGTAAGGGCCGATCATCTGATTTAATTAGATTGATAGGCTAGTAGCTCAATTGGTAGAGCGACGGTCTCCAAAACCGTAGGTTGGGGGTTCGAGTCCCTCCTGGCCTGATAGGATTCTATGGGAAGTATGTTATGGCTGAGTCAGAAAAATTAAATAATAATACGCCCCTATTGCTATTATCAATGGCTATATTAATTGTTGGAATATGGTCATTTTACTATTTTGCCGAAATCCGTTTATTTTATAGAGTTTTAGCTCTCATCTCTATTTTGGTAGTTTCAAGCCTTATAACGTATCAGACAGATTTTGGGAAAACAGTCTACACTTATATAACAGACTCTAAAATTGAATTAAAAAAAGTCGTTTGGCCAACCAAACAAGAAACTACGCAGACAGCACTTGGAGTTTTGGTGGTTGTTATAATAATAGGTATACTACTTTGGCTATTTGATATGTTATTAGGTTGGGCCGTAGGAACCTTATACGGGGTTAGATAATTAATATGGCAATGAAATGGTATGTTTTGCAATCTTTTTCAGGTTATGAAAACAAGGTTAAGCTGGCAATAGAAGATAGAATTAAAAGAAGCGGATTTCAGAATTCTTTTGAGGAAATTTTAGTTCCAACAGAAGAGGTTTTAGAAATTAAAGAAGGACAGAAGAAGAGAACTGAAAGAAAATATTTCCCTGGATATGTAATGATAAAAATGGATTTAAATGATGATACTTGGCATTTGGTAAGAAATGTTCCAAAAGTCCTTGGCTTTGTTGGTGCTACGGGAGAAAAGCCTGTCCCATTAAAGAAAAGTGAGGCTGAGAATTTGATTCAATCTATGCAGAAAGGTGTTGATAAACCAAAACCTAAAGTTATGTTTGAGACAGGAGAAGTTATTAGGATTACTGATGGCCCGTTTAATGATTTCAATGGTGTTGTTGAAACAGTTGATTTTGAAAAAAACCGACTAAGAGTTTCTGTTCTTGTATTTGGAAAACCAACTCCTATTGAATTGTCGTTAACACAAGTAGAAAAGGGATAAAGAAATGGCAAAAGAATTAATAAATCAAGTAAAATTACAAGTTCCAGCGGGAAGCGCAAACCCAGCCCCACCAGTTGGGCCTGCTTTAGGTCAGCATGGCCTAAACATACAAGAATTCTGTAAACAATTTAATGATAGGACCAAAGATACTGAGAAAGGACTTGCCTTACCAGTTGTAATTAATGTTTATAAAGACAGGTCTTTTGACTTTATTATAAAATCAACCCCAGCAGCAATTTTATTAAAAAAGGCAGCGGGTATCAAAAAAGGCAGCCCAACACCTCAAAGTGAAAAGGTAGGAAAGGTTACTGTTAAACAAATTGAGGAGATTGTTAAACAAAAAGAAGGAGATTTAACCGCAGCAGATATGAAGA
The DNA here is from genome assembly GCA_036140295.1 of Pseudomonadota bacterium. Classification (GTDB taxonomy): domain Bacteria; phylum Pseudomonadota; class Gammaproteobacteria. The sequence continues at coordinate 11,607 of JAYZYL010000004.1, forward strand.
GGGCAGTCAATATAATTGCAGGAACAGCTCGAAGTATGGGAATTGAGGTAGAAAAATAACTATGGGAGTTAGTAAAAGAAGAAAAATAATTTTAGACAAAGTAGATGTTATGAAAATATATGCTTTACAAGAAGCTATTAATTTATTAAAGAATCTTCCAAAATTAAAATTTAATGAAACAGTAGATATTAGTGTAAATTTAGGTATAGATGTTAAGAAGTCAGATGAGACTGTACGTGGCTCATCAACACTTCCTCACGGAATTGGGAAAACCTCTAATGTTGTTGTCTTTGCTGAAGGTGAGGATGCGATAGCAGCAAAAAAAGCCGGCGCCGATAAAGTTGGATTTGAAGATTTAATAGAAGAAGTAAAGAAAAATAAGGACCTAGATGCTGATATAGTAATTGCATCTCCCGATTGCATGAAATTATTAGGGCAACTTGGCAGAATATTAGGGCCAAAAAATTTAATGCCTAATCCAAAGGAGGGGACAGTTACTAAAAACATTGTACAGGCTGTTGAAAAAGCAAAAAAAGGACAAATACGCTATAAAATTGATAAAGCCGGAATAATACATACAACAGTTGGAAGGCTGGATTTTGAGGAAAAGAAATTAGCAGAAAATATTAAAACCCTTGTAGATGACCTAAATAAAGCAAAACCTTCCTCCACTAAAGGAAAATACATGAAAAATCTTACATTATCCTCTACAATGGGACCCGGAATTAAGGTAGACTTATCCACAATTGTAGAGAGAACATAGCTATGGCATTGAATTTAGAATCAAAGAAGAGTTTAGTTAAAGAAGTTTCAGATGTACTTAATCAGGCTGAAACAGTACTTACTGCTGATTATCGTGGGTTAACCTCAAATGAACTAAATGAATTTAGAAAAATATCCAGGGAATCTGATATTTATATAAAAGTGGTAAAAAATAACATGTTAAAAATGGCCTTAAAGGATTCTGAATTCTCAGCGTTAGGCGAAAAGATAATGGGACCGCAGATCCTTGCAGTTTCAAAAGCTAACCTTGGGGATTTTGCTAAATTAATAAAAAAATTTATTGATAAACATGAAAGTATTGAGATTAAATCATTAGCGTATAGAGGAAGTGAACTTGATGTATCTGAAATTAAAAAACTAGCTTCTTTACCATCATACGATGAGGCAATATCAATGCTTATGTCGGTTATGCAGGCGCCAGTGCAAAAACTTTTAGCTACGATAAATGCAATTCCGACTAAAATTGTTAGAACTTTAGATGCAATTAAACAATCTAAGAATTAGTATTATTTTTGAAAGGAGACTATAAAAATGGCAGTAACAAAAGATCAGATCCTAGAAACGATTTCTAAAATGACCGTTATGGAAGTTGTAGATTTAGTTTCAGAAATGGAAGAAAAGTTTGGCGTGAAAGCAGCAGCAGCAGCACCAGCAGCAGCACCAGCAGCAGCAGAAGGTGGTGACGCAGCAGCAGAAGAAAAAACAGAATTTGACATTTCTCTGACAAGTTTTGGCGGTAATAAAGTTGCTGTTATTAAAGCAGCTAGAGCTATTACAGGACTAGGACTCGGTGAGGCAAAGAGTAAAGTTGAAAGTGCTCCTTGCATATTAAAAGAAGGTGTAAAAAAGGAAGAGGCTGAGAGTTTTAAAAAACAGCTTGAAGAAGCTGGTGCCACTGTTGAACTTAAATAATCGCATTGAAATTAAGTACGACTTTCTAAAATTTAATGATTAGGTGTTGCCTGGTGATAAAGGGCGATATTAGAAGAGTATTTGTTTATGAAATATAGCTATACAGCAAAAAAAAGAATAAGAAAAAATTTCGGGAAACTAAGTGATGTATTACCCATACCAAATTTAATAGAATTACAATTAACTTCGTATAGTCAATTTCTAGATCGGGAAAATCCTAATTACAAGGAGTCTGGCCTACACAGAGTTTTTGAATCAGTTTTTCCAATATATGATTATTCAAACAATATTAAACTTGAGTATAATGGCTATACACTTGGCAAAGAAGAATATACAGAAGAAGAATGCCGTATAAATGGGAAAACCTACTCAGTTCCACTAAAAGTCAATTTAAAGCTTACTGTTGGGATTGATCCAAAATCATCCGTTAAACTTGAAGTTTTTGAAAACCCAGAAGTATTTCTAGGTGATTTACCTATTATGTCAAGGTTTGGAACATTCATTATAAATGGAACGGAACGAGTCGTCGTATCCCAATTACATCGTTCCCCAGGAGTATTTTTTGATCATGATAAAGGAAAAACACATGCATCTGGAAAACTTTTATTTTCAGCTAGAGTTATCCCATACAGAGGATCTTGGTTAGATTTTGAGTTCGATCAGAACGACATCATATTTTCTCGTATTGATCGCCGAAGAAAACTGCCTGCAACAATAATTCTCCGTGCTCTTGGATACAGCTCTAAAGAAATAATTGATATGTTTTATACAGAAAATGTCGTAACCATTGATAAAGGACAATTATTCCTCAAACAATCTTTAGTAGATTTGAAAGGAAGTATCGCTCCTTTTAACATTGTACATCGGAAAAAAACATTAGTTGAAAAGGGAAAGAGAATTAATGCTAAACATATTGATGTATTTAAGAAATCTAAATTAGATGGATTTAATATCCCTAAAGAATATTTGCTTGGGAAAAGAATTGCTGAAGACGTAGTTGATAGTAAAACAGGGGAATTATTTTTCGCGTGTAATCAGCAAATTGATAGGGAATCAGTTGAAAAGCTAACAGATAGTAAATTAAAGAAAATAAAAATTTTATACACAAACGAGTTGGATCGTGGCCCTTTTATTTGCAATACATTAGATAAAGACCCAACAAGTGATCAAGATACTGCACTTATAGAAATTTATAGAATGATGAGGCCAGGTGAACCACCAACAAAAGAAGCTGCTACTCAGTTATTTAATAACCTCTTCCAGTCTTCTGACAGGTATGATTTATCTTCTGTAGGAAGAATGAAGTTCAACTCTCGTGTTGGAAGACAGAAAGCTGATAGTAAAGAAACTGATGGAATATTATCTAATGATGACATCATTGATGTATTAAAAACATTAATCAACATAAGAAACGGTTTTGATAGTGTTGATGACATTGACCATCTTGGAAACAGAAGACTTAAATGTGTTGGGGAAATGGTAGAGAATGTTTTTCGAGTTGGACTTGTCCGTGTTGAAAAAGCTGTTAAGGAGAGATTGAGCACAATGGAATTAGCAGACAAATTACAACCAAAAGATATTGTAAATTCAAAACCAATCACTGCTACCCTTAAAGAATTTTTTGGGACAAGTCAGTTGTCTCAATTTATGGATCAAAATAATCCGCTAGCTGAAATTACACATAAGAGACGTATATCTGCATTAGGTCCAGGAGGATTAACTAGAGAAAGAGCAGGTTTTGAAGTTAGAGATGTCCATCCGACTCATTATGGTAGAGTCTGTCCTATAGAAACCCCTGAAGGTCCAAATATTGGACTTATAAATTCTTTAGCTACTTTCTCACGGACTAATAAATATGGGTTTCTTGAAACACCATATAGGAAGGTAATGAGAGGAAAAGTAAAAAATCAAATTGAGTGGCTTTCGGCAATTGAAGAAAGTAGATTTGTAATAGCACAAGCAAATACTAAGTTAAGTGACCGAGGTGAAATAATAGGTGACTTAATTTCTTGTCGCTTTGATAATGAGTTTACAATTTCTTCTCCAGACAAAGTAGAACTTATGGATATATCTCCAAAGCAAGTAGTTTCCGTTGCAGCTGCACTAATACCATTTCTAGAACATGATGATGCTAATAGGGCTTTGATGGGTTCAAATATGCAAAGACAAGCTGTGCCAATATTAAAACCTGAAAAACCACTTGTAGGAACAGGAATTGAAAAAACAGTTGCTATTGATTCAGGGGCATCGTTTGTTGTAAATCGAGGAGGAGTAGTTGATTATGTTGATGCTTCAAGAATTATTGTAAATGTAAATGATGATGAGGTTAGATCAGATAATGATACTGGTGTAGATATATATCCACTGACAAAATATAAAAGAACAAATCAAAACACTTGCATTAACCAAAGACCATTAGTTAAGACCGGCGATGTAATAGAAAAAGGTGATGTTATTGCTGATGGGCCATCAACAGATTTAGGAGAATTAGCGCTTGGACAAAACCTTCTTATTGCATTTATGCCATGGAATGGATATAACTTTGAAGATTCAATACTTGTTTCAGAGAGAGTTGTTCAAGAAGACAGGTTTACGTCAATTCATATTGAAGAATTAGAATGTGTTGCACGTGATACCAAATTAGGATCAGAAGAAATAACCGCAGATATTCCCAATGTCAGTGAAAGTTTATTAAATAAATTGGATGAATCAGGAATAGTTTATGTAGGGGCTGAAGTTAAATCAAATGACATACTAGTTGGGAAAGTTACCCCCAAAGGTGAAAGTCAATTAACACCTGAAGAAAAACTATTAAGAGCAATTTTTGGTGAAAAAGCATCTGATGTAAAGGATAGCTCATTAAAGGTTCCATCTGGGATGGATGGAACAGTTATTGATGTTCGTGTATTTACAAGAGAAGGGGTAGATAAAGATAAAAGAGCGCTTGATATACAGGATTCAGCAATAAAATTAGCAAGGAAAAACTTAGAAGATGAATTAAGAATTAATCAGGAAAATATATATGTACGAATTCGTAAAATGTTACTTAATAAAATGGTTGTCAAAGGACCAGGTAGTTTTAAGAAGGGGATGAAAATTACTGAATCTTCATTAGAAAGTATTAATAATAATGAACTAGTAGGGTTTCAAGTAAAAACAGAAGCCATAAATAAAAACCTTTCTAAGATTCGTGGCCAACTTGATGAGTTAGAGGCAAAGTTTAATAGTGATCTTGAACATGCAACACAAAAGATTTCTCAAGCTGACGATTTGGGTCCAGGAATACAAAAAAAGATTAAAGTTTATTTAGCTGTAAAGAGAACTCTTCAACCTGGTGATAAAATGGCTGGTAGACATGGTAATAAAGGAGTTATCTCACAAATTGTACCTGTTGAAGACATGCCTCATACAGAAGAAGGGAGACCAGTTGATATTATATTAAATCCACTTGGAGTTCCATCCCGAATGAATGTTGGACAGGTATTGGAGACACATTTAGGTTGGGCTGCCAAAGGAATAGGTCTTAAAATAGGGAAAATGCTTGATGAAAGTAAAGACGCAAAAAATCTTAGAAGTTATCTTAACAAAGTTTATAGTACATGCCCCGGCTATAATAAACCGCAGCTAAAATCCTTCTCTGATAATGAAATTTTTACACTATCTAATAATGTTAGAAATGGTATACCAATGGCAACACCAGTATTTGACGGAGCATCTGAAGACGAAATTAAACTTATGTTGGAATTGGCAGATTTACCACTTAGTGGACAGGCAACTCTTATAGACGGAAGAACAGGAAATAAATTTGAGAGGCCAGTAACAATAGGGTATATGTATATGGTTAAATTAAACCATCTTGTCGACGATAAAATGCATGCTCGTTCGACAGGACCATACAGTCTAGTAACACAACAACCTCTTGGAGGGAAGGCCCAATTTGGAGGACAAAGATTTGGAGAAATGGAAGTTTGGGCTTTACAAGCATATGGAGCGTCTCACACGTTACAAGAAATACTTACAGTAAAATCAGATGATGTAGTTGGAAGAAATCGTGTATATAAAAATATAGTTGATGGAGACTTCAACACAGATCCTAATGTGCCAGAGTCATTTAATGTTTTATTAAAAGAAATTAGATCTTTGGGAATAAATATTGATCTTGGCCTAGATAACAAAGAAAATTAAGAGACTATAAATGAAAGATATTTTAAATTTATTCAAGAAAGCGACTAATGAAAATAGTTTTGACCATGTGAAAATATCACTTGCATCTCCCGACTTAATGAGATCATGGTCCTATGGTGAAGTCAAAAAACCAGAAACAATTAATTATAGAACTTTCAAGCCTGAAAGAGATGGACTCTTTTGTGCAAAGATATTTGGTCCAACCAAGGACTATGAATGTCTATGTGGCAAATATAAAAGACTAAAACATCGAGGTGTCATCTGTGAGAAATGTGGAGTAGAGGTAACATTATCAAAAGTTAGAAGGGATCGTATGGGGCATATTGAACTGGCATCGCCAGTTGCACATATTTGGTATTTGCGCTCACTTCCATCAAGAATTGGCCTTATGCTTGATATGACTCTCAGAGAAATTGAAAAAGTATTATATTTTGAATCGTATATAGTTGTTGACCCAGGGGTAACACCTTTTGATAAGGGGCAGTTGTTGAATGAAGAGGCATATCAAAAAGCTATAGAAGAACATGGAACAGATTTCAAGGCATCGATGGGAGCGGAAGCAATTAAAGAACTCTTAAGTGAAATAGAATTAAAGAAAGAATTTGATGGGTTGAAAGAAGATATATTGACAACTAAATCCCAAGCTAAAAACAAAAGAAATGTTAAAAGACTAAAATTAATTGAATCATTTATTAAATCAAAAAATAATCCTGAATGGATGATACTAAGCGTCCTTCCTGTTCTTCCACCAGATTTAAGACCACTTGTTCCGTTAGAAGGGGGAAGGTTTGCAACTTCTGATTTGAATGATTTGTATAGAAGAGTGATTAACAGAAATAATAGATTGAAACGTTTGTTAGAATTAAAAGCTCCAGAAATAATAGTAAGAAATGAAAAAAGAATGTTGCAAGAATCAGTAGATGCACTTCTTGATAATGGTAGAAGAGGAAGAGCAATAACTGGTAGCAACAAACGACCTCTGAAATCCCTAGCAGATATGATTAAAGGAAAACAGGGGCGGTTTAGGCAGAACTTGTTAGGCAAGAGAGTTGATTATTCAGGTAGATCTGTAATTGTCGTTGGTCCAACACTAAGATTACATCAATGCGGTATCCCAAAAAAAATGGCTCTTGAATTATTTAAACCACATATATTTGGAAAGTTACACACTAGAGGAATAGCAACTACGATTAAAGCTGCAAAAAAGGTAGTTGAAAAAGAAGGTGAAGAAGTTTGGGATATTCTTGAGGAGATTATAAAAGAGTACCCTGTATTACTTAATAGAGCGCCAACATTGCATCGACTAGGAATTCAGGCTTTTGAACCTATTCTAATTGAAGGTAAAGCAATACAATTACACCCACTTGTTTGTGCTGCTTTCAATGCAGATTTTGATGGTGATCAAATGGCAGTCCATGTACCACTATCTGTTGATGCACAAATTGAATCACGTGTATTAATGATGTCTACAAACAATATATTATCTCCATCAAATGGCAGCCCTATTATAGTTCCTTCGCAAGACATTGTTCTTGGAATATATTATTTGTCTCGTAAAAAACCAAATGCTCTTGGAGAAGGAATGATTTTTACAGATGTTGATGAAGTACATCGTGCATATGAAGAAAGACTTGTGGATATCCAAGCTTCCATTAAGGTCCGAATAGAAGAAAATTCAGAAAATGGAGAAGGAGAATCACAACTTAAGTTGGTTGAAACAACAGTTGGTAGAGCATTACTTGCCGAAGCCTTGCCAAATAAAATACCTTTTAAATATATTAATAAAGATTTAGACAAAAGAGCAATTTCAGAACTGTTTGATGCGTCTTATAGACTAGCTGGACTTAAAGATACAGTTTTACTAGCTGATCAAATAATGTATACCGGATTTAAATATTCTACTGTTGCGGGTGTTTCTATCGGAGTAGATGATATGGTTATTCCGACAGAAAAAAGTAAAATTACATCTAAGGCAGAAAAAGAAGTAAAAGACATTGAAAAACAATATAACTCAGGACTTTTAACAGCTGGAGAAAGATACAATAAAGTTGTGGATATTTGGTCCCATACTAATGACCAGGTTTCTGCAGCAATGATGAAACAACTTGGGACAGAAAGTACCAAATTAAAAGATGGGAAAACAGTGGAACACAAATCGTTCAATTCTATCTTTATGATGGCCGATTCTGGTGCAAGAGGATCTGCAGCACAAATAAGACAATTATCAGGAATGAGAGGTTTGATGGCAAAGCCTGACGGCTCAATTATTGAAACTCCAATTACGGCGAACTTTAGAGAAGGCCTAGATGTAATGCAATATTTTATTTCAACACATGGAGCAAGAAAAGGGTTAGCAGATACAGCTCTCAAAACAGCAAACTCGGGTTATTTAACCAGAAGGTTGGTCGATGTTTCTCAAGATTTAGTGGTAACTGAATTAGATTGTGAAACAAAATCAGGAATTTTAATGAAACCATTGATTGAAGGAGGGGATATAGTTGAGACACTTCAAGAAAGGGTTTTAGGTAGAACCATATTAAAGGATGTAAAAGACACTTCAGGAAAAACAGTTTTAGAAGAAGGAACTCTTCTTGATGAACATAACGTTCTTGTACTTGAAAAAAATAGTATAGACGAAGTTTGGGTAAGATCTGTAATAACGTGTGAAACAAGATATGGTGTATGCAGCAAATGTTATGGCAGAGACTTAGCTAAAGGTCGACTTGTATCTAATGGAGAAGCAGTGGGAGTCATAGCTGCACAGTCAATTGGTGAGCCTGGAACACAGTTAACAATGAGAACATTTCATATAGGGGGTGCGGCGTCAAGAGCTGTAGCCGCTAATAGCATAGAGGTTAAAATAAATGGGACCGTCAGATTCCACAACTTAAATGTTGTAAAAAATTCTGACAATCAAAATATAGTTGTTTCAAGATCAGGAGAACTTGGTATTTTAGATATAGATGGAAGAGAAAGAGAGAAATATAAAATTCCGTATGGTGCGATAATTACAGTTTCTGATGGAGAAAAGGTTGAAATAGGTCAAACAACTGTTACTTGGGACCCGCAAACAAGTCCTATCATAACCGAAACAGCTGGAACAATTAAGTTCGTTGATTTTGTTGAAGGCTCAAGTTTTAGTTATGAAACAGATGATATAACTGGCTTTGAGTCAATACATATAAAAGATTCAAGACTTCCATCTTTTGATAAAGGATTAAAACCTACGATCAAACTTGTTGATGACAAAGGAAATGATATAAACATTAAAAATTCTAGCTTACCAGCTCACTTTATCTTACCAACACAATATAACATTGAGAAGGCAGATTCGAGTCTACCGACATGTATTGTGAACTTAAGTGATGGACAGAAAGTTGCGGTAGGAGATACTATTGCGCAGATACCTCGTGGTAGATCAGGAACTCGTGATATCACGGGTGGTTTACCTAGAGTTGCAGATCTTTTTGAGGCACGGGAACCTAAGGACAAGGCTGAACTTGCCGAAGTCACCGGGATTGTTTCATTTGGTAAAGAGACCAAAGGGAAAAGAAGACTAATTATAACACATGAGACAGACGAGAAAACACAGGAAGAACATGTACAAATGTTAGCAAAAAATAAACTTTTAAATGTTTTTGAAGGAGCAAATGTCAAAAAAGGTGAAATAATTTCTGATGGAGAATTAAATCCTCACGATATTTTACGATACAGGGGAATCACTGAGTTAGCAGAATATCTTGTAAAAGAAGTTCAAGATGTTTATAGATTGCAGGGCGTTACAATAAATGATAAACACATAGAAGTTATTCTCCGTCAGATGCTCAAAAAAGTTGAAATAGAAGATCCAGGAGATACTGAACTTATTGAAGGAGAACAACTTGAGAAGACAATTTTGTTTGAAAAAATTGATGAGTTGAAAGAAAGTAATCCAAACGCAAAGCTTCCAAAATACAGATCTCTTTTATTAGGGATTACGAAAGCCTCACTCGTGACTGATTCATTTATATCTGCAGCCTCTTTTCAAGAAACAACGAGAGTTTTAACTGATGCTGCTGTAAATGGAAAGAAAGACTTTTTAAGAGGTTTAAAAGAAAATGTTGTCGTCGGAAGATTGATTCCGTGCGGGAGTAGTCTATCCTCACAGAAAAGTGATGTAACTGTCGATAAGAAGAGTTTAATTGAAGAAGAATTGGCACAAGAAATGACCGCTTTTGACAATACTGGTCAAAAAACCACTGAAGATGATGTGCCAGTTGAGCCAAATCAGTAAAATAAACCCTAAAGACTATGTATTTCAGTAATTCTGCTTGACACCTCATAATAGTACGAATAGAATTTTTGCAACTTGTTTAATAATTTAATTTTATGGCAACAACTAATCAATTAGTAAGAAAACCTAGGAAAAGCAAATTTTCAAAAACAGCTGTTCCTGCCCTAGATGCATGCCCTCAAAAACGAGGCGTTTGTACTCGTGTTTACACAACTACCCCAAAAAAACCAAATTCTGCCCTAAGAAAGGTTGCTAGAGTAAGACTGACAAACGGAGAGGAAGTTACATCATATATAGGTGGAGAAGGACATAATTTACAAGAACATTCAGTAGTTGTTATTAGAGGTGGAAGAGTAAAAGATTTGCCAGGTGTTAGATATCATATAGTACGTGGAAGCTTAGATACCCAAGGCGTGGAAAATCGAAAACAAGGACGATCAAAGTACGGAGCTAAGAGACCAAAAGGATAAGAAAGTGCCAAGAAAAAGAGACGTTCAAAATAGAAAAGTAAAACCTGACCCAATATTTAATAATATTGCGGTATCAAAATTAACAAACATGATAATGGGTGATGGAAAGAAGAGCATAGCAGAAAAGATTGTATATGACGCACTAGAAATACTCTCAAAGAAAAATAATGGAGAAGGCGTAGCTCTAATGGAAAAGGCACTGCAAAATGTTAGTCCGTCTGTTGAAGTAAAATCAAGAAGAGTAGGTGGTTCAAACTATCAAGTTCCTGTAGAAGTTAATTTAAAAAGAAAGCAATCTTTAGCTATGAGATGGATTATAGAAGCCGCTTCAAAAAGAAATGAAAAATCTATGAAAGACAAATTGGCTTATGAATTAATTGATGCATCAGAAAACAAAGGTTCTGCTGTTAAGAAACGTGAGGATGTACATAAAATGGCTGAAGCAAACAAAGCTTTTGCACATTACAGGTGGTAGTATGGCGAGAAAAACTCAAATAGAAAACTATAGAAATATTGGGATCATGGCTCATATAGATGCTGGGAAAACAACTACGACAGAAAGGATACTTTATTATACTGGTCGTTCCCACAAAATTGGGGAGGTTCATGATGGAGCAGCAACAATGGACTGGATGGAACAAGAACAAGAAAGGGGAATAACAATTACATCTGCTGCAACGCATTGTATGTGGACTGGAAGCAACCAACAATTCCCAGAACACCGAATAAATATTATAGATACTCCCGGCCATGTTGATTTTACTATTGAAGTAGAAAGATCTCTAAGAGTTTTGGATGGAGCAGTTGGTGTTTTTTGTGCAGTTGGAGGGGTTGAACCACAGTCTGAAACTGTATGGAGACAGGCAAACAAATATAAAGTTCCTAGAATGGCCTTTGTTAACAAAATGGACAGAGCTGGGGCAGATTTCTTTAGAGTTATAGAACAAATTAAAACTAGATTAGGGTCTCATCCTGTTCCAATACAGATTCCTATTGGAGCAGAAGATAATTTTAAAGGAGTTGTTGATTTATTGTCAATGAATGCAATAGTTTGGGATGACGCATCCAAAGGAATGAAATTTGAATTGAAAGATATACCTGATGATTTATCTGAAAAAGCGAAAAAACTTCGTGAAGAACTTTTGGAAATAGCAGCAGAATCTGATGAATCACTTATGGATGAATATCTAAATAATGGAGATTTACCTTCAGAAAAAATTATTAAAGGTTTAAGGTCAAGAACTTTAGCGAATGAAATTGTCCTTGTAATGTGTGGATCTGCCTTCAAAAACAAAGGAGTTCAAACAATGCTAGATTCTGTAATTAATTTTATGCCTTCTCCAATTGACATACCTCCAATATCAGGGGTGTTGGATGATAAAGATGAAACTGAGGCTGTAAGAAAGGCTTCTGATGATGAACCATTTTCTTCTCTTGCATTCAAAATTGCGACTGATCCACATGTAGGATCCCTGACATTTTTTAGAGTTTATTCAGGCGTTTTAAAATCTGGTGACACAATCTTTAACACCATCACAAATAAAAAAGAGCGTGTTGGAAGAATTTTACAAATGCATTCAAATTCAAGAGAAGACATTGAAGAAGTAAGAGCTGGCGACATAGCTGCAGCTGTTGGTTTAAAACAAATTACTACAGGAGACACCTTATGTACACCAGACTCAAAGATAACTTTAGAAAGGATGGAGTTTCCTGAACCTGTAATTTCGATTGCGGTTGAACCAAAAACTAAAGTTGACCAAGAAAAAATGGGTTTAGCATTAGGTAAGCTTGCTCAAGAAGACCCCTCTTTTAGAGTTACAACAGATGAAGAATCAAACCAAACAATCATATCTGGTATGGGAGAGCTACATTTAGAAATTATTGTAGATAGATTAAAACGAGAATTTAATGTTGAGGCAAATGTAGGAAAGCCACAGGTAGCTTATAGGGAAACAATACGGAATGCTGTGGAACAGGAAGCAAAATACATAAAACAAAGTGGTGGCCGTGGACAATATGGACATGTTTGGCTAAAACTTGAACCTCAAGAACCAGGAAAAGGATATGAATTCATAAATAAAATTGTAGGTGGAACTATACCTAAGGAATTTATTGGTCCAGTAGATAAAGGAGTAAAAGAACAAATGGAAAATGGTGTTATTGGAGGATACCCAGTGGTTGATGTAAAAGTAACTTTGTATGATGGTTCATTCCATGATGTTGATTCTAGTGAGGTAGCTTTTAAAGTTGCAGGTTCAATGGCATTTAAAGAAGGAGCTCAAAAAGCTAAACCAGTTCTATTAGAGCCAGTTATGAGCGTAGAAGCAGTTACACCAAAAGATTATTTAGGTGATGTAACAGGTGACTTGAACAGGCGGCGCGGTATTGTCCTTGGCATGGAAGAAAGCGTAACAGGAAATATAATTAAAGCAGAAGTACCATTAGCAGAAATGTTTGGATACGCAACAGATTTACGTTCAATGACACAAGGGAGAGCAACATACACTATGGAATTCCAAAAATATTCAGAGATTCCAAATAATATTGCTGAAGAATTAACTAAAAAGGCATCATAATGGCAAAAAAGAAAAAAGCACAAACAATACGAATAAGATTAAAAACTTTTGATCATAAACTAATTGATGCTTCAGCTAAGGAAATTTTAGAAACTGCAAAAAGAACGGGGGCAAGAGTCCTCGGACCTATACCCCTTCCTACAAAAAAGGAACGATATACAATTCTAATCTCACCTCATGTTGATAAAGATGCGAGAGATCAGTATGAAATACGGACACATAAGAGATTGATGGATATTGTTGAACCAACGGACAAAACTGTTGATGCTCTAATGAAACTTGATTTGGCAGCTGGTGTTGATGTCCAAATTGAACTAAATTAAGCATTTTTCCACAAAACCCTATATAGAGGCATGAATTTATGTTAAAATTCAGCGTTTTTTAGTTATTAACTTTGTCATTTTGAGGATAAAAAAATGAGTTTAGGTATGATTGGCAAAAAAGCTGGCATGACTAGGGTTTTTGATAATTCAGGCATTTCTGTACCTGTAACTGCAATAAATCTTACACCAAATCATGTATCTCAAATTAAAACCCTTGAAAAAGATGGTTACGAAGCAATACAAGTTTCCTATGGAGAAAAGAAAAAAACCCATACCAACAAACCAATTACTGGCCATTACAAGAAAGCTAACTTAGAACCAAGAGAAGGTCTTATTGAATTTCGAATGGAAAAAGGAAAAGGTCAGGATTTTAAAATTGGAGATAAAATTGATCTCAACATGTTTAAAGAAGGGGAACATGTGGATGTTACAGGGACTACAATCGGAAAGGGTTTCCAAGGAGGAGTAAAAAGACATCACTTTAAAACACAAGATGCAACACATGGTAATTCTTTATCACACCGAGCACTTGGCTCTACTGGACAATGCCAAGATCCTGGTCGTGTTTTTAAAGGAAAAAAAATGGCAGGACAACTTGGAAATAGCAAAGTTACAGTCCAAAATCTTGTCATAGTAAAAATTATTCCAGAAGAAAACATACTACTAATTAAAGGTTCAGTACCTGGTTTTGATGGGACCAGTATAATAATAAAACATACTAGAAAAAAATATATACCAAAAGAAATTCTAAACCAAGAACTACCAGAAGAAGAAATAAAAACAAAATCAAAAGAAAAAACAAAACCAGACACTGAAGCCAAACCAAAAGAAGAAGTAAAAACAGAATCAAAAGAAAAAACAAAACCAGACACTGAAACCCAAGCATAAAAATGGCAAATATTGAACTAAAAAAAATATTTAATAAAGGATTTAATAAATCACTTGTTCATCAGGTGACAATTGATTACATGTCGAATCAAAGATTAGGAACTAAAGCTCAGAAAAATCGTTCATCTGTCAGTGGTGGAGGTGATAAGCCAAGGCCACAAAAAGGATCAGGCAGAGCAAGAGCAGGAACAATAAGGAGCCCGATATGGAGAGGGGGAGGTGTTACATTCGCAACTCAACCAAAAAGATTCTCTAAAAAAATTAATAAAAAAATGTATAGATTGGCTATGAATTGCATTTTATCTGAGTTAGTTAGAAAAAAACGAGTACATTGTGTTGATAATTTTAATGTTGCTAAACCAAAAACAAAATTATTTTTATCAGAATTAGGAAAATTAAAAATTACAAATGCACTTATGATTGTAGATGAGGAAAAAATTAATGTTTTTCTAGCAGGTAGAAATATTAAAAATATTGAAGTTATCAGTCCAGCTGGAGTAAATCCTCACAATTTAATGAAATATGAAAATGTTATTATGGATTCAAAAATTGTAGAAAAATTACAGAGTATGACGTCATGAATAAAGAAAGATTAATGAACATAATTTTATCTCCCCATGTTTCAGAGAAAGCAACTTTATGTGCAGATATAAAGAATCAACATGTTTTTTCAGTAGCAAAAGATGCAAAAAAATTAGAAGTTAAAAAAGCAATTGAGGTAATGTTTGAAGTAGAGGTAGCTGATGTAAAACTTCTGAATATCCAAGGAAAGCTTAAGAGGTTAGGCAGAAAAGTTGGGAAGAGAAAGGATTGGAAAAAAGCTTATGTCAGACTTAAAGAAGGGTTTGATATAAATTATGGCGAAGCGGAGACAAACAAATGACATTAATTAAATCTAAACCAACATCTCCTGGACAAAGATTCAAAGTAAAAGTAGTTAATGATGACTTACATAAAGGAAAGCCATATCCGCCTTTAATACAAAAATCAAAGAAAAGTGGGGGGAGAAATAGTCAAGGGCGTATTACTACTAGACATATTGGTGGCGGTCATAAAAGACGATATAGAATTATTGATTTTAAGCGCGACAAAGATAATATTTCTGCAAAAGTAGAAAGATTGGAATATGATCCAAACCGTAATGCTAATATTGCACTAGTTCTCTACACTGATGGAGAAAGAAGATATATTATTGCTCCTAAAAATCTTAAAGTAGGCGATACCATAGTGTCTGGAGAAGAATCATCTATTGCAGTAGGTAATTCTCTTCCCTTGAAAAATATTCCTGTTGGAACACAAATTCATTGTATTGAGATGAAACCCGGCAGAGGAGCACAGATAGCTAGAAGTGCAGGCACAGTAGCACAAATAATGGCAATGGAAGGTAATTATGCCACAGTGAAATTAAAGTCTGGAGAAATGAGAAAAATTCTTGCTCATTGCAAAGCCACAATTGGAGAAGTAGGGAACAGTGAATATAATCTTCGTTCATTTGGAAAAGCTGGTGCTAAGAGATGGTTAGGAATCAGACCAACAGTCAGAGGTGTTGCTATGAACCCAATAGATCATCCTCATGGTGGTGGTGAAGGAAAGACATCTGGAGGAAGGGACCCTGTTTCACCTTGGGGGACCCCAACAAAAGGATATAAAACAAGATCTAATAAAAGAACAGACAATATGATAGTTCGAAGAAGAGCTAAGAAAAAAAGAGGATAATTATGGCAAGATCATTAAATAAAGGACCTTACATTGACTATCACCTTCAAACTAAAATTGAAAAGTCCTTAAAGGAAAATAATAAAAAGCCAATCAAAACTTGGTCCAGAAGATCTGTAATTACACCAGAAATGGTTGGCCTCACTTTTTCTGTACATAATGGTAAACAACATATACCTGTCTACGTAACTGAAAATATGGTTGGACATAAATTAGGTGAATTTTCTCCAACAAGAATGTTTAAAGCCCATTCAGGCGATAGAAAAGCAAAGGTAAAATAATATGGATGTTCAAGCAATACTAAAATACCAGAGAATATCAGCACAAAAATGTAGATTGATAGCTGACTCTATACGTGGCTTACAAATTGATAAAGCGCTAGAGGTTTTAAATTTTACAAATAAAAAAGCATCAAGAATAGTTCTTAAGGTTTTGAAGTCAGCCATTTCAAATGCTGAAGTAAATAATTCTATTGATATAGATGATTTGAAAGTTAAGAATGTATTAATAAATCAGGGACCAACTGCAAAAAGACACATACCAAGAGCAAGAGGAAGAGTTAACGAAATATTAAAGAGAAGTAGCCATGTTACAGTTGTTGTAACAGATGGTAAAGAGGAATAGATATGGGACAAAAAGTTCATCCAACAGGAATAAGACTTGGAATTGCAACAGACTGGATTTCTAAATGGTATGCCAGTAAACGTGAATTTCCAAAATATCTTTTAGAGGATATTAAAGTACGTGAGTATTTAAGAAAGAAATTATCTCATGGATCAGTAAGCAAAATTTTAATTGAGAGGCCTGCAAAGGAGGCAATTATAACAATCTTTACTGCAAGACCAGGTATTGTTATTGGAAAAAAAGGTGAAGACATTGAAAAATATAGGACCCATGTCGCAAACATACTTAACATCTCTAAAAATACTGTAAAACTTAATGTTCAGGAAATTCGAAAACCTGAACTTAATGCTCAGTTAGTGTCAGAAGGGATAGCTCAACAACTTGAAAGAAGAATTATGTATAGGAGAGCTACAAAAAGAGCTGTTACAAATACAATGAGATTAGGAGCTCTTGGAATTAAAGTAAATGTAGCGGGAAGACTTAATGGTGCTGAAATTGCAAGAAGCGAATGGTATAGAGAAGGAAGAGTCCCTTTACATACATTAAAAGCAAATATAGATTATGGTTTTTCTGAAGCTCAAACTACATACGGAAAGATAGGAATTAAAGTTTGGATATTCCTTGAAGACAGCGCAGATAAAGAAGAAAGTGAAACCACTTCAACTAAGCCACCCAAGAAAAATGACAGCGAGAAATAGATATGTTGCAGCCAAAAAAAACTAAATTTAGAAAACAACAAAAAGGTAAACTCCGTGGGTTTGCTACCTCTGGCACCAAAGTCAGTTTTGGTCAATTTGGATTAAAAGCAATTACTAGAGGGCGTATTACAGCAAGACAAATAGAAGCGGCAAGAAGAGCAATGACTAGACATATAAAACGTGGTGGGAAAGTTTGGATCCGAATATTCCCAGATGTACCGATCACAAAAAAACCCATAGAGGTTCGTATGGGGAAGGGTAAAGGGAATGTGGAATATTGGGTAGCTAAAATACAACCTGGGAAAATACTTTATGAGATGGAAGGAGTGTCTGAAGAAATAGCACGAGAGGCTTTCAGACTAGCATCAGCTAAGCTTCCAGTAACAACCGCATTTATAACTAGGACAGTAATGTAATGAATATTGATGAGTACAGAGAAAAAAATAAAGAAGAGTTAGTGAAAGAACTACACCTATTATTAAAAGAAAGATTTGATTTACGTATACAACGGGGTTCTGGTTTATCACCTAAACCACATTTATTTAAAATTAATAAAAAAAATATTGCAAGAATTAAAACCTTATTAAGTGAGAAGAATAAATGAGCAACGAAAACAAGAAAACAAAAGTAATTTTTGCTAAAGTTCTAAGCAATAAAATGGATAAGTCAGCAACAGTTGTAGTTGAAAGACAAATAAAACATCCAGTTAATGGAAAATTTATTAAAAGGTCAACCAAACTACACATACATGATGAAAACAATGAATGCCAAGTTGGTCAAAAAGTAAAGATTCATCAATGCAAACCAATATCTAAAACAAAAGCTTGGACATTGGCAAAAGAGAAGTAGAGATAATTATGATTCAAATGCAAACAATTTTACAATCTGCAGACAATAGTGGTGCAAGAAAACTTATGTGTATAAAAGTTCTTGGAGGATCTCATAGAAGGTTTGCAAGACTTGGTGATGTAATTAAAGTAACAGTTAAAGATGCTATCCCGAAAGGAAAAGTGAAGAAAGGAGAAGTCTATAATGCTGTAATTGTAAGAACAAAAAAGGGAGTCCGAAGATCTGATGGTTCATCTATAAGGTTTGATAGTAATGCTGTAGTCTTATTAGATAATAAGCTCGAACCATTAGGAACAAGAATATTTGGACCAGTTACTAGAGAATTACGCTCTCTTACATTCATGAAGATAATTTCTTTAGCACCTGAAGTTTTATAGATGGTAAAAAAATATGAATAAGTTAAAAAAAGGAGATATGGTTATAGTGACAGCAGGGAAGGAAAAAGGTAAAAAAGGAGAAATAATGAAGATTGTCGATTCAGAAAACTTAATTATTTCCAGTGTAAATTTTGCTAAAAAACATGTAAAACCAAACCCAAATAAAGGAGTTGATGGAGGAGTTCTTGAAAGAGAAATGCCAATGCATATTTCAAATATTATGATTTTTAACCAGCTTACAAAAAAGGGAGATAGGGTTGGTTTTAAAAAGTTAGACAATGGGAAGAAAGTCCGCGTTTATAAATCTAATGGCGAGGTTATAGATATTTAAAATGAATACTTTTAATGAGTACTATAAAGAAAATATTGTTCCTAGCTTAATGGATCAATTTAAATATAAATCCTCTATGGAAGTTCCTAGGTTGAAAAAGATTACCCTTAACATGGGATTAGGTGATGCAGTTAATGATAAAAAAATACTTGAAACTAGTACCGAAGAGCTGACACGGATTAGTGGACAAAAAGCTATACTTACTTATGCAAAAAAATCTATTGCAAACTTTAAGCTTAGAGAAAAAATGCCAATTGGCTGCAAGGTTACCCTGAGAAAAGAAAAAATGTATGATTTTTTTGAGAAATTAATTAAAATTTCTTTACCTAGAGTAAGAGATTTTAGGGGGCTGAGTCAAAAATCATTTGATGGTAGAGGTAATTATACAATAGGTATAAAAGAGCATATAATATTCCCTGAAATTGATTTTGACAGAATTGATAAAATAAAAGGGCTAGACATTACCATTACTACAACAGCAAAAAATGATCAGGAGGCATTGGAATTGTTTAAGCAATTTAACTTTCCATTCAAATAAAATGGCAAAATTATCTTTAATTGAGAGAGAGAGAAAACGAGCAAAACTTATACTTAAGTATGCTAAAAAGCGTGCTGAACTTAAAAAACAAATGAAAAAGGTTAATCTCAGTGTTGAAGAAAAAATACTTCTTGGAGTGAAATTACAGAAATTGCCCTTAAACTCATTACCTGTTAGAAGGAGAAATCGATGTGGTCTCACCGGTAGACCTCGCGGTGTATATAGGAAATTTTCATTGAGTAGAACTAAATTACGTGAGATTGCAATGAGAGGAGAAATTCCAGGTTTAACAAAAGCAAGTTGGTAATAATTATGAGTATGAGTGATACAATAGCAGACTTAATTACAAGAATTAGAAACGCTCAAAGAGCACAAAAGAATTCTGTAGCCATACCTTATTCAAAAATGAAATCATCAATTTGTAAAGTTCTTGAAGAAGAAGGGTACATAGTTTCTTTTGGAATTGAAGGTGATTCTAAAAAGACATTAAATGTTATTTTGAAATATCATGAAGGGAAACCTGTTATAGAGAATATTAAAAGGATAAGTAAACCAAGCCTCAGAATTTTTAAGCCTACAAAAAATATTCCTTTAGTAAAAAATGGCCTAGGCATTTGTATAGTTTCAACGTCAAAAGGAATTATGACTGATAAAAAAGCCAGGGAAGAAAACTGTGGAGGAGAAATCATCTGCCATGTTTCATAGAGAAGTAAAATGTCAAAAATAGCAAGAAAACCAATTATAATGTCAGATAAAATAAAGTTCTCAATTAATGAAAACCAAATAATTATTGAAGGACCAAAAGGAAAGCTTTCATTAGAGAAGCAATCTGATATTGCAGTGAAAGAGGAGTCTGGAAAATTATTTGTTGTAACAAGCAATAATGACTCTACTTCTATGTCTGGCACTACAAGAGCTTTACTTTCTAACATGATTAAAGGTGTTTCGGAAGGATGGCAAAAAAAATTGAAATTAGTGGGCGTTGGTTACCGAGCAAAAGCAAATAATCAAAATCTTGAATTAACAGTTGGTTATTCACACCCTGTTATTTATCCAGTTCCTGAAGGTATTGAGATTACAACTCCATCTCAAACTGAGATTATAGTTAGCGGAATAGATAAGCAAAAAATTGGACAGGTTGCCTCAGAAATAAGATCAATAAGATTGCCTGAACCTTACAAAGGGAAAGGAATTAGATACGATGACGAGCGCATAATAAAAAAAGAGGCTAAAAAGAAATGATAAGAGCTATTCAAGGTAAAAAAGAATCTCGTTTGAAAAGAGCAGTAAAAACTAGAAAAAGAATATGTGAAACGGCAGACCATCGGGTAAGTGTATTTAAATCTGGAAAACATATATATGCTCAATTATCAACATCAAAAGGAGACAAAGTAATTACAATTATTTCTACAAATCAAAAAAAATTAAAAACAAAGATTAAATCTAATAATATTGAAAACTCTAAAATAGTTGGGAAAGAAATGGCTGAATTTATCAAAAAACAAAAAATAACAAAAGTGGCATTTGATAGATCAGGGTATAAATATCATGGGAAAGTTAAAGCTTTAGCTGATGCAATTCGTGAAAATGGAGTAAAAATATAATGGCACATGAAGAAGCAAAAACAGATTTTATAGAAAAACTTGTTGTTGTGAATAGAGTGGCAAAAGTTGTCAAGGGAGGAAGACAATTTGGTTTTACTGCCTTAACCGTTGTTGGTGATGGAAATGGTAGAGTTGGTTATGGTTATGGAAAAGCAAAAGAAGTCCCAATTGCTATACAAAAAGCCATGGAAAAAGCTAAGAAAAGTATGACATCGGTTGCCCTAAAAAAAGGAACCTTACACCATTCAGTTACTTCATCTCACGGGTCTGCAAAAGTTTATATGCAGCCAGCGGGAGAAGGTACAGGAATTATTGCAGGAGGTGCAATGAGAGCTGTATTTGAAGCAACCGGCATACATAATGTTCTTGCTAAAAGTATTGGATCTACAAATCCAATAAATGTAGTAAAAGCAACAATTAAAGGCCTTGAATCTATGTATTACCCAGCATATGTTGCGTTAAAACGTGGAAAGAAAACTAGCGAGTTATAACTATGGTTAAAGAGAAAATAAAAAAGATTACTGTAAAACAAACAAAGAGCATTATAGGTAAAACTAGAAAACAAGTATCTAATTTGAAAGGACTTGGATTGAAAAGAATTAATCACAAGGTGACTTTAAATGATACTCCTGAAACACAAGGTATGATTAAAAAAGTAAGACACATGGTGGAAATAGAAGCTCAAAAAGATTAGGAAATAAATATGTTAAATGAATTTACAGTCAGCAAGGAAAGTAAAAAAAATAAAAAGAGAGTTGGACGTGGTATTGGTTCAGGTACTGGCAAAACTTGTGGGAGAGGGCATAAAGGACAAAAATCTCGATCAGGAGGCAAGATTCAAATAGGATTTGAAGGAGGGCAAATGCCTTTGCAAAGAAGATTACCTAAGATAGGTTTTGTATCCCAAAAGAACCTTAATACAGCTGAATTAAAATATGATCGATTGGATGCCATAAAGGAAAAAGAAATTACTATAGATATTCTTAAGAAATATAACTTAATAAACAGTAAAATCAAAAAGGTAAGAATAATAGGTCCTTGCACAATGAAAAATAAAAAAACTTTTAAAAATATTTATTGTACAAAATCCGTATTAGATTACGTGAAGGATAATTAATTATGTCAAGAAAAAATACTAATGTATCAGCCGGGTTAGGAGGGCTTGCAAAATCGACAGAAATAAGGCAGAGAATATTCTTTGTTATTTTTGCCTTAGTTATATTCCGTCTTGGAAGTTTTATTACTTTGCCAGGTATCGATCCATCGGTAATGAAAATTATTTTTGACCAACAAAGAGGCAGTATACTTGATATGTTCAATATGTTTTCTGGAGGATCCTTATCAAGGATGTCTATTTTTGCCTTAGGTGTAATGCCCTATATTTCTGCAGCTATTATAATGCAAATGATGACTCATATTTCTGCACCTTTAATACAGTTAAGAAAAGAGGGTGAAAGGGGAAGAAAAAAAATCACTAAATATACAAGGAACTTTACTGTTATACTGGCTTCCTTACAGTCTTTTGGAGTAGCGAGTGCACTACAAAACCAAAACACTTCAGCAACAACTTTAGTTATAGATCCAGGGGTAAACTTTATGGTTATTGCTGTAATTACACTTGTTACTGGGACCATGTTTCTCGTATGGCTTGGTGAACAAATTACGGAAAGAGGTATAGGAAACGGTATTTCGATCATAATTTTTGCTGGGATAGTTGCTGGATTACCTTCTGCAATTGGGAATACTATTGATTTAGCTAGAAATGGGGAACTTCAAAATTTTACTGTAATTTTAATATTCCTGCTTGTTATTTTAATAACAGTTTTCGTTATTTTTGTTGAGAGAGGGCAAAGAAAAATTCCAATTAATTATGCGAGAAAAATGCAAGGTAGAAAGTTGTATGCAGCGCAAAGTACCCATCTGCCATTAAAGATAAACATGGCAGGTGTTATACCTCCAATTTTTGCATCTGCAATAATTTTGTTTCCTGCTACAATTGCCAGTTGGGCTGGAGCTGGTTCAGAAGGAGGGGTAATTCAACAAATAGCATTAACTTTGTCGCCTGGCCAACCGGTTTACATCCTATTTTATGCTTCTGCGATAATATTTTTCTGTTATTTTTATACAGCACTCGTATTTAATTCTAAAGAGACAGCAGATAATTTAAAAAATAGTGGTGCGTTTATACCGGGAATTAGACCAGGTGATCAGACAGCACGTTACATTGATGATATTACAACTAAACTTACCACTATTGGAGCAATTTATATAACATCAGTATGTTTACTTCCAGAATTTTTAATTTTATATTTTAATGTCCCATTTTATTTTGGAGGAACCTCTTTGTTAATTGTTGTAATTGTTGTGATGGATTTAATGGCCCAAATCCAGTCACATTTACTATCACATCAATATGAAGGGATGATGAAGAAGGCTAATCTTAAAGGAATTGGGGGCGGAGTAAAGTAAAATGAAGGTAAGAGCATCAGTCAAAAAATTGTGTAGAAATTGCAGAATAATACGAAGAAATCGTGTTGTACGGGTTA
Organism: Pseudomonadota bacterium; assembly: GCA_036140295.1. GTDB lineage: Bacteria > Pseudomonadota > Gammaproteobacteria. The sequence goes on from JAYZYL010000004.1 coordinate 35,300, forward strand.
TATGTACAAATCCTAGACATAAGCAGAAACAAGGTTAACAGAGGGTTGTATTAATAGTAAATGAAATATAAAATCGGCATTCAAGAGAAGTAAATGGCTAGAATAGCAGGAATAAACTTACCAAATGGAAAGCATGTCTGGATTGCTCTTACCTCTATATATGGTATTGGTAGATCCAGGGCAATAAAGATATGTGCCGATTCTGGTGTTGATAAAACAAGGAAAGTAAAGGATCTTGATGAAAAGGATTTAGAGATTCTTAGAAACTTTGTATCAAAATATCAACTTGAAGGTGACTTACGGAGAGAGGTTTCTGTCAATATTAAGAGACTAATGGATATAGGATCATACAGAGGAATACGTCATAGAAAAGGATTGCCCCTCCGAGGACAAAAAACTAAAAATAACAGCAGGACTAGAAAGGGTCCAAAAAAACTCTTAAAAGCAAAATAAAATGGTAGAAGAAAAAACAAAAGTAAAAACAAAATCAAGGAAAAAGAAAGAAAAAAGGATAGTTAATGAGGGGATAGCTCATATCTATGCATCCTTCAATAACACAGTAATAACTATCACTGATAAACAGGGAAATACAATTTCTTGGGCTACATCAGGGGGTTCGGGATTTCGTGGTTCAAGGAAGAGTACGCCGTTTGCCGCACAAATTGCAGCCGAAAGAGCTGGACAAAAAGCAGCTGAATTTGGCTTAAAAAGTTTGGAAGTCTTAGTCAAGGGACCTGGACCTGGTAGAGATTCTGCTGTTAGATCATTTAATAGTTCTGGTTTCAAAATTACAAATATAAAGGACATTACTCCACTACCACACAATGGATGTAGGCCACCAAAAAAGAGGAGAGTATAGAATATGGCAAAATATACAGGTTCCAAGTGTAAATTAATGAGAAGAGAAGGAACAGACCTTTACTTAAAATCAGGTGTACGGGCTCTCGATACAAAATGTAATATTGATAAAAAACCAGGAATTGCGGGAGAGAGAAGAGCAAAGACATCAGATTATGCTTTGCAATTAAGAGAAAAACAAAAAGTAAAAAGAATATATGGTATTCTTGAAAAACAATTTAGAAATTACTATAAGAAATCAGCAAGCAAAAAGGGATCGACGGGTGAAAACCTACTAACTGCATTAGAATCTAGATTAGATAATGTTGTCTATAGGATAGGTTTTGGTTCAACAAGAGCTGAGTCAAGACAATTAGTAAATCATAAGAATATTGAGGTAAATGGGAAATTAATTAATGTACCATCTTACCAAGTTAATCCAAATGATCAAATTTCTGTAAGAGAGAAATGTAGAGAACAGCTTCGCATTAAATATGCAATGGGTTTGGCTGAAAACAGAGGCGTCAGTGATTGGTTGGAAGTTGATCCAAAAAGTTTAAAAGGAACTTTTATTCGAAACCCCGAAAGGAAAGAATTACCGTCTGAAATAAACGAATCTTTAATTGTAGAATTATACTCAAAATAGGTGAAATATGAAAAAAAATGACTTTCTCAAACCAAAACTTGTTGATATAGAAATTATAGGACCTTCCCATGCAAAGGTCACAATAGAGCCATTAGAAAGAGGGTTTGGACATACACTCGGTAATGCTCTTAGAAGAATATTGTTATCATCTCTTCCAGGTAGTGCAGTTATAGAGGTTACAATAGAAAATATACTTCATGAATATAGTACGATTGAGGGTGTAGAGGAAGATGTGTTATCAATATTATTAAATATTAAAAAACTGGCATTAATATTACATAATAAAGATAAGGCGGAAATTACACTTAGAAAAAAAGGGAAAGGACCAGTTTTAGCATCCGACATAACGGATAATCCAGATATAGAGATAAAAAATCCAGATTTTTGTATAGCTACCATAACCAACAACGATACTGAACTTGTTATAAATATGACAGTAGCTACAGGTAGAGGTTATCAGCAAGCACAAAAGCGAAGATTTAATGAGCAAGATGATTTAGGAATTGGAAAAATGCAAATAGATGCATCTTTCAGCCCCGTTGTAGAGGTGTCATATAATGTTGACTCTGCCAGAGTAAAACAAAGAACAGATTTAGATAAATTAATAATAGATTTAAGAACAAATAAAACAATTGAACCAGAAGATGCAATCAGAAGAGCAGGAAAGATTTTGCGAGATCAGTTAGAGGTATTTACATATCTTGAAGTTAAAGAAGAAATGGAAGAAGATTCTGATATACCACAGATTGATCCCGTATTATTAAGACCAGTTGATGATTTGGAACTTACTGTAAGGTCTGCAAACTGCTTAAAAGCTGAAAATATATATTATATTGGGGATTTAGTACAAAGAAGTGAAATGGAATTATTAAAAACTCCAAATCTTGGCAAAAAGTCTCTAACTGAGATAAAAGATGTGTTAGCAACTCATAGCTTATCCTTGGGCTTAAAACTTGAAGATTGGCCGCCAAAAAATATCGAGAAAAGACAATGAGACATCAAAAATCAGGAAGACAACTAAATCGTAATGCATCTCATAGAAAGTCGTTAATGAGAAATTTAGCCGCTTCTCTTTTTGAGTTTGAGCGCATCAGCACAACCCTTTCAAAAGCAAAAGAATTACGCAAAGTTGCAGAACCATTAATAACTCTAGCAAAAACTGACTCATTGATAAGAAGAAGGCTTGCTTATTCAAAAATAAGAAATAAAAAACTTGTAAAAAAATTATTTGAAGATTTAGGGCCAAGATTTAAAAATAGACCTGGTGGATATTTAAGAATTTTGCGTTTTGGATTTAGGTTGGGTGATTCTTCCCCTAAAGCCTACATCGAGTTAACTGAAAAATCTAATGAGAGTCTTTAAGTTTATCTTTTAAGAATACGCCGGTATAAGATTTCTTATTTTTTGCCAAATCATTAGGTGTGCCGGTAGCTATAACAAAACCACCTTCATCACCACCTTCGGGTCCCAAATCAATAACCCAATCAGCTGTCTTTATGACATCAAGATTGTGTTCTATAACAAGAAGGGTATTCCCCTTATCCCTAAGTTTGTGTAAAACTTTAAGTAACTTTTCAACATCATAAAAATGCAGACCAGTCGTAGGTTCATCCAAGACATATAGCGTCTTACCAGTATCTCTTTTTATAAGTTCTTTTGCGAGTTTAATTCTCTGTGCTTCTCCGCCAGATAATGTTGTGGCATTTTGTCCAAGTTTTATATATGACAAACCAACTTCATCCAACATTTCAAGTTTTCTTCTTATAATAGGAATATTTTTAAAAAACCGAAGAGCTTCTTCCACCGTATAATTTAAAATATCGCTTATATTTTTAGATTTAAATGTTATTTCTAAAGTTTCTTTATTATATCTCTTCCCTAGACATTTATCGCATTTAATATATATGTCTGGTAGGAAATGCATTTCTACTTTGATTACTCCATCACCTTGACAAGTCTGACAACGACCCCCTTGAACATTAAAACTAAATCTACCAGGTTTATATCCTCTAGACCTTGCTTCTTGTGTTTGAGAAAATAATTCTCGTATGGGTGTAAATACCCCAGTGTATGTAGCAGGATTTGAGCGTGGAGTCCTACCAATTGGACTTTGGTCAATATTAATCAGGTTATCAATTTCGCTTACACCTAAAATATTTTTACATAGTATATTGGATTTATCTTCATCTAGATGTTCCTGTACAATATAATCAAATAAAATATCATTTATTAGAGTTGATTTCCCAGAACCTGATACACCTGTAATGCATGTTAATAAACCAATTGGAACATCAACATTTATATTTTTTAAATTATTTGCGTGCGCACCTTTAATTGATAACATCCTTTTTTTATTAAACTTTGTTCTTTTGTTTGGAATTGGGATCTTCATTTTCCCTGATATATATTTGCCGGTATAGGATTTATCTATTTTGCATAATTGGTTAGCTTTTCCAGAAAAAACAATATCTCCTCCATGTTCTCCAGCTCCAGGTCCAACGTCAATTACATGATCTGAAGTCATAATAGTTTCCTCATCATGCTCAACAACAATTACAGTATTTCCCAAATCTCTTAACTTTTTTAGTGTATCAAGTAATCTTTTGTTATCCCTTTGATGTAAACCTATAGATGGTTCATCTAGAATATACATAACTCCAACTAAGCCTGAACCAATTTGGCTTGCCAATCTAATTCTTTGTGCTTCGCCACCCGAAAGTGTTTCAGCATTCCTATCCAATGTTAGGTAATTCAAACCAACATCAACTAAAAACTTTAAACGATTCTGTATTTCAGAAATAATTTTTGCAGAAATTTCTTTTTTCATTCCATGAAGCTTTAAATTTGAAAAGAAATCATAACATTCTTTAATTGTTAAAGATGCTATATTATTTATTGATTTATTATTTAAAAAAACATTCCTTGCTCTTTCGTTTAATCTAGATCCATCACAGACACTACATTTTTTTTCGCTTAAATATCTCGAAAGATTTTCTCGAATGGCAAAAGAATTGGTTTTGTTATATTGCTTATCAAAAATATTCACTATTCCATCAAACTTATGTTTTTTTATAATATAATCATCGCTAGAAGATCTATTCCTTCTAAATATTTTAGGGTATTTGAATTTTATAATTTCTCCATCACTTCCATAAAAAAGAGTTTTTTGAAAAGATTTTGGAAGATTTCTATATTGTGCATTCATATTAATATTATAATGTGTGGCTAGAGATTCTAGCAGTTGGTAATAAAAAGCACTTTTCTTATCCCAACCTTTAATTGCTCCATCTGATAAACTTAATTCTTGATTAACAATAATCTTTTCAGGATCAAAAAACTCTCTTACACCAAGTCCATCACATCCTTCACATGCTCCCATTGGGCTATTAAAAGAAAACAATCTTGGTTCGAGTTCACTTATAGAATATCCACAATGAGGACAAGAAAATTTTGTAGAAAATATATAATCAATCTTATTTGTTTGCATATTAAGAATATAGACAACTCCATTTGATATTTCTGAAGCTGTATCTAATGATTCTGTAATTCTTAGTTTATTATTTTGTGTAGATTTAATTCTATCAACAACAATTTCAATATCATTTTTTTGTTTAGGGTCAACCTTAAAATCATCTGTAAATTTATATATATCATTATTTATCCTAATCCTCATAAAACCCTGTTGTTCAAAATTTTTCAATAATTTGATATGTTCACCTTTTTGCTGTTTCACTATTGGTGTTAGAATACCTATATTTTTATCATCATATTCTTTCAAAATTTTTTCGGTCATATCACTAACAGAAATAGCTTCTAGTTTAATATTATGTTCTGGGCATCGAGGCACACCAACCCGAGCAAATAATAGTCGGAAGTAATCATAAATCTCCGTAATGGTACCCACCGTAGACCTAGGATTATGAGATGATGATTTTTGTTCTATGGAAATTGCTGGAGAGAGCCCTTCAATAGAATCAACATCCGGCTTATCCATCATTGATAAAAATTGGCGAGCGTATGATGACAGAGACTCCATATACTTTCTTTGACCTTCAGCAAAAATAGTATCAAAAGCGAGAGAAGATTTTCCAGATCCTGATAATCCTGTTATTGTAATAATTTTGTCACGAGGTATTTCAACGTTTATATTTTTTAGGTTATGAGTTCTAGCACCTTTTACAAAAATATTCTTTTTCATCCTAGACAAATCATATCATTAAAGGAGAGAATATTAATCATTTTTAGAATAGAATATATATGAACAAAAATATGGAAATAAACACAGGTCTATCAAAATCAGAAATAAAACTTACAGGGATTATTTTCATGATCTATATGTTTCGCATGCTCGGGATATTTATGATTTTTCCAATCCTTTCAATTTTTTTAAACAATTATGATGGATCCACATCTTTTTTAATAGGAGTTGCATTGGGTATATGGGGACTCACAAATGCCTTATTTCAAATACCCCTTGGGATACTATCAGACTTTATTGGCAGGAAAAAAATAATTATATTTGGCCTCATTATTTTTATAGTAGGTTCAATAATTGCAGGAATGGCGACAGATGTGATGACTGTAATTCTTGGAAGAAGTTTACAAGGAGTTGGAGCAATTTCTGGAAGTTTGATGGCATTAGCATCTGATATAAGTTCAGAAAGAAATAGAACTACAGTGATGGCTCTTGTCGGAATAGGAATAGGGTTTTCTTTTTTTCTTTCCTTTCTTATAGGTCCAGTCATTGCACATGTTTATGATTTGTCTGGGGTTTTTTTTGCTGCAGCTATTTTTTCATTTTTCAGCATAATTTTGATTATTTATTTTCCTGATACAAAAAACATAAAGCCGTCAGAAAAGTTTCAATTTTCAGAAGTTAAAAAATTATTTTACAATAAAGATATAGTAAATTGCTATGGTGGGATTTTTGTATTGCATCTAATTTTAACAGCATGCTTTGTTGCAATACCAATTACATTAACTGATATACACGAGATAAGCAGTAGTGAATATCCCCAAGTTTTTTCTTTCATCCTATCAATGTCGCTTTTGTTAATAATACCTCTATTATTTCTAGAGAGAAAAAATACACAAAAAACTTATGTTTATTCGTCTCTGATACTTTTATGTTCACTTGTTGGATTAGCAGGATTTTATAGTAATGCTATATACACTATTTTTTTTCTTGTATTTTTAATGGGATCATTTAGTGTTCTTGAAGCATCCTTACCATCATCTATTTCTAAAATTGCACCCACATCATCAAGAGGTGCATCAATGGGTTTTTTTTCAACCTTCCAGTTCTTAGGGACTTTTGTTGGAGGAATTGTTGGTGGGTTTGTTCTCCAAAACTCTAGTTTAAGTGTCATTTTTCTTGTCTGTGCTATAATATCAGGTATATGGATAGGAACATTATTGTTACAAATGAACGATGAATAAAATGAGAGATATATGTCTGTCAATAAGGTAATTATTCTAGGAACAGTAGGTAGAGATCCTGAGGTCAAGTATATGCCTAATGGAACTGCTGTTACACAATTATCACTTGCCACAAATAGAAAAGTTAAAAATCAAGAATCAGGAAACTGGGAAGATACAACTGAATGGCATAGAGTTGTATTTTTTGATAAAAAGGCTGAAGCTATTGGTCAATATATTAAGAAAGGAAGACAGCTCTTTGTTGAGGGGAGATTACAAACACGTAAGTGGGAAAAAGATGGGATTGAAAGATATACAACTGAAATCATTGCTTATGAATTCAGTTTTGTAGGCAATAAATCAGATAATGTTGAAGGTGAATCTACCTCCGGCAGTGATAAGAGCCAAGGCTTTGATCAAACAGTAAAACAAAAAGAGGAATTTAATCAAGACGCCTCTCCACAACAGGACGATGAAATACCCTTTTAGACTCCATGCTTGAAACTAAAAAATTCTTTATAAAGACACATGGGTGTCAGATGAACGAATATGATTCTGAAAAGCTAGGTGATACTTTGAGACATAACTTAAATATGTCAGAAACAAAAAATCTTGAAGAGGCTGACATACTATTATTGAATACCTGTTCAATTCGTGAGAAAGCACAAGAAAAGGTATTTTCGGAATTAGGACGTTGGAAAAAAATCAAAGCAAAAAAACCAAATACACTTATAGCTGTTGGAGGTTGTGTTGCGGTGCAGGAGGGCAAAAATTTAAAATCTAGGTCACCTCAAGTAGATATAATATTCGGGCCACAGACAATTCACAGACTTCCTAAAATGATTCGTCAAGCATATTCGTCAAAAGAAACATTTATAGATACGAGTTTTCCAGAGATAGAAAAATTTGATTACCTGCCATTTTCTGAAAAGAAAGTACCTTCAGCTTATGTGTCAATTATGGAAGGTTGTAGTAAATATTGTACATTTTGTATCGTTCCATATACTCGAGGTGATGAAGTTAATAGAAAATTTGACGACATAATTTTTGAAGTATATAAATTATCACAGCTTGGAACAAAAGAGATAATACTTTTAGGTCAAAATGTTAATGCATATAAATCAACAACAAATAATGGAAAAAAGGCTGACTTAGCATTACTAATAAGACATATATCACATATAAAAGGAATTGAAAGAATAAGATACACAACTTCACATCCAATAGATTTTTCAGACAGCCTAATTAAAGAATATAATAATAAAAAATTAGCAGACCATCTTCACCTTCCAATCCAGTCTGGCTCAGATATGATCTTATCAAGAATGAAAAGGAAGCACACGACATTAGAATATAAAAATATAATAAAAAATGTTAGAGAGGTCAGACCAAACATAAGCCTGACATCAGATTTTATTATAGGCTATCCAGGTGAGACTGATTATGATTTTGAACAAACTCTTGACCTTGTTGAAGAACTTAGATTTGATGATGCATATAGTTTTATCTACAGCCCAAGACCTGGGACACCTGCAGCATATGAAAAATGTACCATAAAAGATAATGTGAAGAAGAGAAGGCTACAAGTATTGCAAAATACTTTAAAAAATTTATCTAAAGAATTTTCTAAAAGCATGTTGGGATCTGACGAAGAAATATTAGTGGAAGGGGTTTCTGCTCGAAAGGAAAATGAATTATTTGGGAGAACTAGTAGTAACAAAGTTGTTAATTTTAAAGGTTTAACTAGTCTAATTGGAAAGCTTGTAAACGTGAAAGTTACTGAGCTCAAATCTAATACACTAAGGGGAGAATTTTTGGGTTTGTCAGAAGAAGAGAGATAGGAGAAACACAAGTATTTTGGCTATAAAAACAAAACATGAAAATATAATTTTGCATCCAGAGGATAATAACCGCCTTGCGAATTTATGTGGACAACTTGATGAAAATTTACGTCAAATTGAATCACACATGGATGTTGAAATAAGTAATAGAGGAAACACCTTTAGAATTAAAGGAAATGAAAAAAATGTTCCCTTAACACTAGAATTGATTAAAGAACTTTATAAAATTTCAGAATTTGAAGAATTGACTCCTAAGCATCTACATATGTATATGAATAAAAATAAATCTTTAACAAAAGGGGATAAGAATGAACTAGATAGTGAAACTATTTTGAAACTTAAGAAGATTATAATAAGACCAAAATCAAAAGTACAAGAATCATATATAAAAGGTATTTATAAAAGTGATTTATCATTTGGTATTGGTCCTGCTGGAACAGGGAAAACATATTTAGCGGTAGCTTGTGCCGTTAATTATTTAGAGAATGATCTTGTGAAGAAAATTTTTCTTGCAAGACCAGCAATAGAAGCTGGTGAGAAACTAGGGTTTCTTCCAGGAGATTTAACAGAGAAAGTTAACCCATACCTTCAGCCCATATACGATGCATTATATGAAATTGTTGGGTATGATAGAGTGACAAGATTGCTTGAAAGAAAAACTATTGAGATAGTTCCGTTGGCATATATGAGAGGGAGAACATTGAATGATGCTTTTATTATCTTAGATGAAGCCCAAAATACTACAATTGCTCAAATGGAAATGTTTCTAACAAGGATTGGATACGGCTCAAAAACTGTTGTAACAGGTGATATTAGCCAAGTTGATTTACCAAGAGATACTAAATCTGGATTAAAAGACTGTCTAGAATTTATATCAAAAATTAAGGGAACTCATGTGTCAATTTTTAAACCTACGGATGTAATGAGACACAATATTGTTAGAAGTATAATTCGTGAGTATAGCAAAAGAAAAAGTGAACAATTTAAAAATTAGTATTATAAAAGATGGCTATGCAGGCTATATACCTAGTGATTATAAAATCAGTAAATGGGCTAACACTTCTTTTATTAAAAATAAAAAATCTTTTGTAACAATAAAACTTGCAAAAAGATCTGAAATTATGAAGCTAAACAGAAAGTATTTTAAAAAGGAAAAACCATGTAACGTCCTATCTTTCCCTATAAGATCCGAAATTGTGAAAGGTGAATATTTTTTAGGAGATATAATTATTTGTCCCCCAATAATTAATAAAGAGTCTAAAGAATTTAATATAAAAAAAGATATGAGATGGGCGCATATGGTGGTTCATTCTATGCTTCACCTTCAAGGCTATACGCATGAGTCAAAGAAGAATAGAGAAATTATGGAAATGAAAGAAATTGAACTTATGATCAACCTTGGTTATACAGACCCTTATAATGCAAACTAAAGTAACAAAAAATAAATGGTTAGATAAGATTCTGAGTTTGGTTGGTGATAAGCCAAAAGAAAAATCTGACTTACTTGACATATTAAAAAATTCTTTGGTAGATGGTTTAATAGATCATGATTCTTTAAAAATGATCGAAGGGGTATTTAAAATTTCAGAAATACAAGTGAGAGAAATAATGATCCCAAGACCTCACATGATAGTTTTAGACATAAGTGATGATGTTGATGAGATCATTAAAAAGGTAGCTTCTTCTGGCCATTCAAGGTTTCCAGTAATTGACGGAAATAGGGATGAAATTATAGGAGTTTTATTAGCAAAAGATTTGCTTAAGAGGTCAACAGAAGAGGATAGTGATGATTTTGATATACATGAGTTAATAAATCCAGCAGTTTTTGTTCCTGAAAGCAAAAGATTAAATATTATCTTGAATGAATTTAAGGCGAACAGAAATCATATTGCAATTGTAATTGATGAGCATGGAGGTGTTTCTGGGTTAGTAACGATTGAAGATGTCATTGAGGAAATTGTTGGACAAATTGACGATGAACATGATAAAACTAACGATTCAAGGATACTAACACAAAATAGAAATACTTTTATTGTTGATGCTCTTACAAGCCTTGAGGAGTTTAACAAATATTTTTCAACAGACTTTGCCGATGATGACGTAGAAACAATAGGAGGTTATTTAATCAATCAATTTGAGAGAGTTCCCCAAAAGAGTGAAAATATAAAAATTGGAAACCTTTTATTTAGAGTTTTATCTGCAGATTCTAGAAAGATTAATAGAATCCAAATTGTGACAAGTATAGTGAAAGGTAAACACAATCAATAAAAAATTAACTGGGATGCATCTCCTGATCAATAATCATATTATCCTAACTAAATATTTTTTGGTCTCACTGGCTGGCATGGCATATTCTTATGCATTTGCCCCTTATAACCTTATTTATCTTGTTTATATCTCACTTTTTATTTTTTTTTATATTCTTATAGTGTCTACAAAAGAAGAAAGTATTAAACTCTCATTTACTTATGGGCTATTTTTATTTTTGTTTGGAGTAAATTGGATATTTAATAGTATTTATAATTTTGGAGGACAACATTTATTTTTATCCTTATTAATTACATTCCTATTTATTATAATTCTTGCTGCAACATTTGTGCTAATTGGGTTTTTTATAAATAAACCATATCTTAATTTAAGCCTACAAAAAAAAGTTTTCGTAGGATCTTCCATTTGGATTTTTTCTGAGTGGCTGAGATCAAACTTTTTTGGAGGTTTCCCATGGCTGTTACTTGGACATAGCCAGGCTGAAACTTATTTGAGCCCTTTGTATCCGTTATTAGGTAGTTACATGGTTGGATTTGTAGTTGTAGCATTGATTTTATATTTTGTATTTGCTCTTATTGATAGAAAACATACTAGAGAATCAATTTTTAGTATACTTTCATTAATAATTGTATTTAGTTTATTAAATAATATTAATAATAAATGGATTACTCATTTAAATAACCCAATAAAATTTTCAATTATTCAACCAAATATTAAACAAGAAATAAAGTTTAACAATGATGAAATTCTTCTTATTAAGAAAAAATATTTATCCCTTATTATGGATAAAAAGAATAGGGATTTAATTATTTTTCCAGAGACCGCACTATCTACATTTTATCAAAATGATAGAAATTTTTTTAGAGAAACCATTAATCTTGTGGGTTCAAAAACATCAATTCTCTCAGGGACTTTTAGGTATGATGAAAAGAATTCAAAAATATTTAACAGTATAGTTTTGGTCAACAAACATGAACAGTTTTATGATAAAAGACATTTAGTTCCTTTTGGTGAATATGTACCATTCCCAAAAATTTTTCAATTCTTTGCAGATAATTTTAGTATTCCAATGTCAAATCTATCAAAAGGGAAAGAAATACAAAATGTTCTCCAATTAGGAAATAATAATATTTATCCATTAATATGCTATGAGATTACTTTTCCAAACCTAATCAATATAAATCAGAAAGACTCTGGACTAATAATTAATATCAGTAATGATGCATGGTTTGGAAACTCATCAGCTCCATCACAACATTTGCAGATAGCTCAGATACGGGCACTTGAAACACAGAGATACATTTTACGTTCAGCTAACACAGGCATTTCTGCAATAATTGATCCGTATGGAAATATATTGCAAAAAATAGATTTCGATACTGAAGGTACATTAGATGGAACAGTTCCTGTTTCAATTGGTAGAACACCTTTCATGGATTTTGGCGATTACTCTATTTTGATGTTAATATTTATATTTATGTTCTTAATTTTTAGTAGTAAGCCTCAAAAAGATGGATAAGGAATATAGTCACAAAATAATTGAAGAAGAAGCTCAAAAATATTGGGGCGAAAAAAAATTATTTAAGACAGACTTTTCAAATACTAAAAATAAATTCTACTGCTTAAGCATGTTTCCATACCCAAGTGGAGAGTTACATATTGGACATGTTAGAAACTATGCAATAGGGGATCTAATTTCGAGAGCTAATAGAATGATTGGAAAGGAAGTATTTCAGCCAATGGGATGGGATGCCTTTGGTCTTCCTGCTGAGAATGCAGCAATACAAAATAAGGTTCATCCATCTGAATGGACAAAAGGAAATATTGCTTCAATGAAAAAACAACTCAATAATCTTGGCTTTTCATATGATTGGGAATCTGAAATTTCTACGGCAGACCCTAAATACTTTAAGTGGGAACAATGGTTTTTTTTGAAACTCTTAAAAAAAGACTTAGTCTATCGAAAAAAATCTGAGGTTAATTGGGATCCAATTGATAAAACTGTTCTTGCAAATGAACAGGTTATAGATGGAAAAGGCTGGAGATCGGGTGCAGTTATTGAAAGAAAAGAAATACCGCAATGGTTTTTAAAAATTTCTGCATATTCAGATGAGCTTTTAAGTAGTATTGACGAACTCAACCAGTGGCCAGATTCTGTAAAAATGATGCAAAAAAATTGGATAGGAAAGTCTGAAGGTGCAACAGTATTTTTTGAAATTGAGAATAGTGAGAAAAGAATCGAAGTTTTTACAACAAGACTAGATACAATTTTTGGAGCAACTTTTTTAGCTGTTTCTCCAAATCATTTTATAGTTGATGATAATTTAAAAAAAGATGAGAAGGTGGGAAATTTTCTTAAGAAGCATTCATCAATGAAAGTATCAGAAGAAACTTTGTCAACCGTAGATAAAGAAGGAGTTTATACAGGGATGAATGCGATTCATCCTCTAAGTAAAAAGAAAATTCCTATTTGGATTGCGAATTATGTTCTTTCTGGATATGGAACAGGATCTGTTATGTCTGTACCAGCACATGATGAGAGGGATTATGAGTTTGCTATCAAATATAATTTACCAGTAGAAATAGTAATTAAGCCTAAAAATTCTAAAAAAGAAACAAAAGTTTTTTTAGATGATGGAGTACTGCGTAATTCTGGTAATTATTCAGGGATGAGTTCTAGAGAAGGAAGAGAAGAAATTTTAAAAGATTTGAAAAAAAGTAAATTGGGAAATAATAAAATTAATTATAGATTGAGAGATTGGGGTATATCTAGACAAAGATATTGGGGCTGTCCAATACCAGTTCTTTACCATGATGATGGTTCTATTTATCCAATTCCTGAAGAACAACTTCCCGTAGAACTTCCTTTTGATATTAATTTTTCACATGATGGAAACCCGTTAGAAAATCACCCAGAATGGAAGCATATAAAGTGTCCATATACCGGAAAAGATGCTACTCGAGAGACAGATACTTTTGACACTTTCTTTGAATCATCTTGGTATTATCTAAGATTTTTATCACCAATGGACTCGGAAAATCTTTTGGCTCCAGATAGAAAAAAATGGCTTCCTGTAGATCAATATATTGGGGGAATTGAACATGCGATCTTACACCTTTTGTATGCAAGGTTTTTCCACAAGTTAATGAGAGATGAAAAAATAGTAAATAATCCAGAACCATTCTCTGCGCTATTATCACAAGGAATGGTACTTAATCAAGGCATAAAAATGTCTAAATCAAAAAATAATACAATTGATCCCAATGACATTATTAAGAAATATGGGGCTGATACAGCGCGAGTTTTTATAATCTTTGCTGCCCCACCAGATCAAAATTTAGAATGGTCAGATTCTGCAATTGAAGGATCTTATAAATTTTTGAAACGGTTATGGATGTTAAGTTATTCAATAAATTCTAAAAAAAAGATGGAAGCAGAAGAGAGCAATGTTAAAGATGAAGAGAACTTAAAAAATTTAAAGAAAAAAATTCATAACACCATTAAGAAAGTTACAAAAGATATTTTTGAGAGAAAAAACTTTAATACAGCAGTCGCAGCAATGATGGAATTACTAAATGAATTAATAAAATTTAACTCTCTAAGTGCACGTTCAGAAGATACCTTGATAGAAGGGTTAGAAGTTCTTTTAAAAATGTTGTCACCTATTGCTCCACATATAACACATAAAATTTGGTTTGAACTTGGACACACAGTTCCTATCATGTCTGAAAAGTGGCCTATAGCTGATGAGGATGCTCTTACTGATGCAAATATAGAGATAATTGTCCAGATAAATGGTAAGCTTAGGTCTAAAATAATTGTGACGCAGGATGAATCTGAAAATTCTGTAACAGAAAAGGCACGTAATTGTGATAAGGCAAAAAAACATTTAGACAATAAAACAATAGAAAAAGTTATCTATGTTAAGAACAAATTAATTAATTTTGTAGTTAATCAATGAAAAACCTTCCAAAGAAAATACAAGTAATATTTCTATCATGCATAATTTCAGCATGTGGCTTTACATTGCGTGGCGAATTAAACCTACCAGATGATGTAAAGACCATTGCGCTAGTTACAGAAGGATATAGTCCTACCTCAAGTGAAATAAATCTTCTCTTAACAGGCTTTGGAGTAGAAACATCTAGCAGAAAGATACCGGATAGTTTTTTAATAAGAATCATAGCAGAAAGACATGATAGGAGGCAATTAACCTTAAGCCAAGCAGGGAGAGTTAATGAATATGAACTGATATTCAAATTAACATATGAAATTGATACACCTCTTGGAGATAAGGAGCGAGATAGAATTGTTTTATATAGAGATTATTCATTTGATGAAAGTAGAATTTTAGGAACATCAGATAGGGAAGAAGAAATTAGAAAAGAGATGGAAGCTACTGCAGCAAGTATCATCGTAAATAAACTCAAAGCTAGAATTGAATCAATGTGAGTGTTTATTGTCCTGAAAGCTATAAGGAGTTTCTCTTGTTTTATCATGAATATTCATTCTATATTCCACAAATTTTTTTAAATCTTTAAAATGAAAAAAAGGATTTCCTTCAATCTGCTCCTTTAGAGTTGAAGTTTTTTTGGTTGAATAGTCATGTCCTGGTAGTATTAAAGTTTTACTGTTTAGATAAAGTTTAAGATCTTTGAGAGTATTGTACATCTCTTCGGGGTTCCCCCCATGCAAATCACATCTACCACATCCAAAAACAAATAAGGTATCTCCAGCAATAAGATTTTCACCAATAAGATAGCATACAGACCCAGGTGTATGACCTGGTGTATGCATAGACCTTATTTGTGTGTCTCCAAGAATTATCATATCATCACCATTATCAATAGAAAAATTATCATATAACTTTCCCCAAAATAACTTCTCTTTTTTATTTATGTGTATTTGGACATCATTTTTTACAAGAATTTCATCAACTGCATTTACATGATCATGGTGACTGTGGGTTAAAAGTATTTTTTCTAAGAGAAGATTATTTTCCTTTATAAACGAGGATATTGAAGATAAATCCCATGCAGGGTCAACTATTGCGGCCTTCTTGGTTTTGATATCCCAAATAAGGTAAATCAAATTCTGCATTGGACCAACTGAAAAAGTTTTTATCTTAAAGGTTGCACTTATTCCTTGCATAATAAACCATTATATCATATTTTATAAACAATAATTTTGTACTCTAATGACAGAAATAATACTCAAACCAGAATTAATTAAAACACTACAAAAAGTTCTTGTAGACTATGAACCAAAAAATGAAGATCCTATTTTAGCTGCCCAATATTTATCAGCTGTTGTTGGTTCAATTGTAGCTACATCTAATTTATCTGCCCAAGAAAGAGAAGAGATCTTAAAACAATTACTCGAGTTCATAAAATATGTATATGATCAACAAGTATCGGTTTCTCCTAGCAGACAAGAAGAAAAAGAAGACGCATTTGGAAAGTGGAAGCCTAAATAGCTTTCTTGATCAATTCATCTACTATATTATCAATCAATCCTGTTCCAGAGTAGACCAAACCAGTATACATTTGTAAAAGTTTTGCACCGCACAGAATTTTCTCATATCCTAATTCTGGAGAAACAATACCTCCGACTCCAATAATTTCAATTTTTTTATCAAGAATTTTTTTGAGGTGTTTAATTTTTTCATTAGATTTTGCTGTTAAAGGTTTTCCACTGACTCCGCCCTGAAAACTTTGATACTTATCATCTTGAAGAATTTTTTTATCTATAGTTGTATTGGTAGCTATAACACCGTTAATTTCATAGTTCAACAAGGTCTTGCAAAAATTTTCTAGTTGCTGTGCAGTCAAATCTGGCGATATTTTTATTACTAAAGGTACATGTTTCTTGTAAACTTTATTGAGATTATCATGAAGTCTTTTTATATTTCTCAAAAGAGTATCAATATTTTCATCTAGCTGTAAACTTCTCAGATCCTTTGTATTTGGCGATGAAACATTGAGCGTTATATAATCAGCTAGAGAATAAACCTTTCTCATACAATATTCATAATCTTGATACGCCTTTTCAATTGGAGTAGTAGCATTTTTACTAATGTTTATTCCTATTGGTATATCTCTATCAAATTTTTTTAATTTTTCTTTAAGATAATCAACTCCATTATTATTAAAACCTAAGTGATTAATGATCGCCTTTTCTCCTGGTATTCTAAAAATGCGAGGCTTATTGTTACCAAATTGAGGTCTAGGAGTTACAGTTCCAAGTTCAACAAAACCAAATCCTATATTAGTTATAAAGTTTAGATAATCACCATTTTTGTCAAAGCCTGCTGCTAAACCTATAGGGTTTTCAAATTTGATTCCCATAGAGTTGGTAGGGAATTTCTTTACATCAGACTTCAAAAACCTTTTTAGCCAAGATTTATAAAGAGTTTCTGCAATTGTTAAAGATATATAGTGTGCTTTTTCAGGTTCGAATAAAAAAATTAAACGTTGATATAATGTGAAAAGAATTTTTGTTAAGTTCATATTAGTACTTATCTTTAATGTAGAATCATTATACTGTAAACTAGCTTAACAGATTTAGTTTGACTATTTTTAATTTACAACTTAGAATGATTCTAAATATAGACTAACTCTATCTGTAATATTATAATGAAGAATAGAAAGTTTATAAAGGGGAAACAAGTAAGTCCAAAAGGAGAAAAGCATGAATGAGAAATCTAAGTGTCCATTTACAGGAGCAGGAACACCATCCAAACACCCAGCAGGAAAAGGCACGTCAAATAAGGACTGGTGGCCTAATAGTTTAAACCTAAAAATCCTAAGTCAACATTCATCTTCAGTAGACCCCATGGATGAAAAGTTCAATTATAGAGAAGAATTCAAAAAACTTGATCTTGATGCAGTAAAAAAAGATTTACATGATTTAATGACAGATTCACAAGATTGGTGGCCTGCAGATTATGGACATTACGGACCATTTTTTATTCGAATGGCTTGGCATGCAGCGGGGACCTATAGAACTGGTGATGGGCGCGGCGGTGCCGGAACAGGCAACCAACGTTTTGCACCAATTGGCAGTTGGCCTGATAACGTAAACCTTGATAAAGCCCGCTTACTGATTTGGCCGATTAAACAAAAATATGGCAAAAAGATTTCATGGGCTGATTTAATAATCTTAACTGGAAATGTTGCATTAGAATCAATGGGCTTTAAAACTTTTGGTTTTGGTGGTGGTCGAGAAGACATATGGGAACCAGAAGAAGATATCTATTGGGGGTCAGAAAAAGAATGGCTTGGTGTTAATCGTTATAGTGGTGTTAGAGACTTAGAAAATCCTTTAGGGGCATCTCATATGGGTTTAATTTATGTAAATCCACAAGGTCCAGATGCTAACCCTGACCCGCTCAAAGCCGCACACGACATTCGTGAAACTTTTGGTCGCATGGCAATGAATGATTATGAAACAGTGGCACTTATTGCTGGGGGACATACTTTTGGAAAGTCCCATGGCGCTGCACCTGAATCACACAAAGGCCCTGAACCTGAAGGATCTAAAATACAAGATCAAGCTACCGGGTGGAACAGCAATTATGGAACAGGTATGGGAGCTGATACCATTAGTAGTGGTTTAGAGGGAGCTTGGACAGCCAACCCTATAAAGTGGGATATGGGCTATCTAGATTTATTATTTGGGTATGAATGGGAATTAGCAGCAAGTCCTGCAGGAGCTCACCAATGGAAGCCTAAAGAAAATGGAGCTGAAACAAATATTGTTCCTGATGCACACGATGCGTCTAAAAAAGTTGCTCCTATGATGTTAACTACTGATCTTTCTATGAGGATGGATCCACAATACGGACCAATTTCTAAAAATTTCCATGAAAACCCAGATGAGTTTGCAGATGCATTCGCAAGAGCTTGGTTTAAGCTTACGCATAGAGACATGGGACCTCGTGCCTGTTACCTTGGGAAAGATGTCCCTAAAGAAGAGCTTATTTGGCAAGACCCAGTTCCTGCCGTTACACATGAATTAATAAACGAAAAAGATGCGGATGGTCTAAAAGCAAAAATTTTAGACTCTGGATTAACTGTATCCCAACTTGTTAAAACTGCTTGGGCATCAGCATCAACTTTTCGTGGTTCTGATAAAAGAGGAGGCGCTAATGGAGCTAGAATTCGTCTTGCTCCACAAAAAGATTGGGAAGTTAATAACCCATCTGAGTTAGCAAAGGTGATTGAGGCTTTGGAAAAAATACAAAATGAGTCTGATAAGGCAGTTTCGTTAGCAGACCTAATTATTTTAGGTGGTTGTGCAGGAATTGAAAAGGCTGCAAAGAATGCAGGTCAAGATGTAAAAGTACCTTTTTCGCCAGGCCGAACTGATGCTTCGCAAGATCAAACAGATACTGATTCGTTTGGCTTACTTGAACCACAAGCAGATGGGTTTAGAAATTATGTTAAGGATAAATTTAGTACAGTAGCAGAAGAAATATTAATTGATCGAGCTCAGTTAATGAAATTAACTGCCCCTGAGATGACAGTTCTTATAGGTGGGATGCGTGTATTAAATACAAACTTTGATAATTCAAACAATGGAGTTTTTACAGACAATCCAGAAACACTCACAAATGATTTCTTCATTAACCTACTTGATATGAGTACAAAGTGGAAAGAAGTTTCTAAAAAAGAAGATTTATTTGAAGGGCGTGATCGGAAAACTGATAAAGTGAAGTGGACTGGCACCCGTGCTGACCTTATATTTGGATCAAATTCTCAGCTAAGAGCACTGGCTGAAGTTTATGCTTGTGAAGATTCCCAGCCTCAGTTTCTTGCTGATTTTATATCTGCTTGGACAAAAGTGATGGATCTAGATCGTTTTGATCTAAAATAAAACTTAAAAGATAAATTACTTATTTTTAACTTTTATTAAAACTTCTGTCTTTTCAAGCTTCATTGAATCTGGAAGTTTTGGTAATTTTGAAAATGATATTCTGTTTTCATTTATATCAAACAGACTGTTGTCATTCAGATTAAAAATATGATGGTGATGTTTTAAATTTGTATCATAAAATTTTTGTTCACTATCTAAATTAATTACCTTTAACAAGCCTTTAGATTCAAAGATAGATAACGTGTTATAAACAGTAGCTTGAGAAATATGAATTTTTGATTTTTTGATTTTTTTGATTAGATCTATGGCTGTAAAATGTTGATCTCCAATAAAAATAAGATCAGCAATTTGTAGACGTTGTTTTGTTGGGGTTATTTGATTTTTAGCCAAATAGTTTTTAAAGTCGTTTTTCATACTCTCATTATATAATCAAAGGAAATAATTGAAAGTATTTTTATTTATTGTAACTCTCAATAATTTTATTTATTATTGATGAGTCGTTGTTACCTAACTTTTTATCAATAGTTTTTTGCATTAATTTATTGACATATGCAGCTCCTTTTAATTGAATTTTCAGTTTCTTTGCAAGTTTATTAGCTATTTTTAAATCCTTTAGATGAAGGGATGCCTTAAATCCAGGTTTATAGTTTTTATTGATCATTCGTAGACCATGTATATCTAATATCTTGCTATATCCAAAACCACCCAATAATGCGTCTCGTACAAGTTTCTGATTGCATCCAGATTTTTTTGCTAGGATTAATATTTCACTGACTGCCATCATTGTTTCTGCTACTAAAATCTGATTACATGCTTTTGTAATCTGCCCTGATCCACTTTTTCCAATGTACTTAATATTTTTTCCTAAAACCCTTAAGATAGGCTTAACTTTGTCAAATACTTTTTTTTCCCCTCCTATCATTATTGATAATTCTCCATTTTTTGCACCTATTTCACCTCCCGAAACGGGAGCATCGATAAAATCAGAATTTTTCTTTTTTAATTGGTTAGAAATAAAAATGGTTGTTTCAGGAGCAATAGTACTCATATCAATTATAGTCGAACCTTTAGTAATGTGTTTATGTAGGCCACCTGCTCCGAGAACAACATCAAAAACATCTTTGGAGTCAGGTAAATTTGTAATTATTGTCTTTGACTTCCGTGGAATATCTTCAATTTTTGGTATAAATTCACCACCAAGTCTTCTAATCTCATTTATGACAGACTTTTTTCTTGCAAAAAAAATTATATGATAATTGGATTTCAATAAATTTTTGACCATAGGCTTCCCCATTATCCCTAATCCTACGAAGCCAATAATTTTCTTAAGTTTTTTAGCCATCACATGCTATATTATATATAATCTTAGGCATTTTCGATATGAAACTTAGTCACAAAGAATTTACTAGAGCAAAAACAATTCCACAATTACCTATATATTTGATTCACGGTAGTCCTAGGCATTTACAAAATGAAATTGAAAGAAAGATATGTTCTCATTACAAGGGAAGCAATTTTTCCGAAAAGAAAAACTTCATCGTTGACACTAACTTTAATCTAGAAGAGCTCAGAAATGAACTTGAATTAATTCCACTTTTTGGAGAAAACAGGATATTAATATTAAACATTGTCTCAAACACCATTCCTCAAAAAGTAGTAAAAATTTTGAAGGAATCAAAAATTCCAGATGATTTAAGATTAATTATAAAACTTGGTAAGCAACCATACTCATTTAAAAAAACAAGCTTTTATGAGTTCTGTTCAAAATCAAATTGTATTGTAGAAATATTTGAACTTAAGGGGAATGATCTTAGAAATTGGGTGAAACAAAAATTTTTAATAAATAAATTAAATTATTCAGATAAAATATTTAGCAAAATTTTGAATAAAACTGAAGGAAATACACTTTCTATCGCGCAAGAATTATATAAAATGTCACTACTAAAACTTGATGACTTAAATAGTTATTTTGATATTGTACAAAATGATTATAAATTCTCTGAAAATGATTTAATTGATGCACTTTTTGCGCGTAAGTTATCTAAATCTCTAAAGATATTAGATTATCTACAGTCCGTTAACTTTCCTGAACCTTTATTAATTTTCTTACTAAATAATGAATTTAAAAAAATTTATTCTTTGTCAAGTGACACTAAACTGGCAATATATATCCCTAATTACAAAATGGCAATTTATAATGATCTATCAAGTCAAATTAATCATGATGTATTATCTAATCTAATCCAATATTGCCATGAGATTGATAAAACTATAAAGTTAGGTCCTGCTGAGATTGAATTTTGGCATCAGCTTGAAATCCTAATCTCCTGCTTTATACTCAATAAAACTGTTAACAAGTTTATTGGTTAAAAAGATGATAAAGAATAAAATAAAGAATTATGTGCAAAGCTTATGCAATAAAGCTTTGTTAGCTTCAAGGTTGACAGCATTAAACACAGATAAAGGTCGAAATAAAATCTTAAAAAGAATTGCTAACAATTTAGATAAAGACCGAAAAAATATTAAAAAGAGTAACTCTATTGATACTGGTAATGCACATAAGAAAAAGTTAGGTGAAGCGATGATTGATCGTTTAACTCTTACAGATGATAGAATAACTGCAATGTGTCAAGGAATCTCTGAAATTATTAAAATCCCTGACTTCCTATATAAAAATATAAATTTAAAAAAACAAAAAAGTGGAATTATCGTAGGACAGATGAGAGTTCCTCTTGGAGTAATAGGAATGATTTATGAATCTAGACCCAACGTAACTATTGATGCTGCAGCCTTGTGCTTAAAATCTGGTAATAGTGTCATTCTGAGGGGCGGTTCAGAATCAATAGAGACCAATAAAAGACTTATGGGTAGTATAAAAAAATCTCTTAAAGGTAAAAATAATCTTAATTTGGTTCAACTTGTTGAAATTACTGAAAGAGAAGCTGTTGGAAATCTTTTAAAGATGAATAAGTTTGTAGATATTATCATTCCTAGAGGAGGAAAAAGCCTTATAGAAAGAATTTCTAGAGAATCAACAATACCTGTAATTAAACATCTAGATGGTAATTGTCATGTGTATATAGATAAATATGCAAATATGAAAAATGCTAAAAATATTGCTGTAAATTCTAAAGTCCAAAGACTTGGTGTTTGTAATGCAATGGAAACCTTATTAATACATAAAGATGTTCCAAAAAAAATAACATCAGAAATTTTTTATACATTAGAAAGCCATAAAATTGAAATTAGAGGTTGTCATAATCTTAAAAAGTCTTTTAAAAATATTGTTCTTGCAAAAGAGAGTGACTGGTATACAGAATTTCTTGGCCCCATTGTATCCGCTAAAATAGTAAAAAATGTAGATGAAGCAATTGAACACATAGAGAAGTATGGATCAAACCATACTGATGCAATTGTGTCTTCAAATCAAAATGCAGTTAAAAAGTTTTTAAGTATGGTTAATTCAAGTTCAGTAATGGTTAATACATCTACAAGATTTGCCGATGGATTTGAATATGGACTTGGAGCTGAGATAGGAATAAGTACAGATAAATTGCATGCACGAGGACCAGTTGGAGTTGAGGGTCTTACAAGTTTAAAATATATTGTAACTAGTCAAGGGAAAGTTAGAAATTAATATAGACAAGAATATTAGAATAGGTATTTATGGGGGAGCATTTGATCCAATACATGAAGGACATATCCAACCAATATTAGAAGTCTCCCAGCGACATAAGCTAAATAAAACTCACTTTGTTTTAACAAATATTTCAAATTCTAAAAAGAAAATTGAAGCTCCACCAGAAAAAAGACTATTAATGATGAAAGAAGCAATTGGGCAAGTGGAAAATTTTATTATTGATGATAGAGAAATTAAAAGGGGAGGAACTTCTTACACACACGAGACAATAAGTGAAATAAAAAAAGAATATCCTTCTAAAGTTAAATTATACTGTATTATTGGTTATGATTTATTAGATTCAATTAGTTCATGGGAATATTTTCAAGAGATTCTAGAATTATCTAACATATTAGTAACGCGCAGAGAAAACTCTAACAGTGAATCATCTAAAAACAAGGTTTTTCCTTATTTAACGACAAATCAAAGTATATTTCATAATGCATCATATGGTAAAATATTTATAGAAAATACATCAATAATTAATGTTACTTCAACAGATATCAAATATAAGATTAAAAATAATATCTCAATTTCGGGTTTGGTTAACCCAAACTTGGAAAGATGGCTAGAAAAAAATAAGGTCTACTAACTCTATGAAATTACTTAAAAAATCTGTTATAACAATTTTAGAAGATAACAAGGCTGAAGATATAATTTCAATAGATGTAAAAAATAAAACCTCAGTGACAGATAATATAATTATTGTTTCCGGAAGGTCTTTGCGTCATGTTAAATCAATAGCAGATAATCTTATAAAAGAGCTGAAAAGAGAAAAAATAAAGCCAATTGGAATAGAAGGATACACAAAATCTGAATGGATTTTGCTTGATTATGGAGACCTTCTCATCCATGTTATGCACCCTGAAAAAAGAAGTTTCTACTCTTTAGAAAAACTTTGGGATGAGAACCTTGAGGCTAATAACCGTGTATATTAGCACTGAATGAATAAAGCATATCTATATTTAGCAAACATTCTATCTGCTATTTTAATATTTTTCTTTGTTATTATTTTTGTTACAGAGAACACAAACTTTATAAATGAAAATTATAGAGGAGCAGTTGTTAACACAATAGAAAAAAATATAAATAAAGCTTTGGTGGATAAATATAAAGATAGATTGGATGTAAAAATTGGAGAGATAAAAATTAAATGGAATGGGTTAGCTCCAAAGGTCTTATTTAATAATGTTATTTTAACTGATTCATACAAGGATACTAAAAAAGTTATAATTTCTGCCGATAAACTTATAGCTTCTTTGAATATTTTTGATTCAATCCTAAACAATAGGATAATACCAAAAGAATTTAATATTGTTAGAACTGATTTGAAGCTGACGTATAATAGAGGGAAATTATTTTTTAGGGATAAGAATATTAATGAATTAAAGGACTATTTCATTACTAACAATAATAGAAATGGGATTGATTTTTCAAGACTTAGTTTCAGAATTACCGATTCTTCAATTACATTAAAAGGGATGCCTAGATTTCCTAAATACAAATTTAAAAAGATTAATCTTGCACTTATTAGTAAAAATAATAATTTGAAAATATTTACAACATTTAATCATATACATGATGATGAATTCGTACATATTGCTGCAGATCTAAATTTGTCAAAAAACAAAGATCCAAGTGGGATAATATATTCCAAAGGAGTCAATTTAAATCTTAAGAAATTTTTTCTCCAACCAAAAAACACTGATACTTTGGTAGATAAACTAAATTATACTCTTTGGTCAACCTTAAAAGATGGGAAAATAATTGAATTAGATGGAAAAATAAAATCTAATAATCTACTTTTTAGGAATAGAATAACAAATAAAAAACTTGTTCTAACTAAATTTAATTCAAAAATACATTATGATGAGAAAAATTATAATAAGACATTTCTATTATCTAATTTTGATGTTGATACAAAAAATCATGAATATAGGGACAATCATTTTTTTCTTAAAATTAAAGAAGATAATAAGATAGACTTTTTACTGAATAGTATTTCGGTTAATGATTTTAGGAGTTTCCTAAATCTATTTCCTAAAACATTAAAAAAGAATGTTTCTAAGAAATTTAATTATGTGCAGGAAGGGGAGATTAACCAAATAAAGGTTTTTGATTTTCAGGGAACAAAAAATCTGCAGTTTTCATTTTTCTTTAAAGATATAAAGATCATAAAAAAAGGGAAAAAATTTTCAGCACATAATTTATCTGGATATTCTGAGGGTAACTATAATGCGGGTATTGTAGATATTTATAATGCGAAAATAAACCTAAAAGATAAGGCCTTAGATACAACAAAAGACCCTCTTGATATCAAAGCTGTAGTTTATTATCAACTTAAAAAAAATAATTTATATGTTAAAACCAAGAATCTTACAATAGCTAAGGAACACAAGATTGATGTGAGTGCATCACTAAAGAGAGGAAAATTAAATTTTAGAGTTATAACTTCTGGTAAAACTGAATCATTAATGAAAACCTTTCAAAGGTACAAGACAAAATTTGTACCCAATCAGGATATTATTTTTTCAGGGAAATATACTATAGATCTTAGAGCCCAAGATTATATAAATAAAAAGAACCTTTATGGTGTTTTTGAAATATCCAATTTAACTATACATGATAAGAGTAAAGACTTATCAATTACAGATTTAAGAACTAGAATTAATTTTAATGGTATACATGCAATATCTGAGAAAACTGAATTTTATTTTGATGGGAATAAATTCAATTTTTCTATAAATACAGATGTGATTAACAGGTCTATAAAATATTACATAAATACAAGTGGCAAGATAAACACAAAACTAGTGAAGAGAATCTTAAATATTGATAATAAGGATATTGTACAAGGTTCAGCATTTTCTAGAATTAATATATACGTTGATCCAGAAAGCTATTTAGAAAGAATTAACTTTAATCTTATTTCTGAACTAAAAGGAGTATCTGTAAATATATTTGGACCTTTAAAAAAATCTATTGATGAAAAAAAACTACTTAATATTGCATATGCGTATGACAGAAATAAAAAAGATAAAGTCAAAGTATTTTTTGATAAATATAAAATGCTAGTTGATTTTAATAATGATACTTGGTTATTAAATATAGATTCACCTTACATTAAAGGGAAAGTTAATTGGCCTCTAGATTATTCAAAAGAAAAACGAGTATTGGCAAATTTAGTTTTTTTAGATATGAATAAATTTAGTTATCCATCTGAAATTAATGATTTACCATTTTTACATTTAAAATCAAGGCAGATAAGAATAGGGTCTTTATATCTTGATAATGTAGATGTTCTAACTTCTCCAGATAAGGAAAATTTAATTTTTGAAAAATTTATTTTTAATAATGTTTATTTATCTATGAAAGCAAAAGGGAAGTGGTTAAAAAATAAAAAAGGAGAAAAAACTTTTTTTGATGCAAAATTTAAAAGCGATGATTTAGGGAAAGCCCTAAAAGGTTTGGGGTATGATGGATTAGTTAAGAAAGGTAAACTTGATTCTAGATTTGTAGGATCTTGGACAGGTTCTCCAGAAGACTTTAAATTTTCTATTTTTGATGGAAGCTTAAAAATAAATTCAAAAAATGGAGAAGTTTTACAAGTAAATAAACAAACGCAAGCAATAGGACAATTATTAGGATTGTTCAGTATTGCTTCAATACCAAAGAGACTTTCACTTGATTTTAGTGATTTTTTCTCTTCAGGACTGAGATATGATGATATGGACGGACAGCTGATCTTTAAATCTGGAAAGGCTGACACAGAACAATTAGTTCTGAAGGGTTCATTTGGAGAAATGAGACTAAAGGGAGAAACTGATCTTATAGATGAAACATATGACCAGACTCTTCTCTTTATACCAGACTTATCATCAACAAGCTTGATTACGGGCACGGTAATTGGAGGACCAATCGGGGCAGTTGCTTCAATTTTTTATGATAAATTCTTAAAAGAGATTGGAATAGACACTAATAAGCTAGCTGGTATAGAATATTCGGTAAAAGGACCATGGAGAGATCCAGAAGTAAAAGTTACTGAATCATTTAAACCAATATTAAATTGATATATTCTTATTATTAAGAGATATGACTGACGTTACAGCAATACAATTGACATCAGGGCCAAACATACAAGCAAATTTGTATGAGGTTGGTATGTATTTTGATGAAATTAGTAAATTAAATACTAAATTAGTGGTTCTTCCAGAGAACTTTGCTCTAATGCCTGAAAATGATAATGATTTTTTAAGAAATTCGGAATTGGAAGGAAATGGGCCAATACAGGAATTTTTGGTAGAGAGTGCCAAAAAATATAAGTTTTGGATTGTTGGTGGGACTATCCCAATTAAAACTAAAGACAAAAAAAAAGTAACTGCAACAACCTTTGTCTACAATGAGAAAGGAGAAACAAAATGTAGATATGATAAAGTTCACCTTTTTGATGTTAAATTACCTAATTCAGATGAATCATATAATGAATCAAGAGTATTCTTGCATGGAGAAAAAATACATGTTATTAAAACCCCTGTAGGAATTGTTGGATTATCATGTTGTTATGACTTAAGGTTTCCTGAACTTTTTCGACTCCAACATAAATACAATGTAGAAATATTTGTTCTTCCTGCTGCTTTTACTGAACAAACAGGAAAAATTCATTGGAAAACCCTTGTGAAAGCAAGAGCAATCGAAAATCTATGCTATATGATTACTGCATGTCAGGGCGGCTATCATATAAGCGGAAGAAAGACTCATGGACATAGTATGATAGTAAATCCATGGGGACAGACTCTAGAAGAGATAGAATCTGGGAAAGGGTTTATTTGTTCTAAAATTAATCAAAAACAGCTGCATTCAATTAGGAAAAATTTTCCAGTTCTTGAACATATACGGTTACTAAAGAAAAAATGAATAATATTAAAGACTTAATACTTACTCCTTACAATCTCACAGACCAAAAAGTTGAGAAGGTATTATCAGTAGCATGTTCAAAAAAAATAGATTTTTCTGATATATTTTTTGAACATACAATTACTGAGTCCTGGACTTTGGACGATGGCATCATAAAAGCAGGGACGTCCAATATAGATAGTGGATTTGGAATTAGATCGGTTTCAGATGATAAGAGTGGATTTGCTTATGGTAGCCAATTTAATTTTGAAGATTTGATGGAAGCAGCACAAATGTCTAGATCTATTGTAAATCATGGACAAGAAAAGTCAGTTTGCCTTGGAAACTCAAAAAAATATACAAAATTATATGATTCTGGATCGCCACTAGATTTTACCAGTGATAATGATAAAGTTAATTTTTTGAAATCTATCGATACATATATAAGAAAGCAAGATTCAAAAGTTGATCAGGTCATACTAAACCTTAGTGCATCACATGAATCAATTCTTGTAATGAATAGCGATGGCGTTAAGGCAATTGACTCAAGGCCATTAGTTCGTTTTAGTGTAGCAGTTATCCTAAAAGATAAAGAAAGAAGAGAACAAGGTTTCTCTGGTGGTGGTGGGAGATATATGTATGATGAAATTCTTAACAATAAATCAAGTTATAAATTTGCTGATGAAGCGCTTAGACAGGCTAATATCAATTTAAATGCTATTGACTGTAAGGCGGGTACAGCAACTGTTGTTCTTGGACCAGGTTGGCCAGGAGTTTTGTTACATGAAGCAATAGGACATGGTCTTGAAGGAGACTTTAATAGAAAGAAGACCTCTGCCTATACTGGTTTACTTGGTAAGAAAGTAGCTTCGTCTGAATGTACTGTTGTTGACGATGGAACTATGGCTAAGAGAAGAGGTTCATTGTCAATTGATGATGAAGGTAATGAGACACAAAGAACAGTTCTTATAGAAAACGGAATACTCAAAGGTTATATGCAAGATAAACTCAATGCTCGTTTAATGAAAACATCATCAACAGGAAATGGAAGAAGAGAAAGTTATAGCTGTTTACCAATGCCAAGAATGACAAATACTTTCATGTTACCAGGGAAACATAACCCCAACGAAATCATAGAATCAGTTAAAAAAGGAATTTATGCTGCCAATTTTTCAGGAGGACAAGTAGATATTACAAACGGACAATTTGTCTTTACCGCCTCAGAAGCGTACAACATCAAAGATGGAAAAATCACTAATCCAATCAAAGACATGACTTTAATTGGAAATGGACCAGAAGTATTGAAAAAAGTATCTATGGTTGGAAATGACTTAAAACTAGATGATGGCGTAGGTACTTGTGGAAAAGATGGACAGACGGTTCCTGTTGGAGTCGGGCAACCAACATTAAAGATTGATGAAATTACTGTTGGAGGTACACAATTATAATATTATGTTCCCTCAGGAATTAATAAAATATAAAGAAACACTTCTAAACCTTTCGAAAAAAATAAATAAAAAATATGCTTACCAGTTTAACGTAAGTTTAACTGAAGGAATCACAGTTACATCTAGATGTGGAAGTATCGAGAGCATTGAACATCATAAAGATAATACTTTAGGTGTAAAAATATTTTGTGAAAATAGACAAGGTTTTGCTGTTACAAATAACTTGTCAATTGAAAGCATAGATAAGGCTATTGAGAAAGCTAAAAATATTTCGATCAATACACAGCCAGATATTTATAATGGATTACCTGAAAATAATTTTGTCACAGGGGATAACATCCCAAAACTTGATCTTTATCATCCATCTAACTTAGATATAAATAAACTTATTAACATAACGCATGAATGTGAAAATAGCGCTTTCAATCATGATAAAAGGATTAATAATTCTGAAGGAACTTCTTTCTCATATGGAAAAGGCAATACTCTTATGTTAAATAGTAAAGGTGCACATGGAATGAAACAGGGAACAAACTTTTCTCTTTCATGTATTGTGCTCGCAGAAGAAGGAAGCAGTAAAGAAAGAGACTATGAATACTCAATAACTAAAGATTTTAAAAATTTAGAATCACCTGAAAAAGTTGGTATTCAAGCAGCTCAAAATGCTATTTCAAGGTTAGGAGCGAAAACAATTAAGACACGAGTTTGTCCGGTATTGTTCTCGCCAGAGATGTCTGTTTCAATCTTCAATGACTTTCTGTCAGCCATCAAAGGAGCAGCGATATATAAAAGAGCAAGTTTCTTGCTAGATCAGATCGACAAACGTATATTTCCTAACTTTATCAATATTACAGAAGAACCTCATTTAGCCAATGGCATAGGGAGCAGTCCATACGATGGGGAGGGTGTACTTACTAGAAAAAAAGATATTGTACAAAATGGTGAACTTAAAACATATTTACTAGATACTTATTCAGCTAAAAGGTTAAATAGTACCTCAACTTCGAATAAAGACTTAGTAACAAATATTATTATTGATTCTACAGAAAAAAAAATACCAAATATAATTTCAAATATAGAAGATGGAATATATATAACAGAGATGATGGGTTCGGGTGTAAATCTTATAACTGGAGATTATTCACGAGGTGCGTTTGGATATCTTGTAAAGAATGGAGAAATTATACACCCAGTAAATGGAATAACAGTTGCTTCAAACCTTCAAGATATGTTTAAGAATATAATAGGGCTTGGAGATGATATTGATAAAAGATCTAATATTAATACTGGATCTATTCTGATCAATAATATAACAATAGGTGGAGCTAGTTAAGATTAAGTATTAAAAATAATGTAAAAATTATTAATACAATTGTAATCATGATAGATATATTGTTTTGTTTTATTAAATAGTTTTCAATCTTTATAAATTTTTCATAGCTTATTAATTCAGAAATCTTCTCTTTTAAAAATTTCATTATACAGAGAAAATGTGTTATTAAAGACTGAGATAAAGTATTTCCTTTCCTATAAAACCAATCAAAATCTAAGGTAATAGTTAATTTTCTTTCTAGATATTTTAAGCTCACAAAAAATGCTAAGCCAGAAAATAAGAGCAGATGTGTTTGTGAAATGACATGATTCCATGTATATGGAAGATACATTGCATTAAAAGGGAGTAAGCCATAAAGTAGGTTAGGGAAAACTCCAATTAATATACACAAAAAGGATGATAAAATCATTGCGCTTTTCATATATATAGGAGGATCACTAGCTATTATATTTTTATCTTTATTAAAGAAAACAAACCAAGGAAATTTAATTCCTGCATGAAGAAAAACACCTGCTGAACCAACTAATAGCATAAACCATACAAACTCAAGACCTTGCTGATAGCTTGCATCTGTAATCATTGATTTAGAAATAAATCCAGATGTTAGTGGAAAAGCTGAGATTGATAAGGCACCTATAATTGCACATACAGTTGTAAGAGGCATTACTTTATACAAACCGCCAACATCGGTACATTTTCTTTTTTGGGTAATATAAATTACACTTCCAGCTGACATCAGCAATAAACCTTTGTATATAATATGTGCAAACGCATGAGAAGCACTTCCGTTTAAGGATAATTCAGTTCCAATTCCTATACCTACAACCATAAACCCAACCTGATTTACAATGCTATATGCCAATATTCTTCTAATATCATTTTCTAGTAATGCATAAATTATTCCATACATGATCATATATAAACCGATGTAAATAAGAATCTGTGTTCCTGCAAAGATAACAATCAAAGCAAATACAGAAGTTTTTGTTGTATAAGCAGACAGAAAGACAGTTGATGAATAACTAGCTTCTGGATATGCATCTGGTATCCAAGATGAAAGTGGTGGAGCCCCTGCATTCAATAACAAACCAATCAGAATTAGCCAATTATACCAATCAGAACCTTGTAGATTTCTAAGAGCTAAATCTTGTGTATTAATTGATAGGCCTACAATTCCTATCAATAGAATTATGCCTCCAAGCAAATGAATCAGTAAATAACGGGTTCCCGCATGATACGATACATTAGTATTTGCTGACCAAATTATAAATGTTGAAGCAATAGCCATTAACTCCCAAAAAATATAAAAAGTTATAAAGTCACCGGAAAAAATAACAGAAACAGAAGAACCTATGTAAATCAATATCAGTGCTTTTTCAATATAATTATCCCTATATATTGAAAATAACTTCCCTAAAATACCAATTATTAGATAAACCAAACAAAAGAAAAAACCTAACTGGCTATAAGAAAAATAGTTTAAAGATAAATAGTTTTGGTTATCAACTCCCAGTGAGGTTAATGTGTATGTTAAGCTCATTTCGTCCGTAATGAAAACAAGAACATATAGTGCAACAAGTAATGAACCAATAGAAATTAAGTTTTCTTTATCTTTAAATATAAAGATTAGCAATGACCCAATAAATATTGGAATTGCAGGATGTAGAAATATGTCAGTCATCATAATATTTATCATCCCTTTCTAAAAAATAAGATAAAAATTTTGCAATAAAAATAAGTGCTATACATGAGACAAAACCTAGAATTGGATAAAAACCAAAGTAGTTATCATTCAAAAAATGCACTTTGCTGAAATCATAAAATACATACAGTAAAAGACTTGCTGTAAAAAATATTAAGTATGTTGATGTTTTGAAATTATTCATTATTTAATTATATATCCTTGTGCAAACATTATGATAGAATCCACATCAAAAAACAGAACTATGGTTACAGTCCCAATTATAATTATCGGTAGTATTAACAAATAATCTTCAGTTTGACTATCTTTGTATGCAGAATTATTTTTACTAAAATATGATTTATAAATTATTGGGAAGTAGTAACTGGCATTTAATAACGTGCTCACTATGAGGACTATTAATAAATAAAGTTTTTCGCTTTCTACAATTCCTAACAATAAATACCATTTACTAAAGAAACCCACTGTTGGCGGTATTCCAATCATGACAAAGGCGCCAAGTGAAGTAAGAAAGATAGTAAAGGGTAATCTTGATGATATTCCATTCATATCACTGACATTCTTAATATTCATACATGTTGTTATTACTCCAGCAGATAGAAATAATATGATTTTACCTAATGCATGAAATATAAGATGTAATATTGCAGCTAAAACAGATAAGGGAGCTAAAATAGATACCGATAAAATAATATATGATAACTGACTAATTGTTGAGTATGCCAAAACTAGTTTAATATTATCTTGTCTCAACGCCATAATGGAAGCGAATATAATTGTAAGAGAGGAAACAAAAATTAAAATAAGATCTGCACCTGTTTCTTGTAAAATTTGTGTTCCAAAAATAAATAAAATAATTTTCATCATTATGTATACCCCAGATTTTACAACTGCAACTGCATGTAGTAAGGCGCTCACTGGTGTAGGTGCAACCATAGCTGCAGGTAACCATTTATGAAAAGGCATAATAGCTGACTTTGCAACACCAAATATAAAAAGTAGTACTAATATATTAATCATCATAGAATCATTATTATTTCCAAAAATGCCACCAACTTTATATTCAAGACTTCCTGTAAGGTCAAAAGTTATAATGATAGCTGGTAGTAAGAAAATTATTGATGTTCCCAAAAGGTAATATAAATATTTTTTTCCATTATCAATTGATTTTTCATCCTTCTTAAAAGTTACAAGTGGATATGTACTTAATGTCAAAAATTCATAGAAAATGAAAGTTGTGAATAAGTTTGATGAGTAAATAATTGCATTGGTTGAAAACATTGCAAGCGTAAAAAATATATAAAATTTAGATCTATCATTTATTGCATTTAGATTTAAATATCTATGAGAATAAATTGTTGTCATTAACCAAAGGAAATTTGACACGAGAAGGAAAATCATGCCTAACCCATCAAGGTTAAAGCTTATAGAGATATTCGGGATTATTTCAAATAAATTTAGATTTTGTTGAAAATAATAGTTTTTTTCTATAAATATTTTTACAGCTATTAAGAACGAAAAAAGGCTGATAAGAACATGTGTCACATATAACACTCGATCTTTTTTTACAACATTTAATATTATCATTCCTATTATGGGTAGTAATAAATGCAGAGCTAGGAGATTCATTTAGTTACTCCTGAAAAAATTATATTTGTTATATTTTCAGAAACACCAACAGTAAATGTTGTATCTATACCTAAGTACAATGTAAGGGCTGCAAGCACAAAAACCCCTAATCCTTGATGCACTAAAACTGACCCAGTCTTTGTATTATTTGTTTGGACAAAATATATTTTTTCAATCAGTTTCCAGATATAAAATAGTGTCATAAATGAAGTTAATAAGACGATTATGCTTAAATACCAAAAGTTAGAATCTAGTATTGATGTAACTAAATACCATTTGCTTATAAAGCCAGAAGTTAAGGGAATGCCAATCAACCCAAATGACAGAATTACAAATGCAGACATCATGTAGGGATACTTTTTACCTAATCCTGCAAGGTCATTAGTCTCAACTTGTTGATTAGTTACAAAAATTGTCGCAATTATCAAGAATAATCCAGTTTTTATAATTGAATGATTAAATACATGGACTAATGAAGCAATTACACTTTCATTTGTAAATACCATGAGAGCAATCACAATATAACTTAGTTGAGCTATACTAGAAAATGCCAACATTTTTTTCAAATCAACCTGTTTGATTGCATAGGTTGTAGATAGAAGTACACCAATTACAGAAATAAATAAAATAAGTTGTATTAGCGAATATTCTTCAAGAGGATTTATTGAATTTAATATATCAAGAAAAACTCTTATTAAAATATAAATACCAACTTTTGTAGATGTGCCAGCAAAATAAGCTACGATTATTGATGGAGAATATGCATATGTTCTAATTAACCAAGTATGTAGAGGAAAAATTGCTGACTTGATAGCTACACCTATAATTAATAAACCAATAGAAAAAATTAAAGATCTAGGTATTTCAATATGCATAAATTTTTCAGAAATATCAGTCATATTTAGAGTTCCTAGATGAGCATAAATAATACCTATTCCAAGCAGGATAAAGACAGCACCTATACTCCCTACAAATAAATATTGTAGTGCAACAATATTAGAACCTTTATGCATACCTTGAGATATCAAGAAATAAGTTGATAGAGATGAAATTTCTAAGAATACAAAAAGATTAAATATGTCATTTGTTAAAATTATTCCAGAGAAACCTATATTGCATAGTAGCCATGCAATATAAAATAAATAAATGTTTTGAGAATTTATTTGTTTTGTAACTATCTCTTTTCCAGACAACATACATATAAAGCTCATAAAATTAATTAAGAGTAAGAAATAACAGGATAGCAAATCTGCCTGCAACCTTATTCCGACTGGAGCTTGCCAGCCTCCTAGTTCATACAATATTGTTCCATATATATTTACTTCATAAAAAAGAAAGCATACAAGAATAAGACTTACAAAGGATATACCTAGAGACAAGGTATATACATAGTCTTTATGTCTGATAAAGAGACATATAGGAACCATTAGGAGAGGCAAGACAATAATTAATATTGGTAATTGGCTCATCAACTAAATCTCGTCAAACTCATCTTCTTCTATAGTTTTATGTTCTTTCTTTATACTTACTATGAGTGCTAGTGCTAGACTAGTAGTTGCAATACTAACAACAATTGCTGTAAGTATTAAAACATGTGGTAAAGGATTAGAATAGATATCTCCAGTTTCCATTAGTATAGGAGGGACACCATCTTCCACTTTACTAATAATTAAATAAAAAATAAAAACTGACGATTGGAAAATATTTAAACCAATAACTTTTTTTATCAGATTAGTTTCTCTTATGATTATAAATAATCCTATTAATAATAATATGACATCTAATACAAATAACATTATTTCACTTTCTCGCTATTGAAGGCATAAAAAACAAGTATCATTACATTGCCAACAGTTAACCCTACGCCAACTTCTATTAAGAAGATACCAATTATCTGTCCATACTTACTGTTTGATGCTAGAGAGTTATACTCTAAAAAATTATCTCCTAGGAGTATGCCTAAGATCCCCACTCCAACAAATAGCAAGACTCCTATACCCATTAAAATTTTTGATATCCGCTGGCTTAACACTTCTTTCGCAACATTTATGCCAAAAATAACGCTATATAATATAAAGCCAGAAGCTAGAATTACCCCTGCTTGGAAGCCACCGCCAGCAGAATAATCACCATGAAATTGAACATAAAGACCAAAAAGTAGAATTAGAGGTATGGTCAGCTTAGTTACAATTCTAAGAATTATGAAATCTTTCATTATTCTTTATACTCCTCTCTTAATATCCCAATTACAGAAATTCCAGCAATAAAAATAACCACAACTTCACCAAGAGTATCAAAACCACGGTAACTTGCTAAAACTGAAGTTACAACATTTGGAATACCAATTTCACGATCAGTATTTTTTAAATAATAATTTGTAACATATGAATTATTAGCTTGAGCTTTACCAAATTCAGGTAGATCTGAAATAATATAACTTAGTGTAATTACAAGGAATAGAAATAAAGTTAAATGTAAAAATATAGGTTTAGTATTTTTTTTTGTAATAAAATCCATATGCCTTAAACAACTTAAAAATAGAATTGTTGAAATACCTGCACCAACTGCAGCTTCTGTCAATGAGACGTCAACCCCATCTAATAGTAAAAATACTAGTGCACATATCAAACTAAAAATTGTTGTAG
This sequence comes from Pseudomonadota bacterium, assembly GCA_036140295.1. Lineage (GTDB taxonomy): Bacteria > Pseudomonadota > Gammaproteobacteria. Next base: position 72,517 of record JAYZYL010000004.1, read on the forward strand.
ACATTACTGCAGAGAATAAATTTCTACTCAACATAATATAAATAGAAATTATTATCAGCATTAACAACAAAAAATAAAGTATATATATAGTTATTTTATTCTCCTTTTTTACTTTGATCTTTTAGGAATACTTGTGATAACGCATGTATTGCTGTTGTGCTAGTTATATATAAAAATATAAGTATTAAAAGTAGTTTGAGCGAATATAACGTTAAACCAGAATTAATAATTAAGGCTGAAATAATTAAAAGAGTTGATAATGTATCTACTACTGATGCGGCATGTGTTCTTGACAAAAAATCATTAAATCTAAAGAGACCTATTGTTCCTATAAGAAGTGTTACACAACCTACCAACATTAGAAAGGATGATAAAATGCTCATTTCGAGATACCTTTATTTTCAAAATATTTTAGAATAACAATTGTAGAAATAAAATTAATCAGCGCATAAACCATAGCAATATCTGAGAAATCATTTTTGGCTCCTAGAGAGCTTACCAAAAGTATAAGCAGTACGATTTTAGTTCCCAATAAATTTGTTGTAAGGATTTTTGTGAAGATGTCTTCTAAGGAGATAAATCTAAATATTGATATTAATATTGCCAATATGACGGCAATAGTAGTAATTGTATGTATGTCAATCATGTATTTTGCTTTCCGTTGACTTGACTTTGGCATCCATTGTATTTTTTAAGATACTATTTTTGAATGTTTCTGAGAGCACATGAACTGTTAAATTATCCTGATCTATGTCAATCGTTACGGTTCCAGGTGTAAATGTAATTGAATTAGCATACAAGACTTTCCCAACTGTTGATTTTTGGGAAGCTTTTAATTTTATAATGGATGGCTTCGTTTTTACTTTTGGTGAGATTATATAATAACAGACCAAGATATTTGCCAGAATCATTTCTTTGATCAACCAAAAAAAATAAATTAGTAGTTTAAGCGGTCTAAAATTAAGCAAACTTGTTTCATGATCAATAATATCCATTTTATTTATTAAAAAAATAATTAATAAAGATGAGAGTACTCCAAGGGTAATCATACCAAGTGAAGGAATACCAGAAAGTATCAACCAAAAAATAAAGACAACAATGAATACTTTAATTAAATGACTGGATTGTTTATAGCTCTCAAACATCGCTCATTAATTAATAGTATAACTATAATCATCCTAATTTACCATATTCACTGAATGAGTAATGACATATCAATAGCACATATATTTTTAGTTAGAGAGCCTATAGACATGTGAGAAACACCTTTTAGAGCATAGCTACTTATATTCCTAAGCGTAATATTACCTGAAACCTCTATGGGAATTGATTTAGCTATTTTCAGACTTTTTTTAAGATTTGAGATACTAAAATTATCTAAAAGAATTCTATTTATCTTTAATTTGCTTAAGTTCTTTACATCTTTAATTGTCCTAGCTTCTACAATAATTGGAACTTTGAATTTCTTAGCTTTTTCAATAATGTCAGATAAATCATCTATTACCTTTATGTGATTCTCTTTTATAAGTATGGATTCCGACAAAGTTAATCTATGAGCACTGCAGCCAATCTCTGTACATGCAAAATTTTGTGCAAATCTCAGACCTGGAATAGTTTTTCGAGTATGCAACAATGAGATATTTTTATTTTTAATTTTATTTAAGAATTGTTTTGCAAGAGTAGATGTTGATGACAATGTTTGTAAGAAATTTAATGAGGTTCTTTCTCCTTTTAAAATAGATTTAATGCTACCTATTATTTCACATATAACTTGACTCTTTTTAACAGGTTTTCCATCTTTTATCCTCCATTTAATTTTTACTTTGGGATCTATTTGCCTAAAAACTTCATTTACCCAATGAGTTCCAAACAATATTCCAGGTTCTCGAAAAATAATTTTACCAACCCCTCTTTTTTTAGGAGAGATTAAATTTGATGTTATATCCTCTTTAACGCAATCTTCTTTTAATGCACTACTTACATGTTCAAAAATAATCTTTCTTATTCTAGCATTAATATACATTGCTTATTTATTAAGTTTTATTCAATAATTCTTTTGTTTTTGTAAAAATTAGCGGACTAAGTAGGATCAGCGCAATTAGATTAGGTAAGGCCATTAACCCATTCATAATATCAGCTATTAACCAAATAAGATTTAATTTAATCATAGCTCCAAAAGGGATAATAATAATCCATAATATTCTATAAAAAGGTATAACTTTTTCTCCAAAAATAAATTCGGCACATTTTTCACCATAATAACTCCAGCCAATGATAGTACTAAATGCAAAAAGTATTAATCCAAAAATAACAATATATTTTCCAAAAATAGGAAGCCCCTGATTAAATGCAGATGTGGTGAGAGCAGCCCCGTTAATTCCGTTCATCCATTCTCCACTTATAAGAACTACAAAGGCAGTAATACTACAAACTATTAAGGTATCAATCAGTGGTTCTAGCATTGAAATAGATCCTTGTTTAACAGGACTATTTGTTTGTGCTGCAGCATGCGCTATCGGAGAGCTTCCTAGTCCAGCTTCATTTGAAAATATTCCTCGTGAAACACCAAATCTAATAGCCATCCATATAGTTGCACCTGCAAAACCACCAGTAGCAGCAGTTTCTGTAAATGCTGAATTTAATATAAGAAAAAATATTTCGGGAATGAGGGAATAATTATTAAAGATAATAATTATGCCACCAACGACATATAGTACAGACATTATTGGCACAAGTTTTGAAGCAATACTTCCAATGCTCTTTATACCGCCTAAGATCACTAGAGCTACAAGTATTGCAATTGTAAACCCTATTGTTGTTTGAGAAAGACCAAATTCTATATTAACAACCTGAGAAACTGAATTTACCTGAACACCATTTCCAATACCAAAAGCTGCAATCATACCAAAAACTGCAAACAGGTAAGCAAGAAAATGATATTTTTTATCTAGACCATTTTTTATATAGTACATTGGACCACCTACTATATTATTTTTAGAATTACGTTCCCTAAAATATATAGCTAAAAAGGCTTCACAATATTTTGTTGCCATACCAAACAGAGCTGTAATCCACATCCAAAAGATAGCTCCTGGACCACCAAGAAAAATAGCAGTAGCAACACCTGCGATATTCCCAGTACCTACAGTTGCTGATAAGGCGGTCATTAATGATTGAAAAGAGGAGATATCACCATCACTTTGTTTCCCATCTTTTTTAAATAATGATTTAAAGCCATAAGCTACATTAGTAATTGGGAAACCCTTAAGGCCAAATGTTAAATATATTCCAACGCCAAGTAACAAAGTTAGTGTAATGGGTCCCCACACTATGCTGCTTATTTCATTTAGAATATTAGATAAGTTCATTTTTTCTGAATAACATTAATTATATTTTTTCGAGATTTATTTTCATTTCTAAGTTCATTCATAATAAGATTTGAATAATGCGGTATATCTTTTTTAATGTCTAATTTAGTTCCTACTATTGAAGAGTATTGAGAACATTCATATCCTTTAGGAATTAATTTTAAATTATCATCAGACAATTTAATTTGCTCGTCATAAAGAATAAGTATTCCATCTTCCTTAAGATTTTTAAGTGTTTCATTTATATAATATTTTTTATCAGTATCATTTTTCTTATTTAGAACATTTATCATAGTTAATATATCATAATTTTCACTTAATTTTACTGTGTCACTACTCGAGGCAATTATATTTAATTCTTTTATGAAACCATCAGATAGGTATTTTTTACAGTCACGATTATCTTCAATATTTTTAGTAAAAATAGATGCCTTTGTTACATTAATATAGTCACTTTGTAAAGTTTCAGCTGCTAACAGGCCATCTCCTTCGATTTCGCAAAAAGTTTTAGGTTGTTTTCTGCCAAAATAATCTATAATTATTTTTTCTATAATGGCACTAAAAGTAGCATTAGAAATATTTTTAGAGACTATATTATATAAGCTTGCTTGATCTTTTACTCCCTCTTGTTTTAGTTTTTCAAAATATTTATCAAACAAATAGTTTAGAGAGCTA
>JAYZYL010000005.1:0-51795 GCA_036140295.1 Pseudomonadota bacterium
GATATTAAAGCTAGATATAGATATCCAAATATAAAATAGTTTAATACAATTTTTGTCATAAATTATTAATACTATAAACGGTGACTAAATACTATTAAAATGAAAAAAATTAATGCAAAATCTTTTTGGGTTAAGAAAAAAAATTTTGGGTTTATAAAGGAACATTCTATAGATAAGCCCAAAGCTTCTGAAGCCCTTATAAAAACAATATATTCTGGGATTAGTTTTGGAACAGAAAGGATTGTATTTACTGGTTCTGTACCAAAGAATCAAACCAAGGTAATGAAATGTCCTCACCAAGAAGGTGAATTTGGTTCTAATGTAAAATACGGGTATTTGAATGTTGGGAAAGTAATTAAAGGTTCACAAAAATTTAAAGGAAAATTTGTTTTCACATTATTTCCTCATCAGAACTTTTTTGTATTAAAAGAAGATGATTTAGTTCTAATTCCTAAATCTGTCCCTAAAAAAAGATGCCTGTTGATAGCAAATATGGAAACCGCTCTTAATGCAATTTGGGATACATCGCCCACTTCAGGTGATACGGCTATTGTTGTTGGAGCTGGAATTGTTGGTTTTATGGTGGCCTATCTTCTTAAATCTACTAAAGGAATAGATGTTACTATTATTGATAAGGATAAAACAAAAAATAAATATGCCAAGCATTTTGACATAAACTTTTCTAACAAAATTAAAAAATCCTCTAAGGTAGATTTTATTTATGAATGTTCAGGAAATCCAAATATATTAAATCAATTATCAACTTCATTAAAAGAGGAAGGTATATTATGTATACTTAGTTGGTATGGGAATCAAGTTTCTAAAATGAATTTTGGTGAAAATTTTTTTTCAAAAAGGCTAAAGATAGTTTTCTCACAAGTTTCTAAAATACCCAAACATCGAATGAAAGATTGGAATAATAAATCTAGAAGAGAATTAGCAATGAAAATGCTAGGTGACCAGAAATTAGATAAACTAATAGAAAGAAAGGAAATTAAATTTGAAGATCTTCCAAAATTTTTTGATAAAAATAGAGTTGGAAAAAACTATATGTGCAATGTAGTTAAATACAGTTAATAACTTTGTCTTTGTCACTACTCATAGTTTTATTATATCTAAAAGATAATTTTAGTGTAGTTATGATAGAATTTAACAATGATTAAGAAACTGACATTAGTGTTGATTTTATTTGCGCATAATACTTATGCATTTATGGCTGGTATCGATGAGAGAAGAGATACTCATGGTGAATTAGAGATAATAGGGGCATATATACCAATGGCACCACCAGGAATGATGAATGCTGGATACCTAAAACTTAAGAATACATCTAACAAAAAAATAATATTTCATCAGTTTACATCTCCTGTGTGGGACTCTATTGAAATTCACAATGTTGAACATAATGGTGGTGTAGCAAAAATGAGGAAAATGAGTAAATTAGTGATTCTAGAAAAGAGTACTTTGGAACTCAAACCAGGTAGTGTTCATTTAATGCTGATAGGTCCTCGTAGAGACATCAAAGAAGGTGAAGAGATTCTGATGATAGGACTAGATGATAATGAGCGAAGATATATGTTTAAATTTATTGTTACTGGAAAATCTGCATATTAACAATTTTTCAGAATCAGACGAAAGAGGAAAAAATGTTTGAAATTAAAGTTCGAGATTATTTATTCATAGCACATAGCCTAAAAGATGATTTTTTTGGTGAAGCAAAAAATTTACATGGGGCTACATATGTTGCAGATCTAATCATATCTAGTGCAAAACTTAATGAGAAAAATATTGTTATGGATATTGGTTTAGCCTCAAGACTATTAAAAAAATGTATCTCTAAATATAATTATAAAAATCTTGATGAAATTAAAGAATTTGATAATTCAATCACTACTACAGAATTTATGGCCATGACTTTAGTAAATGACTATATTTCTGAATTGAATAAAGAAAATTTTGATTTTAATCATATTAAATCAGTAAAAATAATCCTTAATGAATCCCACATTGCATCAGCATCCTATTATAAGAAATTTTAAATAATGAAAAAATTTTTTTTTATTATTCCTAATTTTAATAAAACATTAACAGGGGGTAATCTTTATGATTTTAATTTATATAGAGAATTAAAGAATAAACATATTCCTATAAAAAAAATTTTTATTAATATTAAAAAAAAACATACCAATTTAAAAATTTTTTCTCAAATATCAAATCTTCCAATTGGATCAACGCTATGCATTGATGGGCTTTTAGTTCCATACTTAAAGAATAATATAAATATATTTTGTGAAAAATTTGACATTATCCTTTTAATTCATCATCCAACAACTCAAGAAAACTCTTCCTATCCCCTTATGAATTTGAAGGATTATTTTTTAGAAAGAATAATTTTTAATAAAAAACTAAAAATTGTTACTGTAAGTAATTATATAAAAAAAGAGCTCCGTAAATATTTAAATAAATATAAAGAGATTTATGTAGCTGAGCCAGGAATTGAGAAAATATTTTTTTCAAAATATGCCCAAAAAAACACAAATAATATATTATCTATTGGAAATGTGATACCAAGAAAAGGTTATCATATTTTAATTGAAGCTCTGTCAAAGGTTCCTGGAGATTGGTCTCTCCATATAATTGGTGATTTCACTCTTAATCAAGAATATTATGAAGAATTAATTTCTAAGATAAGAAAATTTAATTTAAATAAGAAAGTAAAATTTCTTGGAGTAATTGAAAAAGAGAAGATGTTGGAATATATGCGTAATTCAAAAATTTTTGTACTTCCAACACTGTTTGAAGGATATGGAATGTCATTACTTGAAGCTGCAATAATGGGAATCAAAGTTATCACAACAGATTTACCAGTTTTGAGGGAATCACTTAAAGGGAAAAATGTTCAATTTATTGATCATTGTAAGATAAATAATTTTTCAAAAGCTATTGAGGAAAGTCTAAAACAAAAACCTCTATCCAATAAAACCATTGATAAAAATATATATAGTTGGAAGCAAACAAGAAAGAAATTTCTAGAGGCTATAAATGCAAAAAAATAGATTTAATTTAACCTGGATAACTAATAGAGAACATTATGATAGAGAGTCACGAAGCAATCTATTAGGTAAAGTATTAGAGAGAGATCTAGTAAACATAAGAAGAGTTATTGATTTAGGATGTGGTACTGGAGCTTTCCTAAGATGGTGCTTAACTCAACAACTATTTTTTGATGAAGCAAAGCTTATCGATTATGACAGAAAATTATTAGATTCAGTTTACGTTCATCTTAAAAGTTCTTTGAAAAGCACAAAATATAGTATTAAAAAAGTAAATTCTAGAGAATATTTGATCAAAAACTCGTCTAATAATTCACAAGAAATGTCAGTTATACCCTCAAAGAAAAATATTTTAAGCTCATTAGAAGAAATTAATAAATATGATTTAGTTAGTTTATCTTCATTATCAGATTTATTATCAAAAAATACGATAAGAAAACTATTTTCAAATATTGGACGGGATAAATATCTTTATTTTTCACTTTGTTTTGATGGGACAATTAAATGGTACCCAACAAATAAATTTGATAAATATATAGAAAACAAATTTAATGCACATCAGTTACAGGATAAAGGGTTTGGAATTGCTTTAGGGAAAGGGAGCCTAAAATATATAGAATTAACTGCCAAAAAAAAATCTTTTGCATGTAAAAAGAAGGATTCTTCTTGGAGAATTAATTCACTTACTAAAGGGGACAAGATTTTTCAAAAGAAATATCTAGATATAATTTTAAAAGCTCTGAAGAAAGATAACATTACTGATAAAAATATTCTTAATTTATGGTATATAAATAGGGCAGACAAGATTAAATCATCTGTATCAAAATTAGTGGTCGGTCATAGAGACATTATAATTAAAACATGAATAAACTGTTAATATTTATAAAATATGGCACTTCATTAGGTCTCTTATATATAATTCTTAATGATTATGGAAGTAATTTTATCAAATTAATTCAGGTAATCGATCTAAAATATATTTTAATAATAATATTAATTAGTGGAATTCAATATATCTTTTCTGCATACAGATGGATGTATATATCACAACATACAAATTTAAAAATATCATTCTTTTATTCATTAAAATTCTATTATATATCAAACTTTCTGAATAATATTCTACCGGGTGGGGTTCTTGGAGATCTTTACAGAATTTATCATACGTCAGAAAATAAGAAAAAATTGTTAGATCTAGGAAAATCCTTTCAATCAGTATTATTTGAAAGAATTTCAGGACAAATTGTATTATTCTTCTTTTTTATAATTTCTCTCACTTTTTATTTTTTATTCTATAAAAAATATATTGCTTTTTTATATTTATTTTTTTCAACAATATTTTTAATATTTATTTTTAGATTATTTTTTAGAAACCGGCTAAATCATTTCTTTCAAAAAAATATATTAGGGAAAAACTTCCAGTCAATTTTTTCAGGTCCTATATTTTGGCAACACTTTTTTTATTCATTTCTTATAATTTCTTCGTATATATCAATTTATATTATAACTGCATTATCCTTGAAACTAGAAATTGATTATTTTTCTTTTTTGGTTTTTACTCCATTAATATTATTCTCTATGACAATACCAATTAGTATAGGAGGTTGGGGAGTTCGAGAAACAACAGCATTACTTGTATCTTTCTTATTGGGTTTATCTGCCAGCGCAAGTGTTACTGTTTCAATAGTTTATGGCTTATTAAATTTTCTTTGTTCACTTCCTGGTCTACTATTTATATTTTATTCTCCCAGAAGTAACTAGATTCATATCGCACAAGATATCTTTCCCCATCATGTAATATCTAGTATCATGATTTTCAAAATCTTTTATAGATTTTTTGCCAGTAATCAAGAAACTATTTTTACCCTTACCTATGATGGTTGGAGAGAGACATATATGTAGCCTATCAAGATGATTGCCCTTATAAAATTCTGATATTGTATATCCTCCTCCTTCAATAAAGACAATATTCTTTTTTAATTTTTTGAATAAACTAATCAAATCTTTTATTTTGAAAGTATTATTAGAAACTGGTAATTTGAAAACATTTTCATCATAATTTCTTTTATTTATACCAATTACCCTAAAACTATTTTTATCACGATGTTTGAAAATCTTTTCAGTACCTTTTAATTTGTTTCTAGGATCTAAAATTATTCTCATTGGATTATCTCCTTTAACCAATCTAGTCGTGAGACATGGATCATCAAATGTGATTGTTTTTTTTCCAACAAGTATGATATCAGCAATTGCTCTTATTCTATGTATATGTTCTATATTTTTTTTACAACTGATATATTTTGATTCCCCTAATTTTGTTGCTATAAATCCATCTAGACTTTGTGCAAGATGTCCAATTAAATAAGGACCATCTTTTTTATTTAAGATAATAGGAAGAAAAATATTAAATAATTCTTGTACTTCTTCATTTAAACGAAAATTATTTTTTATAATCTCTTCTTTCTGAAAGGAATAGGTAAGGGAGAATGTACCATCTTTAATGGTAATTGTTTTTTTTGTATTAGAAGAACTCTCATAGAGGGATTTTGCATTTAAAATCAGTGACCATGCTTTATTTTTTGTTATACTTATTGTATTAGATTTCTTTTGCATTGATAATGTTAGCTATTAAACACATAGGAAAAAATATAATTTTGGGGGCTCTCATACTTGTTCCAATACTTATATTTATCCATTTTACATATTCTTATTTTTCGAACTATAGCCCTGTACCTTCTATTGTATACTTTTATGCATCTATGAAACTAGGCCCATTATATCTACTAATTACTTTTTATATATGCGGCTTATTTGCAAAATTTTTCACTCAAAATCTTGCATTTAGTAATAACCCTTAACTTATAGTATAGTCGGGTTTGGGGAATCACCGTAAACTTCATCTGGATCAAAGACTTTTTCTTTTTCTGTAAAAACTAGCTTAACGTCTCCGTTATCTAATTTAATTTCTCTATAAAAACAAGAGTTATAACCAACATGACAGCTAGCATTTCCGCTGACTTCGACTTTAAGCCATACACAATCTTGATCATCATCTATTAGAATTTGTTTTACCTTTTGGACAAAACCACTTGTAGACCCTTTATGCCAAATACATTTACGGCTTCGACTATAATAATGTGCCTCTTTTTTTGTTATAGTTAATTTTAGAGCTTCTGCATTCATATAGGCATGCATTAGTAATTTATTGGTAGTTATATCTGTTGTAACAACCGGAATTAGTCCCTCATTGTTAAACTTTGGTCTGAGTTCAGACCCTTCCTCAATTTCTTCTACCGATTTTCTTTCTTTAAACATTTTTTACCTATTTAAGTAATTTTTTCTTTTTAAGAGAACTTCCACTTTTAAAGCGTGACCTCCATACAAAAGTCTTACCACAATAATAACACTCTATTTTACCATCTTCTTCTCTCACATTGAGATAAATTTTTGGATGTGATCCCGTTTTTGGATCACCATCACATTGGACAGTGACCTTACCATCTTCTATTAAGGTTATATTAGATATTCTTGCCATAATTAAAATGTTTCATAATCACCAAGTTTCATTAGTCTTTCACGAAATTTTTCTTTAATTTCTTCCGTAAGGGAATTTATTTCTAATGCCTTTTTCATTTGATTAATATTTTTTATATCTTTATATAGAAGTTCTGTAATTTCAAATATTGTCATGCTATTAGACTCTTGATTTGTAATTTTTATCTCATCTCCTGTTGAAATGCTGCCAGGTTGAAGAACTTTCATATAGGCACCAACGTTCCCACTCTGCGAAAATGACCGAGGGAAATTTCGATCATTCATCTTTATTCCTAGCTTAAAACACGGAATTCTAGGTTGAGTTATTTTAAAAGTGCAAGATGAGATTGTTATTTCATCTCCAATATTAATATTTCTTTCATCGAAATTCTCTATTGTTAAATTTTCTCCAACAAGACCGAAATTATTTGAAAAGTCTTGATTCATTTGTTTACCCCAAAATTCATAGTGAGAATAAGAATATGCATAAAGAGCCTTATCAAAACCACCGTGGACTCGTAAATCTGCCTGCCCATCACCAATAATCCCATCTTTAGTAACTTCAACCTCACCATTTACGGGTTTTTTATATATACTTGTAACAAGATCTTTATTGTTAAAGACTATTTTTTCCGGCTTAGAAATGTTAATAGATAAGATTTTCATATTCAATTCAAAGAAACTAGATTTAGATTTTATCTATATCTATAAAAGAAGGATAACGTAAGATGCAAGCATATACAATAAATTGGATCTTGTTAATGATTTTGTCGGCAGTATGGGGAGGAGCTTTTACTCTAAATAAACAGGCTTTGAATAGCTTTACTCCGGAATTAATTGTTATGGGAAGACTTGTAATTGGAAGTATAATACTAACTACACTAATATATCTACTATATAAAAAAATAAAATTTAGGTTTAATCAAATAGAATATTTTTTAGTCATGAGTATTGTTGGCATAGTTGCTCCATTTTTACTTATTGCCTATGGTCAGAAAAATATAGACAGTTCGCTTGCAGGAGTATTAATGTCTGTGATGCCAATTTCAACCTTAGCATTAGCTCATTTATTTTTAAATAATGAACGCATGACAAAGAGGAAAATTTTAGGATTTATATTAGCGTTTCTTGGCGTCATTATTTTATTAATTCCAGGTGGAAATATTTTAGAAGGAAATATTGCTGACGAGATTTTTTCAGAACTAATGGTAGTTTTAGGGGCCATCCTATATTCTGCAGCAGCAGTTTATGGGAAAAAATTTAAAAATACAGATCCATTAAATGCATCTGCAGGAACAATATTATTCTCAGCAATTATAATGCTTGTATATTTATTATTATTTGAAAGAGGAGATATAGAGTTAATAGGAACATTTACTTCTATCCCAATTATTCTACTAGGAGTTTTTTGTACAGCTTTGGCTACAATACTATATTTTCAAATCTTACAAACATCAGGAGCTACATTTTTATCAATTATGAATTATCTTATACCAATATGGGCAATAATTTTTGGAGTAATATTTTTTCAAGAGAAAATTTTTTGGAACTATCTAGCAGGTTTATTGGTCATAACTTTTGGTATTCAAATATCAAAAAGAGATATTTATTTAAAATAAGATAAAGGGAACAGTGTGATGTGTACATAAAATATACTATGAGTATAAAAAGGGTTATACTGAATTATGTTTGAGGAGTTTGATATGGATAAACAAGAAAAAATTGAAGCAGCTACTTTTAAAAGAGTATTAAAACATTTAAGAGATAATCCTGATATACAAAATATTGATCTTATGAATTTGGCAAATTTTTGTCGAAATTGTATTTCTAAATGGTATGTTGAGGAGTCAGAAAAACATGGTGAGAAAATTTCCTATGATAATGCAAGAGAACTAATTTATGGTATGCCGTATGATGAATACAAAAAAAAATATCAAAAAGAAGCAACAAAAGAACAGTTAGAAAAATTTAATGAGAGAAATAAAGAAAAATAAGATTAACTTAACTGATGAAGACTTAATTAGATATAATAAGCATATTCTTCTTTCAGAGATTGACATTCAGGGACAAACCGACCTATTAAATAAACATGTGGCATTAGTTGGGCTTGGCGGCTTGGGCTGCCCAGTTGCTTACTATCTTGCTTCATCAGGAATAGGTAAAATAACAATAATTGATAAGGATAGCGTTGATGAGACAAACCTGCAAAGACAAATTCTTTACACAAATGGTGATGTAGGAAAGAGGAAAGTTGATATTGCATATAATCGAATTTTAGCGCTAAACCCAAATACCAGTGTCAAAAAACTCTATATGGAAATCAATGAGAAAACGCAAGAGAATTTTTTTCAAGATGTTGATTTAGTTATTGACGCAACGGACAATTTTAAAACAAGAAATTTATTAAATAAGCTCACACTGATATCCAGAGCTCCACTAGTCATGGGAGCAGCTATACAAATGATTGGCCAAGTTTCTGTTTTTAGAAATGATTTAGATAATATGCCTTGTTATAATTGTCTCTACGGAGATTTATATGATGAGTCCACTAGTTGTATGGATCAGGGAGTTTTATCAAGTTTAACTGGAATTATTGGGTCAGTTCAAGCAACAGAAGCTATAAAAGTTTTACTTAATATTGGAGAAACATTAGAAAGCAAACTATTAATAGTTGATACAAAGTTTTCTAATTACAAAGTAATAAAATTAATAAAAGATAATAAGTGTACAGTATGTTCAAAGACAGCCTAGATAAGTTAAATAGAAAATTTGAATATTTAAGAATATCTGTTACAGATAAATGTAATTTTAGATGCAGATATTGTATGCCACGAGAAAATTTTGATAGAAATTATGAGTTTCTTAAAAGGTCTGAGTTATTGAGTTTTGAAGAAATTATAAGGTTAACAAAAATTTTTAAACTAATTGGACTTAAGAAAATAAAATTAACAGGTGGAGAACCTCTTCTTAGGAAAAATATAGAAAAACTTGTTGAAGGAATTAGATTAAATACAAATATTAATCAAATTTCTATAACTACTAATGGTTCTTTACTTAATAGAACTAATATTCTTAAACTAAAAAATGCTGGATTGGAGGGAATTACAATTAGCTTAGATTCAATCTCAAATTCAACATTTAAAAACTTGAGTGATTCAAATGTAAGCTATAAAAAGGTATTGGAAGCAATTGATTTAGTTTTAGAAATCTTTAATTTTGTAAAAGTAAATGTAGTCGTGGTCAAAGGAGTAAACGATATGGATTTATTTAACATGGTAAATTATTTTAAGAATAAAAAAGTACAATTAAGATTTATTGAATATATGGATGTTGGAGAAACTAATGATTGGAATAAGAAAAGAGTAGTTATTTCGGAAGAAATTATAAAATCCGTTACTGAAAAATATTCCTTAATTAAAATTGGAAGAGAAGGAAGCTCTACATCAGAAAAATGGAAATTTTCTGACTATACTGCTGAAGTAGCTTTCATATCATCTATCTCAAATCCTTTCTGCTCTTCTTGCACAAGAGGTAGATTATCTGCTGATGGACAATTCTTTACTTGCCTTTTTTCTAACCAAGGTTATGATTTTCGTGAGATACTTCGTACCGAGAAAAATGATCAAAAAATCCTTGATTATTTTGAGGGGATTTGGGAAAAAAGAGAAGATAGATATTCAGAATTGAGGCATTCAACAAAATCTCATAAGAATAAAATTAATAAAGTTGAAATGTCCTATATTGGCGGCTAATATATTTACATGTTTTATAAGCTTTTAAGTTATTTTTTCTTTATTATTGCAGTTTTAGCAGGTTATCTAGCAAGTTATGAGTTACTGCTTCAAGTATTCCCTGATCATGGAATTGTTGCCTTTCTTGGATGGTTTCTTGTAACAGCAATGTTTTTTCCTTTAGCTCCATTTTATCCCGCAATAACTTTTGGTAATTGGATGTTTGCAATTGTTTGTTACATTGCGATTATAATAGGGGTTATATTTGGGAATATGGCAAAAAAAATTAAAATATGAAGAAGAAATGGTGATTTTAAAATTTACAGAATAAATGATTAATTTTGTTGATTGTTATTGATTTTATAACTATTATACACGAGCAAATATATGAAAATAAATGTTAAATATTTTGCAGGTATAAGAGATTTGATTGGGAAAGATTCGGAAAAGATTGAAACAAAATTAGGTTTAACAGTTGAGGGAGCCTGGAACTTAATAGCAAATGGCCGTAAAATGCCTGAAAATCTTTTAGCAGCAGTTAATCATGAATATGTTAGTATTGAGTATGTCCTAAAAGATGGAGATGAATTAGCATTTTTCCCCCCTGTTACAGGTGGATAATTATGAAAGTAGAAATAAAAAAAGAACAATTTGATCCATGGCAAGAACTAGTTGATTATAAGAGAAGCCAACTCCACAATAACCCAAAAATAGGAGCATCATCAGTATTCCTAGGAATAATGAGGGACTTTAATGATGATGAAACCATTTCAAGCATGGAATTAGAATATTATCCGGATATGACTGAAAAATATTTAACCAAGATAGTTAATGATGCGATCAAAAAATTTAAGATTGTAGATGGCCTAGTGATACATAGAGTTGGTTTGCTTACACCGACTGACCCTATTGTACTAGTAGCTACATGGTCTGAGCATAGAGAAAATGCATTTAATGCTACAAGAGAAATAATGGAGTCCTTAAAATCAGAAGCACCTTTTTGGAAAAAAGAATCAACAGACAAAGGTTTCAGGTGGGTTGAGCCAAAAAATCAAAAAGAAGAAAACGTAAATGGAAGTTAAAAAAGTTGTTTTGGCTTATTCAGGTGGATTGGACACTTCAGTTATTGCTAAATGGCTTGTCGAGAAATATAACTGTGAGGTAATTACATTTACTGCTGACATTGGCCAAGGATCTGAAGTAAAGGATGCAAAAAGAAAAGCGATAAAGCTTGGCATAAATAAAACATACATCGAAGATCTAAAAGAACTATTTGTTAGAGAATATGTATATCCTATTTTTAGAGCAAATGCAGTTTATGAAGATGAATACCTTTTAGGAACATCAATTGCAAGACCACTTATTAGCAAAAGATTAATTGAGATTGCAAAAAAAGAGAGAGCAAGTCATATTTGTCATGGCTCTACAGGAAAGGGTAATGATCAAGTAAGATTTGAATTATCTGCTTATTCATTAAATCCAAAAATTAATATTATTGCCCCCTGGAGAGAATGGAAATTCAAATCAAGAAAAGATTTAGTAGATTATGCAAGACTACATAATATAGATATTGATCATGATCAAGGCAAAAAAAGTCCTTATTCCATGGATTCCAATATTTTACATACATCTTATGAAGGAGGAATCCTTGAAGACCTATCAAAAAGCCCAGAAGAATCTATGTGGCTTAGAACTAAATCTATAGAGAATGCCTCTAATAAATCAGAAAAGGCTGAATTCACATTTCAAAATGGAGATCTAATTAAAATAAATAATAAAATATTGTCACCGGCAAAAATTTTAGACAAACTAAATAATCTTGGATGTAAGCATGGAATAGGTAGAACTGATATAGTTGAAAATCGTTATGTTGGAATTAAATCAAGAGGTTGTTATGAAACACCTGGTGGTACAATTTATCATAAAGTACATAAAGCTCTAGAATCTATGACATTAGATAGAGAAGTTATGCATCTTAAGGAAGACATTATGCATAAATATGCAAGGCTAATATATAATGGATATTGGTTTAGTCCAGAAAGATTAGCTCTACAAAACCTTATTGACAACTCACAAAAGAATGTAAATGGAGTGATTAAAGTAAAGTTATTTAAAGGGAATATAATAATTATTGGGAGATCTTCTCCAAATTCTCTATATGATGAAGATTTATCAACATTTGAAACTGATTCTGGAGATTATAACCAAAAAGATGCAGAAGGTTTTATAAAAATTAATTCTCTTAGACTTCGCAAAAAATAATTTCTTGATTAGTCAGTATAGCTTGTTAGGTAAGCTGTGAATTTTAGAGTCTTTTTTCTATATTGTTCAATCTTTACTGGAACAAATCCATGATTAATTGCATACCATGTTAAAGTATTTCTTTTATTACCTTCAATAATCTTTCTAACCAATATTGTTTCTGTTTTTCCAAAAATTGTATCTATAACTTCGGCATCAACAAGTTTAAATATATATTTTCTATCCCTGCCTTTATCAATGACAAAATATTCAATATCATATTCCCCAGATTTTAGTTTTTCTCGATAGTCAATTTGAACTGATAATCTATCTAAAGCTCTACAATTTGAATCTTTATGTTTTACTTCCTTCCCCCCATCTTTATTTTGGATTTCACTGTGCGAAAGACATTTTCCATCAGGCCACAACTTTTTCCCACTCGAATCTTTTACATTAAAAGTTGTAGCTACTTTATCAGTACGATCTTTTAATACTCTATTAAAACTATAACTAGATGTCTCTACTTCACTATTATTAATCTCAAATAAGGAAGTTTCTTTTCTATCGTCTTTCTTGAGTTTAAATATGCCTGATGTGCAAGCAAATATATTGAAACTATAGAGGTTGTCAGAAATTCTATGAAATATATTCGTATTAGTACCAAAAGTAATATTATTTTTTTTTAAGTCATATGTGGCTATAAATATCATACCCTCATCTTTTACTAAATTATTTTGGTTTCCACATGGACTAGCTAATAATTCATGAGGAAAGAAAATAATAGAGAAAAAGACTATTTTACTTAATATTAGAGATATCTTTGATTGGTGATTCAATTTTAGCCCCCTTAAAAAGAAAATAGTTTTCGCGCTGTTGCAAATAACCATCTGTATACCATTTGATAACTAATGGATATATAGAATATTCAGCACGATGCACTTTTTCTTTAAGTGTTTCCACTGTATCTTTTTTATCAATTTTAACTTTTTGTTGCAATATCAATGGACCTTCATCTAATTTATCTGTTACAAAGTGTACAGTTGCCCCATGAAAAGATTCTTTGTCATTAATTGCGCGCTGATGTGTATTTATTCCTTTGTATTTAGGAAGTAGAGAAGGGTGTATATTTAAAATCTTACCGTGATATTTTTCTACAATTTCAGGTGATAGTATTTTCATATACCCAGCCAGAATTATAAGATCTAAATTAATCTTATTTAAAATTTTGTTTAAATCATCATTAATATTATCTTTTAATGAAAAAGTTTTAATTTTTTCATCTTTGGCTCTTTGAAGTCCATATGCTTTTTCGTTATCTGAAATAACAGCACATATTTCCATATTAAGGTACCCATCCTTGACACGATTTAGTATATTTTTAAAATTACTACCATTACCAGATAACAGCACTACTGTTTTCATTTTAGACATAAGAAATTTTTTGTTTATTTATAGATTTTGTAATGTAACCAATTACTCTATATTGACAATTTAACTCCCTTAGCAAATTTTTAGTTTTAAGAATTTCTTTTTTATCAATTATAATAATCATACCAATTCCACAATTCAATATTTTCAATAATTCCTTTGTATTTAAACTAGCTTGTTGTTGTATATATGAAAAGACTTCAGGTATTTTCCAACTACTCAATAATATTTCTGCTTTGAGTCCATCAGGAATAATCCTTGGGATGTTTCCAGTCAAACCACCGCCAGTAATATTTGCTATCCCATTTATCTTTATTTTATTTTTTATTTTGTGGATAATATCAACATATAGCTTTGTTGGATTTATTAATATTTTTTTCAATGTCTTTGTTCCAAATCTTTTTACCAAGGATAAACGTTTAGATGATATTAATTTATTGATGAGAGAGAAGCCGTTTGAATGAATACCAGATGAATTTAAACCTATAATAATATTACCACTTTTGATATTTTTTATATTTATTATATTTTTCTTATCCACAATTCCAACACAAAACCCCGCCAAGTCATATTCATTTTGATTGTACATTCCAGGCATTTCTGCAGTTTCCCCACCAATTAATGGTATTTTAATTTTTTTACATGCAGTTCTTATACTTTTAAGAACAGTCTGATGTAGCTTGAGGTTAAGTTTCCCTGTAGCAAGATAATCAAGAAAAAATAATGGTGTAGCCCCAGAAGTAATAATGTCGTTTACGCACATTGCAACCAAATCTTGCCCAATATAATTATGCTCATTTAAAAGTTTTGCTAATTTTAATTTTGTTCCTACTCCATCAGTGCTTGATACAATAATTGGGGTTTTGATTTTTTTTATATCCAATTTATACAGGCTTGAAAAACCACCTATACCTGATAGAACATTTGCATTTTTATCAGAATTAGTTTTACTAAAATCTTGAATTAATCTTTCAGCTTTTGCTATATTAACCCCTGAATTTGAGTAAGTGATCTTTTTTGATTTTTTTTTCATGTTTAAATTATATGAATTTGATTATATATTAATCTATTGGATATATACACTTTTATGAAAAAAGCAAATTTTACCGATAATCAAATACCTATAGACTTTAGGTTTGTTACTGAGAAAACCTTTGATAACTTTATAGTTGGGAATAATGGGGCAATTATTGAATCATTGCTTGTCTTCCCGGAAACCAAGCCCACTAACATAATTACAATTTATGGAGAAAAATCATCTGGAAAGACCCATTTATGTCAAGCGACCAAAAATATATCTGAAAATAAATCTATTTACATAAACAGCGACAATATTGAACAATTAGAGATTAAAGGAGACTATATTTCCTTCATGATTATTGATGATATTGATTTAATATTAAAAAAATTTAATGTAGAGGAAAAAATATTTACACTAGTAAATGATTTTATTTTAAATAATAAAGGGATGCTTATAACTTCTACGATTAATCCAAAAAAGATTGAATTTAGAATACCTGATCTTCTTTCTAGATTGTCATGGGGATTGAGTTTTAAAATCAATGATTTAAGCGATTTAGATAAAATTAAGGTATTAAAAAAATATTCTCATGAAAGAGGATTAACATTATCTCCATTAGTATGTGATTACATAATCACACACTTTAAAAGAGAGTTGTATTATTTATGTAATTCGATAAGGTTTTTGGATCAAAAATCTTTATCTTTAAAAAAGAAAATCACCATTCCATTCATAAAAAAGATAATTGAATTAAAGTCTAGCTAACAATCTAATTTTACAACAATCTTCGCAATTCTTTTTCCATAACTTAAACAAATTTCTTTTTCTTCTTCTGTTATTTTTTCTGAATTATTATAAGAAACATGACTAGGTCCATATGGTGTGCCACCACTTTTGGTTGCCGCTAATTTTTTTTCTGTATAGGGGACACCAACTATAATCATGCCATGATGGATTAGTGGTAGCATCATAGATAAAAGGGTTGTCTCTTGTCCTCCATGTAAACTGCTAGTTGATGTAAATACTCCAGCTGGTTTACCAGCGAGTGTCCCACTGAACCATTCTGAAGTTGTTTTATCAATAAATGACTTAAGAGGAGCAGCCATATTTCCAAAATGTGTGGGACTACCTAAAACTAGACCAGAACAATTTTTTAAATCATTAATTTCAACAATTGGATCAGAATTTTTATCTTTTTTATTTTCATTCGAAACTGTTCTCAACACAGCATTAACACCTTCAACTGTCTCTACGCCCCTAGCAATGAGCCTAGCCATTTTTTTTGTTGATTCATGCACTGAGTAATATAGAATGAGTATGTCAGCCATAATTCATAGGATATTCTATATGAGCAATAAAATAAAACTTTTTAGAAAACATATTCTTTTTTCAATATTTGTTTTATTTTTAGGCTCTTGTTCATATGTAAATATTGGATACGGACCAGTAGAAGGAACCATATCATTTTCTCAAAAGCCTACCCCACCAAAAATATACCACACTGTTAAAGTGGGTGAATCACTTTGGGAAATTTCTACAAAATATTATAATAATGCATTGCTTTGGCCTCTTTTATATAAGTTAAATCATGATAGAATCTACGATGCAGATTTAATTTTTCCTGGACAAGATATACTTATTGCAAATAATTATACAGATAGTCAGAAAAAGAAAGCTGAAAAACATGCATTAAATAGAGGGATTTGGATAATTGGGTATCAAGAGGAAAGTGATCAAGAATTTTTGCTTAACTAATATGAAGAAAACTTTATTTATTTTAGGGCTATTATTTTTAACGCAAGTTGGTTTTGCTGAGGATTCGGAAAAGAATATCAAGCAGGTATCAAAAAATTTAATATCTAAGGCAAAAGCAGCAAACGATAGAGCTATAAAATTAAAAAATGAGTGGAGAGATGCTCGAAAGTTGATTAAAAAAGCAAAAAAACTTCACAAAAATAAAAAGTATAAAGAAGCTATTAAGGCTTCAAAAAATGCTCTAAATCAAGCAAATATGTCTATACAACAATACAACAAACAAAAAAGATCATTTCGATTTTTTGAATAGTCTAGAAATTAGATTTATCATTTTTTAATAGACTACAAACATCCTCTGCACTTAATTCAGTCTTCTCTGATTCCGTACGTTTTTTGAGCGTTAGAGCATTATTTTTTATTTCTTTTGACCCTACAATTAAGGCATTTGGTATACCTATTAATTCCCAATCATTTAATTTATTACCTAATTTTAATTCCCTATTATCATATATAACATCAATGCCTAAATTATTCATTTTTTCATAAATTTTGTTTGAAAAATCACGTACTGATTTATCTTTATGTCCATCAATTTCAACTATTGCAACATCAAAAGGACTAATAGATGAAGGCCAAATAATTCCTTTTTCATCATTATTTTGTTCAATTGCAGCAGCAACTATTCTAGACACCCCTATGCCATAACAACCCATCATTAAGTCTATGCTTTTAGATTCCTTGGTTGTTATTTTTGCATTCATTTTAGCGCTGTACTTATCTCCAAGCTTAAAAATATGTCCTACTTCAATCCCCTTAACATGTTTCAAATTATTTTCAGAAACAATCTTTTTTAAATCTTTTTCTCCATATTTTACTTTTGCTATTTCAATGTTCATTCCTTTAGATGATTTATCAATAACAAGATCATCTTCTCCAGTATCTGCTATGACATGAAATTCATGAGACTCATTGCCACCAATATTTCCACTGTCTGCCTCTACAATTGTATAATCAAGCATGAGCCTACTAAAAATATTCTCATAAGCTGAGGAATATTTTTTATACGTTTCATTTAAGCACTGTTCAGTACTGTGAAACGAATAGGAGTCTTTCATAATAAATTCTCTTGCTCTCATTACTCCAAACCGTGGTCTAATCTCATCCCGAAATTTTGTTGAGATTTGAAATAAATTCATGGGTAGTTGTTTATAGCTTGAGACTTCTTTCCTAACTAAATCAGTAATAACCTCTTCAAATGTTGGACCAAAGCAAAATTCTCTTTTATGCCTATCATTTATTCTTAATAGTTCAGGTCCATATTCTTCCCATCGATTTGATTCCTTCCATAATTCTGCAGGTTGAACCGAGGGCATTAGAATTTCTACTGAACCAATAGCATTCATCTCCTCTCTAATTATTTTCTTTATCTTTGTAATTATACGATGACCTAGAGGAAGCCATGTGTAGAGACCAGAAGTAAGCTGCCGCACAATTCCAGATTTTATCATCAGTTTATGGCTAATAATTTCTGCTTCAGAAGGAGCATCCTTCAATGTGAATATAGGAAAATCTGAGACTCTCATTTTAGTAAAAAAAACAGTAAAAATTGATTATATTGTATATACTTATTTTAGTTTAGCATGTTTATAGGTATTATAGGATAAGCAATTTAAGGTAAAGATAACTCAGAATCATAAATATGTTCAAGGTCTTCAAAGATTGGTATAAAACTCACTTGACTGAACCTAATCAAGCATCATTTGCTTTAATCATATTATTTAGTATCATAATTCTTTATGTCTTAGTTGAGACAGTTGCAGCTATTTTAGTTGCTATAATACTTGCCTATATGTTGGAAGGGCTTGTGCAAAGGTTACAGGATAACATTGAGCTAGAAAGACAGCTTATTGTTGGAATAGTCTATTTTTTCTTTATAGCACTCTCACTCATTTTGATATTCTTACTGATACCCATGATGCTAGACCAGCTTTCTGTATTAATCAAATCTTTACCAAAAATGTTTGAGAAAGGAAAAGAGATACTTATCGGCACATCAGAAACTGGAGCAGGATTATTGTCATCAGAACAAGTAGATAACATTTTTATTATATTAAATTCTGAAATGAGTAGCTTAGGAAAGTCTGCCTTAACTTACTCCCTTTCTTCTGCTGGAGATATATTTGAAACAATAATTTATATTTTTATAGTTCCAATTCTAATTTTCTTTATTTTATATGATAAAGAAAATATTTTTTCTTGGTTTAAAAAGTTTTTCCCTGAGAAGTTAGATTTATCAAAAAAAGCTTCTAAAGAATTAGATTTAAAAATTGGAAATTACATAAGATGTAAATTTATTGAAATTATTATTGTATGGAGTGTATCATTTATTGTTTTTGGTGCATTAGGGCTGAAATATTCACTACTGTTAAGTTTTTTATGCGGTATATCTGTAATTATTCCTTATATTGGGGCAATAGCTGTAACTATACCGATCATACTAGTTGGATATTTCCAATGGGGAGCTTCTTCAGAGTTTTGGTATGTTATTATAGGGCATTTAGCAATACAATTAGTTGATGGAAATGTAGTAGTGCCAATTTTATTTTCAGATGCTGTCAACATACACCCATTAGCAATTTTAATAGCAATATTATTTTTTGGTTCTATATGGGGAATTTGGGGGGTATTCTTTGCAATACCACTTGCAGTATTTCTAAATACGTTAATTAATATCTGGCCTATTACAAAGCTAGAATCATAAATTTTATGTTTTTAAGAGAAAATTATGTTTAAGGGAAGTTTGGTAGCAATTGCTACACCAATGAATATTGATGGCTCAATAGATTTTGATTCTCTAGAAAGCTTAATTGATTTTCACATAAAAAATAAAACTGATGCAATTGTTTCTGTTGGGACCACTGGTGAGTCTGCTACGCTTGATTTTGATGAACATTCAAAAGTAATTAAGGCAACTATAGATATTGTGAACAAAAGAATACCTGTCATTGCTGGATCAGGAGCTAATTCCACTAGCGAAGCAATCGAATTAACGGAAAAATCTAAAAATTTAGGTGCGGATGCATGCCTATTGGTAACACCATATTATAATAAACCTACTCAAGATGGTTTATATCAGCATTTTTTAAAAATAGCAGATGAGATATCAATCCCTCAAATACTTTATAATGTCCCTAGCAGAACATCTGTAGACATGCTCCCGGATACAGTCTTGAAATTAAGCAAACATCCAAATATTGTGGGAATTAAAGAGGCCTCTGGGTGTAAGCAGCGTTCTAAAGAGTTATTGGAAAAATGTTCAAAGAATATTTCTATTTTTACCGGAGATGACAAGACTTCTGTGAATGATATGATTCTTGGATTTAAAGGAAATATTTCAGTGACTGCAAATATTGCTCCACTTGAAATGCATGAAATGTGTATGTTTGCAATTAATGGTGATGCAGAGAAAGCAAAAGCAATTAATAAAAAATTAGATATTCTCCATGACAATCTTTTTGTTGAGTCAAATCCAATACCAGTAAAATGGGCACTTAATCGTATGAACCTAATTAAAAAGGGGATTAGATTACCGCTTACATGGTTGAGCAAAAAGCATGAAAAAATACTTGAAGATTCACTTATTAGGGCTAACATAATATCAGAAAAATTATGATGAACAACGAGAAAAACCTGACTAACATTATACTAATTATTTGTATGGTAGCATTAACCAGTTGTACAGGGGCAAAAGATTATATTTCAGGGATACTGGAAGATGATAGAGAAGGGAGCGTTGTGTATAAGAGAAAATCATTATATGATGACACTCAATTTGATTTAGAATTACCCCCTGACTTAATAAACCCAAGTTCACCAGATTCTCTAAGTATACCTGAACTCACTGATGAAAAAGGGATGAAAGTTTTTACTGTTGACACAGAACTAAACGATATTAAATTAATCAGGTCTGGAAGGGACTCATTTCTATCTTTAAAAAATCTTGATAAGCAGGAACTTTGGAAAAGAATCCAGTTTTTTTGGCAAGAAGAGGGGTTCCGATTAATTGATCAAAATATTGCACTGGGAGTTATGAAGACAGATTATCTTGAAAATTTGAGTGAAGCTCAGCTTGGAACAGTACAACGTGTTGTTGGACGATATATCCCTCTGCTTGTTAGCCCAGATACACGCGACAGTTATAAAACACGATTAATAGAAAAAGATAATGCCATAGAAATTGTTATAACACACTATGGGAAAGAATATATGAGTGATGGTGAAAATGAATTTAGGTGGCAAAATAGGGCAAGAGATCCAGAACTTGAAACTGAAATGACTTCTAGACTGTATATTTTCCTAGGAGGAGAGGAAGCAAAATCTAAAGGACTTGTAATTGTAAAAGCAACAGGATTGAGAAATAAATCCTCGCTGAATGTTGATGAAAAAGGTTTACATACTCTATATATAGCAGATGCATATGAAAGAGTTTGGCCACGTGTTTTACGATCACTTGAAGTATTAGGGGTGAATATTATTTCATCTGACATAGATGAAGGCCTTATAAAGGTTTCACTTAAAGAAAGATCTGAAAAAGAAGATTCTTTCTTTGATAAATTAAAATTTTGGGGTGGGACTGAAGAAGAAAACTTTATTATTGTTTTAACTGTGGATCAATTTGGTACTGGTATTGAAATACAAAATGATAGTTTTGTAAACATTACAACCCAAGCTTCAGAAGAAATCATTAGGGGTCTACACGCGGATCTAAGGTAATCTAGGAATTTTCTTTAATATTATGAATCTGAGCGTATGCTGAATGATTATGTATTGATTCAAAATTCTCAGATTCGACTATATATTCTGAAACTCTTTCATCCTTGTCAAAATGAACTGCAATATCTCTTACCATATCTTCAACAAATTTAGGATTATCATATGCTAGCTCAGTAACAAATTTTTCATCAGGTCTTTTAAGGAGGCCATATAATTCTGATGAAGCCTCTTTTTCAACAATATCAATTAATTCTTCTATCCAAATAAAATCTTTTATTTTAACTGTTACAGTTACATGTGAACGTTGATTGTGCGCGCCATAAGCAGATATCTTTTTTGAGCAAGGACATAAACTTGTTACTGGAATAAGGACTTTGACCTTTAAGTCTGGAATATTATTTTTTATTTCCCCAATAAATGTTACATGATAATCTAATAGACTTTTAACCTTAGTTACAGGCGCAGCCTTGTCTATAAAATATGGGAATGACATTTCAATATGACCAGATTCAGCCTCTAGCAGATCCCGCATTTCAATTATCATTTCCTTAAATGAATCAACAGTAATTTGTTCTTCATGTTGGTTAAGTATTTGAACAAATCTAGACATATGAGTTCCTTTAAAATCATGAGGAAGGTTGACAAACATATTAAAATTAGCAATTGTAGATTGTTTTTTACCTGACCTTTGCTTAATAATCATTGGATGAACAATATCTTTTATACCAACTTTGTTAATTGGTAAATTCCTAGTATCTGCTAACCCTTGTATATCAGGTATGCCTGAACCATCAATCGCTTTTATATTTTTTTTGTTTGTAGTAGCCATATAACTATTCCATATATTTTACAGCAGAACGATCATTTTCCCATAGTTTAACAGATTCTAGCTTAATAGTATCCGTATTAATCAATTTTGATAATTCAGAAAAGAAATACCTAGCAATATTCTCAGTTGTTGGATTTGTATTTTTAAAAGGCTTGAGATCATTAAGAAATTGATGGTCAAGCTCTTTCCCAATTTTCTTTGCAAAATTTTTTATATCCTTAAAATCAATTACCATCCCAATATTATCAAGTTTATTTCCTGAAACTTCAACTTCTACCTTCCAATTATGACCATGCATTCTTTTGCAATCACCTTGATGCCCAACAAGTGTATGAGCTGAAGAAAATTCTGTTTTTATTGTCAAAGTATAAATTTCTATTGCCTCAAGATTTGTAGGTTAATTTTGTTTTGAAAAGGTACTTTTTCCTACAAAATTAAGTGTAGTGTTTCTAATACCTTTTTCATCGAGTCCAATTTCAGATAAAAGTTCATCTTGTGATCCATGCATTATTGTTTTATCCGGGATTCCCAAATTATAAACTTTAGAAGAAAGACCATTATTAAGTATTATCTCATTTACTGCAGATCCTGCGCCTCCAAGCACAACATTTTCTTCGACTGTTATAATATGGCTATGATGAGTACATATTTCTTCAATTATTTCTATATCTAGAGGTTTTACAAAGCGCATATCTACAACTGTTGCATTCAATCCTTCTGCAACCTGTAGGACTGTTTTAACAATAGTTCCAAATACTAAATATGCGATCCTGTTTCCCTTTCTTATAATCTTAGCTTTACCCAACTGGACCCCTTCAAGTTTCGCATCTAAGTCAATACCCAAAGAAAATCCTCTTGGGTATCTAACCGCTGACGGCCCACAATGATTAAAGCCTGTGGTCAGCATCTTCCATAATTCTTGTTCATTAGAAGGTGTCATAATTACCATTTTTGGTAAAATCCTAAGGAAAGAAATATCATATATTCCTTGGTGAGTTTCACCATCTGCACCAACTATGCCAGCCCTATCAATGGCTAGCATAATATCTAACTCTTGAATGATTATGTCATGTATAAGTTGATCATAAGCACGTTGTAGAAAAGTTGAATAAATCGCAACTACAGGTTTTATCCCATTGCATGCCAAACCTCCTGCTAATGTCAGAGCATGTTGTTCAGCTATTCCAACATCAAAGTATCTATCTGGGAAGTTTCTTTCAAATTCTACAAGACCTGAACCTTCTCGCATTGCAGGGGTTATTGCAACAAGCTTCTCATTGACTCTTGCCATCTCATTTATCCATTGACTAAAAATTTGGGTATAGGTTAATTTGTTACTAATTTTTTTAGCCTTAGCTTTACCTGTTTTTGGATTAAATGGTGTTACGCCATGGTAACTTACAGGGTTTTTTTCAGCTAGCTTATACCCCTTACCTTTTCTAGTCATTATATGTAAAATTCTTGGGCCCTCTTGCTCTTTCAGATTAGAGAAAATCTCAATAAGGCCCCCCAAGTCATTTCCATCAACTGGCCCAAAATACTTAAAACCTAGTTCCTCAAATAAAAGACCAGGCGTTATAAAGCTTTTTGCTTTTGACCCAACTTTCTTTGCGATATCTTCAAAAGCTTTTATCTTGCTAAGCACATGTTTTCCACTTTCTTTTATGGCTTTATATGTCTTTCCAGTTAAAATTCTAGTTAAATATTTATGTACGGCACCAACATTCGGAGAAATTGACATTTCATTATCATTTAAAACAATAAGCAAGTTTGACTTAATACCCCCACCATGACTTAGAGCTTCATAAGCCATCCCAGCTGTTAGCCCACCATCACCAATAACAGCAACAATTTTATTTTTATCGTTATTTAGTTTTGAAGCAATTTCAAATCCAACAGCTGCACTGATTGATGTACTAGAGTGTCCGGCACCAAAACAGTCATACTCGCTTTCATCTTTCCTGAGAAACCCAGAAATCCCATCTTTTTTTCTCAATGTATGCATAAGGTTCTTACGTCCTGTAAGAATTTTATGTGGATAACATTGGTGTCCCACGTCCCAAATAATTTTGTCTTTAGGGGTTTCGAAGACATAGTGGAGAGCTATGGTTAGTTCAACAGTTCCAAGGCCAGCTGCCAAGTGACCACCAGTAATTGAAACAGACTCAATTATAAAATCTCTTATTTCTTCTGATAAAACAATAAGTTCTTCTGGGCCTAACTTTTTTAAATCAGAAGGCAGATCAATTTTATCTAAAACAGGATATTTATTTTCCATCTTTATTGTTTCCTTTATTATTAGAAATTATTTTAACTTTTTGTTCAGCCTCTTCTAAAGCCTTTTGACATCTTTTAGAAAGTTCGATTCCTAACTTAAACTTCTCAATAGTTTCTTCAAGATTTAATTCACTTGATTCAATTTCTTCAACAATTGATTGCATCTGCTTTAGATCATCCTCAAATGTTGATAATGGAGTTTTAGCCTTTTTGATCATATTTTTAATAATACTATTTTTTAGTAATCTTTACATTCTTTACAAAATTATTTTCTATTTTCATTATCTCAAACATATAGTTATTTGCTTCAAAAACCATACCCTTTTTAGGAATGTCTTGAAGATATTCCAATATGTATCCATTTATAGTTTTTGCGCTTGATTCTGGTAAGTCCCAAACTAATATCTTATTAATTTCTCTAATTTGAACTGACCCATCAAGGAGATATGTATTATCGTTTATTCTAAGAATATCTTCCTTTCTATCTTCATCCTGATTAAACTCCCCAACAATTTCTTCAAGTATATCATCAAGGGTTACCATCCCTTTCACATCTCCATATTCATCCACTACAAAACCAATTCGTTTCTTCATCCTCTTAAAAGTAATTAATTGGCTTGTTAGCGAAGTATCTTCAGGTATGAAATAAGCTGGCTTTAAACTCTCTAAAACTTTTTCCTTTGTTATGCTTCCTTCTTTTAACATACTAATGACCATTCTTTTATGTAAAAAACCCTTAAGCAAATTAAGTTCATTTTGGTAAATAGGAATTCTTGTATGTCTGCAACTAAGAATTTGATCTGATATTTTATTAATATCATCATCTATATCAATAGCAATTATTTCATTTCTCGGTATCATCGCATCTTCCACTTTTACTTTTTCAAGGTCTAACATATTTACAATCATATCTTCATAATATTTAGGCATACGATAGCTCGCCTCTGTAACAATAGTTTTAATTTCATCTTTTGTAAGAAGTTCATGTGGTTTATTTTTTTGATTTATTCCAAAAATTGAGAGCAGTATACGAGAAAAAAAGTTGATTATTGCAATTAAAGGATAAAATAATTTGAGCATAGGATAGAAAAACCAAGAAACAGGGTAAGCTATCTTATCAGGATACAGGGTTGCAAAAGTTTTTGGTGTAACTTCTGAAAATATAAGAATAACAAATGTTAAAATGCCTGCAGAAATAGCAATTGCTGAATCTCCATAAAGCTTTATTGCAATGAGAGTTGCAATAGCAGAGGCAAGTATGTTAACAAAGTTGTTTAAAAGAAGGATTAAACTTAAAGTTCTATCCGGATTATTTAAAAGGTATAAAACTCTTTTTGCAGACTTACTCCCCTTTTTATGTTTGTGTCTGAGCCTGTATCTGTTAACACTCATCAAGGAAGTTTCAGATCCTGAAAAAAAAGCAGATAATAATAGGAGTATTACCAACAGAATAAATAAATTTTCAATGGATAGGGTATTCATAAATTTTTATACTTTCAACATCATTCAATTATACTAATTCAAAAAAAAGTTTTGTTCCAAGATAGGCAATAATTAAGAAAATAATTCCACTTAAAGTTAAGCGAGCAGCTTTTTCTCCTCTAATTCCAGTAGAAGCTCTTTTTACGAGCAAATATGCAAATGTAATCCACGCGATGATAGAAAATACTATTTTTTGTATTAATAAAAAATTATTCTCACTTAAAATAAATGGTATACCACTTAACACTGATATGGTTAGTAATATAAATCCAATTGTCATAAGATCAAACATTATTTTTTCCATTACTTCAATTGGAGGAAGAGAAATTTCAAGTGAAGAATTTTTAACATGACGTAATTTTTTCTCTTGAGAAAGGAGTAATGCAGCTTCAATACCAGCTAAACCTAGAAATCCATACGATGTAAATGAAGAAAGAATATGTAGTTGTAAATTATTGTTTGTTAATGTCACTGGCACATTCCCAGTTTTATAAAAAAGAGTAATCAATATTATAAAGGCAGTAATTGGAAAGAGAATTAGCCCAAGATGATAAATAGGTTTTGTAAACATGAACAAGCAAAAAACAAAATTTATTATGAGTAGAGTCAGGGATAATGATGTATTAAAATCAAATCCTTTAGTTTGGTTTATTAAATTAAATGTATGGAAAGTAAATAAAAAAAAGCTTAGTAAGATAATTAAGTAAAAGAAAGTTTTCTTCCTATCCTCAACTAATTTTCCTATCAGAATATTTCTTACAAATATTGTAGATAGCAAATAACCCGCGATAACTGTTCCTGATAGCAACTGCATTTTATTTTACTGAGTACCACAATTGTGAAAATATCTTAATGAGCGTGATCATTTGTCTTCTGTCTATACTCTACCAATAATTTAATGATTTTACTAGAATAGCAAAATAACTACCACGAACAAGAAACAAGTGCTATAATTCAATGGTTTTTAATATAGGAGTTACATGGTCAGAGTAAGATTATCTCGCGGTGGAGCAAAAAAGAAGCCGTACTATCATATAGTAGTAATTGATAAAAGAGAGAAAAGAGATGGAAAATGCCTTGAAAGAATCGGCAGCTATGACCCATCACTTGAAACTGAAGATAGAATAAAATTAAATCACGAGAGATTAAATTATTGGATTGAACAAGGAGCGCAGATTAGTGATCGTGTTAAATACTTACGAAAATATTCTCTTGATTCAAAGAATTTACAAAATAGAGAAGAATATAAAACTAAAGAACTTGAAAAAGTAAAAATAAGAAAAGCCAAAAAAGCTGAAATTCAAGCAGAAGAAAAGCCTAAAGAAGAAGTAAAGGCAGAATCAAAAGAAGAAGTCAAAGAAGAAAAGCCTAAAGAAAAATAAACTAAGTCAATGCCAAAAAAAGACTATATTGTCGTTGGTAAAGCATTTGCGGTTCATGGCATTAAAGGTTGGCTTTCTATCAAATCATATACCCATCCAACAGAAAATATTTTTAAGTATAATTTATATATTAAAAAAGATGCTAATTTTGGAAGAGTAGAGATTACTGAATATAAAATCATGCCTAAAAAAATTATTTTAAAAATTAAATCTGTAGATTCAATTGATGATGCTGAGACATACCTAAATAAAGATATATTTGTTTATAAAGAAAACTTACCTCCTACTGAAACAGATGAGCACTACTGGCATAAACTTATTAATAGAAAAGTTTTGAATGAGAATAATTTAGAAATTGGAATAGTAACTTCAATATTTTCAACAAAATCAAATGATATTTTGGTGATAAAAAAACCTAATCAAAAGGAAAATGGAGTAGAAATTTTAATACCATTCATAAAAGACTATATTCTAAAAATTCCTGAAAAAGAAAATACTATAACAGTGAAGTGGAGAAATGAATTTTAACATCATAACAATTTTTCCTGAATTCATTGAGAATTTTAAAAAAATAGGTTTTATTGATAGAGCTATTCAGAAGAAAATAATTTCTATTAAGTCTATTAATCTAAGAGATTTCTCTTCTGATAAACATAAAAGAGTTGATGATCGACCATATGGGGGTGGGCCAGGTATGGTACTTCAATATGAGCCTATTGAAAAATCTCTATTATCATTAAATTTAAATAAAAAAGATAATAAAGTTATTTATCTATCGCCTCAAGGGGAAACACTTACCCAGAAGAAAATTTCTTCTTTCCTTAATTTCAAAAACTTAACTTTAATATGTGGAAGATATGAAGGAATTGATCAAAGAGCAGTGGATAGTTTGATTGACGAAGAAATTTCAGTTGGGGATTATGTAGTCTCAGGAGGTGAAATACCTAGCATGTTATTAGTTGAAGGTATATGTCGTTTAATTCCTGGAACAATTGATGATGGGGAATCAACAAAAGAGGAATCCTTTCAAAATAATCTTCTAGATTTTCCTCATTTTACTAGACCAGAATTAATTAATAACAAAAAGGTTCCAGAGGTCTTGCTTAAAGGTAACCATCTAGAGATTAATAAATGGAGAAGGAAACAAGCACTTGGGGCGACATGGTTAAAGAGACCTGAATTATTAAAAAACGTGAAACTTTCAGAAGAAGATGATAAACTCCTCAGTGATTACATATCTGAATTTAAAAAAAGGTAAATATGAGCAAGATCATTGATAAAATTGAGTCTGAACAAATTAGGAAATACAATAAATTTTCTAGTGGGGACACAGTTGAAGTTTTAGTAAAGGTAAAAGAAGGAAAAAGAGAAAGACTGCAATCTTTTGAAGGAGTAGTCATTGCTAAAAAGAACAGAGGCTTAAACTCATCATTCACTGTAAGGAAAATTTCATATGGAGAAGGAGTAGAAAGGGTTTTTCAAACACACAGTAAAATTATTTCTGATATTAAATTAAAAAGAAAAGGGAATGTAAAGAGAGCAAAACTCTATTATCTAAGAGAAAGATCAGGAAAATCTGCAAGAATCAAAGAAAAAGTAAATTAAATAATCTTTAATAACTTTGAATACAGCATATATAGCCTTAGGCAGTAACCAAAATAATCCTATTTACCATGTTCAAAAAGGGATGAAAGATATTAATCACCTAATTAATACTAAAGTGGTTAAAAAATCCTCACTATATATAAGTGAACCAGTTGGCATAAAAAACCAACCAGATTTTATAAATGCAGTAATCAAAATTCATACAGATATGAAACCCGAAGAACTTCTTGATGCTCTTCAGGAAATTGAAAACCTACATCATAGAAAAAAAACTAAAAAATGGGGCCCAAGGACGTTAGATCTTGATATCTTAATCTACAATGACTTGGTGATGTCAAATGAAAGATTAACAATTCCTCATCCAGAGATGATTTCCAGAGAATTTGTTTTAATACCCTTGCTTGAAATAACTAATTATAAATTTAATGTCCCAAAATATGGAAAATTAGTTCATTATCTAAAAGGAAGCTTATAAACTTATTCATATGGATTCTCAAAAAAAATTTATGGTTATTGAAGGACCAATTGGAGTTGGAAAAACTACTCTGGCAACAAAATTAGCAAAAGTATTTAATTGTAAAATAATGCTTGAAAATTTTTCTGATAACCCATTTTTAAGAAAATTTTATCAAGATCCAGATCGCCATGCATTGGCAACTCAACTCCATTTTTTATTAAAACGTTCACATCAATATATTAATTATAAGATTGAGAGACCCCTGAAATCTTGTATAGTATCTGATTATTTCTTACAAAAGGATAGGTTATTTGCTGAAACGGTATTAAATGGCGATGAACTAGAATTATATATAAAAATATATAATCAACTAAATTTGAAACCAATTAAACCTGATTTAGTAATTTATCTGCAGGCAACTTCAGATGTATTGCTTGAAAGAATTAAATCTAGATCTATCAAGTATGAGCAAGGAATAACAAAAGATTATGTAGAAAATATAGTAGATTCTTATACTAACTATTTTCATGAATATAAAGATTGTCCATTATTAATTATTAATACATCTAATGTTGATATAAATAAACCTCATGACTTTAAAATGTTAATTAATGAAATAGGAAAAGATATCAAAGGGAAAAAATATTTTAATCCAGCTACCTTAGAGGATTAAATCCTATGAAAAAAATTACATTACAGGATATTTATTTAAAAAAAAGAAATAGAGTAGGAATTGCATGTTTAACAGCATATGACAGCAGTTTTTCAAAATATTTAGATGATTGTGGGGTTGATATTATTTTGGTTGGTGATTCCCTTGGAATGGTCATACAAGGACATAAAAATACTCATAAAGTAGACCAACATGATATTGAATACCATACAAAACTTGTTTCAAGAGGAATAAAGAAATCTTATTTGATTGCTGATATGCCAATTAATACATACAACAAATCAAATCAAGCCTTAAAAAATGCAACAAAATTAATCAATGAATGTGGAGCCAAAATGGTCAAAATTGAAACTGATACAACCAACTTAGATATTTTAAATTATTTAACTAAGAAAAATATTCCTGTTTGTGCACATATTGGAATTAAACCACAACATATTAAATTCCCTCATGAATATAAAAAGCAAGGAAAAACATTTCAAGATAAGAAAAAAATTTTAGATGAAGCAATTTTTGTCGAGCAAGCTGGAGCAAAATTGTTGATAGTAGAATGTGTTGAAGAATCTTTAGCTCAGAAAATTTCTAAAAAATTATCTATACCAGTCATTGGAATAGCCTCTGGGAAATACTGTGACGGGCAGATATTGGTATTATATGACTTGCTTGGAATCAGTTTTAACGGTATCCCAAAATTTATTAATAAAGAATATTTTAAAATTAAGAGTATAGACGAGAGAATAAAACAATTTATTCAAAATACGAGAAGCCTTCCTAAGGAATGAAAAATGGAAATTATTACATCCATTCAAGAAATGAAAGATTATGTTAAATATTTGAATGAGAACGAACAAAATATCTCATTCATACCAACAATGGGGAATTTACATAAAGGACATATAAGTTTAATAGATGAATCAAAAAAAATTTTATCAAAGAAAATAGCATCTATTTTTGTAAACCCTCTTCAATTTAATGATAAGAAAGACCTTGATACTTATCCTTCAAATACAGAGGAAGACATACAAATTTTAAAAGAAAATAACATTGATTGCCTTTTTATGCCTAATGAAGATATTTTATCTGATCTTGATTATAAAATATACTTACCAGATGGTTTTGGAACATATTTATGCGGAAGATACCGAGAGGGACATTTTGAGGGAGTTTATAAAATAGTAAATAAATTACTTGATCTTGTCCGTCCTAATTTTACATATTTTGGGAAAAAAGATTATCAGCAAATACTGCTAGTAAAATATATCCTTCAAAAAAATCCTGAAAAATTTAAAAAAATTAATCTAGTGGAATGTAAAACAATTCGTGAGACGAATGGATTAGCATTAAGTTCAAGAAATAGCCTTTTGACTGAAGGACAAAAAAATATAGCGTCTGAAATTTTTCAATGTCTAATTGACTATAAAAATATAGATGAAAATATTGCATTAAAAAAGGAATTTAAAGACAAAATAGATGGACGCCTACAAGAGAAGGGAATAGAAATGGAGTATTTTGAGGTTTTTAATGTAACGGAATTACATACATTGCATAATATTTCATTTAGTAGTTCCGACCATAAAATTGTATTCATTGCGGCTAGAATTTTCGGGATTCGCTTAATAGACAATATAGAAATTGAGTAGTATGATATTTCATATGATTAGAACTTTCTTGCATTCAAAGATTCATAAGGCAACAGTTACAGGTTCGAGAATTGATTATGAAGGATCATGTGAAATTGATGCATCTTTGCTTAAAGCATGTGGGATTAAGCCTTATGAAAAAATTGACCTTTATAATATTTCTAATGGTGAAAGACTAACAACCTATGCAATTGAAGGTGCTGCGGGATCAGGAGTAATATGTGTAAATGGTGCAGCTTGCCATAAAGTAAATGTCAAAGATAAGATTATAGTTTGTTCCTATGTAGAATTA
This sequence comes from Pseudomonadota bacterium, assembly GCA_036140295.1. Taxonomy (GTDB): domain Bacteria; phylum Pseudomonadota; class Gammaproteobacteria. The sequence continues at coordinate 32,174 of JAYZYL010000005.1, forward strand.
CAAACTGATGAAATCATTAATCACAGACCAACAATAATTTATGTTGATGAAAATAATAAGATAATAGAGAAAGATAACTATATAAACTTAGCAAAATGAATACATTAATACATATAAATGATATTGGCGGAATCATTGCAAAAGAAGATGAACGTTATGTAGTCAAAGATAATAATCTACTAAAAAATCTAGTGGTTAGCAGCACAGATTTAAAACCTATGAAGAGCACTTCTGGACACAAACATGAGGGACAAGAGGAAGTTTATTTTTTTATAAAGGGAAATGGAAAAATGGAGTTAGATAAAAAAGAAATAGATGTTAAAGAAGGAGATACTGTCTTAATTGAAGATGGGGTTTTTCATAGAGTACATGCAGGATCAAAGGGTTGTTATTTCGTTTGTGTATTTGATGGAAAAAGGAATTTTTAAAAAATAATTTTTTTTAAATAATCTAATTTTTTATTAAGACTATCAGCATTGTCATCAATTATAGTTACATGGCCTAATTTTCTATTGACCCTCTCACTCTTCCCATAATTATAGATTTTAATATTCTCAACCTCTTTCAATTTTTCTATATCCGGAAATTTTGATAATAAATTGATCATCGCAGATTTTTTAAGTACTTTAGGTTCTAAGTTTTCATGACCAATTATTGCTCCAATATGTGCCTGAAATTGATTTATATCACACCCTTCAATTGTCCAATGACCTGAATTATGGACTCTAGGAGCAATTTCATTTGCAAGAAGATTATCATTCTTATCTAAGAAAAGTTCAACGACCAGCACTCCAGTGTAATCCAAAGAATTCATTATTTTTTTTGAGATCAATTCAGCTTGATTTTGTAATTCATTATTAATGTACGGAGCTATACTATAATTTAATATTCCTTTTTTATGGAAATTTTCAACAAGAGGATAGAAGAAGATATCTTTTTGTTGAGTTCTAATTGCGATTATTGAAAGTTCTGTTTTATAATCTACTCGTTTTTCTAATATGCATGGAATGTCTTGATATTGTTTCCATATGTTTTCTAAATCTTGATTTTTTATATGTATTTGATTTTTTCCATCATAGCCAAATTTTCTAGATTTAAGTATTGAATCAGTTCCTAAATATGAAATAGCATTTTTTAGGTCACTTTTAGAATTAACTTCTTTAAATTTAGTAGTCAATATATTATTCTCCAAAAAGAGATTTTTTTCTTCTAATCTATCTTGACATATTTTTAAAGAAGAGAATTTTGGAAAAACTTTTAATCTTGATTCAAGATACTCTAATGCATCTGCTTGTACATTTTCAAAATCTATTGTAATGATATCGCATGATTCTTTTAAATGATCTAAAGTTTTTTTATCATTATATTCAGATTGTATATGTTTTGCATATTTTGATGCAGGAGGATTATCAGCTGGATCAACAACAATAAATTCAATACCGAAACCAGAAGACTCTTTAATCATCATCATTGCTAGTTGTCCGCCACCAAGAATGCCTAATCGCATTTTATTTTTTTGGATCCTTAATAGCTAATACAGTACGAGTTTGTTTAGATCTGTATTTTTTAAGTTCTTGTTTTATTTTTGGATGCTTATTTCCTAGTATAGCTGCAGCATATAATGCAGAATTTATTGCTCCAGTTTCTCCAATAGCAACTGTACCAACTGGAACCCCAGCAGGCATCTGGACTATTGATAATAAAGAATCTATTCCATCGAGATTTTTTGTCTTAACTGGGATGCCAATTACAGGTAAAGAAGTTTTAGAAGCAGTCATTCCAGGTAAGTGAGCAGAGCCTCCCGCACCTGCAATAATTATTTCTAAACCTCTTGACTCTGCTGTAGAGGCATATTCATAAAGCAAATCAGGCGTTCGGTGAGCTGAGACTACTTTTTTTTCATATTTTATTTTTAATTTATCAAGCGTTGCAGCTGCATGTTTCATAGTTGGCCAATCAGATTTAGACCCCATTATTAGACCAACTAAATTAGTGACTTTTTTCATATAGAGATTGTAGCAGCATAAAATGTTTCTTAACAATACTTATTATGTTTTTATTGGTTAAATTGCTTTAGTTTCTATATAATCTTATTAATCAATAATAATTTGAAATTAATATGATTGTTATAACAGGCGGATCTGGTTTTATCGGGAGTAATTTAGTTTATACCCTTAATAAAAATAATTTCTATGAAATACTTATAGTTGAAGAATTAGATAAGCATAAAGAAAAGTTTAATAATTTAAAGAATTTAAAATATGAAGATTGCATTAGCAAAGAGTCTTTCTTAAAAGAAATTAAAAACTCTAATACATCAATCACAAAGAATATTGACTATGTTTTCCATCTAGGCGCTTGCTCAAAAACAACTGAAAAAGATAGGGATTATATGTTATCTACAAATTTCACATATTCAAAAGATGTCCTTGATTTCTGTGCCAATTCCCGAATTAATTTAATATATGCATCATCTGCATCAGTTTATGGTCCAGGTAAAAAATTTAAGGAAGACCCAGAAAATGAATCATTTTTAAATCATTATGCAGAATCTAAGTTAATGTTTGATAATTATTTTAGAAAGCACCAAGCAAAAATTAAATCTCAAGTAGTTGGACTTAGATATTTTAATGTATTTGGCCCAAGAGAAAATCATAAAGAAGGTATGTCCAGTGTTGTATTTCATTTTTATAACCAGATAAAGAAAGAAAAAAATATTAAACTATTTAAAGGGAGTCATGGGTATGATGATGGAGAGCAGAGAAGAGATTTTATTTTCGTTGACGACACTATTGATGCAAAGATTTGGTTTATGAATAACCCCAATATTTCTGGAATTTATAATTTAGGAACAGGGAAAAGCAGAACATTCAATGATATTGCATCATCTGTAATCTCATATTTTAGAGATGGTAAGATTACTTATATAGAATTTCCCCCTAATTTAGAAAAGCAATACCAAGCTTTTACTGAAGCAGATATAAAAAATTTAAGAAATATTGGTTACAAGAAGAAATTTACAAAACTTGAGGATGGAGTTTTAAAATACCTGGACTGGCTTTCTAAAAATACCATATGAAGTCTAATAAAAAAGTTTTAATAATTGCACCTTCTTGGATTGGAGACTTAATCATAGCACACTCTTTATTTAAAGAACTTAAACTAAAAGATAAGAATGTGATTATTGATTTAGTCATTAGAAGTTATTTAAAGCCAATTGCGGACATGATGCCCGAGATTAATAAAAAGCATATACTAGATATTCCACATGGGTCACTTGGTCTACTAGATCGATATTATCTTTCACGTAAAATAAAATTAGAGAAATATAATCAAGCTTTTATATTAACGAACAGCTTCAAAGCAGCAATCATACCATGGTTAGCTAAAATACCTATTAGAGTTGGCTATGTTGGGGAAATGAGATATGGAGTAATAAATAAAATTCATAAAGAGAAAAGATTTGAAAAATCTATGGTAAATAGATTCTTAAAATTAAATGAATCAATCTACCAAGAAAGCATAGCTCCAAAATTATCTTTGAATAAAGAAAAACTTCAAAAGATCATCAATAAATTTGGAATAGAAAAAAATAATAAAATTATTGTCCTGTGCCCTGAAGCTGAGTATGGAGAAGCAAAAAGATGGCCTATTGAAAAATGGTGTGAACTTGCAATTACATTTTCCAAAAAGAACTATAAGGTATATTTTTTAGGAAAACATGAACATACAAAATCTTACATTAATAAAAAAATTATAAAATCACCAAATATCATTTCACTGATTACAAAGACTTCGGTAGAAGAAGCTATATATTTATTGGCGTCATCTAATTTAGTAGTAACTAATGATTCTGGTTTGATGCATGTTGCAGCATCGGTTGGCACCAAAATTGTTGCAATCTTTGGGTCATCATCACCACAATATACCGCTCCATTACTAAAAGAAAGGGACCATAAAATTATGTATTCTAATTTATCATGTAGCCCATGTTTTAAAAGGACTTGTCCTTTAAAACACTTGAATTGTCTAACTTCAATTAGTAGTGAGGAGGTTGCAACAAAAGCTTCTCATCTTTTATGAAAAGGATATAAACTTCTGGATATCTAAAATAGTTTTCTTTGTATTAATTGAAATAATATCACTATCTTTACCAATATCACTAAATTCAATTCTATTACTAAAGTCATTTATTGTTTGCCATCTTAATTTAGTAGAAGATTTTTTTTTGGGATAAAATGCAACAGTTTTTTTATTTAATGCCCCAGCAACATGCAGGGGTCCTGTAGATCCAGAAATAAAGATATCACACATATCAATATTATATATAAGGTCATTAAGATTCTCTGTCGGGTTGATTAGTTTTACATTAAGGCTAGAATCTAGCAAAGATATTAAATTTTCAGCAATAGGTTTTTCTTTTTTTGAAAAATTTATTATAAAATTATAATTATCAAATTTTCGAAGTCCATTACAGATAGTAGAATATGTTTCTAAAGAAATATTTTTAGATGAACCTCCGGAACCAGGATGTATAAAGATAATTTTCTTTTCAGGTTCAATATCATAAGTTTTTAAAAATCTACTTCGGAATAAATCCAATTTTTTTTTGTCCAAAACTAAATAAGGAGGGGCATCCATCTGACTAGGTTCTTCAAAATTGAATTTTTCTAAAAATTCAACTATAAGATCAGTATTATATTCATGTTCTGGTTTTTTTGATTGGGATCTTCTTTGTTTTAATTTGTAGTTATAAAAGAATTGAGCAACTTTTGTTGCTGGAGCTAATCTAATAGGAATTCCTGAGCTTTTTAATAGATAGCCTATCCTAAAAGTTGAAAAAAAGGATATAGATGCATCAAAGTGGTTTTCTTTTATGATTTTTTTTAGCTTAAAAATTCCTTGATCTATTATTGTTTCATTAACAAATGGGCAAATATTTGCAATTTCAGAACAATTTTCATTAACTAAACATGTGATCTCAGTTTCCGGTAAACTTTTTTTTAAATATGATAAGGCTGGCCATATTAGCATAAAATCCCCAAGCTTATCATTTCTTACAACAAGAATTTTTTTCATTCTCAATTCACATTATTTTAGTTGTGACTTAAAATATCCTATCGTCTCTTTTAGTCCATCTTCAATATCAATTTTTGGCTCCCACTGAAGGATATTTTTAGCTTCTGTTATGTCTGGTTTTCTCCGTATAGGATCATCCAATGGTAGTTCTTTATTTATAATTTTTGATTTTGAATTGGTAAGTTTTATAATTAGTTTTGCTAAATCTAAAATCTTAAGCTCCACTGGGTTTCCTAAATTCAATGGACCTATATTATCTTTTGTAGAATCCATCATCTTTTGTAATCCAGAAACCAAATCATCTATATAACAAAATGAACGAGTTTGAGAGCCATCACCATATACTGTTAGATCCTTATTTTGTAAGGCTTGCATTATAAAATTACTAACAACTCTGCCATCATTTGGATGCATTTTTGGCCCATATGTATTAAATATTCTCACAACTTTAATTTCTAGTTTGTGTTGACGGTAGTAGTCAAAAAATAGAGTTTCAGCACATCTCTTTCCTTCATCATAACAACTGCGAGGGCCAACTGGATTAACATTACCCCAATAGGATTCACTTTGTGGATGCTTTTCTGGATCCCCATAGACTTCTGAAGTTGAAGCTTGAAGGATTTTGACATTAATTCTTTTAGCAAGACCAAGCATATTAATTGCGCCATGAACGCTAGTTTTTGTAGTTTGAACGGGATCATGTTGATAATGAATAGGAGAGGCAGGACAAGCTAAATTAAAAATCTCATCTACCTCTACATATAAAGGGAAACAGATATCATGTCTCATGATTTCAAAATATGGGTTATTAAACAGCTCGCTTATATTTTTTTTTGTTCCAGTAAAGTAATTATCAATACATAAGACATCATTGCCTTCATCTATTAATTTTTTACATAAATGGGAACCTATAAACCCAGCTCCACCTGTTACTAAAATCTTTTTCATTGAATGAATTACTAAGTTTGGTTATTTATACAATACATTAATCTATGAATTTTTGCTATAATAATCTAACCTTATATGAATAAGATATTGGCAATTTGTACTTCACCAGATAAAGGCGGGCTTGAATTATATTTTACTAAGCTAATTAACCATTATTCAAATTATCAATCTATCTATCCAGTATGCAAAAAGGATTCACATATTCAAAGAAATATAAAAATAGCCACATTTTTAGTCAATAAGATAAATATGTTCAACATATTATTTTATGCAATCAAACTTGCTAGAGTAGTAGATAAAAATCAAATTAAAATAATACATATCAGTTGGACAAAAGATATTCTTCTAGCTGTTTTAATTAAAAAATTCTCTAGAATAAAGCCATCTATCATATATTATCGTCAAATGAAGATTACAAGGACCAAAAATGATTTTTATCATAGGTTTTTATACAGGAATTTAGATTTAATTTTAGTAATTACAGAAAAATTAGCTAATGAAGCCAAAAAATTCTTTCCAATACCTGAAGGTAAAATAAAAAAACTTACTTATGGGATTGACAAACCTTCAATGAGAGAAATTTTACCCAAAAATAACCTTTTTAAAAAATTAAATTTTTCACATAATTTATTTACTATTGGAATATTTTCAAGAATAGAGGAGCAGAAAGGACAACATCTTGTTATAGAGGCATTACATAAAATTAAACCTACTACATGTCAATTACTTATAGTTGGTTATTTTATGAATGAGAACTACAAGAAAAGAATAAATAATCTAATTTCTAGTTACAACCTTCAAAATCATATCAAATTCTTTGGATTTATTGATGAGCCTATGTCAATGATGCCATGTTTTGATCTGATTGTTCTTCCAACATATGAGGAAACTTTTGGTCTTGTTGTAGCAGAATCAATGATGATGGGAGTTCCAATAATAGGAAGTAATGCTGGAGGGGTACCTGAAATTATAAAAGATGGAAATAATGGTTTGATATTTGAAACTAAAAGTTCAGATTCTCTTACTGAAAAGATTTCAATGTTAATTAATGACAAAGATTTAAGGAGAAAATTAGCACAAAATGCTAAGGTATATGCTGAACAAGCGTATAATTATGAACAACATTTTGATTTACTAAACGATTACATAGATAAAATTTGAGTAAATAATCATGAATAATATTAGTGGAACTATCATAACAAATAATGAAGAAGATCAAATTAAAGATTGTATTTTGTCATTAAAAAAAATTTGTAATGAAATTATAGTAGTAGATTCTTTAAGTAGTGACTCTACCGTAGAGATCGCTAAAGAACTTGGTGCACAGGTAATAAAGCAAAATTTTTTGGGAGACGGACCACAAAAGGCTCTTGCATCAAGTTTTGCAAAGAATGATTGGGTATTTAGTCTTGATGCTGATGAAAGATTAGAGGACGACTTGATCACATTTATTAATAAAGAGAATTTACAATACAGTAAATATGATGGTTATTCTTTTCGAAGAAGGAATTTCTCTGGCAAAAGGTGGATAAGAGCTGCGGGATTTTATCCAGACAGAGTAGTGCGACTATACAATAAGAAATTAACAAATTATGATGACCGTACATCACATTCTTCTGTATTAACAAAATCTGAATTCAAATCTGATTGTCACATCACTCACCACACATACAGTTCGTACACCGAATGGATAGAAAAAATAAACTTTTATAGTACGCAGAGCGCCAAGACATTACATACACAGGGAGTTCAACCATCAAACATAAGACCAATTACACATTCCATTTTTGCTTTTTTCAAAAAGTTATTTTTCAAAAGGGGAATTTTTCAAGGTATTGATGGTTTTACAGTGGCATTAACTACAATGTTTAATACGTATATGAAATATATGAAACTAAATGAACTCCATCAAGAAAAAAAAGATCCAAAAAAGCATTTCCCAGAAAAAGATTCATAAGAGAAGAAGGTCGTCTTTTGTATCAATATCTTTCAATTTCATCAACAAACTGTAAGGTATTGTTTTTTTGTCCAAAATTTTTGTAATTGACAAATAATTACTATATCTATATTTTGATAAATGAATATCACGATATTTAAATTCCTTTGCACCAAGCAAATAGAAGCCACCATCTTTTGAAGGGCCAATTACATAATTTTTTTTATCTAAATGAGATATTGTATCGTTAATAAATTTATTTGTTAGCGAAGGAATGTCCGATCCAATAAGAATCACTTTTTCAAATTTTTTTGATTCCCTAATCATGCAATCTTGCATTCTCTCATATAATGAGTTACCTACTTGATTAAATAAGTTTAACTTATATTTTAAAGATAACTCTTTAAAAAATTTTTTTTCATATGTTGGGTAAACCCATAAATTAATAGAAATATTCTTAATGGTTGATATTTCCTCTAATATATTTACAAGCATATATTCACTTAAAAATATTCGTTCTTCTTTAGTAAGAAAATTACTCAGTCGACTTTTAGGATTTCCAGTAAATGGACATTTTGTAAATATATTTAAAGAAGATTTCATTGGTAATGCCTTCCAAGTAAATTAGGACTTACTCCAGCCGCATACAGAAGTCTGAATAATCTCATTTGTAAAATTGTAGATAAAAAACCATTTTCTTTCCATCTTCTAGATGATGTAATAATTTGTGAATCGAAAATATGAGGGGGAGAATTTTTTTTAAGTAATTTACATATTGCAATATCCTCCATTAAATTAATATTTGGAAAACCCCCTATCATCTCAAATAATTCTTTTTTAATAAAGATGCCCTGGTCCCCTGTTGCATATTTAAATAGTTTTGACCTCATATTTATACATTTTTCAAGAATTTTATATTTAAACATATTTTCCCCTAAACTTACTAAAAAGTAACCCCAAGAAATTTCTTCAATATGCTCTCTCAATTTTAATAGGTCTTTCTCATTTAAAATTGTATCTGCATGCAAGAAGAGTAAAAGGTTTCCATTTGCTAAAGATGCTCCTAGATTTTGTTGTAGAGAGCGACTAGGAGATATTGAGAATATCTTGTCAACATAAGTAAAAACTAAATCCAATGTATCATCATTACTCCCGCCATCAATTATAATGATTTCACAAACTTTTTCTTTCCTTAGATTTTGTAAACCTTTTACAGATTTTAAAATATAATCACCTTCATTAAGAGTAGGTATAATAATTGAGATCATAGCTTAAAGTATCATTTAACGGTGATATATATTTTTTTTGATATTACAGGGTTAATGTGCGGAATATGTAAATAATCTGCAAACAGTAATTGAAGACTATGTTTTCCTGAAGATAGATTTAGTTTAGTTTCTGTTTGTCCCTTACCAAAATGGATATGATTTTTATCTGAAGGTATTGGTTTTGCTAAATCTGGAAGTGTATTTACGTCAATAAGGAGATGATGATGACCTGCAAATTTTTTTTCTATTCCTGCTGGAGAGATCTTCATTCCTGACAGACCAAAAATAACTTTTACAGGATTTTTTACAACCGCTCCATTTTTTGGAGAAATAATAAAAACTTTTGCATTCTCTGATGATTCTGATTGGGCAAATAATAGGCTTGGAATAAGAAATAAAGAAAAAGTTACTGCTAGGAAATAACCTAAAATAATTTGTTTTTTTTGTATGATAAGCATAATAAAATTGAATTATGTTAGACTGCCACCACAGCTACTTCCTTCCCCAGCAGTACATCCATAGCAATGGTCTGCAACATTTACTTTTGAACCCACGAGCTGTTCAATATTAATGTCACTTATATGTTTCTTTTTATTTCCAAAAACCCCAATTTTTAACATTTGGTTAAAATCACAATCATAAATATGACCTTGGTAATCAACACTTATCAATTTCTTACACATTACATGATCTAAAGCTTTAGCTGAAAAAGATTCCTTTAATAGAGACATGTATTCTTGGAAACAATTTTTAGAAATAAGAGTGTTTCCAAATCTTGCAATTGGCATATTTGTTATAACAAATAAATTATTAAATTTAATTCCATATTCACTTTCCAACTTATTCTTGTAGAGTACTTCTAAGTCAGATTGGTTAGGAGGCAGTTCAGGACCTTGGGGATTATATACTAAATTTAGTTTCAGGTTTTTTAGAAACCCATAGCCATTTTCATTAAGTTTTCTTAATACATCTATGCTTTTTTCAAAAACTCCTTTACCTCTTTGGGTATCAACATTCTTTTTTTCATAACATGGTAAGGAAGCTACAATCTCAACACTATTGTTAACAAAAAAATTAATCATATCCTCATTTCTTAACTCAATAAGAACTGTTAAATTACATCTATCTATCACGTGACAACCTAGTTTTTTTGCTTCATTGACTAAAAATTTAAAATGAGGATTTAATTCTGGTGCACCACCAGTGAGATCTATGGTTCCAATTCTAGATTTTTTAATGAAATTTAAAATTTCGTTTATTGTATCAAACCCCATCATTTCTTTTCTTTTTGGGCCAGCATCTACATGGCAGTGCAAACAAGCTTGGTTACATTTATAACCAAGATTTATTTGTAGGGTTTCTAGTTTTTCTCTATAAATATTTGGAAAATCTGTTTTTACTATTAATGGGTAAATTTCATGCATCAGTATCTTTAGGATGTTACAATAGTATCTGTATTACTATGAGAGAAGATTTTTCTGAAAAAGTCAAGAAGTTAATGCCTAAGGCAGAATACTGTTCCTTTAGGTTTGTTAACAAATATACAAACATAATTTCTGTTACCCGTGGCATACCAGAACCAGTTATAATTTCTGAAGATAATGGCGTCATGGTGACAGTATTTGATAATGGTGGTATTGGGTATGGAGCAACATGCAACCTTACCGAAGAAGGTATTTCTGATGCAGTTGACAAGGCACTCTCTTGGACTCATTTCTCAAAAGATAAAACCACTTTTTACCCTAATACAAAACATCTTACAAAGAATACAGGAACTTATTTTACGGATGAAAAGGAAAAGTGGGCACAAATTTCAACTAAGGACAAAATAGACTATTTAAAGAAAATAAACCAAAAACTAAAATGTAGCTCTCGTATTTCTAATTGGGCTGCAAGTTTAAGATATAATAAAATAGAAACATTTTTTTTAGATTCTAATGATTCTTCCATAAGACAAAAGATTTCATATTTATTGCCTCAAATTCTTGTTTCAGCAGAATACAAAAAGCAAACACAAACAAGGACTTTTGGTGGACATGCTCATGCGAGACAAATTGGCTATGACTTTTTAGATGATGCAAAGTTTTCAGAAAAGTCATCTAATCTTGCAGAAGAGGCAATTGAATTATCTCAAGCACCAAATTGCCCAAATAAAAAAACAAAAACTTTAATTTCTCCAGATCAGATGATATTACAAATACATGAATCAATTGGTCATCCATTGGAACTTGATAGAATCCTAGGGGATGAACGAAATTATGCCGGATCAAGTTTTGTTACAACTGATATGTTTCAAAACTATGAATATGGGTCTAAATTCTTAAACATTACATTTGATCCAACATTACCTAGTGAAGTAGCATCCTATAATTATGACGATGATGGTTCTAGTGCATCTAGAGAATTTTTGATCAAAGAAGGGATTTTACTAAGACCAATAGGAGGGTTTTTTTCAGGGCAAAGAACTGGAATTGATTCTGTTGCATGTTCACGAGCATCAAACTGGAATAGACCTGCAATTGACAGAATGGGAAACATAAATTTAGAACCAGGAGAATCAAATCTTGATGATTTAATTTCATCAGTTGAAGATGGAATTTATCTCGAAACGAATAATTCATGGTCAATTGATGACAAACGTAGCAAATTTCAGTTTGGATGTGAGAAGGGGACTCTAATTAAAGATGGAGAATTAAAAAATGTCGTAAAAAACCCTAACTATCGAGGAATAACTCAAGATTTTTGGCATAATCTTATTAAAGTTGGGAACGACAGCACACGAAATATTCTTGGCACAGCAAACTGCGGCAAAGGAGAACCAAATCAAAGCATATTTGTTGGACATTCAACGCCATCCTGTCTATTCAAAGATGTTGAAATATTTGGTGGATTAAGTTGAAAAATTATTTTTTTGATATCTCGAAATTACTTTTTAATCAAATTGATGAAAAAGAAACATTAATTTTAAACTTTGATGCTGAAGTAGGGGATTATGCAAGATTTAATCGTTCGAAAATTAGGCAAGTGGGTCATGTAAAACAAATAACACTTACTCTCAACCTTATTCAGAATAAGAGTACACTTACATCAATAATTAGACTTAACGGAGACATTGAGAGAGACATAAAACTACTTAACGACACTTTAAATTTTTTAAGAAGAGAATTACCAGAATTACCCCCCGATCCATACCTCATGTATTCAAAACAGAACCAATCAACAGAAAAACTAGTAGAAACAAATAAATTAAATAATAGAGGTATAGTAGATGATATAATCTCTAAATTTGAAAATTTAGATATGGTTGGCATATTATCTTCGGGTTATGTATATAAAGGGCTCTCTAACTCTTTTGGGCAAACCAACTGGCACGAAAATGAATCATTTAACTTTGATTGGTCTATGTATACTAAATCAGGAAAAGCAATTAAACAAAACTATTCTGATACAGAATGGAACCAAAATAAATTTATGAAATTATTTACGGAAGGGAAACAAAAACTAATTGCATTAGATAATAAAGAAATAAAAATAAAACCAAATAATTATAAAGTGTTTCTTTCGCCTCATGCACTCAGTGAAATTTTAGAGATGCTATGTTGGGGAGGATTCAGCTATAAAGCTCATAAAGTTGGAACAAGCCCTCTTCATTTAATGAGTAAGGGAGAAACGAAATTAAATAAAATGATAACAATTTCTGAAAATATTTCTAAAGGTATCACTCCAAACTTTCATAGAGATGGTTTTATCAAACCCGACAAGACTAATTTGATAGTTTCCGGTGATTATAAAAAATCTTTAATTTCCCCACGTTCAGCATTAGAATATTCTATTAAACATAATGGTGCGGAATACCATGAGTCTCCAGTTGCAGTTGACATAGATCCAGGAGACATAAAAACAGACGAAGTCTTGCAGTCATTAAAAGATGGAATATATATCAGCAATCTTTGGTATTCAAATTTTTCCGATAGAAACAAAGCTAGAATAACTGGTTTAACAAGATTTGGATGTTTTAGGGTTCAAGGAGGTGAATACCAAGGCCCAATAAATGTAATGAGATTTGATGAGACAATATATAATATCCTAGGAGAAAACCTTGTAGGGTTAACGGACGATCAACAATTGATAATGGATTGCAGCACATATGATGAAAGATCTACTTTCAGCACTTTTTTACCCGGGGCATTGGTAGATAATTTTAAACTGACTTTATAAGATATGATTAAAACAAGGTTTGCTCCAAGTCCAACAGGTTGGTTACATATAGGAGGTGTCAGAACAGCTCTTTTTTCATGGTTATTTTCAAGAAATCAAAAAGGACAATTTTTTTTAAGAATTGATGATACAGATACAACAAGGAGTTCAAAAGAATACTGTGAAGCGATTATTTCGGCACTTAATTCTCTTGGTTTAAATAATGACGGCAATATCATATATCAATCAACAAGATTTGAGACTTATATTAATCAGATTGAACAATTATTAAATAGTGGAAACGCTTATTATGACAAAATAGATATAAATAAAAAAACTAAAGATACTAACCTGGACATTCAGTTTCCAAACAGACTAAATAAAGAAGGACATGTAATAAGATTTAAGAATCAGAAAGAACACCAAGTAAAAATCCATGACTTAGTTCATGGAGAAATTTCTTTCAATCCAAAATCATTCCATGATGTAGTTATATTAAGATCTAATGGGGTACCAACATATAATTTAACCTCTGTTGTTGATGATATTGAATTTGAAATTTCGCACATAATTCGGGGCGATGATCATTTAAGCAATACCGCAGTACAAATCAATATTTTTAATGCTTTTGCATCTAATGTACCAAGTTTTGCACACCTTCCAATGATTCATGGAAAAGATGGGAAGAGGCTTTCAAAACGGCATGGAGCTATCGATATTACCTCTTTTATTAACGAAGGATATCTTCCTGAAGCATTAGTAAACTATTTGGCAAGAACAGGCTGGTCCCACGGGGATCAAGAGATATTTTCAATAGATGAGTTAGTAAAGTTATTCACTCTGGAAAGAGTTACAAAGTCTGCCGCAATTTTTGATCATGATAAACTAAACTGGTTAAATCAACACTATATTAAGAGTAAAAATATAGCTGATGTGTCAAAAATGATTTTACCATATTTGGATGAACTTAATATTAAAGTGAATGATGAGAAATTTTTAGAGAAAATCCTTGAGTTAGGTATTGAGCGTGAATTTAGTCTTAAGAAAATTGCTAAAAGTTTAACTTACTATTTTCTGGATGATATGACTTATGATTTAGAAATTATTAAAAAAATTGATAAGAAATTAATAGCTACTATATTAGATAAGACAATAGAAAAATTTACCTCTGTAGATTTTGATAAGAAAGAGAATATTAGTGAAGCAATGAAAGCTAGATGTGGAGAGCTTGGAATGAAACTTTCTGAAGTAGGACCTGTCATAAGGTTTGCTTTAACAGGAAAATTAAAAGCTCCATCGATAGATGATCTTTGTTTTGTCTTAGGCATTGAAAGTACTTTAAAAAGACTGAATGAATTGAAGTTAGTTATCTAGAAATTATTTTTAACAAAATCAATTAAAGTTTCCTCCGCAAGCATAGCAGCTTTAGAACTATACGCTACGTAAGCTCCACTTTCAGTACAACTTTTTATGAAGGCAGATCTGTTCTTTAAGGAATTTAATTTCAAACTTTCATTCAAGTTTGTAGTTTCATATGAGTCATTAATTTTAATAACACAATTTTTAGAAAAATCTGTAATTATAGGTTGCCATGGTATATAGGCACCTAAATAAAATGCATAGTTATCAAAACCATGGTGCGCTTTCTCAATTTCCACATACTTGGTATTATGTATTATTTTAAATTTTTCAGTCATACTCTTACATTGATGGGCTGGAGTTATAGAGTCTTCTTCTCCGCTAATCAATAGTAGAGGAGTTTTAGAAATATTTTTTTCATCTAATTCAAAACCACAAAATGTGTAGATTCCTACTAAAAAATTAAAACTTTTTTCATCAAGATTAAATTTTTTCAGGATCCTTTTATCTTTCAAAAGTATAGTCCCTATACCTCCCTTAGACCAACCAACATACCCTATTTTCCCAGAGATAGATGGATGCTCTTTTAATAAATTATATGCTGCAATTGTGTCGGATATCATCATTGGTTCTGTTATATCAACAAAATTATCATCTAAAATTTTTCCTCGTGGATGGAAGTGATCAATCATCAATACAGCAAACCCTTCTCTAAGAAAGATCCTTTTGTATTTATGATGAAAACGGAATATTCCACCTGCGCCATGCGACATGATTATCGCTGGTACTGGTTTTTCTAAATTATCTGGAAGGTAAAGGTTTGCTGGAATTACAATTTTTTTTGCTTTCTCATCATTAAAATCATAGATATTTTTACTAACGAAACAAAGAGTTCCCCAATGTTGTGGGTTTTTGAAATTTGTAATTGGTTCTTTTCCAAAACAAGCATGAGTTGGATGAGCAACCACATAATATGCAGTGAGCAGCAAAAATATAAGATAAGGAAAAACTCTTTTCATACTAATTCGAGATACAATATATTTATTATCATTTTATTAAATTACTATGTATAATAAAAAACTTATTTACTCATTGATGATAATACTTATTAGACCCCATCGTCTAGAGGCCTAGGACACCGGGTTTTCATCCCGGCAACAGGGGTTCGACTCCCCTTGGGGTCGCATACCTTGTTAGAATAGAATAAAATGAACGCCTGATATATGAAATTAACCAATCTAAAATACTGCTCTTACTGTGGGTCGGATATTATCATTAAGGTCCCTGAAGATGATAACAGGGAAAGAGCTGTCTGTAGTAATTGTGGAGTTATTTTTTATGATAATCCTAAGATAGTTGCTGGATGTCTTCTTGAGTGGGAAGATAAAATCCTTTTGTGTAAACGTGCTACTGAACCTAGAGCTGGCTATTGGACCTTACCAGCCGGTTTTCTTGAAAATAATGAGACAACTGAGGAAGGAGCTCTAAGAGAAACATTTGAAGAAGCTGGCGCAAAAGCTAAAAAGTTAAAACCATTTTTAATATGTAATCTTCCTCACATAAGTCAAATATATATGATGTACTGTGGAAGTTTAATTGATGGAAATTTTTCTGCAGGCCTTGAGAGTTCAGAAGTAAAACTTTTCCCAGAGAATGAGATACCATGGAGTGAAATTGCTTTTCCAGTCATATCAAGAGCCATCAAATTGTATTATCAAGACATAAAAAATGATACGATTAAAATACACTTTGAAACTATTGACAGAAAGATATGAAATTAAGAAAAATATTACAGTATCTCTTTTTATTGGTTTTCTTTTCAGCTCCAATTTTTTCTCATCAAGATCAAGAAGCAAGGCTTAAGTTTTGGAAGGAATATTATAATCCAAAAGTAGAAGTGACGCAGGAAAAGGTTCCAGAGGTCAAAATAACTCTACAAAAAATCGGACCTTTTTTTCAGCTACACACAAAGATAAAAAACTTTAAATTCACACCGAATAGAGATATGAAGGACAATAATGCCTGGACAGGTTATGGCAAACTTTATATCAATGGAAAATTTATTACAAGAATATACAATAGCCCAATATTTTTGAAATCTATCCCAGAAGGAAATAATGAAATTAGAGTAATCCTTAGCAGCAATATGGATCATGACTTATTCAAAAGCGAAAAATTAATTTCAGACCAAATTTATTTAAGATTCCCAGAATATAATTTTGCAGAAGCAAGAGCAGAGGCACATGATTTATTTGTAAAATGTGAATTTTCAGATGAAGGGAAAGAAAGAACAAAAAAACTAGCAAGTATGGGACTAGCAGCTTCTGAATCATCTGAATATTTGAAATGTAGACACAAAAGTAATAAATCTATTGAGCCATTTGTTAGTGAGATGAGTAAGGCACAAAAAGGCCATTATGATATAGTCAATATGAGTTTAGAGAAGAGAATTAATCTTTGGAAATCATATGAAAATAATGAGATTAGTATTGTTGAAGCAAGAAAAAGAAATATTGAGCTAGTAAATAATGTTGATATTAAAATGAAAGAATTAATGTGTTCCCTGTCAAAAAATGCCAATTGCAAATAGCCTTTTAGAACAATTTTTGAGTGCTTATTTAGTTACTGCACAGATAATGTTCCCAATTTTAACTATTATAGTTATTCTACTTATAAAGGATTTTAATAAATATGGGAATATTTCAAAAAAGATTCATAGCAAATTAGATGACTTATCAAATCTAGTAGAAAACACTGGGTATAAAAAAGATTCCAAAGATGGAAGCCTTACTCATATAGAAAAATATCTATCTAAAAAAAAATCTAAAACCTAGGAGACAGGAAGGAGATCAAATACTTGTTCTGCAGTCAAATCATGCATACAAATATTTTTCAGGCATTTTTTTATCTGCGGCGTGTCATAACATGGGCTACATGAAAGGTTTAGAGAAGCTATTTTAACATTATTAAATATAGTCTTATAAGGAGAAGATTGATAATGGTTTGTAGGTCCATGAATAGAAATAATATTTTTTGCTGAAGCACCTGCAATATGAACACTACCGCTATCAGTTGCAACAACACAATTTGATAGTTTCATAATTGTAATTAATTCTGGAATAGTAGTTTTTCCCGACAAGTCAATAACTCTTTTATCAAGAGGATAGAAGTGACGAAAATATTTTTGCTCATCATTATTACCAACCAGCAGTATATTTAAATTTGTTTTAAAAATTATTTTCTTGATTAAGTCTTTCCAGTTTTTTATTGGCCATGCTCGATAACCCCTATGATTGTCTTTCTTGAAATGACTGTTTGTCGGGCAGAGCACAATAAAATTTTTATTTACAGGGAACTTCTTTTTTATGAAACTCTCATCCTTACCAACTATAGATGGAATAGCTTTTTTTTTATCAAACCCTGTTATATATTTTTTAAGTATTCTTAATTGATGGTTGACTCTATGTTCTTTAAAAATGTTATCAATTACAAAGTGATAAGGCATGCCAATTTTTTGTTTAGATCTAGAGAGCGACACAATGTCATTAAATTTTTTTCCAATCTCTAAATTTAGAATTAAGTCATATGGTTGAAAAAATGAGTTAAATATTATTTTTAATTTATCTAAATTAAAAAGAAAAGATAAATTAGTATGTCTAAGCACAAATACGTTCTTTACTCTACGATCATATTTGAATAAGTCACAAATTCCAGGTCTTGAAACCCAATTTATTTCTACATCATTTCCAAAATATTTAATTAGAGGTTCTATAACTGATGTAGCATCAACGGTATCACCCAGCAAACCACATCTTATCACCAATACTCTTTTCTTTTGTTTCATACTTATTTGGTTTAGAATAACTTCTTTAGTATAACTATTCTAATTAAAAAATGGGAAGATGGGTACAATATCTAGAAAATTTAAGCCAAGTAAAATAATTGCTTTATGGAATAACTATAAAACTTTAGCTAATGAAAAGGGGCTTACTAAACCAAATAACCCCCTATATTTAAATAAATCTGTGTCTAGTATTATTGACCCTGGACAGGATATCATTAGACCAAAATTTTATACTGAGAGTATTTTCTATGAAGGAGAGTTAGGAATTGTAATTGGGAAAGAATGCAAAGATATAGAAGTTAATAAATCAAATGAATATATTCTTGGCTACACCTGTGTAAATGATGTTACAGCAATGGATTTGGTTAAAAAAGATTCTTCTTTTGATCAATGGACGAGAGCAAAAAGCTTCGACACTTTTGGGGTATTTGGTCCATGTGTTGTAAGTGATGTTGATCCAATGAACTTAAGAATTACATCTAAACTGAATGGGAAAATTGTTCAGGATTATAATACAAGCGATATGTTTTTTAATGTTTTTGAAATTGTAAGCTATCTTTCAAAAGATATGACTCTTTTTCCTGGAGATATCATTGCATGTGGAACAAATTCTGGTTTAGGTCCAATGAGTGAAGGGGATACTATTCAGGTTTCTGTAGAAGGAATAGGCGAGCTGACAAATAAATTAGTATAGTAACTATCAAATACACAAGAAGAAGAAAAACCATCATTAAACTATGATATCAAAAAAGATGGTGGAAAAAATGGCTTTTACGAACTACTAGATCCAGAATATACTGATACAGACGAATAGAATATAAGTACTGAATTTGTCCATTTTAATTCTATTTATCTTCTTTTCCATATATCTGGAGCGTTCACAGGTCTTGGTTCAGGTTTATCATCAAACTCTATATTTTCAGAACCATTATAAATTAAGAAATGTTTTCCTTTAGCCCTTCCCATTAAAGTAACACCTGTTTCTTGTGCT
>JAYZYL010000006.1:0-100050 GCA_036140295.1 Pseudomonadota bacterium
CATCCTTTTTTTATTACCTTTTCTTAAAAAATATAGAAATTTCATTTAAACAAGTTTATCTTTATTGCACATTAGGATATGCAACACATGGGTTTCTTGATTCTTCCACTTCTTATGGTACACAATTATTTTGGCCATTAAGCAATGATCGTGTTGCGTGGAACACTATTTCTATAATTGATCCATTATTTACTTTACCTCTAATTATTTTGCTTGTCCTTGCTGTACTTAAAAAGAATAAAACTATCTCATATTATGCATTGATGTGGGTTTTTCTTTATCATTCTTTTAGTTTTATACAAAAAAATAGAGCAGAAGATGCTGCTTTAGCTCTAGCCTTAAGTAGAGGCCATACTCCGGTAGAAATTTTAGCAAAGCCAAGTTTTGGAAACATAATATTATGGAAAACTATATATACAACTGAATCACAATATCATGTTGATGCTATAAAACCTTTTTTAAATATACATGTTATACAGGGAGAAAAAATTGATAAATTGGATATTAAAAAATCTTTTCCTTGGCTGAATACTAATTCACAACAAGCCAAAGATATAGAGCGTTTCAGGTGGTTTTCAAATGGTTACATTTCCTCATCACCTAATTTTCCTAATCGAATAATAGATGTGCGCTACTCAATGTTTCCTAATGATATAAATGCTTTATGGGGGATAGAATTAAATCCTGAAGCTAACGACAAAGATCATGTTAAACGTGTCTTCAACAGAAGAAATCATATTGATATATATTTAAAACTATGGGATATGATTATTGAATAACTTAATTAATTTTAATTTCTGATATAATTTTTATATGAAATATTTGCATACAATGATCAGGGTTTCTAATATTGAAGAATCACTAAGGTTTTATTGTGAGGGCCTTGGTTTAAAAGAAGTAAAAAGAACTGAATATGAAGAAGGGAGATTTACTTTAATATATTTGGCTGCTCCAAATGATGAGCCCGAACTAGAACTTACTTATAATTGGGACGGCGATACCTTAGGAGATTGTTCAAGGAATTTTGGGCATGTATCATACAGAGTCACAAATATTTATGAGACCTGTAAGAGATTGAAAGATATGGGCATAACAATTAACTATCCACCAAGAGATGGTGAAATGGCGTTTGTTAAGTCTCCAGATAATATTTCTGTTGAATTATTACAAGAAGGAAAACCTCTAGATCCAGAAGAGCCTTGGACTTCCATGGAAAATATCGGAACTTGGTAGTCTCACGTCAAAGTGAATTGTACCAACTTTGAAAATTCAAAAATAACTAAAAAAATTCCAACTAACAAGAAAAAAAAGAAAGTTGAAACAAAAGGTGCCACTAAATGTGGTTTCTTTTCAGCAAGCATTGAAATAATTCCTTTCTCAACAATTTTTTGGAGAGAAAAAAGTATATTTCCAAAAACAATGGCTGAAATTATAGGGCCTACTATAAAAAAAACAAAAGGCTTCCATGAATAGACATCAGAAAAACCTGCATCTCTAGAATAGATAAAAAGACTAGCAGCTATCCAAAATATTGATGTTAATATATATGCATTTTTCCTGACCTTCATGTCTTGTATTTCCTTATTAATATTTTGTTGTTTAAATTTCTTAACCACTTATTCTTTAACCCTAGAAATATATTCTCCACTCTTTGTATCAATCCTTACCACTTCATTTTCTTTAATAAAAATAGGTACTTTTATAGTTACACCATTCTCAAGTACTGCATCTTTCATTGTTGTAGAAACCGTATCTCCTTTAGTTGCTGGTTCCGTATTATCTATTTTCAGTTCAATTAATTTTGGTAGATCAACTTGAATTATCTTACTATTCCACATTGTAATTTCACATTCTGCTCCTTCTTGTAGCCACTTTGAATGTTCACCTACAATATTTTCATCAACCTCAAGTTGTTCGTAACTTCGTAAATCCATAAAAAATAACTTTTTATTTTCTGAGTATAAAAATTGCATACTTAGATTATTAACATCGGCCATGATTAAAGATTCACCAATTTTGATAGTCTTTTCTAAAATTTTATTATTAATGAGATTTTTTATTTTAATACGAGTAAATGCTTGCCCTTTTCCTGGATTAACAAATTCAGTTTCAAGAATCAAGTAAGGTTGATTATCAATAAGTACCTTATTACCATTTTTAAGTAGTGAGGTTGTTTCTGGCATTAATGAGGCTGGTGCCCTCTTGTTAGCAAAACAATTTCAGCATTTCTTAGAGCCTCAATTCTGTTTTCTAGCGGAGGGTGTGATGAAAAAAGCTTTCTCAAATAACTTTTTTGTCCACGATTAGATATACCAAACGCAACCATCTGATCGGGAAGTTGCGCTGCGCTATGTTTTTGCAAAGCTGCTAACGCGGCTATCATGTTTTCCTTTCCTGTAAGTTGTGCACCTCCAAAATCAGCTCTATACTCTCTTCTTCTAGAAAACCAGAATACTATTGTGCTTGCTAAAATCCCTAAAACTACTTGTGCAAATATCACTGTAAAAAAATACCCTATTCCATAACCTCTTTCATTTTTCAAAATTACCCTATCAACAAAATGCCCTATGACTCTCGAGAAAAATATAACAAAAGCATTTATAATTCCTTGAATAAGACTAAGTGTGACCATATCGCCATTAGCAACATGACTCATTTCATGTCCAATAACAGCCTCTACTTCATTTTTATTCATTTTATTAATTAAGCCAGTACTCAGCGCAACTAGTGAACTGTTTTTTGATGCTCCTGTTGCAAAAGCATTAGGGGCGTCTGAATTAAATATCCCAATCTCAGGAACTTTGATTCCAAGTATTTCTGAATGTCTTTGAACTGTCGCAAAGTACCATTTTTCAAACTCATTAGAAGGCTTTTGAATTACTTGCACTCCAGCCATCTTTTTGGCCATCCATTTAGATAGATAAAGAGAAATAAAAGATCCCCCCATACCAAAAACAAGAGAGAAAATCATCAGTGAGTTATAGTCTAGATCTATACCATTATTCTGGAGAATTCCTGTAAATCCGGTTAAAGATAGGAAGATACTAAGAACTACGAGTATCGCAATATTTGTAAGTATAAATAAAAAAATTCTTTTCATATGGTGTCTCTATTTAATTATCATTATAAATTATTTTATGAATCTTTTTCAAAAGTTTTTTATCAATTTTTCTCCCTCTTCTGGTCCTATTCATTATATATTCGTGGGGTATTTCATTTAGCTCTTCTTCACCGATAACACCTACAAAACTTACAACTTCATTACTATCTTTAGGGATATTAATTAATTTAACCCCTTTCCCTTTTGATAAAACTGGAACACTTGATAATTCATTAATGAGCATATAGTTCTGATCTGTTATTAAGATATAGTGTTTTTGAGTCTCAGGATTAAAATTGATAAATGAACAAGCTTTAGAGTTTTTAACTCTAATTAAATTTTTTCCTTTCTTCTGTTTAACTAATATATCTTCGTGCAAACAAATAAATCCATATCCATTATCACTTATTGTTAATATATTTTCTTCTTTCAAAATATTTGCAATTCCAATAATATGTGTTCCATCTTGTATTGTAAAAAATTTACTTAGAGGTTCTCCGTTTCCTCTTGATGAAGGAATATTGTATGCATCCATGGAATATACAAAACCTCTTTCATCTAAAAAGGAAATTTTTTTATCGGTGTAAGTTTTTAAATTCTTAAATTTACTATCTCCAGTTTTATAAGTTATCTGATCAAAATTTATATCATGTCCTTTAACTGCTTTAACCCACCCATTTTTAGATAAAATAATAGAAGTGGGGTCACTTGCCATGACGGAAGAAATTTTAATTGCCTGTGAAACACTTGAATCAACAACTTTCGTTAAACGTGGCTTTCCAAATTTTTTTGAAATATCTGAAAGTTCATCTATTAAAAGATTAGTAAGTTTCTTTGGAGATTTTAATATCATTGAAATATTTTGATTTTCTTCATTAAGATTTTTTAGTTCATCTTTTATTTCTTTCTCTTCTAATTTTGCAAGATTTCTTATTTTCAAATTAATTACAGCTTCATATTGTTCTTCTGAAAATTTAAATAATTTTTTCAGCTTTGGTTTTGGGTCATCGACTGTTCTTATGATTTTTATTATCTTGTCTAAATGCTTGTAGGCCGTCATAAACCCTTCTAATATATGAATTCGCTTGATAATTTTGTCTAATCTCCAGGAAAGCTTATTTGTTATGGTTTTTTTTCGAAAATCTATCCATTCTGAAAGAATGGTTTTTAAATTTTTTACTTGAGGCTTTCCATTTAAGCCAATCATATTTAAATTTACTCTATAATTCCTTTCTAAATCTGTTGTATAAAATAAATGAGACATAATGTCTTCGTGTTTAAATGTCCTTCCTTTTGTTTTAATTACTATCCGTACAGGATGATCCTGATCTGACATATCTAATATTGAGTCAATAAAGCTTACTTTCTTTGAATAAATCTGCTCCTGTATTTGTTCTAGTATTTTTGTAGTAGATGTTTGATATGGGATTGATTCAATAATAATTTCTTTTCCCTTTAAAACGAATGTTCCTCTAAGCTTAATATTTCCATGCCCAGTTTCATAAATTTGGTTTAAGTCAGATTCATTATTGAGTAATTCTCCTCCGGTTGGATAATCAGGGGCTAATAAATTTTTTCTCAGCATCTCAATCGTTATTTTTGGATTTTTTAGAATAGAAATGATTGCATTTATAACTTCACTTAAATTGTGAGATGGTATGTCCGTGGACATTCCTACAGCTATCCCAGAACTCCCATTGATGAGTATATTTGGTACTTGTGATGGCAAAATTGTTGGCTCCTCTAAAGTTCCATCAAAGTTTGTTACCCAATCTACTGTTCCCATATTAATTTCAGACAACAACAGATTTGAAAATTCTGTTAAGCGAGATTCTGTGTACCTCATGGCAGCAAAAGATTTTGGATCATCCTGTGTTCCCCAATTTCCTTGTCCATCTATAAGTGTATAGTTATATGAAAATGACTGAGCTAAAATAACCATTGCTTCATAACAAGCTGTATCTCCATGAGGATGGTATTTACCTAATACATCACCAATTGTCCGTGCAGATTTTTTATATTTTGAGTTTGATGATAATGAAAGTTCATTCATTGCATATATGATTCTTCTTTGGACTGGCTTAAGCCCATCAGATATATTTGGTAATGCTCTATCAAGAATTACATACATTGAGTAATTGAGATAAGCTTCCTCTGTGAAATCTTTAACAGGTACTTTATGAATCTGTCCTGAAGAAAAATTAAGTGACTGCTGAGTATCTTTTCTCATATTTAATCAATTTGTACAAGATTACCTTTAGATTCCAACCATTCCCTTCTTTCTAATACTCTTTTCTTAGATAATAATTTGTCAATAGCATTTGTATCTTTACTGTTCGATGAAGTTGTTAGTTGGATTAATTTTCTAGTTTCTTTTGCTAAAGTTGTATCTCGAAGTTGAGGAGGATTCATTTCACCTAATCCTTTAAATCTTGTTACCGATAAATTCTTATCATCTTCTTTAATTTTTAGTTTTTTTAATAGTTTGGTTTTCTCAATATCATCAACAACATAGTATGTTTCTTTTTTTATATCAATTCTATACAACGGAGGCTTAGCAACATAAATTCGACCCAACAACACTAGTTCTTTAAAATGAGCCAAAAAAAGAGCTGTTAACAATGTCGCAATATGCATGCCATCAGAATCGGCATCTGCTAGAATACATATTTTTCCATATCGAAGATTATCAACATTAACTTCTTCTTTTCCTGGATCTACTCCTATTGCAAGGCTAATGTCTTTAACTTCTTTAGATTCTAGAATTTTTGATGAACTTAATTCCCATGTATTAAGTATTTTTCCTCGTAAAGGTAATATGGCTTGAAATGATTTATCTCTTGCCTGCTTTGCTGACCCTCCTGCTGAGTCTCCTTCAACCAAGAATAGCTCATTCTCATCTATGTTTTCACTAATACAGTCAGCAAGCCTACTTGGGAGTATGATGTTTTTGGTACTTACTCTTTTGTTTGATTGTTTGTCTGATGACATTCTAATTTCTGCATTTTTAATAGCGATATCCGTTAAAGCTTCACCTGTCTCTGCATGATGATTTAACCAAAGTTCAAATTTATCTTTCACTTGACTATTCATATTTGAAAGAAGATGATTTGACTGAAGTTTATTTTTTGTCTGTCCAGAAAACTGTGGGTTATTCATTTTAAGAGATAAAATAAATGAAGAATTTTTCCAAATATCTTCTGGAGTTAATCTAATATTTTTAGGGAGAATACTATGTCTGTCACAGAATTCTCGTATTGCATCAACAATTCCAGATCGAAACAAATTAACATGTGTACCACCTTGGGATGTTGGAATTAAATTTACATAACTTTCTTGAAATGGCTCGTTTGAATTATTTAGCCAGGTAATAGACCATTCTATATTATAATTATCTGAATTTATTGAATTATAGTATGTGTCCTTTGGACAACAATTAGAATTATCAATGTTGGAAATCAAATATTCTTTCAGACCACCTGCATGACAAAATTCCTGTGTACCTGAGCCATATTTGTTGTCTATTACTACTAACTTGAGGCCAGATTGTAGAATTGACTTTGCCTTAATCAGATGCAATAACTCTTTAATGTTTAGTTGTAGGGTTTCAAAATATTTTGGATTTGGTAAAAAATGGATAGTAGTTCCTTCTTTATTTTTTATGGATTTACCAGTTGTTGTAAGTTGTTTTTTAACATTTCCATTTGCAAAAGAAATTGAATATTTCTTGTCATCCCCTTTTCTTGAAATATCAACTTTTAAAAAACTTGATAATGCATTTACAACTGATACTCCAACTCCATGTAATCCTCCTGAATATCTATAGTTTTTTTCTGAAAACTTAGCTCCGGAATGGAGGTGTGTCATTATTACTTCAACGCCAGGTATATCAAAATCTGGATGTTTATCCACGGGCATACCTCTTCCATCATCTTCAACAATAATCGAGCCGTCTTCTTCTAGAGTTATTTTAATCTCCTTTCCATAACCTGCTATTGCTTCGTCTACACTATTATCAATTACTTCTTGAATCAGATGGTTTGGGCAACTTGTGTCGGTATACATTCCTGGGCGCTTTTGCACCGGCTCTATTCCTTGGAGAACTTCTATATCAGATGATGTATATTTTCTTTGCACAAGTATGATGTATAATCTTAGTCATATTACTATATCTAAATGAGAATATAAATGAATTATGTGTTTTATGATTTTGAAACTTCCGGCATGGATGTTAGCTTTGATCAACCAATCCAAATTGCTGCTACCCTAGTAGATGAAAACCTCAATATCCTTGAAACACTAAATGAAAGATGTTATTTGAGAGATGGTGTAATACCTCACCCAAAAGCACTTTTAATTACTAAAGTAGGAATTGATTCATTAAAGAATGGTCAATCATTCTACGAAATGATGAAAAAAATTCATACTAAATTTCAATCATGGTCTCCTTCAGTATTTATTGGTTATAACAGTATATGGTTTGATGAAGAAGTGTTACGAAATAGTCTGTTTCAATCTCTCTTTGATCCATATTTAACAATTTCAAATGAAAATAGCCGTGCTGATTTATATAAAATGGTAATTGCCCTCAATGGATTAAATTTAGATTTAATAAACATACCAATAGACAATAAAACAGAAAAAAAAGTTTTTAAACTTACATCTTTGTCTGAAGCGAATAATATTCAACATGAAATGGCTCATGATGCCCTAAGTGATGTAATGGCAACAATTGAATTAGCTAAAATTATACAAAATAAAGATTCTTCTTTCTGGGAAACTTGTTTAAAAGCAAGGTCTGCAAGAACTTTGTCAGAATTCCTGCAAAGCGATGAGTATTTTTTTTCTGCGCCTATTGCCTCAAATTCAAATAAATATTGTCCTATAACATTTATCACTGCAAATCCAAATTATAATAAAGAATTAGCATTCTTTGATTTAAATCATGATCCTGAAAAATATTTAGAAACAAGAATTAGTGGAATCATTTCACTAATTGAAAGTAAACAAAAAATAATAAGACTAATAAAAAGTAATCGTTTTCCAATTATACTGAATACTGGTTATTTAGAAAAAATTAATTTCTGTAAAGAAGAATTAGATCACAAATTATATAGAGAACGAGTAAGAAAAATTAAAACTAATGAAAGTTTTATTGAAAGGGTAAATCAATCACTTGTTGATAGATGGGAAGAAACTCAAGCAGATTATCTGCCTTCTGATTATCCAGAAAAACAAATTTATCAAAAATTTCTAGGTAATGAAGATAAATCTAAAATGAAAGATTTCAATAATTCTTCAAATCCAATTAATAAAATTAAGATTTGTTCTCAATTAAATGATGATAGACTAAGGCACTTTGCAAATAAAATTATTTATGATGAATATCCTGATGAGCTCACAGAAAGGGAAAGAAAGAAAAATCAGCTTTTAATTGCTGAAAAAGCTCTTTCGGAAGACAAAAATGTTCCATGGTGTACCATAACTAAGGCAAAAGAATCAATTGAATCCATCAGAAGTTCAAATGAATATCAAGATCAAAAAGATTATATTGACCAAATAGAGGGTTTTATAAAATCAGAAGAAAAAAAGTATAAAAAATATATTGCTTAATTAGATCTGTTTAAAAAATTTATAATTTCATTTGCTGGTTGATAGCCGGGTATTATAGTTCCATCTTCAGTAAACATTGTAGGTGTCCCAGCAACTGATAATTTTTGTGCTAATCTTAAGTTCTCGTTAATTGGATTCTCACATTGAATATCTGTATTGATGCTTACGTCATTAAAAACATTATCTAGTGCTTTATTTCTGTCTTTTGAGCACCAGATAGAAATCATTTTTTTAAAAGTGTCATTATCTTCTCCAAATCTAGGAAAAAGTACATATCTAATTTCAATATTATTTTCAACTAATTTATTTATTTCTTCATGAAATTTTTGACAGTAAGGGCAAGATGTATCAGAAAAAATTGTTAAAACATGCTTAGTTTGTTCTGGTTTATAAACAACCATATTTTTAGGATCTAATTCTTTTAACACATACAGCCTTCTTTTTTTTCTAGAGGTTTCTGTAATATTTTCCTTTGTTTTTATATTAATTAAATTACCAGAAATAAGGTGTTTATGGTCTGTACTTAAATAAAAAACCTCTCCTCGTATTATCACTTCAAAAAAACTATCATTTATTTTTTCTATACTTTCAATAGCAACATTTGGATAGGATTCCTCTACCAGTTTTTTAGCTTGCTCAGTTTCATTTTTTGTATTTCCACAAGAAATGATTAAGATTGATAACAGTATTGCAAATATTTTTTTCATAGCTTTAACCTCTGGGATGATATTTCAAGTGAAACTGCGACAATCTTTCTTTGGCTACATGAGTATAAATTTGTGTAGTGGAAAGACTTGAATGACCAAGCAACATTTGAACTGACCTCAGGTCAGCTCCATGATTAAGTAGGTGTGTAGCAAATGCATGTCTCAAGGTATGTGGAGAAATATCTGTAGAATTTAAAGATTTTTTTGCATAATTACGGATAAGAGTCCAACAAGATTTTCTTGAAATTGGACCACCCCGACTATTGAGAAGTACAAATGAATTATTTTTATCAAGCGAAAATTTAGATCTAGCTTTATTCATATAAATATTTAACCAAGATAATGCACTGCTTCCCACCGGCACAATTCTTTCTTTATTTCCTTTTCCCATAACTCTAATTATACCTTTATCAAGATTAATTTGGTCAACTTTTAGGTTAGTTAATTCTGAAATTCTTAATCCTGTAGCATACAACAATTCTAAAATAGTTTTATCTCTAATGCCCTGATCAGTAGCTATATCTGGGGAATTGAGTAATTTCTCAATATCTGCCTCACTAAGGTTTTTTGGTAAGATTCTTCTAACTTTTGGAGATTCTAATAATTCTGTCGGGTTAGTTTTAATATAATTATTAAAATGTAGCCAACTAAAAAAACCTTTTATAGACGACAAACATCTTAGAATTGAAGAGCTAGTATCTCCAGTATCCATCTTTGAGGCAAGATATAGATTTAAATCTTCTCTATCACATACAAAAAAATCTTTAGAGTTATTTTTTAACCATTTTGAAATTTGAAGTAAATCCGAGGTATAGGCATCTAGAGTATTTTTGGATAATCCTTTTTCTATCCAAAGTGAATCACAAAATTTTTCAATGGCATCTTCTTGGGAAATCTTTTTCAAAACAATTATCCAATATTACATGCTACATATAATTGTACTATAATTTACATATATAAATACATATAAAACATGAGTAAAACATATAAAAACGCCTGTATTAATGAATTTGATCGTTCTGCCTTAAGTTTTGAGCAAGCATTATCTAAAATAGTCTCAACAGTACATTGTAGCAAAAAGTTAGAAATTGTATCTTTGAAAGATTCTGTAGGAAGGATTGTAGCTGAAAATATTATCTCTAAAATAAACATACCAAGCTTTAAAAATTCTGCTATGGATGGATATGCTATAAATACCAAAACACTCTCAAATAAAAAAAATATTAAATTAAAGGAAGTGGGTAGTTCATTTGCTGGGAAACCATACCTTAAAGATCTAAAAAGTAATGAGACAGTAAAAGTGATGACTGGTGCAGTATTACCAAAAAATGCTGATGCTGTAATTATGAAAGAAATGACTAATGTTTCTAGCGGATTTATTAGTTTACCTAAAAATTTTACTGCTGGACAAAATGTTCGTTATGTTGGAGAAGATGTTAAAAAAAATTCAGTTATTATTTCAAGAGGAAAAACACTAAACTATGTTGATCTGGGTTTAATTGCTTCAGTTGGAATTCAAAAAGTAAAAGTCATAAAAAAGCCGACCATTAGTTTTTTTTCTACCGGAGATGAATTGGTTTCAGTTGGAAAAAAATTAAAGATTGGACAAATTTATGATAGTAACAGATATTTACTCCATGGATTATTATCTGAATTACCAGTTAAAATTAAGGATTTAGGTGTGGTAAGAGATGATAAAAAACAATTAGAGAAGAAGTTTTTATCATCTGGGAGAAATTCTAACTTTATAATTACTACCGGTGGTGTTTCGGTAGGAGATGCTGATTTTGTTAGAGAAGTATTAGAAAAAGTTGGAAAAATTAATTTTTGGAAGATTTCTATTAAACCTGGAAGACCATTGGCATTTGGGAAAATAAAAAACTCCTATTTCTTTGGGCTGCCAGGTAATCCTGTTTCAACGGTAGTTACCTTTCAATTATTTGTCATTCCAGCTATCGAAAAAATGTTGAATAAAATCGTCAAAAATAGTTTATATATTAATGCAAAAGTTAAATGCAATATTTCAAAAAAGAAGGGACGTTTAGAATTTCAACGTGCAAAACTAATAAAATCTAAAGGAACTTATTTTGTTCAAACTACAGGATTACAGGGATCAAATATATTAAGTTCTCTTGCAAGTGCAAACTGTTACATACGGCTTCCCTCTAATATATCAAAAATTAATAAAGGGGATATTGTTGAAGTTTTACCTTTTTCCAATAAATTTTAAGAATGAAAGAAGAAGTTTTTACAGAAATAGGTTTAATTAAAAGACTAATAATAAACTTTTATGATTTATTGCTTTTGTTCTCTGTATTATTTTTTGCTACTGTTCCATTACATTTTTTTACTAGCGGGGAATATATAAACCCTGATAATGTTGCTTACAAAATTTACTTGTTATGCATTGTCATATTATATTATTCTTGGTTTTGGGTTAATCATAATCAAACACTTGGCATGAAGGCATGGAAGACATTAGTTATCAATGAAGATAATTGCTTAAAAATAACATATCGTCAATCTCTGATTAGGCTTGTTGTTTCATTAATGGGTGGGCACTTGTTACTTATATTTAAAAAAAAGTCGCTCCAAGATATTTTATCTAGAACAAAATTGGTGATAAAAAATAACTACTGAAGACCAGATTCCAATTGCTCCCTATACAGTTTAAGTCCTATAAAGATAAATAATAGATTAGGAATTAACGCATTAAAAAATGGACTAAATCCTATAACACCACCTAAGTTGGGAATCATAGTTGATATAACAAAAAAAATTATCCCAATGAAAAGTCCGACTACAATTCTTTTCCCTTGCGTATTTGATCTGTATTTCCCAAATAAAAAAGGCATTGCTAAAAACAGCATAATTGCTGTAGAAAATGGTTTAAAAAGTTTTTCCCAAAAAACCCTTTTCTGGATAGAATCATCTAAATTATTTTTATTTAAATAATTAATATTTTCTAAAACATCAAAAAAAGATAAATCGTTTGGCTTATGAACAGCAATATCGAGTAATTTTGCATCAATGAAGTCTGGATCAATTTTTTCATGAAAATATCTTTTTTCTATTGGGTTTTTATGAAATAAAGTTTCTTTAATACTCAATAAAGCCCATTCATTATTTTCAAGTAATGCTTCATCAATATGTTGAAATGATTGTAATTGGAGATTGTAATCATATATGTATATAGAAATATTTTTTAACTTTGAGTTTGAAAAAACTTCATCTATATTAATAAATCTGTTTTTATCTTTAAACCAGACACCGTTTGCTTTATGAACCGCCTTTTGATCTATAGCAACATTCTTCATTTGAATTGCTTTTTTATTTAAATTAGAAGCAAAGAAATCTGTCAAAATGTAAAAAGTAGTAGAGATTATAAGCGTTTGAATTAAGATGATCTGAATTGTTTTGGCTGTTGATATTCCAGCTGATTGTATTGCTACAAATTCCATATCAGCAGCCATTGCTCCTAGTGAAAGCATTGCACCAATCAATAGTGCGTATGGAAATAAATCATGCATGCTTTTAGGTATAGTTAATAAAATATATTTTAATAAAATAGTGAATGTATAGCTTCCGGTGTTCAAATCTTCTAATTCACTAGTAAATGATAGGAAAGTTTCAATTGAAAGCAAAACTAGCATGCTTAGAAAAAAACCAAACATGAAACGTTTAAAAAGATATATATTTAATAATTTCACCGAACTCTATCTCGTATTGAAGTTGTATCGCTATAATAAATATAAATAACTAACAACATTACCAAAAAATGAAACCACCAAATACCCAATATTCCTGGAGTATATTTTAAAACATATATTTT
The DNA here is from genome assembly GCA_036140295.1 of Pseudomonadota bacterium. Taxonomy (GTDB): domain Bacteria; phylum Pseudomonadota; class Gammaproteobacteria. The sequence goes on from JAYZYL010000006.1 coordinate 13,253, forward strand.
TTTTGCTATCGACATACCAATAAAATAAAGGAAATATACAGTGGCCCCTAAAAATACTTTGGCATATTTCCCTTGTCTTGGAATACAATAACTTACTGGGATTGCTAACAAGCCAAGTAAAAGTGATGCAAGTGGCAACAAAAATCTAGACTGGAGTTCTGCACTGTCCTCTAGGCTTTCACTAAAAAAAAGTTCTAAAGTGGATTTTGCTGAAGGCTTATATGTTTTTAGCAGAGGAAGGGCTTGTTTGAGTTCAATAGCATGTTCTTTATATCTTGTTCTCCTAATCTGTGACTTTTCACCTATAATTTGATTAATTTCTCCATCTTCTAATTGTATGAATTTACTATCATCTTCATCTAAAATATATTTTGCGGTATGAGAGGTTTCTGTAGATCCATGCTTTCCACTCTTAGAATTAAAAAATATTTTATTCAAATTTCCTCTGCTAACATCAGTAACAAAGAAAGTTGATGAACCGCTACTTGATGAATTGAATTTACCCGGTGTAATTTCTTCTATTCTCTCTTCATTTTTTAGTCTATGTTCTAATTTATTACGATATTCTGTTGCGAGAGGAGTTAAGTATAATGTAAAAAATGCAACAATTATGCTAACAAAAGCAATAACTGACATCAACAGCTTCGCTACATCAATAGGTGATAATCCTGCTGAATTTATAACTGCCATTTCATTTGTGTCATATAATTTTCCTAACGATAGAATAATCCCAAAGAATAAGCTGATAGGAATCAAATAAATTGAATACTGTACTATTTTGATGATAATAGTTGGAAAAAGAAGATAAGTAGGAAAATTTCCTTCAGCTGCTTCTTCTATTAACCTCATCATGGTATTTGAGGATAAAATAATCAATAGAATCACCAAGACCGTCATGATTGTATATATAGTCTCGGACACCAAATATTTTTGTAAAGTTTTAAACATATTGATATATAATTAGTTAAATTTTACAAGTTTTATGAAAAAATGTTAATCTAATATAATATTTTTATACAAAATCCATAAATAAGGTAAAAACCATGGAATATTCAATAACAAAAAAAATTAGCACTAATTACCCTTTTGACTATCATATCATAGGTATGTTTGAAGATAAGAAGATAAATTATACAATTCTTAATGCTGGTAATTCTATAAAAAAAAATATTGACGATAGTATCAAAAACAATGAACTTACTGGAAAAATTGGGGCACATCAAATATTCCATAACGGAAGTAAGAATAAAATAATAGTCTTTGGCCTTGGAGATAAAAAAAAGTTCAGTGCAATTTCCTTCAATAAAGCTATTTCTTCTGTAATAAAAAGAATAAGCGGAACTAAAGCTAAAAATATCGTATTTAATTTTGATCCCCTACCCTCAACTGCTAATAAATTAAACGTAAGAGCATTTGTAGTTGCTGCTGAAACTGCTCTCTATAATTTTTCACTCAAAAAGCTAGAAAATAATATTTCTCTAAAAAAATGTGTGATTATCTCAAAAAAATCAGTTCCGAATAATGAGTTTTTAGGTTCTATAAATGTTGCAAAATCAATTTCTAATGGAATCAACAAAGCTAAAGATTTAGGTAACATGCCACCAAATATATGTACCCCGACATTTCTTAGTAATGAAGCTAAAAAACTTAAAAAGATTAATAAAACAATTAAAATTGATATCTTTGACGAAAAAAAGATGAAAGCATTGAAGATGGGATCTTTTTTGTCAGTATCAAAAGGAAGTAAAGAACCTGCAAAACTAATAACTATTAAATATTTACCAATAAAGAATAAAGCACCAATAGTTTTGGTTGGGAAAGGAATTACTTTTGATACTGGAGGTATATCCATTAAACCATCAGCAGCAATGGATGAAATGAAATTTGATATGTCTGGTGCCGCAAGTGTGATTGGAACACTGCAAGCATGTGCTGAAATGAAAATTAAAACAAATGTCATAGGTATTCTTGCCTGTGCAGAAAATATGCCAGGAAGTAATGCAAGCAGACCTGGAGATGTTGTTACAAGCATGTCAGGGCTAACTGTAGAAATTCTTAATACTGATGCAGAGGGTCGGTTAGTTTTGTGTGACGCCTTAACATACGCAAAAAAATTTAAACCAAAATATATGATTGATATGGCAACTTTAACTGGAGCCTGCGCTGTAGCATTAGGAAAATATCCTAGCGGGTTATTTACCAATAATCAAAAACTTGCAGATTTAATTAAAAAATCTGGAGACCGTACTGGGGATAGAGTCTGGCAATTACCATTATATGATGACTATTTTGATGAAATTAAAACAAATTTCGCTGATATACAAAATATAGGAGGTAGATATGGAGGTGCTATTACAGCAGCAGCATTCCTAGCAAAATTTACTGAAGGTATCAAATGGGCTCATTTGGATATAGCTGGAACTGCTTGGGATACTGGAAAAATTAAAGGTTCTACCGGAAGGCCGGTTAATTTATTAACAGACTTTATCTTGTCAAACCAATAAAATTGAAGAAAGAAGCCTTTTTTTATATACTCGAAGAATCAAATGAATTTAATAAAACAGTTTGTCAAATTATTAAAAATTTTTATAAAATAAAATCTAGAATTATATTAACTTCCCAAGATAATCAATTAATACAGGATTTAAATGATCTGCTATGGACTTTTGAGCAGATTAGCTTTATTCCTCACTCAACATATGAAAACTTTAATGAGCTTACACCTGTATTTTTATGTAATAAGGATTCTCTTCCCAGCACGTTTAATCTATCCTTTTTTGATACTCTCTTTAATCTTGGGCAAGAAATCCCAAGTGATTATCAAAATTATGAAAAAATAGTTGAATTTGTATTACCTAAAGAAGATTCTAAGATCAAATCACGAGAACATTATTTATTCTATAAAAAAAATAACTTTAGCATCAATCATGAGACGATTTTAAGTAATGGATAAAAAATATTCACCTCGTAATATTGAAGAAAAAATTTATAAGAAATGGGTAGATAATAAATGTTTCTCGCCAAAACAATCTAAATCTAATTATTCAATTGTTCTGCCTCCACCAAATGTAACTGGTACATTACATATGGGGCATGCTTTTCAACATACTATAATAGATATTTTGATACGTTATAACCGTATGCTTGGGAAAAGTGTTTTGTGGCAGCCAGGTACAGATCATGCAGGTATAGCAACACAGATTGTTGTTGAAAATAATCTTAAATTGAAAGGTAAAACAAGAAATCAAATTGGAAGAGAAGGATTAATAAAAGAAATATTAAAATGGAAGGAGAAGTCAGGAAATACCATTATTAATCAAACAAAAAGAATTGGTTCATCGGCTGATTGGGATAGAAATAGATTTACAATGGATGAAAGTCTAAGCGACGCTGTAAAAAAAGTTTTTATATCATTATATAAAGAAAATATTATCTATAGAGGAAATAGACTCATTAACTGGGATATAAAATTACAGACAGCTATTTCTGATTTAGAGGTATCGAATATAGAAAAAGATGGCTCATTATTTTTTATTGATTATGATGTGTTTGAAAGTGATCAAAAAGTAACTGTAGCAACTACAAGACCAGAAACGCTATTTGGAGATACAGCGGTCTGCATTAATCCTAATGACAAACGTTATTCACATCTAAAAGAGAAATATGTTTTAATACCATTTATAAATAGGAAAGTCCCAATAATTCAAGATGAATCAATAGATATGGAATTTGGAACTGGGTGCGTAAAAATAACTCCAGCACATGATTTTAATGATTATAAAATTGGTAAAAAATATAATCTAGATATTATTAATATATTAAATAAAGATGGAACTCTAAATTCAGAGGTGAGTAAGGATTTGGTAGGATTTAATATTCATGATTCCAGAAAAGTTGTTCTCAGTAAGTTAAAAGAACAAAATAGACTCAGAAAAAAGGAAAAATATAAAACTAATATTCCTGTAGGTGATAGATCAGGTGAAATAATTGAGCCACTTCTAACAAATCAATGGTTCATGAAAATGGATAAATTAGCAATACCTGCTATAGAAGCTGTAAAAAATTCAAACATAAAGTTTATGCCCAAGAATTGGGAGAAGGTTTATTTTAATTGGCTTGAAAATATTGAAGACTGGTGTATAAGTCGTCAAATTTGGTGGGGACATAGAATTCCTGCCTGGTATGATGAAAATGGAAATATTTTTGTAGGTGATGATGAAGATAGTATTAGAAAAAAACATCAACTAGAAAAAAAAGTAAAACTTACCCAAGATCAAGATGTTCTTGATACATGGTTTTCTTCAGCTCTATGGCCATTTACAACATTAGGTTGGCCTGAAGAAACAAATGAATTCAAAGATTTTTATCCTACAAATGTTTTAGTTACAGGTTTTGATATTATTTTCTTTTGGGTAGCTAGAATGGTCATGATGGGGTTAAAATTTACAGATAAAGTTCCCTTCAAAACTATCTATATACATGGTTTAGTCAGAGATTCAGAAGGTAAAAAAATGTCAAAATCACTTGGCAATATAATTGATCCTATTGATATTATTGATGGAATTGATATTGATTCACTAATCAAGAAGAGAGTTTCAGGTTTAATGCAGCCAAAACTTGAAGAAAAAATTATTAAAAAAACCAAAGCAGAATTTTCAAATGGCATAAAACCCTATGGAGCAGATGCTCTGAGATTTTGTTTTAGTGCACTAGCTTCAACAGGAAGAGATATAAATTTTGATTTAAATCGAATTGAAGGTTATCGTAATTTTTGTAATAAATTATGGAATGCGTCACGTTTTGTTTTTTTGACAGTAGACTTAAAGAACTTTGAGCCAAAAATTAATTATGATTCCCTTTCTCTTTATGATAAATGGATTATAACATTGTTAAATAACCTTATTACGGAATATAAAAAACATTCTGCAACCTTTAGGTTTGATCTTATTGCAGGATCTCTTTACAGCTTTATCTGGTATGAATACTGTGATTGGTATTTAGAAATAGCAAAAATTTCAATAAATAAGAATGCTGAATCTACAAAAAATACTCTAATAAGTAGTCTTCAATTAATATTAAAATTATGCCATCCAATTATTCCTTACTTAACTGAGAGTATATGGGAAGAAATGTATAAAAGAGATTATACAGCTGAAAAACTTTTAATTGATGCAAAATTCCCAGCTCAACAAAAAATATTTAAAGATGACAATATTATGGAAACTGTAAATACAGTAAAAGGAATAGTGAATTCTATTCGAAAAACAAGAAGTGATTTAAATATCCACCCTAAAATGAAAATAAATGTATATTTTTTATCTAAAGAAATGAATTATAAAAAAGTTATTGAAGAAAATAGTTATATATTTGAGAGTTTGGCAAAAGTTGACAAGGTTTTTTGGAATGATAATTCATATTCAATTAAAGATTGTATAACAATAACTCTAAAAGATTTAAAAATTCTAATACCTATAAAAAATATAATTGATGTTGGAAAAGAATATGATAGGCTAAAAAAGATCCTTTTGCAGCTTGAAGAAAATTTTTCAAAAATTAATCAAAAACTTGATAATAAAGACTTTATTGAAAAAGCTCCCTCAAATGTAATTAAAGAAAATTTAGATAAAAAAGAAAATATACAAAAAGAAATTACTTCTACTAATGAATTATTAACATATTTATCTGATTAGACTGTAAAATCTCTCAAGAATTAATCTGAATGAACTCATATCTTGTGAAATAATGGCTTGAACATCATCTGCTAGTGCACGATATTCAAGTGCTTCGTGTCCAATTAAAATTATATTCTCTTTTTTATTAGCATTATTTTTAATAGTTTTAATTTCAAAACTTTTCCTTGCTATATCTCTTGGGTTGTTCAGAGCTAAAACTAGAACTTGTGCTGAGATTTCCTTTGCTATAAAAGTAATTTCATCGTGAGGTAAATTATTTCCAACATATGTAACATCCCAGCCAATATTTTGTGCAACTATAATGTGCATGAGCGTATCTAGATTTTCATACTCTGCAATTAGTGACCCTATAACTAATTTAGGTCCTTCTTCCCTTGGTGATCTATATTTTAAATATAAGTTATTCAGGCAGGTACGAATTGAAATTTTTGCTAATTTTTCTTGGACGTACCGTAAAGTTCCTCTTTTACATTCATCATTAATATGATTATGTAAAGGCTTTAAAAATTCTAATAAAAAATCTGTTGTGCTTAACATTGCTACAGCATTAGATAAGGTAATGTCTAATTGAAGAGCATTCATTTCACTAATATTTGTGGTTGCTTCATCAAATAATTCCATAATTGTTCCGGTACTGGGTCTTGAATATGTTCTAGATTTATTTGATTCATCACCCATGACCAGTTCAAACAGGTCATCATATGATAAATTTGCAATATCGCCAATCCTCCTGCCAGAATTAATAGCACGTTTTAAAAGTGATAGCTTTTCAATATCTGAGTCAGAGTATAGTCTTCGATTAGTGCTTGTACGATGTGAGGTAATGGCATTATAACGCCTTTCCCAAGCTCGAATAACATCGGAACTTATGCCAGTACGCCTATGTACCACCTGGATTAGATGTCTAGGTTTTTGAGCTAAATCTGAATCTATTTTAATCATAATCACTCATATCTGAATATATTTGTACATATTTTTATGTTTTTTACCTATTTTGTCAAGTTTTTGTCAGAAATTATATGAACAGATGTAATTTATAAATTTTTTGTTCATTTTTTGTTCATTTTTTTATTGACAAAAGTGGGTGTTTTGTATTAATGTAACAGACATGATATAGACACATACTGTCGTATCTCCACCCCTTTACTAAAGGTCGATTCTTACCCCCATTCGGCCTTTTTTTTTCCTTTTTTTTAAAGATTATAGGTACCCATTACAAATAAACCCTTAGTTAGATATACTCTTTCTTTATAATATGAAATGAAGAATTAATGAAAAATTCTTTGTTTAATTTTTGAAAATTCTATAAAACCCTTCAGATGCCATTTTTAGCATTTCATCATCTCCCTTACTGTTACCATAAGCATAAATATACTCATAATCAGAGAGCTCATATTTTTCTTTAATTCTTTTAACCTTTTCTGGACCAACACAGTTCTTTGACAAAAGAAGTCCTGTAAGAATATTGTTCTTAATTTCTAATCTTGTAGAAACTAATTCTATACTATTTTTATCGCACCATGGCTTAATCCAATAATCAACTGATGCAGTAACCACAACAATTTTATGTCCATTATTCCTGTGCCACAAAATTTTTTGCATGGCATCTTTCCTTACCAAAAAGTCAATTTTAGTTAATGAAAATTCTAATGCTTTTTCTCTAAATATATCCTCGCTGACTCCTTTAAAAAAATAGGTAATTATAGACTCTTTGATAAATTGGTTTGAAATAATTTTAAACTTGTAAGCAATAAGTTTAGGGAGCAAAAAAAATAATCCAAGAAAAAATTTAGTGTCTCCAGAAAAAAAGCGAATAAATCTTACAAAGGTATCACTCTTGGTTATAGTTCCGTCAAAATCAAAAAAAGCAATTTTCATGATAATATAAAACTTCTATTTGTTACTTTTAAAAAAGTATAGCCTGTAAACATCTTTAAAAAACTCCAGAACAATAGATATTGTTACTAAAAAATTATAAATGATGAAGGGAATAATTGGTATCATAAGTCTAGAAAATTCAAAATGGACTGCAAATACTAAAAATAAACCGTAGTAAAGTGGAATTATACCAATAAGGAATTCTCTTATTTGAGTGTCACTGTTTTTTCTAATAAAAATTGATGCAATTATGGCAAAGAATGAAAAAATATACCAAAAATTTATTATTAGTGCATACATTCCTTGAAAATTTTTTAAAAATATATCTGGAAAAATACTTTTCTCATATATTTTTGCTATTTGTCCAATTCCAGATGGAACTGATACATAACCTGACATCCCAAATAAACTCAAAATACTTTGTGTAATATATAAGGTTGGTATACTCATTGCTATTTCTTCAACATATTTTATATCTGGGTGCTGAACATATATTTTTTTTGTTTTATCAAAACGCCAAGTGAAAGGAATTGCTGCTCTTTTATATGCCCAATTATCAGATCTACTATACATGTAATCTTCACTTATATTTGCGATCTTCTGAATAACACAGTCTCTATTAAATCTAGTTTTTTTAGATACAGAAGTTTCTTTTTTCAAATTATCTATTACATAGCATGCTCCTTTTGGCCAACCATCTAGATGAGCCATTCTAAATAAAAATACATGGAATAATTGTGATTTTAAGTATTTTGCAAGCTCCCTATCCTTGTCATTATCAATTTTTAGATATGCATTTGTTAAAGTTTGATCCAAAATTTCTAAAGGTACATTTTCAGGGATATTTTTAATTGAGTTTCTTAAAATATTTTTTATCTTGTTAAAGTCTCCCTCATATGGAGTCATTGTAGATTTAATAACTATATTTTCATTATCAGGTCTTATGAGATACCAAATAGATCTAGTCGTTCCTCCAAGATGTGAGTCATCAAAATTCTTTCTTTTATGTGGAGGTACATTATTTATATAAGAAAGGTCAAGTTCTTTATGAAGCTTTTTTGCCTCTGGACTTAATTTATCAAAATATCCACGAGTAATTTTTTCATTAAAATAACCATAATGCATCATATTATATATGAGGTGATACTCTTTAACTCTTGATTTCATTCCATAATTATCTTCATTGAATGAAGCCAAAAAAGATGTAGTTAAAATAATAGTCAACGTCATACTAATTGCTGATTGAAGTCGATTCTTATCTGCAAAAAATGTAATTAATAAGTATAGAGGAAGCATATAAATTGTTGATTCACGACAAAGACAACAAAAAAATAAGGATAGGTTTAAGTAAAATATATTTCTATAAGTATTTGATCCTATTTGCTTAAATAATAGAAATATAGTAAGTAAAAATAGAAATAAGAATAAAGTGTCAACTCTTATAAGAATTTCTATTACATTTAATGGGACAAATAAAACAGTAAGCAAAATCCCTAAAGAATATCTATGATTACGTTCTTTAAAAGTTAAAAATATTAAATATAAAATAGAGATGGAAAGACTTCCAAAAATAATATTTATAAGAGTTAAGTAAAAATTATAATCTATCGTAATTTTTGAAATAAAGAAAACTATAAATGAATAAAGCTTGTATTGATTAAACTTCCCTTCAAAAAAAACATCATTAATTAAAGGAGTTACATCATCTGACACAATATTAAAGTTTAGTAATAATAATTTAAAAACAAAAGATAATAAAAAAATAAAAATAAACTTTTTCTTTATAGAATATTTTTCAAAGTAAAGTATTAGCTTATTATATAATTTTTCAAAAAAATAAAGAAATATGAGAAAGATAAATCCACTAATTAATATTTCTAATGGTTTTAGTTGGATAAGAAATACAGGGCTACCATAAAGATGATTATATTTGTAAAAAGAATTGATGAAAAGCATACTAAAAATGATTAGTAGCAAGCTTACACAATAAATTAAACTAAGAGTAAAAGTTTTTGAATTCATCAAATATTAGTTCTTTTAAAAATAAATTCAGGAATACTTTTGACAATAATCATTATGTATCTCCAAATCCATCGTGTATATAGAATATCCTTTTTCTTTTGTTGAGCAGTAAAAATATCATATGCTACATCTTTTGGTTTTGCAGTAAGTCTCTTTGGCAAATTTAAATCTTTTGTCATTTTTGTTTCAACAAATCCTGGTTTTACAGTAAGAACATGAATGCCTTTTTTAAAAAGCTTGTTACGTAATCCACTCAAATATGCACTTAATCCTGCTTTTGAACTTCCATAAATGTAGTTTTTCTGTCTTCCTCTATCTCCAGAAACAGAACTAACACCAATCAAAAACCCTCTTTGATTTTTTTCCATTTCATTAGAGGCAATATTTAATATAGAGATTGGTCCCGAATAATTGACATTTATGGATTTTAGAGACATTTCCCAGTCTAATTCTGCCTTTTTTTGTTCTGGGTAAAAACCAGCTACTAGAATTACTCCAAATGGTTTTTCTTCTAGAGATGCATAAAATTCTTTATGTAGATTAAATTTAGTGATATCAAATTCTCTTAATTTTACTTCTATATTATTTCTTTTTTTCAAGTCATCAGAAAATTTTTCAAGCTCGTGAATCTTTCTTCCGGCAAGATATAGATTATAGTTATTCTTTCCATAGATTTCAGCTAAATTCCTTGCTATATCACTCTTTGCCCCTATGATTAAAACATAACTCATTTTTAAATCCCTATTCTTTTTGATTGTAAAGACTGAAATTTTTTATCCATACTATATTCTTTTCTAATTTTTCTAAATTTTCCAATATTTGGATAGTTTTTCTCAAAATTATTTTTAGATATTCTAACATCTTTTGCAAGATATACTCTTCCATTATACTTTAGAACTAATTTATCCAATTCATCCAGTAATTTAAAAACTTTTCTATTTATCTTAAAATCCAGTGCCAAAGAATATCCTTCCATAGGAAAAGATAGATAGTTTTTATTTTCTTTTCCGTAAAGTTTTAGAACTGATAAAAATGAACTTTGTCCACTATCTGATATTTTTGATAGAATTTCAAATAAACCATCGTAGCTATCTCTCTTTGGAAGTATAAACTGGTATTGTGTAAAACCTTGTTTTCCATATATTCTATTCCAGTTATTTAAATTATCTAATGGGTAAAAAAATTTATCAATATCAACTTTTTGTTTTGATTCTTTTTTGTATATTTTGTGATAATAAATCCAATTAAAAATTTTTATACTTAATTTATTAAGTAGAAATGAGGGGAAAATAGCAGGGATATTAATTTTTTTTCCCTGTTTATACTTTAAGTCTTTATCATTAGAAAAACTTCCAACTTTAAGAAGACATCTTCCAATTTCTTCTCCTTCCGCTAAACAGTCTATCCAAGCAACAGAATATGGATATGATGAATAATCTTCAAAAGCTTGAAATGTTTCTTTTAGATTTTTTGTTTTTATAGTGATTTGATCAATGTTTTTAGATTTTATTTTTTCTAAAGATATCTTTGCGTTGATTATGACTCCAGTTAAACCCATTCCTCCGCATGTAGCTTTGAACAGCTCATCTGTCTTCTTGCACGATACTATGCTGCCATTTGGAATCATCAGATCAAACTCTTCTACACATTCACTAAAACAACCTTTCTTATGATGATTTTTCCCATGTACATCGCTTGCGATTGCTCCTCCAATAGTAATAAACTTAGTTCCAGGGGTTATTTTTAAAAACCAACCTTTTGGAACTATTTTCTTGAGAATTTCACTTAGCAGTACTCCGCTTTCAACATGCAATATTCCATTATCTTCATCAAAATCTAGAAATGAGTTGTGGTTTTTACAGTTAATCATACTGGTATTTAATGCACTATCTCCATAACTTCTACCATTGCCAAATGGGATTGCTTCTTTTGTATCAAGAATATATTCACGTAGTTTAGCTATAGTATTAAGCTCAAATTGCTTACCTTCAATTTGCGGATACATTCCCCAACTATATGAATTTAATTTAATTTTTAAATACCAGTTTTTTGTCTAAAAAATACTTTACTGTATAGCCAATGCTAAGTCCAATTACAGCTCCTATATATTTAGCATTTTCACTTCTAAAGATATAGTCAAATCCTATTTCAAAACCCCAAAAAATAAAAGTAGTGGCAATTCCAGTTAATGAATAAAAGGAAAAGGTAATGCCGTCAAACTTTTTATTTTCAGGTTTATAATAAAATATATATTTTTTATCTAATATATATTTTAATATAAGACCAGATAATGTTCCAACGGACATTGCTAAATATAGATCTAAAAAGCCCTTATAAACATGAAAAGTAATATACTGAGACAATAAATTTACTATAGTGGCAAAAATAGCAAATAAAACATATCGAACTGCAATATTCATTTAAATAATTTTAACCATTAAATAGAAGCTAATAAGCCACAATATAATTGTAATTTTTAAAAATTTATCCTTATACAAGATATATGTTGGGTCACCACTATTCTTTTCTACAAATGTAATTTGCATGTATCTTAAAATTCCAAGGATTACAAAAAATGAAGTGACATATAAATATTCAGTATTAAATTTATTTATTGTTTCAGTTGAAGTTGTGAAAAGAATATATGCAACTGCTATTATTCCAGACATTAAAACCATTGCAGCATTAATAAACTCTAGGTTATATCCATCAATATTTCTTCTTGTTTTTGTGCCTTCTTCAGAAAGTAATACATCGTCTCTTCTTTTTGCCAATCCTAAAAATAATGCCAAAAGAAAAGTCATGGTTATAATCCACATGGATAAATCTTCATTTATAGAAAAACTTCCAGCAAAAATCCTAAGAACAAATCCAGTTGCTATTATAGAAATATCTAAAATTGTAATATGTTTTAACTTCAAGGAGTACAATATATTCAAAACAAGATATACAAATAGAATAAAAAATAAGTTTGTATTTACAATCCATGAGATTGCTAATGCAATACCTGATAACAAAAATATTAAAGTTTTTGCCGTAGTAAGAGAAACCTTTCCATCCGCTAATGGTCTAAATTTTTTAACTGGATGATTTCTGTCATCATTAATATCCATTAGATCATTAAAAATATATGCAGAGCTTGCTACTAACGAAAATAAGAAAAAGGCCAATAAAGAATTTGAAATATTAATAAAATTGAATTTAAATGAAAAAAATAATGGAGCAAATATAAATAAATTCTTTACGTATTGTTCAGGTCTTAGAAGTGTTATAATATTTTTTTTAAACATGTTGTTGGCAATGTTAATATATTAACCCTTAATTTGAAAGGAAAGTTTATTTTACCTTATCAATTTTAAAACATTTTGTGGGGGACGCCCAATAATTGCTTGATTATCTTTAACTACAATAGGTCTTTCTACTAATTTTGGAAAACGCACCATTAGATTAATAATCTCATCATCACTTAAATTAATATTTTCCAGATTGTTTTCTTTGTATTCATTCTCCCCTTTTCTTAAAAGATCTCTTGGAAATATTCCTAACCAGAAAATAATATTCTTTAATTCTTCATATGAAAACTTTTTTTCTAAATAAAGAATAACTTTAGGGTCTTTATTTTTGCTTTTAATTAACTCTAAAGTTTGTCTAGATTTACTACACTTTGGGTTATGATATATTGTTAATTCAGACATTTCTTATTCCCATTCAATAGTACCAGGTGGTTTACTTGTTATATCATAAACAACTCTAGCTACACCAGGAACTTCATTGACAATTCGTGTTGATATTTTGTTTAACAGCTTATAACTGATTTCACTGACAGATGCCGTCATAAAATCTATTGTATTAACTGAGCGTAATGCAATAACATAATCATAATGTCTTTTATCCCCCATTACTCCTACTGTTTTAACTGGTATGAAAATAGCTAGTGCCTGACTGACTTTATTATATATTTTATTAGACTTTAATTCTTCAATAAAAATATTATCAACTTCCTGCAATATTTTTGTTTTTTCTTCTGTAACTTCTCCTAAAATTCTAACCGCAAGTCCGGGTCCTGGAAATGGATGTCTATTTAATATGTTTGATGACAGGCCTAAGGTCTTTCCAATCTTTCTGACTTCATCTTTAAAAAGTTCTTTTATTGGTTCAATTAATGAGAATTTTAAATTCTTTGGTAGACCCCCCACATTATGATGTGATTTAATTACATCAGATTTCTTATTTTTTGCTGAAGATTCTATTACATCTGGATAAATTGTTCCTTGTGCTAAAAATTTTATATTTTTCAATTTTTTTGATTGAATTTCAAATTCTTGTATAAAAGTTTTACCTATAATCTTTCTTTTATCTTCTGGGTCAGAAATATTTTTTAGTTTATTGAAGAAAGATCTCTTAGAGTTCACAGTAATAAGATTAACCCCTAATTTTTTTGAAAAATTATCCTGAACCTCTGAAACTTCATTTTTTCTTAGAAGTCCAGTATTAATAAAAATGCAGATTAATTGTTTACCAATTGCCTTATTTAATAGGGCAGCAACTACTGATGAATCAACACCTCCTGATAATGCCAATATAACTTTTTCTCCTTTAACCTTGTTTTGTATCTCTTTTATTAAATTCTTAATGATGTTCTTCGTAGTCCAATATTTTTTGCATTTACAAATTTCTAAAATAAAGTTATTTATTATTTTTTTACCATTATTGGTGTGAGTCACTTCAGGATGGAATTGTAATCCATAAATATCTTTCCTCTTGTTTGAAATTGCTGAAATATTACTATTTGTGCTTTTTCCTATAATATCAAATCCTTTTGGTGTAGAGTCTATTTTATCTCCATGACTCATCCAAACATTAAATTTCTTTGACTTTATATTTTTAAAGATCTTTGAATTCTTTTTTATAAAAAACTCTGAATTTCCAAACTCTTTTTTCTTGGAGCGCCCAACTTTTCCTTTAAAATAATCTCCAATTAATTGCATTCCATAACAGATCCCTAAGATTGGTATAGATAAATTAAATATTCTATTATCTATAAGTAATTTACTCTTTGATTTAACTGATTCAGGCCCACCAGTTAAAATTATTCCTCTTGGATTAATTAATTTAATATCCTTTATGCTTAAGTTATTTGGTTTTACTATGCTATAAACTCCGCATTCTCTAATCCTGCGTGCAATTAACTGTGTGTATTGCGATCCAAAATCAATTATTAATATTGAATTAGGTACATTATTCTGCATATCTATCGAGGTTGGTAATTTGGTGGTTCTTTTACAATTGCAACATCATGGACATGACTTTCTTGTTTAGCGGATGACGAAATCTTAATAAATCTTGTATTTTTCTTCATACTGTCAATATTTTTGCATCCTACATACCCCATACTAGATTTAAGTCCACCAGTTAATTGATGAAGAATTGTTTTCATTGTTCCTTTGTAAGGTACTCTGCCTTCAATTCCTTCAGGTACAAGTTTAGATGGAGATTCTTCGGTATCTTGAAAATATCGATCACGTGAACCTTTTTGCATGGCCCCAATTGATCCCATTCCTCTATATGATTTATAAGTTCTTCCTTCAAATAATTCTACATCACCTGGTGCCTCGTCTGTACCAGCAAGAAGACCTCCTAACATAACTGTATCGGCACCAGCAGCAATAGCTTTTGCAATATCACCTGAATACCTTATTCCTCCATCAGCAATTACTGGAATTTTACTTTTCATTGCAATTTTAGAAACACCTAATACTGCTGATAGTTGTGGGACTCCAACACCAGCGACAATTC
This sequence comes from Pseudomonadota bacterium, assembly GCA_036140295.1. GTDB lineage: Bacteria > Pseudomonadota > Gammaproteobacteria. Next base: position 28,642 of record JAYZYL010000006.1, read on the forward strand.
TAGTTGTGCATATTGATCCAGGACCTATTCCCACTTTAATTCCATCCACTCCTCTTGAAATTAAGTCCTTTGCTGCTTCTTCTGTAGCAATATTCCCAGCTATAACTTGTTGACCTGGAAAACTTTTTTTAATCCTCTTTAATGTATCAAGCACAAGCTTTGAATGACCATGTGCTGTATCAATCACAATTACATCAACTTTTTGTTCAATTAGGGCCTCTGCCCTTTCCATTGACTCGTTATTTGTGCCAATAGCTCCTCCAACAAGTAAACTTCCTGTATCATCTTTCGATGCATTTGGATAAGTTGTAGATTTCTGTATATCTTTAAAAGTAATCATTCCTTTTAATTCATGTTTCTTATTTACAATAAGTATTTTTTCTATTCGATTTTTACGTAAAGCTGAAATCACTTCTTCCTTTGTATAATTTTCTTTTACTGTAATCAATTTTGGTTTTGGAGTCATGATTTTTGTTACGCTCAAATCTAAATTATCTACAAATCTTAAGTCTCTGTTAGTAACAATTCCAACCAGAACGTTATTCTCAACTATTGGGACTCCGGAAATCTTATATTTTTTTGTTATGTTATAAATCTCTTTTACGCTCATTGATGGGCTTGCGGTAATTGGATCTTTGATTACTCCGCTTTCATATTTCTTTACTCTCTTTATTTGCTGGGCTTGCTTGTCAATGCTCATATTTTTGTGAATTATTCCAATTCCTCCCTCACCTGCCAATGTTATTGCCATTTTTGATTCTGTCACGGTATCCATGGCAGCAGATAATATAGGTATTTTAAGCTGAATATTATTTGTAAGTTTTGTACTTAAATCTACGTTTGATGGAAGTATTTCAGAGAATTGAGGAACAAGGAGAACATCGTCAAAGGCTAATCCTTCCTCGGATGTATTAAGTTTCGTACTTTTGGATTTTTTTATAGTACTTACCATTCTATATTATACATATTAAAGTTATCATATGAAACATAAATATAAAAAAATATGAAAATTTATAGTATTAAAGAACTCAATTCAAAAGTAGGGGTCGCACTTCGAGATTCTTTTGAACACACTATCATAATTAAAGGTGAAATTACAAAAGCAAAAAAATATCCAAATGGTAATCAATATTGTACGCTCAGTGAAAACTCAGGTTTAAAACAATACACAGTAGATTGTACTATCTTATCATGGGAAAGTACGGCAAAAATAGATATCACAGATTATGATAATTCAGAAGTACTTATAACAGGGAAAGTAGATTTTTACGAAGCTGCTGGTAGATTTCAAATTAAGATTTTAGAAATTGATGAGTATGGAGAAGGCGCCTTAAGAAAAAAAATTGAACGACTAAAAAAGAAACTTGAAAATGAAGGTTTATTTGACCGTAAAAGAGAGATTCCAAACTTTCCAAAAATTATTGGTGTAATTACATCTCAACAAGGAGACGTATTGCATGACGTTACTACAATAATCAAAAAAAGATATCCTATTGCGGAAATTTATATATATCCCAGTACTGTGCAAGGTGAGTTTGCAGCAAGAAGCATTGTACAGCAAATAAGATTTGCTAATAAAAATAATGAAGTAGATGTATTACTAATTGTCAGGGGTGGAGGATCTTTCCAAGATCTCATGCCGTTTAATGATGAAATTCTTGCGAGAGAAATATATTCATCAAAAATCCCAACCATAACTGGCATTGGCCATCAGCCAGATATAACAATTTCAGACTATGTTTCTGATTTTCATGCCGAGACACCAACTCATGCTGCAACAAAAGCCACAAAAGATAAAAACGAAATACTACAAAGGATAGCCGAAATAGATAGAAATCTTTTTTCACAAATAAAATTTAAATTTAAAGGATTTCAAAGTTTTGTTAAAGAAAATACATTAAAAATTCATTCCTACAGACCTAAAAAAATTATTAGTGATATGTTAAATAACTATCATAATTCATTAAATAAATTAGGCGAATCTATACAGAACACTCTAAGAAGATTAAAAAATGAAAATAATACTACCTGCTCTCAACTAAACTATGTAAAAACTAGTATGTCACAAAAAATCAAAAATTCATCAGAAAGCTATATTGGTGTTTATAAGCAACTACTTTTTGCTGCTTCAAAAGTGTATGAAATAAGGAAACAAGAGCTATCTAATCTTACTATCCAAATATCTAACTGTAACCCCAAAAAAATACTGAAAAAAGGATATTCTATAATCAAGAATAAAAAAGGTAAAATCATTAAAAGTAAAATAGAGTTTGGTAAGGTTTCGGTCTTTTCTGCTGAATTTCATGATGGAGAAATTCCAGTTAAAAAAGGATAAGTCTTCATTAAGTCTAAAAAAACCTTGATATAGAACCCGTGTCCATGCAAAATAACTAGTTTGTTATGGCAGAAAAATCTACTCAGAAAAACATTAATAAGCAAGATTTGTATAGCTTTCTTGCATTTAAGCCCTACAAAACAACAAAAGGAGAAAAATATATGTCTTCCAAGCAAATCTCTCATTTTAAGACTATTTTATTAGAGTGGAAAAAACAGCTTATGAGAGAAGCTGATAAAACAGTTGAACATATGAAACAGGATTCTTCTAAGCTTTCAGATCCTAATGATGCTGCAACTCAAGAAGAAGAATTTAGACTTGAGTTAAGAACAAGAGATAGAGAACGAAAATTGATTTCAAAAATTGATCAGGCCTTGCAAAGAGTTGAGGATGGCTCATATGGGTATTGTGAGGAAACTGGAGATCCAATTGGAATTAAGAGATTAGAAGCTAGACCTATTGCAACACTGTGTATTGAAGCTCAAGAAAGACATGAAAAAATAGAAAAAACTCGGATAGACTGAAGAAAGTGTATATTCGCGATGGAAAATATAGAGTCAAATCTTAAAGAACAACGAAGTTTTAAGCCTTCAAAAAAATTTGTTCAAAAAGCTAATCTTAAGAATAAAGACCTAAGTGATTTACTAAAAAAGTACAATTCTGACCCTAATTTATTCTGGCAAGATCTTGCAAATTCTGAATTAACTTGGATAAAAAAATTTAAGACAATCTGCTCAGGGAAATCGCCTTTTTTTAGTTGGTTTAAAGATGGAACTCTTAATGTTTCGTCAAATTGTCTAGATAGACATGTTCAAACGGGGAAAAAAAATAAAATAGCTATAAAGCATGTCTCAGAAAATAACTCTATTACCAATCTTAGTTATGAAGAACTGCTTGCTAAAGTTAATTCATTCTCACATGCATTACTTGAGACTGGTCTGAAAAAACAAGATAGGGTAATTATTTATATGCCAACAATTCCAGAATCAATTATTGCCATGCTTTCCTGCGCACGAATAGGGTGTATACATTCTGTAGTATTCGCAGGGTTTTCATCTGAATCATTGAAAGATCGAATTAATGATTGTTCTGCAAAGATTGTAATTACGGTTGATTCATTTTTTAGAAATGGAAAAAGTATACGCGCAAAAGATACTGTTGACCAAGCTTTATCTCTTGGATGTCCATCAATAAAGAACTGTATAGTTTTTAAAAATTCTTCTGAAAAAATTAATTTTAATCAATCAATAGATCTTTGGTGGCATCAAATTGTAAAAGAAAAAGGGGTTTGTGTTGCCCCAGAAGAAATGTCTGCAGAAGATCTTCTGTTTATTCTTTACACATCTGGATCTACAGGTAAACCAAAAGGGATAATTCATAGCTCTGCAGGATATCTCCTTAATTGTATACTAACAAATAAGTGGGTGTTTGATTTAAAAGATGATGATATTTTTTGGTGTACTGCTGACATAGGATGGATAACTGGTCATAGTTATGTTGTTTATGGGCCTCTTGCTGTTGGGGCTACAATTTTAATCTATGATGGTGCCCCAACCTATCCTGATGGATCAAGATTTTGGAGTATTGTTGATGAAAATAAAGTTACCATATTTTATACAGCACCAACTGCAATACGAACATTAATGAAACTTGGTGATGACTTACCTGCTAAATATAAATTAAATTCCTTAAGACTGCTGGGCACTGTTGGTGAACCAATTAATCCAGAAGCATGGGTTTGGTATTATCAAAACATTGGAAGAGGAAATTGCCCAATAGTTGATACTTGGTGGCAAACAGAGACAGGAGCTAATATGATTGCTCCAATACCTGGTGTTTATGATATTGTTCCAGGAACATGTACAAAACCGCTTCCAGGAATAGAAATTGATATTGTCAATTCCCAGGGGCAACAAGTAAAAAAAGTAAATCAAGGAGGGAACCTTGTCATAAAAAGTCCGTGGCCTTCTATGTTGAGAGGTATTTGGGGAGATAAAGAAAGATATATTAATACATACTGGAGTAAATATAATAATAAGTTTTATATAACTGGTGATACTGCCAGGAAAGATGAAAATGGAAATATTTGGATTATGGGTCGTTCAGATGATGTTGTGAATATTTCTGGGCACAGATTAGGAACCATGGAAGTCGAGTCAGCTATTGTCTCACATGAGTTTGTAGCAGAATCTGCTGTTGTTAGTTATCCACATGAAATAAAAGGGGAAGCAATTCATGCATTTGTCGTTTTGATTAATAATTATAAAGCACATAATAATATTGAATTTGCTGATCAACTGAGGGAATGGGTAAAGACAAAAATAGGATCTATAGCAAAACCAGATCGTATATCGTTTTCAACAAATCTTCCAAAAACTAGATCAGGTAAGATTATGAGAAGACTTCTTAGAAACATAGCGAGAGGAGAGAAAATTTCTGGAGATACATCTACTTTGGAAAATGAAAATATTTTAAATCAACTAAAAGATGTACATTAAAATGAATATTTTTTAAATAATTCAGATGTTATAAAACGACAAAAAATGAGTATTTTTGCAAAAGAAAGAATAATTGCTGGGGAAGATTTTAATAGATGGTTGGTGCCTCCAGCATCAATTGCTATCCATTTATGTATAGGGTCAGTATATGCTTGGAGTATATTTAACCCTGCATTAATTAAAACCCTAGGGGTTGTAGTCAGTTCATCTCAAGATTGGGCATTAAGTGAAGTTGTTTGGATTTACTCACTTTCTATTGTTTCGCTCGGACTTGCTGCTGCTTTTGCCGGTAAATGGTTAGAAGAAGTTGGCCCAAGACTTGTTGGTTTTGTTGCTGCATGCTTATGGGGAGGAGGTTTTCTAGTTGGTAGTATAGGTATATTTACTCATCAATTATGGCTAATTTATCTTGGATACGGAGTATTTGGCGGCTGTGGGCTTGGGTTAGGGTATGTGTCACCTGTCTCAACACTAATTAGATGGTTTCCGGATAGACGAGGTATGGCAACAGGCATGGCTATTATGGGTTTTGGTGGCGGTGCAATGATAGGTGCACCTTTAAAAGAATTTCTGATAGATTTTTTTTATCATGCGCCAGAATTTTTAGGTGCTGTCGATCAAATCATATTAAAAACAATTGATGGAATTAGATACACTGAGATAAACGGAGTCCTTCGGGAAGTTGTTGTTGTTGGAAATAATGATGTTATAAATATGATACAGCCTGGAAAACTTGGCGTATATTTGGTTGGTACTGGGGATACAGGAATTGGTTTTGCTTTTGTATCCTTAGGGGTAATATATTTCCTCATAATGACAATAGCTGCGTTTTCATACCGTATACCTGCAGATGGCTGGAAACCAAAAAATTGGAACAAACCGGATGATGCTACTCTTGAAAAGAAATTAATAACAAAAAACCATGTTCATATTGATCAAGCATTAAAGACACCACAATTCTATATGTTATGGATAGTTTTGTGCTTTAATGTCACAGCAGGAATAGGTGTTTTAGGGGTCGCTAAAACAATGATGACAGAAATATTTAGTAGTGCCTTACCAAACATCGTAGATAATGCATTTGCAGCAACATATGTTTTAATGATTAGTGTTTTTAATATGATAGGAAGATTTTTTTGGGCAAGCACATCAGATTACATAGGGAGAAAAAATACTTATTATATATTTTTTGTTCTAGGGATAATTCTATACTTGTCAATTCCTATTACAGCTTCCCAAGTTAGCGTCAACCCAAACATTGTTCTGCTAATCTATTTTTATGCTGCGACAATGATTATTTTTACAATGTATGGGGGTGGTTTTGCAACTATACCAGCATACCTAGCTGACATTTTTGGTACAAGGTATGTTGGTGGAATACATGGTAGACTCTTAACTGCTTGGAGTACTGCTGGTATATTGGGGCCTCTTGCAATAACATCCTTACGATCAAATTCTATTAATAATGCAATGCAGGAATTAATAACAAAAATAGACCCAGTTAAATTTAAAGAAACATTTGGATCAGGAATTGAAAATTTTAATCAATTAGTCGCAACCAAAACTGTAACAATTTCAAAATTAATGGAAATTGCTCCACAGGGAACAATTGATCCCTCTACCACAGTTTATAATTCTACAATGATCTTAATGGCTGTTCTTCTTGGGATAGCTTTGTTTTCAAATTTTTTGATTAGGCCTGTTGCTAAAAAACATCATATGGTAGATTAGCTGATTCCTTTCATTGTAAGTTTAACTCTTCCTTGACCATCAATGTCGAGTACCTTTACTTGAACTTCATCACCTTCTGCCATTTCATCTCTAACACTATTTACCCTTTCTTCTTTAATTTGAGAAATGTGAACTAAACCATCTTTCCCAGGCATTATATTAACAAATGCACCGTAATCCATAATTTTTTTCACTTTTCCTGTATATACTTTTCCTATTTCAATGTCTGTCATTTTGTCCTCTTTTGTTTATATATGATCTAATCTAGATCCTTCATTGTAAGCTTGACTCTTCCTTGTTTGTCCACGTCAAGCACCTTCACTTTTACTTCATCGCCTTCTGTTAATACATCTCTTACGTTATTTACCCTTTCTTGACTTATTTGTGATATATGCACAAGTCCATCGCGATTTGGCGAAATATTAACGAATGCTCCGAAATCCATTATTTTTGCAACTTTCCCTTCATAAATTTTATTAATTTGTGGCCCTGCAGTTATGTCTTCAATAATTGATTTTGCATGGTCGCTTTTCGATTGATCAGTCGCGGCTATCTTGACTACACCATCATCAGAAATATCTATAACCGCTCCAGTCTCCTCAACTATCGATTTTATTACCGCCCCTCCCTTTCCAATCACTTCAGCAATTTGGGAAGGATTAATTTTTATATGAGTATATCTTGGTGCATGAGATGAAACATCATCTCTAGGTTTTGTGATTGCCTTTGCCATCTCAGCAAGTATGTGTAGTCTTGCTTCCTTAGCTTGGCTCAATGCATCTGACATTATTTCAGATGTAATCCCATTAATTTTTATATCCATTTGCAATGCATTAATTCCTGATTCTGTTCCTGCAACTTTAAAATCCATATCTCCTAAATGATCTTCATCTCCCAAAATATCTGTTAGGACAACAAATTTTTCTTTTTCTTTCACCAAACCCATTGCTATTCCAGCAACAGGAGATGTGATAGGAACTCCCGCATCCATTAATGATAAACTTGATCCACAAACTGATGCCATAGAGCTTGATCCATTTGATTCCAAGATTTCCGAAACTACGCGAATCGTGTAAGGAAATGTACCTTTAGCTGGTAGAACAGATTGAATTCCTCTACGTGCAAGCTTTCCATGTCCTATTTCTCTGCGTTTAGGAGAACCTACCATACCAATTTCACCAACGGAATAAGGTGGAAAATTATAATGGAAAATAAAACCATCTTCAACTCGCCCAGAAAGTGCATCAATTATCTGAGCATCTTTTTCTGTTCCTAAGGTTGTAACTACCAACGCCTGAGTCTCTCCTCGTGTGAACAAGGCAGAACCATGTGTTCTTGGAAGCACTCCAAGTTGAACACTTATTGGACGAACTGTTTTAGTGTCACGCCCATCTATACGTTTATCCCCTTTTAATATCTTTTCACGCACAATTTCTTTTTGCAATTTGTCAAAATATGATAAAACTTCTTCGCTATTATCTTCTTCATCATTCATATTTTTTTCTAAAACTTCTTCTTTAATTTTTGATATAGTTTCATTCCTATCTTGTTTGGTAATGATTGAAAAAGCTTTAGCTAATTTTGATTCATATTTCTCTTTTATAGAATTATAACTTTCTTCATTAATCTCCTTAGGAACCCATTCTATATTTTCAACTCCAACTTCATTACATAATTCCTCAATTGCATTTATTATTCCTTGCATTTTTTCATGCCCAAAATTAACTGCTCCTAACATTATTTCTTCAGTAAGTTCTTTTGCTTCTGACTCAACCATTAGTACAGCATCTTTTGTGCCTGCCACAACTAAATCAAGTGATGAGTTTTCAATTTCTTTTGCTGTAGGGTTTAGTAGATATTTTTCTCCATCATAACCAACCCTAGTAGCGCCAAGAGTTCCATCAAATGGAAGTCCTGATAACTTAACGGCTGCTGAAGCAGCAATAATTGCTGGAATTTCTGGTTCTACTTCAGGATTCATTGAAATCAGGGTTACTATGATTTGTACTTCTCGTTTATATGATGATTCAAAAAGTGGGCGGAGTGGACGATCTATTAATCTACTAACTAAAGTCTCTTTTTCGCTTGGTCTTCCTTCTCTTTTAAAAAATCCTCCAGGGATTTTTCCAGCTGCATAAGATTTCTCATTGTAATTCACTGTAAGAGGAAAAAAGTCACGATCACTGTCTTCTTTTGCTGCAACAAGTGTAGCTAAAACAACAGTTCCTTCGATATCTACTATCACTGATGCATTAGCCTGTTTTGCCATTAAACCAGTTTCAATCTTAATAGACTGATTTCCTATTTCAAATACTTTGGTAAACATTAACTATTTTCTGAGCCCTAACTGTTGTACAAGTTCTTCATAATTCGAACTATCTTTCCTTTTTAAATATTTCATTAGAGATTTTCTTTTCATAACCATTTTAAGTAGGCCTCTTCTAGAATGGGTGTCTTTTGAATTTTTTGTGAAATGATCCTTTAAATTATTAATGTTTGCTGTAAGCAGTGCAATTTGAACTCTAGTTGAGCCACAGTCATTTTCAGTTTTTCCAAATTTTTTAACTACATCCTTTTTTAGGTTATTGCCAAGGGCCATAAATTTCTCCATTAACGTCCGAATTCTATCATGAGTTTAGATTAATACAACCATTATTCATTAAAGTTTAATAATCTTTTTGGGCAAATCTGATTATTTCTGATAACCCCGATGCCAATTATGTTATTTTTGTTAAATATAGTTATTTGTCTATTATTAAGCACCGAAAACCTAAAAACTGATTGTCCTACCCTAATTTTTTCCTCTTCTTTTTCAGTTACTATAAAACTATCAAATTCGCTTAATATATTGTTTATATTAAGAAAATAATCTGAACTTATAATAGATTCATTATTTATTTTTTCAAATTTGATCATATCGGTTTCCTCAAATTTTCCTATTTTAGTTCTCCTTAGATCCCAAACATATGCTCCTATAGATAATTCTTTTCCAATTTCTTCAGCTAAAGTTCTGATATAGGTTCCCTTTGAGCAAGTAACTTTTATTATTAGGGTTGGGTATTGATATTTTATAATTTCAATATTATAAATAGAAACTTTTCTAGGTTCTCTTGAAATAGTAATTCCTTTTCTTGCAAGTTTATACAGTTTTTGTCCTCGAACCTTCAATCCACTAAACATTGGAGGAATTTGAGATAATTGACCTACAAATTTTTTTAATGCCTTTTTAATTATTTCAATAGGAATTTCTTCTAAATTATTATCCTTATATTTCTTAATTACTCCTTCCCTGTCACCTGTTGAGCTAATTTCTCCTAACTTACAGTTTACTACATATTCTTTTTGGTAAGATTCAATATAATGAGAAAACTTTGTAGCTTCTCCAAATAATATAGGTAACATTCCGTGCGCTAAAGGGTCAAGAATTCCAACAATACCTGCTTTTTTTACATTCAAAATCTTTTTCAAACTTTTAAGAGTTTGATTAGATGTAATATTTTTAGGTTTATCTACTAATAATAAGCCATTAATGTTCATTTTTCTTAGATGTTTTCTTAATTATTTTTTCAATTCTTTCACCTGAAGATGCTGTCATATCATAAGTAAACTTTATTCTAGGTAATCTTTTTATATACAGATTTTTCGATAACTCATTTTTTATAAAGCTTGAAGCTTTATTTAATTCTCTTTCAATCTTTTCGGTATCAGTTTGAAAAGTTGTAAAAAATATTTCTGCATATCTTGCATCTTTACTTAGCCTGACACTTGAAATTGTTATTGTCTTATTTAATAAAGGGTTCTTAATATCTTTTAAAATTAGTTGAGCAACTTCTTTATGTAATAAATCTTGAATTTTATAAAGGCGATTATTCATTATATAGGTTATATAGATCTTTTAATTTCTATTTTTTTGAAGACTTCAATTTGGTCTCCAGTTTTTATATCATTATAATCTTTAACTCCTATTCCACATTCTGTTCCACTCTTTACTTCCTTAACATCATCTTTGAACCTTCTAAGGGACTCAAGCTCTCCCTCATAGATTACAATGTTATCTCTTAATACTCGTATAGGTTGATCTCGTTGAACTAATCCCTCAATAACCATTGTACCTGCTATTGCTCCAAGCTTAGATGATCTAAAGACATCTTTAACTTCCGCTATTCCGATAATTTCTTCTTTAATATCTGGCTCTAAGAGCCCAGACAACTGTTGTTTCACGTTATCGATAAGATCATATATAACACTAAAATATTTTAAATCTAGTTGATTTGTATCTATTAATTTTCTAGCCTTACTATCGGCTCTCACATTAAATCCAATTATTCTTGCATTGGATGTTTGCGCTAAACTAACATCAGATTCCGTTATACCACCAACCCCACTATATATGATATCAAGACCTACATCTTCATTCTCTATTTTTTGTAGAGATGTAGTAATTGCTTCACAGCTACCTTGTACGTCAGTTTTAATTAGCAAATTAATTATATCTTTTTTGTTAGATCCTTTATTTATATTAAAATCATCAATACTAAAAGTTTTTTGTTTAGCTTGCATTTCTATTTCTTTTTGCTTTGATTCTCTCATTGATGCAACCTCCTTAATTTTCTTTTCATCTAATGTTGACATTAACTGATCACCAACATTTGGAGTTCCTGATAAACCAGTGACAACAACAGGAGATCCTGGTGTTGCATTTAAAATTTCCTTATTAAATTCATCATACATTGCGCGAACTCGACCAAACTCTTTTCCAACTAAAATGTAATCTTTTTTACTCAATGTTCCACTTTTTATTAAAACCGTAGCAATTGGGCCACGTCCTTTATCTAGAGATGACTCAATTACAGACCCTGTTGCAGGTCCTTTTTTTGGAGCTTTTAATTCAAGTATTTCTGCTTGTAGCAAGATAGAATCTAATAGATTATCTACTCCTGTTCCTGTTAGTGCAGAAATTTTTGTGAAGATTGTATCGCCACCCCACTCTTCTGGTATTACATTTTTTTTACTTAATTCTGTTTGGGTTTTTTCTGGGTCAGCATTTTCCTTATCTATTTTATTAATTGCTACAATCATCGGTACCTTTGCAGACTGTGCATGTTGGATTGCTTCTTCAGTCTGTGGCATTACTCCGTCATCTGCAGAAACTACTAATATTACAATATCTGTAATTTGTGCTCCTCTTGCACGCATCGAAGAAAATGCAGCATGTCCAGGTGTATCAAGAAATGTTATTACTCCTTTTTCTGTTTTAACTCTATACGCACCTATATGCTGTGTAATGCCACCTGCTTCAGATGTAGCAATCTTTGTTTCTCTTATATAATCAAGAAGAGATGTCTTGCCATGATCAACGTGACCCATGATTGTAACAACTGGAGGTCTTGCCTCAAGCTCTTCCTTATTAGATGGCTCTGATTTAAGCATCGACTCTTCATTATTATCATTCTTGCATACTGCTGTATGTCCCATTTCTTCAACTATAAGTACCGCTGTATCTTGATCTAGTGATTGATTTATCGTAGCCATAACACCCATTCCCATCATTACTTTTATTAATTCTGGTGATTTTACAGCTAACTTTTGTGCTAATTCACTGACAGTCATAGAATTCGTTATTTCTACATCCCTTTTTATAGGTTCAGTTGGTTTTTCAAATTGATGGTGAGGGGTTAAATCTACTTCTGGAGAAATTTTGTTTTCAATATTTTTTCCTTTTTTCTTTTTTGTTTTTAAATGTAATTCTTTTTCTTCAAAATTTTCAAATTTTAGATCTTTATCAACTTTAGTTTTCTTTTTTGTTTTTCCAGTACCAACCTTTCCTAGTTTAGGCTTAATTTGAAGATTTTCTTGTGTTGAGTTTTTCTGTAGAGGTTCCTTTGTATTATTTCTGTTATTTTCTTGATTGATATTACTTTTTGGAGTGCTTGGCTTTACTTCCTCAGTAATTCTTTTTGATAGGGTTTTCTTCCTTTTTACTTGTATAGTAACAGATTTTGGTGAAGTAGATGAACTGCCCTTTTTAGGGTTCATCCCCTTATGACTTTTTAGCGACAAATTTTTTCTATCATTTTTATCAGTCATGTTTTTATTTAATTATCAGCTTTATTAAACCATGGTTCTCTTGCATCCATAATAATTTTTCCAGCTTCTTCTTGACTCAATTCTACCATTTCTAGAAGTTCATCTGTAGATAAATCAGCAAGATCTTCACGGGTATGTATGTTATTTCTATTTAGTTGTTCAACCATTTCTTCTTCAATACCTTTGAGGTTTGAAAGCTTACTTTCTTCTGGTATCTTAGCCTCTTTTTCTTTTATCCTTTCTTCTGCTCTTTTTCTTAGTTCATCAATTAATTCAGTATCAAAATCCTCAATAGAGTTTAACTCTTCAATTGCACAATACGCAATCTCATCCACCGTTGAAAACCCTTCATGCGAAAGTACTTCTGCAACATCATGATCAACGTTTAATTCACTCATAAAAAGATCACTGGTAACTTTATGTTCCTCTGAAGTTTTGGTATCTGCTTCTTCCTTGCTCATTACATTTAAATTCCAACCTGTTAATTCACTTGCTAATCTAACATTTTGACCGCCTCGTCCTATGGCTTGTGACAATTGTTCCTCTGCAACAGCAATATCCATAGATTTCTTTTCTTCATCTACCACAATTGATAAAACTTCAGCAGGTGACATTGCATTTATTACAAACTTTGCAGGATCTTCATCCCACATAATAATATCAATTCTCTCTCCTGATAATTCATTAGATACTGATTGAACCCGAGAACCGCGCATTCCAACACAAGCACCAATAGCATCAAGTTTTGGATCATTAGATTTAACAGATATTTTTGCCCGTAAACCTGGATCTCTTGCCGCTCCAAGTATTTCAATAAGACCTTGTCCAACCTCAGGAACTTCAAGTTTAAATAACTCTATTAAAAATTCAGAAGATGTTCTGCTTATATACAGTTGTGGCCCTCTTGATTCTGCCTTTACATCTTTTAAATATCCTCTTATTCTATCACCAGGTCTAATAGTCTCTTTTGGAATTAGAGAGTCTTTCCCTATCATCGCTTCTTCTGCAAAACTTTTTTTATCAGGTACACCTAAATCAATAAATATTGCTCCTTTGTCAACACGTTTTACAACACCAAATATTAGCTGTCCTATTTTAGGTTCATACATCTCCACTATGCGATTTCGTTCAGCTTCTCTTATTTTTTGAACTATGACGTTTTTTGCAGTTTGAGCAACTATTCTTCCAAAACCAACTGATTCTATAGGCTCTTCATAATAGTCATCTATGCTTAAATCAGAGTCTTTATTTGTGGCGTCTTCAAGCAACATTTGCTGATCTACCAATTCATCCTCTTCTAGGTTTTCAACAACCTTCCATCTTCTAAAAGATTCATATTCACCTGTTTCTCTATTTATGCTAACTCTTACATCAATATCGTTATCTCCTTTATTTTCTAAGCGATATTTCTTTTTAACAGCAATTTTTAATGCCTCTTCAATAGCTTCTATGACAACATCTTTGCTGACATTTTTTTCATTAGAGACTGTTTCTATTACAAGTAAAATTTCTTTGTTCATTTCTTTACATCTAAATTTTTACAATATTTGCTTTCTTTATATTATCAAAATCTATCTCTTTATTAATATTGTCTACTTCAACTACAATATAATTATTTTTAACTTTAATAATTTTCCCTGAGAAATTTTTTTGTTTATTTTCGGGAGATTTTAGTTGTATTTTTACATTCTCTCCTACAAAGGATAAATAATCCTCAAGTTTAAAAAGTTGACGATTTATTCCTGGAGATGAAACTTCCAAATTAAAATTGCCATCAACTAGTTTATTAATTTTAATTGTGCCAGTAGTTAACCTTGAAACATGAGCACAATTATCTATATTTATGCCATTATCTGAATCAATAATGATTTTGATATTATGATCTAGTCTTCCTTTGTCAATTTTTACATTAAGTACGCTCATATCAGTTTTTTCCAGTATCTGATTAATAGCTAAAAATAACTTATTCTCAAGGTTATCCATTTGCAAAAAACCAATAAAATAGCCCCTTCATGGGGCTATCCAATAATTGTATAACAAAATATTAAGATTAAATAGATAAAATTAAAGATTTTGTACTTCCATTCCTGCTAACTATGACCGAATTTTATTAGTTTAGTTCTGTGGGTGTTTTGGTAGCGGGGGCAGGATTCGAACCTACGACCTTTGGGTTATGAGCCCAACGAGCTACCAGACTGCTCCACCCCGCACTGAGAAAGAGTCTATAATCTCCATAATTTATTTTCAAGTGCTAAAAAAGGCTTTGAATCACATATGAACTAAGGTGGCCAAGACTACTAGGAAATATACCTAAAATAATGAGAGCTAGAGCGTTTAGGCTAACAAGTACATAAGAAGAGATTGCAGTAATGCTACCAGGTGCATCATCAAAATAAATAACTTTGACTACTCTTAAATAATAATATGCTCCGATAACAGTCATAAGGACGGCAAATATTGCTAAATAGACATTGCCTGCATTAATTAATGTACTAATTATTGAGAGTTTTGCATGAAAACCTATAAACGGTGGAATACCTGCTAGAGATAACATTATTATCATTAACAGAAAGGCAAGCCAAGGATATTGTGAATTTAATCCTTTAAGGTCATTTATTTCTTCAATTGGTTTTTTGTTACAAGTTATTAGTAACAGAATACCAAAAGCAGCCATTGTCATGACAACGTATGACAAGGTATAAAACATTGATGCTTCATAAGCATCTTTATTGCCAATTGAAAGACTTATTAATATAAAACCTATGTTTGCAATAGTAGAATACGCAAGCATTCTCTTTATATTCGTTTGGGCTATAGCAATAATATTACCAACTATAATTGACACAATTGAAAGAACAAGAACCATTTCAGACCAAAAACCAAATAATCCAGAAAATGCATCAACTAATAACCTAATTAAAACAATAAATACAGCAACTTTTGGAAGTGTGCTAAGTAATAGAGTTGTTGGGGTAAGGGCTCCATGATATACATCTGGAACCCACATGTGAAATGGTGCTGCTCCAAATTTAAATGCAAGACTCACCAATATAAAGGTTAAAGAAAAAATTAAACCGACATTATATAGATCAATATTAGTTTGCTCATTCTGTATATTACTAATGAATTCAAAAATTTCTACTAACGATAAGGTTCCAGTTAATCCATATATTAAGGAAATTCCAAATAAAAGGAATCCTGATGATATTGCTCCAAGAATATAATATTTAATTGCTGCCTCGCATGAAAAAATAGATTTCTTATTAAATGCAATTATTGTATATAGAGATAAAGATAATAGTTCAATTCCAAGATAAAGAAGCAATAAGTTTTGTGCTGATGACATTATCATCATTCCAATAACACTGAATAAGCATATTATAAAATATTCTGTCTGGTATAATTTAAAATACTTTAAAAAGTTATATGAATAATGAAAAATTATTACCATTCCTATTAACAATATAATTTTAAATACTGTTGGAAAAATCTTTGTACTATACGAAGGGGATGATAACTCTATAAAATAATTATAATTATTAATAATAGTTAATGTAGTAATTATTAGTGATATTTGTATTAGATAATATGAAATTTGCCTGTACCCTTTTTTTAGAAATAAATCCAATACAAGCACAAAACATGATGTTGAAATAACTATAATTTCTGGAATCAAATAGGAATAGGCTATCATATTAGGCCCCTTGATAATGAATGTACTAAATGATTTGATGTTTCATGCATTATATACATAACTAGGCTTGGTTTAATTCCAATAACTAAAACTAAGGCAAGAAGAGTCAATAGAGTCCAAAACTCAATAGAGGTAATATCTTTTAATGATAGGATGATTTCATTAGTTGGTTTACCAAATATAACACGTTTACCCAGCCATAATGAGTAAGAGGCAGCCAATATCAAAGTAAGTGAAGCTAAAATTGCATAAATTATGTTAGATTCCAAGCTTGCTATCAGGACCATAAATTCACCAACAAAGCCAGAAGTCCCGGGTAAACCAGAATTTGCTAATAGGAAAAATATCATGAAAGTTGAAAATACTGGCATGACTTGAACTATACCTGTTTGCCCATTAATCATTCTAGATTTAGTGCGAGTATAAATTATTCCAACACATATAAATAAAGCAGCAGAAATTAATCCATGAGATAACATTTGCATTATTGCGCCTTGTAAAGCTAAGGACGCCATATTAATATTTATATCCTTTTGATCTAAAAGGGCAAACACTAAAAAAATACCTAGAGTGACAAATCCCATATGAGCAACTGATGAATATGCTATTAATTTTTTCATATCCTGTTGAGCGAGAGCAACAAGACTAATATATATTATTGCTATTAAGGAAAGGGGGATTAAAAATACATATAAGTAAATTCCTGCATCAGTAGCAATTGGTAACAAAAACCTAATCATGCCATATCCTCCAACTTTAAGTATTACTGCAGCTAAAATAACTGAGCCTCCTGTTGGTGCCTCCACATGAGCATCTGGGAGCCATGTGTGGACTGGCCACATTGGGATTTTAATTCCAAATGAAATTAAAAAAGCAATAAAAATAAAAATTTGTGTCTGCAAAGGAAGGGTTAGATGATAAAAATCAAATATAGCAAAACTACCGGATTTAACCGAAAGGTAAATGATTGCGATAAGCATAAGAACAGAGCCAAATAGGGTATATAAAAAAAACTTAATAGTGGCATAAATGCGATTTGGTCCTCCCCAAATCCCTATAATGAGAAATAAAGGAATCAACATAGACTCAAAGAAAATATAAAACAATATACTATCAAAAGAACAAAATACTCCGAGAAGGAGTCCTTCTAATATTAAGAAAAGGGAAAAGAATTTATTTTCCTGTGGTCGAGTATCTGAAAGACTGAAAAATAATATCAACAAAGTGGTGGTAGAAGTTAACAATATAAATAAAAGAGAAACTCCATCGATCCCTAAATAATAATTGATTTTAAATGTCTCTATCCATGGCTTTATTTCAATAAATTGAAGATCATGAACTTTAAAATTAAATTCCATTAAAATAAGTAGAGATAAGAGTAAAGTTAATGAAGAAATTAGAATACTTAAGAATCTCAGATAACGAATGTCCTTTTTGTTAAAAAATAGTAAAAAAGATCCTCCCACAATTGGCAGCCAAATTAAAATACTTAAAATAGGTAGTGAGGAAATGTTCATGTTAAAAATCGTAAAAAAATAATAAAAATAAAACCAAACTTATAATCATTGTGAATGCATAGTGATATAAATATCCTGACTGTATATTTCTAATTTTTAGAGAGAAATTATTTATGAAATTAGCTAATCCATTAACAAAATAACCATCAATAATCTTTTCATCAGAACTTTTCCATAAAACTTCTGATATTCTCCTAATTTTTTTAGGAAAATAAGTATTTGATAAATAAGTAAAACCATACTCACCAACTAGAATCATATAGAGTTTATTAAATTTATTTTTAAATTTATCTATGAGTTTAGGATATTTTGAAAAAAATAAATAAGAGAAAACTAGTCCTGAAATCAATGAAAAAAAGTTTAAAGATGTGAAAGAGTGAATTATAAATTCATGAGAACTCAAAACATAGGATTTAAAAAAATTTGTCATTCTATTTGTATCTGTTAATGATGTACTAAAAAAATTTTCTTTAATTACTGGCTCAAATAAAACTAACCCTATAATTGTGCTAAATACGGCTAATATTCCCATTGGAGCTAAAATAACTTTGCTGTGTTCAGCTTCATTTTTATTTATATTTTGTATTTTATCTTCACCATTAAAGACAATAAAAAATATTTTTGAGATATATAATGTTGTAATAAATATCCCTAGCACCAGCGTGTAATACGCAATTGGTAATTCTTCAAACATTAAAACATCAACTATTAAGTCTTTTGAAAAGAACCCTGAAAATATAGGAAGTCCTATTAATGATAAAGCTCCAAGCAAAAATGTCATATAAGTTATGGGCATAGTTTTCTTTAGCCCCCCCATTTTTCTAATATCCTGTTCATGATGGCATTTGAGAATTATTGAGCCTGCACACAAGAATAATAGTGCTTTAAAAAAAGCATGTGTCATGAGATGAAATATTGCTAATGAATAATATGTTGCTCCCAATGCTACTGCCATATAACCAAGTTGTGAGATAGTTGAATATGCAATTATCCTTTTTATGTCATTTTGTGTAAGAGCAACTAGTCCCATGGATAATGCTGTTATACATCCAATCACTAGTATTATGTCTGAGACATATATAGACTGATCATAAAGCGGTGACAATCTTGCAATCATAAAAATCCCTGCCGTTACCATTGTAGCTGCATGAATTAGAGCAGAAATTGGAGTTGGTCCTTCCATAGAATCTGGCAACCAAAATTGGAGGGGTATTTGTGCAGATTTTGCAGCTGCCCCAATAAATAATAATAATGCTATTAAAGGTAAAACTAAAATATCATAACCAAGAAAACTTATTGATTTATTATTTAGAGAATCTAGTGATTCAAAAAAAGTAAAATAATCTAAGCTATTACAATATACAAAAACCAAACATACTCCTAAAATTAATCCTACATCACCAATTCTATTGACAATGAAGGCCTTAAGGTTTGCTAGAATTGCACTTTCTTTCTGAACCCAAAACCCAATAAGTAGATATGATGATAATCCAACTAATTCCCATCCAATAAATAATTGTAGAAAATTGTTTGCAAACACAATTAAGAGCATTGAAAATGTAAAAAAGTTCGTATAAATAAAAAATCGATTATAACCGTCGTCTTCCTTCATATAACCAATTGAATAAACATGTATAAGAAAAGAAACTGATGTAACAATGAAAGCCATAAAAATAGACAAGCTATCAACCAAAAAACCTAAACTGAAAATAAGTTTGTTGGAATGGAGCCATGTATAAAGAATATATGAGGTAACAGCAGTTGAATCAAATAAATAATTAATAAATAGAAAACTAGAAATTACAAGCGGTATACCAATTGCTGTAATAGCTATAAGATTTGTAAAAAGCTTTTTATTATTAGATCCCACAAAAAGTAATAGAATTGATCCTATTAAAGGTAAAAAAACAATTAAAAAACTAGATAAAAACATAACTAACCCTTTAATTTTCCTACATCATCTACATTAATACTCTTCTTGCTTCTATATAGCACAACAATTAAAGCTAATCCTATTGCTGTTTCAGCTGCAACGACTGTTAATATGAAGAAAACAAAAATTTGTCCTGATAGATCAACCAAAAAATTTCCAAAAATTATAAAATTAAAATTTATTGATAGAAACATTAATTCCAAAGACATGAGTAATATTAAGATATTTTTTCTATTTAGAAATATCCCCGCCAAAGAAATACTAAAAAGGATAGAGCTTAAAACTAGGTAATAAAGCATCGGTATCATTTATTCTCACCTTCACCTTTAATTATTTTTAATCTGTCAGATTTTTTAACATTGACCTGTTGAAATGGGTTTTGATATTTATTTGAAATATTCTTTTTATGAGTTAATGTAATTGCTGCAACTATCCCTAATAACAATATAATGCCAGCTATTTCAAACGCTAAAATAAACTCTGTATATAATAAAAATCCAAGATTTTTTGTATTATCATTACTTATAATGGCAATTTCTTGAATAATATTTTTATCCATGTTAGAAAATTGGTCATTAAGAAAAAATATTAATAGTAATGCTGTTGTTATAAATACTAGTAAACCAAAAGGGAAATAACCGACAAACCCCTCTTTTATTTCTACTATATTTATATCTAGCATCATGACGACAAACAGGAACATTATCATAACTGCTCCAACGTAAACTAATACAAGAATTATTGCTAAAAATTCTGCATTTAATAATAGCCATAAAACTGCTGATGCAAAGAAGGCAACTATTAGATATATAGCTGCTTTAACTGGATTATTAATTGTGATAACTTTCAGAGAACTAAAAACTAATAATAAAGAAAAAATTAGAAATACATATAACTCCATTAGCACCCTTCCTTAGTTAAAATTTTCTCTATCTTTAATTTCTTGCTTTTCATACAGAATCCCTACTTTCAGTAGTTCATCTTTTGAAATAATCCTCTCATCTCTTCTTTCAAAATGAAATTCAAAAATTCTTGTCTCTACCACCGCGTCAACTGGGCATGATTCTTCACAGAATCCACAGTATACACATTTAAAAAGATCAATATCATATTTTGTGGTTCTTCTTGTTCCATCAGATCGCATTTCAGTATCAATTGTAATTGCAAGAGCGGGACAAACTGCTTCACACAACTTACAACCTATACATCTTTCTTCTCCATTTGGATATTTTCTTAGTGCATGCAAACCACGGAATCTAGGAGACTGCGGTGTCTTTTCATCTGGATATTGAACAGTAATTTCCTTTTTAAATAATTTCTTTCCTGTTACTGACAACCCTTTGAATATTTCAATTAGAAAAAAACTTTTAATTATTGAAAATAATCTTTTAATCATGAAAAAACCCACGGTGTAACTTTATAATAAATCATAAACCCTTCGACAAAAATCCAAACTAGTGTTATAGGTAGAAATACTTTCCAGCCTAATCTCATAATTTGGTCATATCTATACCTTGGTAAAGTAGCTCTCAACCAGAGGAAAAGAAAAACAAAAGCTATTGTTTTGATTGATAACCAGATGAATCCAGGAACCCAGCTAAATATTTGCTCAAACCAAGTTGATTCAAATGGAGATAACCATCCCCCAAAAAACATAATACTAACCAATACACTAATTAAAATTAAATTCATGTATTCTGCTAGAAAAAACATTGCAAAAGCCATTCCAGAATATTCAACATGGAATCCTGCAACAAGTTCTGACTCACCTTCCGAGACATCAAAAGGAGCTCTATTAGTTTCTGCTACTCCAGCTATCAGATAAACTAAAAATAAAGGAAAGAGTGGTATCCAATACCAATTAAGTATACTTCCTTTTTGTGCAATAATTATTTCTTGTAGATTTAGGCTACCTGATAACATTAATACTCCTACAAGAGCAAATCCCATTGCAATTTCATATGCAATTATCTGAGCTGCTGATCTCATTGAACCAAGAAAGGCATACTTAGAATTAGATGCCCATCCTGCTATGATAATTCCATAAACACTCAAAGAGGTTAAGGCAAGCACAAAAAGTATTCCTGCGTTAATATTTGCAAGAACAAATTTTTCTGAAAAAGGTATTACCGACCAAACCATTAGTGATGGAACTAACATAATCATTGGGGCTGTTACAAAAAGTGTTTTGTTTGCACTTGATGGTATTATTATCTCTTTTGAAATAAGCTTAATCACATCTGCAATTGGTTGGAGTATCCCTGAGGGCCCAACACGTGAAGGACCTAATCTAGACTGCATGAACCCAATAATTTTTCTTTCTGAATATGTAACATATGCAACTATTAAAAATAGAGGAATAACTATCAATAAAATGTCAGTTAGAATATTAAAAAAAATGTGTAATGCTTGCATGATTATTGACTATCGTCCTTAACTGTTATGCGTCCAGATTTTGAACCTACTGGGTTTCCCTGAAAAAAACTAGATGGATAAATAATTGTTTTTTCTGGCAATGAATTATCAATGCTGTAAGTGTTTGTTTTAAATCGAGTAAATTGATCAATAATTTCTATGTATTGTTTCTTTTTGTCCTCTTCTTCAACAATATCCTTTGAAACTTTTATAACACTATTTTTTGCATGCTTTGTCATTTGTAAGGATGGTGATCTCCTTGATAATGAGTCAACTTGATAAATACTTCTCTCTGTAAATTTATAAATATCTGAAACTTTGTTTTCTTCTTTTTTTGGATTTTTCTTAAAAGCTTTTCCCGCTTGTACATCAAAATTAACTATTTTATTTTCTATTTCTTTTTGTAACGAAGAAATTGTATAATCTCCTAAATTATTTTTATTAATTAAGTCACTCAAAACAGAATATCCAGGTTTTATACCTTTTCTTGAATTTACAATTTTTTTAAATTTTTGGTAAGTTCCTTCTATGTTTATAAAACTTCCGTCTGATTCAGCAAATGTTGTTATGGGCATTAGTATGTTTGCATGCTTGTTGATACTAGGGGTAATAAAGGATGAAAAAAATATATTCATCTTTGATTTCTCTAGAGATTTATCAAGAGATACGTTATTCCAAAAGTCATGTTCAGGTTCAAGATTATATAATATGTATGAAGATAAACGTTTTTCTACCATTTCATAAGCAGTTAAACCGGAGTTTTCACTCTTTTCACCCAGCATATTCCTATGAGGTAAAACTCCAAATAACCACGAAGATGTTGAATTACAATGATCAGCAAGAAATCCTAATGATGAGTTTGTTTGATTTGAAAAATTTTTAACAGATGAAATTATCCCTGTTTGATTATGTAGTTGGGAAATACTAGGACCTATAATAATTAAAGTTTTTTTATTTATATTTAAATTTCTTAACCCTTTATCGATAATTGAAGAGGGTTCGGAACTCTTTTTTAATTTTATAAAATTATTAAAAAATTCTTCTAGATCGTTAGGTTTAAAAATTATATTAGACTGAAGTGGAAAATCTTCATATGAAGGAAGAAAATTGAATGAAAAAACCTTAGTTTTATTCTTTGTTGATTTTATTATTCTAGGAGAAAGAATAGGAAACTCTCTTTTTATGTTTACTCCAACTAATAAAATATTTTCAAAACTATCAATTTCATTTAGGTTGGTTCCTAATAATGGCATTGTAGGGAAATTTTCTTGGTAAGAGTAGTCTACTTCATTTGTTCTATGATCAATATTTTTTATATTCAATCCTTTAAAAAGCTTTTGAAAAAGATATAATTCCTCACACGTAGATTGAGGTGTAATTAAACACCCTATATCATCTATGTTTGAGCTTGTAATTTTTTCTAATTCTTTATTAGCTGCATCAATTGCAATATCCCAATCACATTCAATGAGTTTTCCATTTTTTCGAATCATTGGGACTGTTGCTCTATCATTTGAATAAATGCCTTCATACCCAAACCTGTCTCTATCTGAAATCCAAGTTTGATTAATTTTCTCATTTTCTTTAGGTACAGCTCTTACAATTTTATTATCATAAACATGAAAACTAATATTTGACCCTATGCAATCATGAGGAGAAATACCAGTTAGCTGTGATAGATCCCATGTTCTGGCAGAATAACGGTATGGTTTATTATTTAGTGCTCCAACAGGGCAAAGATCAATCATATTACCTGATAATTCTGATGACACTCCCTGATCTATGAAAGTGTCAATTTTCATTCTCTCTGTCCTATCTAATAAGCCTAACTCTTTGCAAGAACTTATTTCTTCTCCAAAACGTACACATCTAGAACAATGTATGCATCTCGTCATATCAGTTGAAATTAGAGGGCTTATATCTCTGTCTAAAACAACTCTTTTTAGTTCAGTATAATCTGAGTGGTCTTTTCCATGAGTTAAGGAAATGTCCTGTAACTCACACTCTCCTCCTTGATCACAGATTGGACAGTCTAAAGGATGGTTTATTAATAAAAATTCCATAGTTGCTTTTTGTGCGCCCTTTGCTACTTCTGAATTAGTAAAAACTTTCATGTCCTCTTTTATTGTCGTTGAACATGCTGGTTGTGCTTTTTTAAATCCTTCTACTTCTACAAGACACATTCTACAGCTTGCAACAATAGATAAATGTTTGTGGTAACAAAATCTAGGTATATGTATTCCTTGTTTATCTGCTACTTGTATGACTGTATCGTTTTCATTACCAGAATATTCTTTATTATTTATAAATATTTTCATAGTTACGATACCATTGATTGTTTTTTATCAATATAATATTCAAACTCAGGCCAAAAATGCTTTAAAAAACTTTTAACCGGTAATGCTGCGGCATCACCAAGTGCACAAATGCAATGTCCCTCTATTTGTCCTGCAACTCTTTCTAATTGCTCTAAATCATTATTGCTTCCTTTTCCTTGGATAATATTTGTTAATGTCTTATATAGCCAACCTGTCCCTTCTCTACATGGCGTACACTGACCACATGATTCTTCATAATAAAACCTTGAGATTGTATGTAAAACTGAAACCATACATGTATCACTATCCATAACAATAACTCCTCCTGAGCCAAGCATTGAACCTGCCTTAACTAGAGAGTCATAATCCATATTGGTTTGCATCATTATTTCAGCAGGGACAACTGGTACTGAAGAACCACCTGGGATTACTGCTTTAAGCTTCTTAGAATCTGCCACACCTCCAGATAATTCAAGTAAATCAGAGAAAGGTGTTCCTAAAGGAACTTCATAGTTTCCTGGCTTGCCAATATGTCCACTCATTGAAAAAATTTTTATACCTTCAGCATCATTTAGGCCTAAACCTCTATACCAACTTGATCCATTTAAAATAATTTTTGGTACAGTTGCTAATGTTTCTGTATTATTTATTATTGTTGGTTTTCCGTAGAGACCTTTGATTGCAGGAAAAGGTGGTTTTACTCTAGGCATACCTCTTTTCCCTTCTATTGATTCAAGCATTGCAGTTTCTTCTCCAACAATATATGCACCCGCACCGAGAAGACTATAAATATCTATATTTAAATTTGATGAAAGTATATTTTTTCCAACAAAGTTATTATTATAAGCATCTCGAAGCGCCTCATTAAAAATCTTCCATTGCTCATTTATAAATTCTCCTCTCAAATAATTGTAAGCTACTGTCGCGCCAATCGCATAAGAAGCAATGAGCATGCCTTCAATCACCGAATGAGGATTATATCGTAAAATATCACGATCTTTACATGTGCCTGGTTCACTTTCATCTGAATTACATACAAGATATTTTCTTTCATCAGATGGCAAAATAAATGACCACTTTACACCTGTTAAAAATCCTGCTCCTCCCTTACCACGCAGACCAGAATCTTTTATTTCTGAAACAATTTTTTCTTTTGGTATATTATTTTTAATAATATTCTCCCAAGATTTATAACCATTTAATTCAATATATGTAGATAAACTAGCAGGATTAGATTTTTGAAATGTCTCTGTGCAGATTTTTTCTATCATTTAAGTTCTTCCAAAATTTTATCAACCTTCTCAATTGTAAGATTTTCATAATTTTTGTGGTTAATTTGCATCATGGGTGCTCCATCACAAGCAGCTAAACATTCAATTTCATTTTTAATAAAAAATTTATTGTCTTTTGTTGTATTACCTGTTTTTGTCTGTAATTTTTTTTCTATATGTTCCAAAATTTTTTTTGAATTTTTAAGCATGCAAGAAACATTTGTACAAACAGAAATAATATTTTCTCCAACAGGTTCCGTATTAATCATTGAGTAAAATGTTGCGACCTCATAAACATCAATTTCATTAATATCTAAATATCTAGCTAATGATTTCATAATTGCTTTGGTGACATACCCATTATTTTTATGTTGCAGTAAGAGCAAACTTTCAATTATTGAAGATTTATTTTTGTCTGAAGGAAATTTTTTTTTAATTTTCTCAATATGTTCTGAAATTTCTTCATTAATCACAAAATTTTCATTGTCCTTATTCATTATCTGTCAATCTCTCCAAAAACAATATCTTGTGTACCAATTATTGTAACTACATCTGAAAGCATATGACCTATGGACATTTCATTTAACGCTGCGAGATGGGCAAATCCAGGCGCTCTAATTTTAAGTCTATAGGGTTTATTTGCCCCATCAGAAACAAGAAAAATTCCAAATTCTCCCTTTGGTGCTTCAATAGCGCAATAAACTTCTTCCTCTGGTACGCAATACCCTTCTGTGAATAATTTAAAATGATGAATTAAGGATTCCATGTCATGTTTCATTGTTTCTCTATCTGGGGGAGCAAATTTTGCGTTATTACAAATTATTGGTCCCTCATTTTTCTTAAGCCAATCAATACACTGTTTTATAATTTTATTTGATTGCCTTAATTCTTCAATTCTTACAAGGTATCTATCATAAGAATCTCCCTTTGATCCAATTGGTATATCAAATTCAAGTTTATCGTATACTTCATATGGTTGTTTTTTTCTTAAATCCCAAGGAACGCCAGACCCTCTTAACATTGGTCCTGTAAATCCTAAATTTATAGCTCTGTCATGCTCTACTACTCCAATGCCAACTGTTCTTTGTTTCCAGATCCTATTATCGGTTAATAAGTTTTCATATTCATCAACGCATGTTGGGAATCGGGATGTAAAGTCTTCTAAAAAATCTAGTAAGCTACCTTCTCTATTTTTATTCATTTTATCTAATTCTTTCTTGTCTTTTATTGTAGACTTTTCATATTTAGGCATCTTTGAAGGGAGATCATTATTTACACCTCCTGGACGATAATAAGTTGCATGCATTCTTGTTCCTGATACGGCTTCATAACAGTCCATTAAATCTTCTCTCTCCCTAAAAGCATAAAGAAAAACAGACATAGCTCCAATATCAAGTGCATGAGCACCTAACCATAATAGATGATTTAAAATACGTGTTATTTCATCAAACATCACTCTTATGTATTTTGCACGTTCAGGAATGTCAATTTGTAGAGCCTTCTCTATTGCTAAAACGTATGCATGTTCATTGCACATCATTGAAACATAATCTAGTCTGTCCATGTATCCAATAGTATGGTTGTATGGTTTTGATTCAGCTAGCTTTTCTGTAGCTCTATGCAGTAGTCCTATGTGAGGGTCAGCATTTTTAATGACCTCTCCTTCCATTTGTAAAATTAGCCGTAAGACACCATGTGCTGCAGGATGTTGAGGTCCAAAGTTCATTGTAAAGTTTTTATATTCTTTCATGTATCTTCCTTTCTTATGACTCGTGGAACTAAAACTCTAGGCTCGATATCAACTGGTTCAGATATAACTCTTTTAAGTTTAGGATCATATCTAACTTGTGTGTTTCCAACTAAAGGAAAGTCTTTTCGAAATGGAAAACCAATAAACCCGTAATCAGTTAAAATTCTTCGCAAATCAGGGTGTCCTTCAAACAAAACTCCAAAAAGATCAAAAGCTTCTCTTTCATACCAGTTCGCTGAATTCCATATGTTAGTAACTGAAGGAATAATTGGAGGGTCATCATTAGTAAACACTTTAACTCTAATTCTTGAATTATTTTTCAGTGACAACAAATGATAAATAACACAAAATCGATTTTCTATATTCATGTCATTAATATTTTCTCCAAAACTTATTCTGCCATGAGTATTTGATTGAACTCCTCTACTATATCCAGTTTCTGTTGCATTAGTTGTTTCCCATTCGGTGTTATGGAATTGACTATAATCCACAGCACACAAATCAGTTAATTGTTGATATTCAAGCTCCTCTGTATCCTTAAGGATTAACATTACTTCAATTAGATTGTCTCTCTCAACTTTCAATGAAATCATATCAAGATCAGTGCTTATTTCAGAAAGTGATCCTAAATATTTTTTTATATTTTTCATCATGATAATTATCTTGTTTTTGTGTCAGTTTCTATTATGTTTTCTCTTCTGATTTTATTTTGTAATTGTAGAATTCCATATAAAAGAGCCTCAGCGGTTGGAGGGCATCCAGGAACATATATATCTACAGGAACTATACGATCACACCCTCTCACTACTGAATAGGAATAGTGGTAGTATCCTCCACCATTTGCACAAGATCCCATAGAAATTACCCACTTAGGTTCAGCCATTTGGTCATAAACTTTGCGGAGCGCTGGTGCCATTTTGTTTACTAATGTACCTGCAACTATCATTACATCAGATTGTCTTGGGCTTGGTCTAAATAACATCCCAAAACGGTCGAGATCATATCGTGATGCTCCTGCATGCATCATCTCGACAGCACAACAAGCAAGTCCAAATGTCATCGGCCAAAGTGATCCTGTTCTTGCCCAATCAAATAAACTGGTAGAATCTGCTAAGACAAACCCATCTCTCTTAATATTTTCTAATCCCATTCAAGAGCACCTTTTTTCCATTCATAAATAAACCCAACAATCAAAATTAATAAGAAAATCCCCATTGCGACTAAACCTGTCAATCCTATTTCATTTAGAACAATAGCCCACGGAAAAAGGAAAGCTATTTCAAGATCAAAAATAATAAATAAGATTCCTACAAGATAATATCGAACATCAAATTTCATTCTTGAATCTTCAAAAGCTTCAAACCCACATTCATAGGGAGAGTTTTTTTCCTGGTTAGGTTTGTTTGGGCCAAATGTAAAACCAACAGCCAACATTAGTAGTGCAAAAATTACTGCAAATAAAAGGAAGATTAATATTGGCAAATACTCAAAAAGCATACATTTTCTCCTGATTGAATTATATCCTAATCCGGTCTTACATACTATATTTCAGCTTTTTAGCAAAAATCATTAACTTTAACTGCATCATCTGTCCATAAATGCCGATGGCCGGACTCGAACCGGCACGACTTGCGCCACTGCCCCCTCAAGACAGCGTGTCTACCAGTTCCACCACATCGGCGAAATTATGGAAGATCTTTGAGCTCATCTGATTTGATATTGTTTTGAGATTTTGTTTTAGTTTCTTTATTAATTAAATCTGTCTCATCTGGGTTTCGATCTGTAGCAAGATATGCCAATGAAAGACTAGTTACGAAAAAAATTAATGCAATTATAGTGGTGAGTTTTGTTAAAAATGTAGCACTTCCACGAGCACCAAAAACAGTTGATGATGCGCCACTTCCAAAAGCAGCTCCAGCATCAGCACCTTTCCCATGCTGTACAAGTATCAATATCACTAACGCAACAGAAAGAATAATATGTATAGCTAAAATTATTGTTTGCATGGTGTTATTTATCTCAGATTGAAGAACAAATTTCAATAAATTTTTTTGCTTTCAATGATGCTCCTCCAATTAATGCTCCATCAACCTCATTTAGGGATAAAATTATTTTTGCATTTGAACTATTCACACTTCCTCCATATAAAATCTTTATTTTTTGATAATCACTTTTAAAAATTTTGGATAAAGAATTCTTAATATATTTGTGTACATCAGAAATTTGTTCATTTGTGGCATTCCTTCCCGTTCCTATTGCCCAAACAGGCTCGTATGCAATAATTAATCTGTGTAAGTTTTTAGCTAGCAATTTTTTTGATGGGCCTAGGGCTGTCTTTAGTTGTCTAGAAATTACCCTTTTAGTTATTCTTTTTTTTCTCTCAGAAATTGTCTCACCTACACAAAGGATAATACTAAGTTTTTCATTTATTGCTATATTAACTTTAGAAGATAAAGTTGTATCATTTTCTTGGAAAACATGTCTCCTCTCAGAATGGCCAATAATAGTATATTTACAATCAAAGTCTTTGATCATCCTAGCTGAAATTTCTCCAGTAAAAGCTCCCTCTGAATAGGGCGAAATATCTTGAGACCCTAAAGAAATGTTTTTGATTTTCTTTGTTAGTAGGGAAATTTTAGACAAATAAATTGAGGGTGGAAATAAAACAATTTTATGCTTAATTCTTTTCTGTTTAGAAAATTTTATAATATTTTTGGTAAGGCTGGAAAGAGTTTTTAATGTTCCATTTTGTTTCCAATTAGCTGCTATTAAATATGTCTTCATTGTAGATAATTTATGTTTTTTGTATATTATCATAGAAATACTTTTCGAGCTTATTTATTTCTTCTGAGTCCTGGTGTTCAATCAATAATCTTATAAGATTTTCTGTTCCTGACGCTCGAATTAATATTCTTCCAAAATTAGTAACTTTCTTTTCTAGATTTGCAATAACTTTCTTATTTAGCTTGTTTTCCATAAAATTTTTTTTATTTGAGACAGCAATATTTATTAGTTTACTTGGAACAATAATGTTTGCTGTTACCTCTTTAAGGTTATTTAAATTTAATTTTAATTCTGATAATACTTCAAGTAGATTAATTAAAGTTATTATCCCATCACCAATAGGAATGTCTATAAAATCGGTAGTGATTATATGTCCTGATGATTCACCTCCAAGTTCTGCATTTATATCTCTCATTTTTTGAAAAACAAACTTATCTCCAATATTTGTTGTATGAAAATCAATTCCTATTTTTTTATATGCAGATTGAATTCCATGATTAGTCATAAGTGTACCAACAACAGGTCCTTGATAATTTTTATGTTCTCTCTTGAATTTACTAAGTATATATAAAACCTCATCACCATTCATTACATTAGAGTTTGGGGTCACAAATATTGCTCTATCCCCATCTCCGTCAAACGCAACGCCTAAATCAATTTTTTTTTGTTCAGCACTATTATGGAATTGTATTTGTTCTTTTAATGCATCTATATATGTAGTTCCACATTTATTATTTATATTTGTTCCGCTAGGTTGATTATATATGGGTAAAATATCAACATTGTCAGAATCATCAAAAATATTCTCCACATGATTTGATGTAGCTCCATTAGCACAATCAATCATTATCAAAAATTTCTTATTTTTTTCCTTTGTTACCTTATTTTGCAAATATTTTTTAGCCGCTAAACTATATTCATGATTTACTTCTTTTGCAGTAATACCTTCTATATTAGAATCTTTCCAAGTTGTTTCTGAGTTTTCTAATAATTTTTTTAAACCGTTAAAAGTATTTTCAATTTCATTCTCCTGTTCCTCAGAAATTTTTAAACCATTAGCATTAAAAATTTTAATACCGTTGTCATGATAACTGTTGTGTGATGCAGTAATTTGTATACCAATGTGACATGGAATTTTTAAATTGTCTTTTCTATTGTTTAATTGAAGTTTACGTATGAAATAGCTAAGTGCAGGTGTAGATATTAAGTCAAGAGATGTTACATAAGCTCCATACTTACTTATTCCTTTTCTTAAAGCTTCTTCTATCTCATTTGCTGAAATTCTTCCGTCATGTGAAATAAGGACCAAGCCATCTTTATCCTTAAACAATGATTTACTAATAGCAAACCCAAGTTTCTCCATATCTATAGGAGTTATAGGGAATTCCCCTACCTTACCTCTGATCCCATCTGTACCAAATAATTTCATTAATTATAATCCTTAAGCCTTTTAGTTATATTCAGTAGGATTTTTGTTTCATAAACATCATGTGTCCTAATAATGTTTGCTCCATTATATACAGAAATTAGTGTAGCGGCTAAAGATCCATATAATCTATGATTGATATCTCTATTAAGCAAATTTCCAATCATGCTTTTTCTAGAAATGCCAATCAATAAATTCTTGTGTAAATCTTTAAATTTTTTTAAATTTTTAAGTAATAGATAGTTATGGTTAAGGGTCTTTCCAAATCCAAATCCTGGATCAATTATTAATCTTTCTTTTGAAATTCCTCCTTCAATACACATTTTAATTTTATTTTTTAAAAAATCTAATACTTCTGAAACCACATTATCGTATTCTGGTTTGTTTTGCATATTTTCTGGAGTTCCTTTCATATGCATTAAACAAATATAAATATTTTCATTTTTAAGAGCTGCAAGTGAGTTGGAATCGTTTAGTGCTGATATATCATTGATAATTTGTACTTTAAATTTTACTGCCTCTTTCATAACATTAGACTTGGTTGTATCAACAGATATGGGAATATTGGAACTGTTTCGTATTTTTTCAATTACTGGAATTATTCTATCTATTTCTTCCTGAACTGAAATTCTCTTTGCTCCCGGCCTTGATGATTCACCACCAATATCTATAATGTCAACTCCTTCCCTGATCATCTCTTGTGCACGGTCTAATGCTAATTTTTTTTTAGAATATTTTCCTCCATCAGAAAATGAATCGGGGGTTACATTTAGTATGCCCATTATGAGAGGTCTTTGATTAGCTTTAAATTTTAAATTCATTATTGGAGTATAAAATCCAACAGTATATGCTGTCTATAACCGAGTTTTTTAATTAGGTTAGTCGTGCGATTTATAGGATGCTGGACTAGGAGCAGCATCACCTTTTGGCTTTGATGGCATGCCTTCACCACTTTCTCCTGAAGTGTCATCATCTGACCAGTTCTCAGGTGCTCCAGGTTTTTTTCCAGCCATTATTTGATCAATTTGCTTAGCATCTATTGTTTCATATTTCATAAGCGCTTCTGCCATAGCATGCATTTTTTTCAAATTATCTTTTATGAGTTTAGTGGCACGCTTATATTCAATATCAATAATCCTTTTTATTTCAGAATCAATTGCATGTGCTGTTTCATCCGATACACTTTTTTGCTGTGAAACTGACTTACCTAAGAAGACTTCATTTTGTTCTTCATTATAGGCAAGCGGGCCCATTTTTTCAGATAAACCCCATTTGGTAACCATATTTCGAGCTAAATCTGTAGCTCTTTCAATATCATTTGATGCGCCGGTTGTTACAGCATCAGCTCCAAAAATCTGTTCTTCAGCTACTCTTCCCCCAAATAATGCAGCAATCATACTTTTTATTCTTTCACGGCTATTACTATATCTATCCTCTTCAGGTAAGAACATTGTTACGCCGAGCGCTCTACCTCTAGGTATAATGCTAACCTTATAAACTGGGTCATGGCTAGGAACTAATCTGCCAACTATTGCATGTCCTGATTCATGATAGGCAGTAAGTTTTTTCTCGTCATCATTCATTACCATAGACTTTCTTTCTCCACCCATCATTATTTTATCCTTGGCTTTTTCAAAATCATCCATATCAACAACTTTTTTGTTTGCCCTTGCAGCAAATAAAGCTGCCTCATTAGCTAAATTTGCAAGATCAGCTCCAGAAAAACCTGGTGTTCCTCTTGCAATTATTTTTGGCTTAACATCATTTGCAATTGGAATCTTTCTGACATGGACTTTTAAAATTTGCTCTCTTCCACGGATATCAGGTAAAGGTACTACAACTTGTCTATCAAATCTTCCGGGACGTAATAAAGCTGGGTCCAAAACATCAGGTCTATTAGTTGCAGCTATTACAATTACTCCTTCATTGCCCTCAAAACCATCCATCTCAACTAATAATTGATTTAATGTTTGTTCGCGTTCATCATGACCACCACCTAATCCGGCACCCCTATGACGTCCTACAGCATCAATTTCATCAATGAATATGATACATGGAGCATGTTTCTTTGCTTGTTCAAACATATCTCTAACTCGAGATGCACCAACACCTACAAACATTTCTACAAAGTCAGACCCTGATATTGTAAAAAAAGGAACTTTTGCTTCACCAGCAATAGCTCTTGCAAGCAAGGTCTTTCCTGTTCCAGGCGACCCGACCATCAACACTCCTGTTGGAATTTTTCCACCAAGATTTTGAAACTTTGCTGGATCTCTAAGAAAATCAACTAATTCTTTTACTTCTTCTTTGGCTTCCTCTACCCCTGCTACATCATTAAAGGTTACTTTAACTTGATCCTCATTTTGCATTTTTGCTTTACTTTTTCCAAAAGACATTGCTCCTCGGGTTCCACCTCCACCCTGCATCTGTCTCATAAAAAATATCCACACGCCAATCAAAAGCAAGAATGGGAACCAGTGTAAGAAAATCTGCGCAAGAAATGATTGTTTTTCTGGAGGTTTTCCATTTATTTTTACATTATTTTTAAGCAAATCCCCTACTAATGCAGAATTATCTGTCTCGGGACTATAAGTTTTAAAGGCATCTCCCGAGGTTAAGCGTCCTTCAATTTCTCTGCCTGATATTGTCACTTCAGCAATCTGTCCTTTTTCAACAAGACTATTAAATTCTGTATAATTAAATTCACTCTGAGAACTATTTCTGACACCCATACCAGAAAAGAGTGACATAATAACTACTGCTATAACTGTCCAAATTGCTAAATTTTTTAAAAGATCGCCCATACTCATTGCCTCGTTTCTAAAGTCATTCTAAATCTCACCTAGAATATTGTCAAACTATCTTGTTTCATCATACCAATGGCTTAAACTTATTACAAACAAGGTATATCTCATTGCTTGCTTGTTTAGATGCAGATGGCTTAAAAACACCTACTATTTTAAAGTGTTTTATTAACTCTTCTTTTGTCTTAGCCAAACTACTTCCATTAAAATATTTCATAACTAAAAAACCTTCTTTTTTTAGAGATTCTTTACAAAACTCAATAATATTCATAGCTAAAATAGCAAAATTACTCTGATCTATATCAGCTATACCTGTAATATTGGGTGCAATATCTGATAAAACAACCCCTGCTTGGCAATTATTTTGTATTTGTATCTTCTCGATAAGTTTTGAATCTGCAATGTCTGCTCTTATAAAATCAACTCTATGCAGTGGATCAATATCTAAAATATCTATTCCAATTATTTTTTTAATATTTTTTTGTTCACATATGTATTGTAGCCAGGATCCTGGAGCACAGCCAAGGTCAATCACAACCTCTGCATTTGAGAATACCTTATATTTCTCATTTATTTCAATTAACTTATAAATAGCACGTGATCTATAATTGGCTTTTTTTGATTTTTTTACAAAAGGATCTCTTTTATGTTTTGCAATCCAATTTGTAGTTTTTTTGTTTTTGCTCATACATATTTCATTATATCACTTTCAATCATTATCGTTGAATAGATCAAATAAGATTGTTAGTATATTTGAATGACTAAAATTACTTTAAAAGGAAATGAAATAAACACAACAGGCGATGTACCAAAAGTTGGTGATAAGGCTCCAGATTTTGTTTTGGTTGGTGAAGATTTAAAAAATGTTACACTAAATGATTTTAAAGACAAAAATAAAATACTGAGTATAGTTCCAAGTCTAGATACACCAGTCTGTCAAAGTTCAACGAAAATATTTAATGAAAAAGCAACTTCTGTAACTGACACTGTCGTCTTAACAGTTTCGGCAGACTTGCCTTTTGCAATGGCTAGATTTTGTTCATCTGAAAAATTAAACAATATACAATCTTTATCAATGATGCGTTCTAGAAATTTTGCAAAAGACTATGGAGTATTAATTGAGGATGGTCCTCTAGCTGGTATTACAGCAAGAGCTGTGATAGTTATTGATAAAAATGATACTGTAATCCATTCAGAACTTGTAAAAGAAATTGCTGAAGAACCAAATTATGATGCTGCATTAAATTGTCTAAAATAATTTAAATGAGTTTTACAAAACAAGTTCTTTATTCGATGCTTTTTGGCATTCTTTTTGGACTTATTCTAAATATTTTTATTATTCCTAATGAATTAGTAGAAAATCTATTAATTGAAAATGTTTTTACTACGTTAGCAACAATTTTTATTCTACTGTTAAAGATGATTGTGTTGCCATTAATCTTTGTATCACTAATTTCGGGGATTGTATCAATTAACGATACATCTGCATTAGGAAGAATAGGTTTAAAAACAATAAGTCTTTATTTTTTGACGACTATAATTGCAATTTCTTTAGCATTACTATCATCAACACTGGTTGGTTATGATCAACAAAATCTAAATTTACAAACAAATCCAATATTAGATTCTAGCTTACCTGAATCAAAAAATTATATTTTAACTTTTTTTCCAGAAAATTTTTTTGCGTCTCTGGCTGATGGAAATGTGATACATGTTTTAGTTTTTGCTATTTTTCTTGGTATAGCTGCATCACTAATAAAAGAAGAAATAAAAGTCTATATTGATTTAATTGATGATCTAAATAAAATACTTAATAAATTAGTAATATTAATTATCCAGTTAACTCCTATTGCTGTTTTTTGTTTGTTGGCTAAAACATTTGCAACCCAAGGAATAGAGGTGTTTATCCCATTAGCAAAATATTTTTTTCTTGTAATTGCTGTGTTAATGCTACATTTTACTATTACATTCTCAATTCTACTTAAACTATTTGCATCTCTAGATTTACAAAAATTTTATACTAAAATAAAATCTATACTTATTTTTACTTTTAGTACAGCTAGCAGCAACGCATCTATACCTTTCACATTAAATGCTGTAGTAAATAAATTTGGTGTACAAAAATCTGTAGCATCATTTTCAATACCTTTGGGTGCAACTATAAACATGGACGGTACTGCAATCATGCAAGGTTGTGCAACTTACTTTCTAGCAACATTTTATGGGATTGACCTTTCATTAAATGACTATATTACCATTATTATAACTGCAACTTTAGCTTCTATAGGGACTGCTGGGATTCCAAGCGCTGGAATTTTAATGCTTTCAATTATCTTGACAGAAGTCGGAATACCATTAGAGGGTATCACGTTACTGCTTGGTGTTGACAGATTGTTAGATATGATTCGAACCAGTGTCAATGTAACTGGTGACACATGTATTACATGCATTGTTGCGAAAAGCGAAGATATGTTAGACGAAAAAAAATATAATTCACAAGAAATTTAGTTAATAGTTTTATGCAAACTTTGGATATCAATTGCATCAAAGTTATCAATAAATAGAATTGCTTTACAAAAAGCTTTAGCTCCTGAAACTGTTGTGGTTAATGAAATATTATTATTTTGAGCTTCTTGCCTAATTGAAAAAGAATCTTTAATTGATTGAGCCCCTTCTGTTGTATTAATTATTAAATGAATTTCTCCGTTTTTAATCATATCAACAATATGTGGTTGTCCTTGCTTTACTTTATTAACTTTCTGGCATGCAATACTATTATTATTTAAATAATTAAATGTTCCTAATGTTGCATAAACTGTAAACCCAATTTTTATAAGATCTTTTGCTATACTACAAATTTCTGGCTTATCTTTATCCCTAACACTTATAAATGCATTTCCTGTTTTTGGCAAAATTACTCCTGCTGCTCTTTGTGCTTTGAAATACGCTTCTCCAAAACTTTTTCCAAGCCCCATAACTTCTCCCGTAGATTTCATTTCAGGACCAAGTAGAACATCTACTTCAGGAAACTTTGAAAATGGAAAAACAGCTTCTTTTACAGAAAAGTAATCTGTTTTAATTTCTTTTATTAAAGACAATTCTTTAAGAGTCTTTCCGGTCATAACTAATGCTCCAATTTTCGCAAGTGGTATTCCAATGGCTTTTGAAACAAACGGAGCTGTTCTCGATGCTCTTGGATTTACTTCTAGTAAAAATATTTCATCATCTTTGATTGCAAACTGGGTGTTCATTAATCCAATAACATTTAATTCAAGAGCAAGTCTCTTAACCTGGTCTCGTAGTTTATTTAATATTTTCTTATTAAGTGTATATGGTGGAATGGAACATCCAGAATCTCCTGAATGAATACCTGCTTCTTCTATATGCTCCATAATAGCTCCTATAAAAACATCTGTGCCATCACAAACTGCATCAACATCAACTTCTATCGCGTCATTAAGAAATTTATCTAGTAGTACAGGAGAATTATTTGACACAATAACAGCTTCTCTCATGTATCTTTCCAAATCAATATTGCTAGTTACAATTTCCATTGCTCTACCTCCTAGCACATAAGAAGGTCTAACAACCAGCGGATAACCAATATTTTTTGCAACTTCAAGAGCTTCGTTTATATTAGTTGCGGTTGAATTATTTGGTTGCTTTAAATTAAGTTTTTCGACAAGCTTCTTAAATTTTTCTCTATCCTCTGCAACATCTATAGATTCAGGAGATGTTCCAATAATTTTGACATTATTCTCTTTTAATTTGTTTGCCAACTTTAAAGGGGTCTGTCCACCATATTGCACAATGACGCCATCTGGATTTTCTTTTTCAATTATTGCGATAACATCTTCAAATGTCAGGGGTTCAAAATATAGTCTGTCAGATGTATCAAAATCAGTTGATACAGTTTCTGGGTTACAATTTACCATAATTGTCTCATACCCAATCTCTTTTAGAGCAAGTGCCGCATGTACACAACAATAATCAAATTCTATTCCTTGGCCAATCCTATTCGGCCCTCCTCCAAGTATCATAATTTTTTTATTGTCAGTTGGTGAAGATTCACATTCATCATCATAAGTAGAATACATATAGGCAGTTTTTGACTGAAACTCAGCTGCGCATGCGTCAACTCTTTTAAATTTTGGATATATATTCATAGATGTACGAAAATTTTTAAATTCATTTAAATCACATCTTAATGCTTTTGATAAAAATGAGTCTGAAAATCCTTTCTTTTTTAATTTTAATATTTCAGAGCATGATAAATCTTTCATTTTCTTTTCTGATAAAAGATTTTCTTCTTCTACTAAATCTTCAATTTGAGATAAAAACCATGGATCTATGTTTGTAAGGTTATAAATTTTTTCAAGAGAAAATTCTTGTCTAAATGCTTCAGCAACAAATAAAATCCTGCTTGGAGTTGGTATTGTTAATCTCTTTTCAATATAATCTTTCAAAATTCCATTTTCTCTAGTAGAAAAATTAGTTCTATTCAAACCATCTATTCCAATCTCAAGTCCTCTTAATGCTTTTTGAAATGACTCTTGGAAATTTCTACCTATTGCCATAACCTCACCAACAGATTTCATCTGCGTGGTTAATGTATCATCTGCCTCTTTAAATTTTTCAAAAGCAAATCTAGGTATTTTTGTAACAACATAATCAATAGTTGGCTCAAATGATGCGGGGATCACATCACCTGTTATTTCATTTTTTAATTCATCAAGCGTATATCCTATTGCTAATTTTGCTGCTACTTTTGCAATTGGGAATCCTGTTGCTTTTGATGCTAGAGCTGATGATCTTGACACTCGCGGATTCATTTCTATAATTAAGAGTTTTCCATTTTTTGGTGATATCGCAAATTGAACATTAGAACCTCCTGTATCAACACCAATCTTTCTAAGAACTTGAATAGAAGCGTTTCGAAGCTTTTGATATTCTTTATCAGTTAAAGTTTGTGCTGGTGCTACAGTAATCGAATCACCCGTATGTATGCCCATAGGATCAACATTCTCAATTGAACAAATTATTATACAATTATCATTTTTATCTCTTACAACTTCCATTTCAAATTCTTTCCACCCAATCACAGATTCCTCAAGTAAGATTTCATTTGTTGGTGATAAATCAAGTCCTCTTTTTACAACTTTTTCAAAATCTTTTTTGTTGTATGCTATTCCTCCCCCAGAACCACCCAAAGTAAAAGATGGCCTTATAATTATTGGAAAACCTATTTCTTTCTGAATCTCTCTCGCATCAGTATAATTGTGTGCAATAAAAGATTTTGGGGTATCTAATCCTATTTCTTTCATGGCATTTTTGAAAAGCTCTCGGTCTTCAGCCATATCTATTGATGAAACACTCGCTCCTATGATTTTGACATTGTGTTTCTGTAAGATTTTGTGTCTATTTAAATCAAGAGTTGTATTGAGTGCAGTTTGCCCTCCCATGGTAGGTAAAATGGCGTCTGGTTTTTCCTTTATTATGATTTTTTCCAAATTCCTCCAGTGGATAGGTTCAATGTAAACTTTATCTGCCATATCTGGATCAGTCATAATAGTTGCAGGGTTTGAATTCACCAAAATCACTCTTATTCCTTCCTCCTTTAATGCCTTACATGCTTGCACTCCTGAATAGTCAAATTCACATGCTTGTCCAATAACTATTGGTCCTGCTCCAATTATTAGTACACTAGATATCTTTTTATCTTTTGGCATTTTTTTTCTTAGTTTCCATCATTGCTATAAATCTTATAAACATTTCATTAATATCATGTGGCCCTGGGCTTGCTTCCGGGTGTCCCTGAAAACCAAAGGCAGCTATGTCTCTCCTTTTTAAACCTTGCAAAGAGTTATCAAAAAGAGAAATGTGTGTTATTTCTAAATTTTTAGGTAATTTTTTTTCATCAACAGCAAACCCATGGTTCTGACTTGTGATAAAAACTTTTTTAGATTTTAAATCTATAACTGGATGATTGGCTCCATGATGTCCGAATTTCATTTTAATTGTTTTGGCACCACTTGCTAATGCTAAAAGTTGAAACCCTAGACAAATACCAAATGTTGGTATATTCTTTTCTAAAATTTTTTGTATGTTTTCTATAGCATAACTGCAGGCCTCAGGATCACCTGGCCCGTTTGATAAAAAAACTCCATCAGGATTTAGCTTCATAACCTCTGTTGCCTTAAATTTTGCTGGGACAACAGTTAATTTACAGCCATGGTCAGCTAGAATCCTTAATATATTGTGTTTTACTCCAAAATCATAAGTCACCACATGAAATTTTTTTATTTTTTTCTTATTTTTTTTATTCTGAAAACCAGTTAATCCATTTTCCCATTTATATATTTCTTTGGTTGTAACTTTTTGAGCTAGATCTTTTCCTATAAGCCCAGAAAATTTTTTAAGTGATTCTTCTGCTTTTTTAATCCTAAGATCTTTCCCCGCTATAATACATCCATTCTGTACGCCTTTAGTCCTGAGGATTTTTGTTAATCTTCGTGTATCAATACCGAACATTGCTATTAAACCTTGCTGGACCAAATAGTTTTCTAAAGTCTCTGTTAATCTCCAGCTGCTGGATAAAATTGGTATATCTCTAATGATTATTCCAGAACAATATATTTTCCTTGACTCAACATCTTCTAAATTAATTCCTGTATTACCAATATGTGGGTTAGTAAAAGTTATAATTTGTGAATCATATGATGGGTCAGTAATAATTTCTTGGTACCCTGTCATTGCAGTATTAAATACAACCTCACCGGTTGTAGATCCCTTAGCACCAAAAGATTTTCCATGAAACTCAGTCCCATCATCAAGTAAAAGTATGGCGTCTTGATAACTAGTCATGGGTTTTGATTAAAAAAAAAGATGGCTTAAAATAAGTCATCTTCTTCGTAATATTATATTTTCTTTTAGATCCATCTAAAATTGTATCTTACTCTAAAACTATACCTCTTGTCTAACGTTTAATACAAATTTATATAATTCCTTTTTCTTATATTCTGTAAATAACCTAAGGATACTAACTACTTCGCTTGGATTATGATCTTTAAGTAATGATTTAACTCTATCCTTATAACTCTCAATAGAGTCAGGATTCTTAGAACATTTATTAACTATGAGTGTGATTTCACCCAATAAAGGCTTTTTCTCTAATTCAGATAAAAGCTGTTCAACTTTATAGGATTTGATTGATTCATGAATTTTAGTTAGTTCACGAAAAACTATGACCAAAGTATCTTTCCCGATTATGTCAGCAATATCGTTCAAAAGGGATTTTATTCTATGTTTGCTTTCATATATGACTGCAGGAAGGTTTATTTTATTTATTTCTTTGATTTTCTTTATTCTCTCATTAGATTTTTTTGGTAGAAAGCCAAAAAAAATAAAATTATTTATTGGTATTGTTGAGACTGAAAGAGCACAAGTGAGAGAGCTGGGTCCAGGAATTGGTATTGCTGAATACTTTGGATTTATTTTAGCAATTAATTCATAGCCAGGATCTGAAATTGAGGGAGTCCCTGCATCAGTTACAAGGGAAATTATCCTTCCCTTATCTAAATCACTTATAATTGAATTACATTTCCTTTTCTCATTATCTTTATTAAACGTGATGATTTTCTTTTTTATTTTGTAGTGAGATAACAATTTAGAAGTTCTAACAGAACTTTCAGCTAGAATATAATCTGATTTTTTTATTATCTCTAGCGCACGGATAGTTATATCATCTAAATTTCCTATTGGCGTTGAAACTATGTAAAGTTTACCTAGCATGATTTTGAAGATAAATTTTGTTTATATTTAATAATTTACATTGTACTATAATGGAAGTATAGCAATTATAAAATGGACATATCAGAAATAATTAAAAAAAACTTTCATGAAAATTTAGAAGTTAGTAAGGTTTCTATAGGTGACTTATTATCTCAAATTGAATTAGCAACACAAAAAGTAATTAATATGATTGATGGTTCTGGAAAACTATTGTCTTGTGGCAATGGAGGTTCGTCTGGTGATGCCCAGCATATTGCCTCTGAATTAGTTAATAGATTTGAAAAAGAAAGGAAAGAGGTTGCAGCTGTATCTTTAAGTTCGGACACTGCAACAATCACATCTATTGCAAATGATTATGAATATAAATATATATTTTCAAAACAAATTAATGCTATTGGTAAAAAAGGAGACTTGCTTGTAGCTTTTACAACCAGTGGTAATTCTGAAAATATATGTGAGGCAATACATTCTGCTCAAAAAATTGAAATTCCTATTATACTTATCACAGGAAAAGATGGTGGGAGTGCATCAAAATTACTCTCAACAGGTGATATTGAAATTAGGGTGCCTAGCAATAGGACAAGTAGGATTCAAGAAATACACCTAGTAATCATTCACTCCATATGTGAATGTGTTGATAGTCACCTTTGTTAGCTATTCCATTTCCTTTTCAGTTTCTGTGAGACTTTCTTGAAAAGATGTTCTAGAAAAAATTCTTTCAGCATAGTTTTCAATGATTTTTTTGTTATCAGAAATCTGTATATCTAAATGTTTTATTCTCCAAAGTAATGGGGCTAAACTACAATCAACTAAACCAAAATCATCTTGCATAAAAAATTTATCAGATATAAGTGGGACTATTTCTAAAAAATAATTTTTTATTTTTTCTTTAAACTGGTCAGTTAGAACTCCATTTTTATATGAATTATTAAACTCTGGATACCATTGATGTTCTATTTTATCTAATGCAATTCGAAATTTTGCTCTAGCAACTGGATCTACAGGAAGTAACGGTGGATGAGGAAACCTCTCATCAAGATATTCAATTATTACACGAGAATTTTGAAGTACTAATTCCCTATCAACAAGTGTGGGGAAATCGCTATAAGGGCTAATTAATTTTACCTCTTCAGAAATATTTTTAATATCAACTTCATGTAATTCTGCAGCTATTTCTTTTTCTTTTATAACCAAGCGTGTACGATGACTGTGTAAACAGTCGGGTAAAGAAAATAATAATATTGCTGAACGTCTATTTGCAAGAATGGTCATTAATCTATGTCCCTCCAATATTCTTTTTTTAATAAATAAGCTAGAAAAGCAAATAAAGATAAAAACAAGAGAACCCAAAATCCAACCTTATATCTTTCAAGTTGTGCAGGCTCTGAAACATAAGCTAAAAAATTAACAAGGTCAGTAACTGCTTGCTTATATTCCTTTTCGCTTAATGATCCGGTCACCACATAACTATATTTTTTAGGATTACCTTCTACAGGTTTTTTCAACCCTTCCATCCACCATAAAGCATGCGGCATGCTCACATTAGGGTAAAGTTTATTATTCACACCCAAAGGTCTCGAATCATCTTTATAAAATGATGTTAAAAACGTGTAAACCCAATCTGCACCCCTTGACCTTACTATTAAAGATAAATCAGGAGGAGTAACACCAAAAGCTTCTTTTGAAAAATCTTCATCAACTGCATTAATTATTAAAGACCCAATTTTAGTTGGCTCTCCATATTTATCTGTAGTAAAAATTAAATTTTTTTCTATCACTTCTTTAGGCATTCCTAAATGATTTATAAATTTACTATATCGTTGATATTTAAGTGTATGACATCCTAAACAATTATTCATAAAAATTTTTGCTCCTCTCTGGAGAGAGGGTTTGTTGTGAATATTTATTGAAACTTGATCTAAAATAATTTTCTCAGATGAAAAAATATTATCTGAAAATAAGAAGGATAGAATTACAATTAAAAAATATCTATTCATCCATTCTTACCCTTTCAGGCACTTCTTTAGTTTTTTCATCTTTGCTAGTTATATATAGGAAAATAAAAAAACCAAAATAGATTAAAGTAAATAATCTTCCAACCCATGTAAGTATTGGTGTAGGTGGATTCATTCCTATATATCCGAGCCCTATGAAACTAATGATAAAAAGTGTAAGAGAAGTTTTATAT
This sequence comes from Pseudomonadota bacterium, assembly GCA_036140295.1. Classification (GTDB taxonomy): domain Bacteria; phylum Pseudomonadota; class Gammaproteobacteria. The sequence goes on from JAYZYL010000006.1 coordinate 73,184, forward strand.
CCATTAGATCTATACCTTATTGATTTTACAGGACACCTATCAATCCATGGCATTACAAATAGGATCAGTATTGATATCCCCATAACAATTACACCACCTAGCTTATCAGGGATAGCACGTAGTATTGCGTAAAATGGGGTAAGATACCAAAGAGGTTGTATGTGTTCTGGAGTTTGCAGTGGATTGGCTGGAACAAAATTATCTCGTTCAAGAAAGTATCCTCCAAATTCTGGCATAAAAAACACTATAAAGGCGAATATTATTAAAAAAATAGATAGACCAAATATATCTTTTACTGTGTAGTATGGATGAAAGGGTATGCCATCTCTTGGAATTCCATTTTCATCTGTATTTTCTTTAATTTCAATCCCGTCTGGATTATTTGATCCGACAGTATGTAATGCAGCAATATGAAGATAGATTAAGAAAAAAAGAAGTAATGGTATTGCTATTACATGAAATGCAAAAAATCTATTCAATGTAACATCAGAAACAACATAGTCTCCTCGAATCCATAATGCTAGTGGTTCACCAATATATGGTATTGCACCAAAAAGTGAAATAATAACCTGTGCACCCCAATATGACATCTGTCCCCATGGCAACAGATATCCCATGAAAGCTTCTGCCATTAATAAAACAAAAATAATCATTCCAAAAATCCAAAGAAGTTCCCTTGGTTTTTTAAACGATCCATAAAGAAGAGCTCTGAACATATGGAGATAAACTATTAAAAAAAAGAAAGATGATCCAGTTGAGTGTAAATATCGTATTAGCCATCCCCATTCAACATCTCTCATAATATATTCAACAGATGCAAAAGCATTTGAAGCATCAGGTTTATAATTAATGGTTAAAAATATCCCTGTTATTATTTGCAGTATGAAGATGAATAAAGCCAAACTTCCAAAAAAATAAAAAAAGTTGAAATTCTTTGGAGCATAATATTGAGATAGATGATTTCTAAAAAAACTACTGACTGGAAGCCTAGCATCTATCCATGACATAAACTTACCCATTAAACTTGCTCTCCATCTTCTCCAACAATAATGATATTTTCAGAAATAAAGTGATATGGCGGTACTTCTAAGTTAGATGGAGCGGGTACTCCTTTATATACTCTTCCTGATAAATCAAATGTAGAGCCGTGGCAAGGGCAAAAAAAACCACCTTCCCAATCTAAACCAAACTCTGAAGAGTTTTTATTTGGCTTATATAATGGAGAACAGCCTAGATGAGTGCAAATACCTAATAGTACTAAAAATTCTGGTTTAATTGAACGATACTTATTTTTCGTATATGTTGGTTGGAATTCTCCAAGTGACTTTGGATCACTTAAATAATCTGGTTCTTCCTCTATTTTTCTAAGCATCTCAGGAGTTCTTCTCACCACCCAGACTGGCTTACCTCTCCATTCAAAGACTTTAAATGCCCCTGGTTTTAGACTTGAAATATCAATCTTGATAGGTGCTCCAGCCATCTTAGTTTTTTCGCTAGGGGACATTGATGATAAAAAAGGAATTAAACTGAATACTGCCCCTATGCCTCCTACAACAGCTGTAAGATTGGTTAAAAATTTTCTCCGATTAGCAGGTTTTTTTGAGTCAGTCATTTGAGATATTGACAACACTACGTTTTTAACTGCTCATATAATATCACACTATTCACAAAATTTTTACTCAAATCTATAATAAAAACTGTAAACTAATTTATTTATTGTATTATTTAAGTGTGAGTTAGTTAAAGACGGTTATGAGAGAGACATTAAATTACATAGCAGTTGGAATAGTAACTGCAATTATTATTTATTTGCTGAGTCCGACCATGTTTAGCAACAAGGTTGAAATTATTGAAGCGTCTTCAACGGTGAATAATAAATCGTCAAATTTTAAACTTTCATATTCTGATACCTTTAATAAGGTTAAAGCATCAGTTGTTACCATTTATACTGCTTCAAACAGGCCTCAAAGAAAAAATATGCTTTTTGTTGATCCACGCACAGGTCAGCTAAAAAGAGTTCCTCCCAGCCCTAGTTTTGGTCAAGGTTCAGGTGTTGTAGTTAGTAAAGATGGGCATATTGTAACAAATTTTCATGTTGTGCGAACTGCAAGTAGTGTAGGGGTTTTAGATCACAAAGGTAATGAACTTGGTGCCGTTGTAATAGGTGCCGACCCAGAAACAGATTTAGCCGTTCTAAAAGTAAATACACCAATGACACCAATTACTTTTGGTAAAATATCATCGATTAACGTAGGTGATGTTGTTCTAGCAATTGGAAATCCTCTCAATGTTGGACAAACTTTAACTCTTGGTGTAATTTCTGCGACTGGAAGACATACAAATTTATCCAATCCATACGAAAACTTTATTCAGACTGATGCTGCTATCAACAAGGGTAATTCAGGTGGCGCTCTTGTAAATATCCATGGAGAATTAATAGGAATTAATACATCAATAAGTACGGTTGGAGGTGGTTCAGATGGCATTGGATGGGCAATTCCTATAGATACGACAAAATTTGTTCTAACTCAGTTGATAGAAAAGGGTGAAGTGACACGAGGATATTTAGGTTTTCAAAATGTACCTGGTTTTAGTGGAAAAGGAATTTTAGTAAATGTAATTTTTAAGGGTGGCCCAGCAGACAAAGCAGGTCTAAGGCCTGGTGATATCATAAGGAAAATTGATGGCGTAGAAGTTAATGACATTAGAAATGCTGGAAATCTTATTGCATCATACTCTCCTGGTCAACCTGTTATACTCGATGTTTTAAGAAAAGAAAAAGAATTAAAGCTAGAATTAGTGGTTGGGAAAAGACCTACAAAAAAATAATATTCTTATTTAATTACTTTTGTTTTCTAATACGCGCTGCCATTCCATGAGCCTGTAAACCTTCAGCTTCAGCAAGTGACGAAGATATAGAACTTAACTCCCTAGCAGTTTGTTTTGAGATTCTTAAAATACTTGAACGTTTCTGAAAGTCATAAACTCCAAGTGGTGAAGAAAATTTTGCAGATCCAGAAGTTGGCAAGACATGATTTGGACCCGCACAATAATCTCCAAAAACTTCTGTACTATACTTGCCTAAAAAAATTGCCCCAGCATTTTTAATTTGTTTCGAGATTTTATTAACATTTTTACATACAATTTCTAAATGTTCTGGAGCTATTTCATTGGCAATATCGCTTGCTTCGTTCATAGTTCTTGTTTTAATGAACATTCCTCTATTTTTTATAGATTTTAGTATAATTTTTTTTCTAGGAAGCGTATCAATTATTTTTTCCATTGATTGTTTTACTAAACTAATGAAAGTAGAGCTTGTTGAAATTAAAATAGACTGTGCAAGCTCATCATGTTCTGCTTGAGAAAATAGATCTAATGCAATCCATTCTGGGTTAGCACTATTGTCTGCAAGAATAACAATTTCTGATGGGCCAGCAATATTATCAATTCCTACTTCTCCAAAAACCATTTTTTTTGCTAACGTTACAAATATATTACCTGGACCCACAATTTTATTTACTTGCGGTATTGTAGAGGTTCCATAGGTTAGAGCAGCAATGGCATGAGCGCCTCCTATTTTATATATCTCGTCAACGCCACATAGATCTGCAGCCACAATTGCCAAACTATGTTTTTTAATATCTTTCATTGGACAAACCATCACAATTTTTTTTACGCCAGCAACTTTTGCTGGTATTGTATTCATCACAACTGTTGAAGGATATGATGCTTTTCCTCCAGGCACATATATTCCAACAGATTCAATTGGTGTAATTTTTTCCCCGAAATAAGTATTTTTATTTTTTTCTTTCCAACTAGAAGTTAATTGTTTTTTTGAAAATAAGTGAATTCTCCGTATAGATTTTTTTAAATTCACTAATTCTTCTTTTGAAACTAGTTTACTTGCTTCTTTTATTTCCTTTTTTGTTACGCGGATATTTTTTAGATTAGATATTTTATATTTATCATATTTATTAATAAATTTTATAAGTGCTTTATCTCCATTTTTTCTAACAGAATCAATAATTTTCTTAACAGCACTTATTTTTTTATCATCAACATTACGTGTTACATTTATTTTATCTCTAAATGTTTTCCAAAAGCTTTTATTTTTTGTATCTAAATTATTAGTATTAATTTTCATATAACATCTCAATTATCTTTTTTCCATCGCATTAGATAACACCATAATTAGCTCCCTGGTTTCTTCCCACCCAATACATGCATCTGTTATGCTTTGTCCATATTTTAAATTTGATCTCTTGTCTACATTTTGTTTTCCTTCTACCAAATTACTTTCTATCATGACTCCTATTATATTTTTATCGCCATCAATAATTTGTTCAGAAATGGTTTTAATTACTATTCCTTGTTTTGTATGGTCTTTTTGACTATTAGCATGACTTGCATCTACCATAATTCTTGGTTTCAAGTCATTAGTCTTAAGAGCATTTGCAACATCACTTACATCTTTTTTAGAATAATTTGGGTTTTTCCCTCCTCTTAAAATAATATGACAGTCTTTGTTTCCTGTTGTTGAGAATATTGCAGATTTTCCTTCTTTAGTAACAGATAAAAAATTATGAGGTCTGCTAGCAGCTTTTATTGCATCAACAGCTATTTGGATACCTCCATCTGTTCCATTTTTGAAACCAACTGGACATGATAGGCCAGAGGCAAGTTCTCTATGGCTTTGGCTTTCAGTTGTCCTAGCTCCGATAGCTCCCCAACTAATAATATCTGAAATATATTGAGGACTGATCAAATCTAAATATTCGTGACCTGACGGCATTCCTATGTCTGCTAAATCTAACAAAAGTTTTCTGGCAATTTTCATTCCCTTGTTTATTTGAAAGCTGTTATCAAGTTCAGGATCATTGATAAGTCCCTTCCATCCCACAACTGTTCTTGGTTTTTCAAAATACACTCTCATTACTATCAAAATATTCTTTTGAACTTGTTTTTTTATTTCTAAGAGATGGTTTGCATAATCTAAAGCAGCATCAACATCATGTATAGAGCATGGCCCTACGATAAGCAGAAGCCTATTATCTGATCCATTTAAAATATTTATTATTTCCTTGCGTGTTTCTACAACTGTATTAATAGCTGCTTCTGACATTGGGAGACTATCAATTAATTCTTTAGAGGAGATTAGTTCTCTAATAGATGAAATTTTTAAATCATCGGTTAGATTTTTTTTAGTCATATTATTTCCCTACTTTATCTAGTAAGTTTACAAAATCATCTATTTTTTCTCTATTAACTTTATAGGAGCTCTTGTTTGCTATTAATATAGAGCTTATTTTATGTATAAGTTCTAACTCCTTTAGGCCATTTTGCTTTAGTGTTTGACCCGATTCAACTAAATCTACTATTACATCTGTCATATTTAGTACTGCAGCAAGTTCAATTGATCCATATAATTTCATCACTGAACATTGGAATCCTCTATCATGGAAAAAACTTTTTGTAATATTTGGATACTTAGTCGCAACTTTCATATTATTTTTAAGCTTAGTTTTATTTTTTCCAGCTACAACAAGTCTGCATAACGCAATATTCAGATCTCGTAGTCTAAAATAGTTTTCTTTATTTACTTCTAGCAATGTATCTTTACCAACAATTCCAATATCTACTTTACCTGATTCTATATATAGAGGTACGTCACTTGCTCTAACAACAATAATTTCTAAATCTTTTATGTTTGTAGAGAATATAAGTTTTCTAGATGTTAAAGGTGATTCTTTACACATAACTCTACATTGAGCAAGAATTTTTAATGCTTCTTCTAAAATTCTACCTTTTGAAATTGCTAATCTCATTACATTAAAACAATAATTACATTGGGGTTCTTTCAATCTTTGCGCCCAATTGTTTGAGTTTCTCCTCTATGCAATCATAACCTCTATCAATATGATAGACTCTCCCGATTTCAGTTGTACCTGATGCAACTAATCCAGCTAAAATCAAACTTGCCGATGCTCTTAAGTCAGTTGCCATCACTGGGGCCCCAACTAATGTTTCTACTCCATCAACATAGGCACAATTTTGTTTTACATTAATATTGGCTCCCATTCTATTCATTTCTTGAACATGCATAAAGCGATTTTCAAAAATATTTTCTTTTATCTCGCTATTTCCTGATGCGACTGCATTAAGCGCAGTCATTTGAGCCTGCATATCTGTAGGAAAATGTGGATATGGTCCAGTTTCTACATTAACAGGCTTAGGTCTTTTCCCTTTCATGTCGAGTTCAATTGTACTCTCCGTACAACTAATTTCAGCTCCAGCTTCTTTAAGTTTTTTCATAATTATTTCTACATGTGATGAAACTGTATTCTTCACTTTTACTTTTCCTCCTGTAATTGCTCCTGCCACGAGAAATGTTCCTGTTTCAATTCTATCTGGAAGAACTGAATACTCTGTGCCATGCAGTTTTTCCACACCTTCTATTTCTATGTTTTCAGTTCCATGCCCCGAAATTTTTGCTCCCATTTTAATCAGGAAATTACTTAAATCAACAACTTCAGGCTCTCTTGCTGAATTTATAATTTTTGTTTTACCATCTGCTAAGCACGCTGCCATAAGAATATTTTCTGTTCCAGTGACACTAGGCTTGTCAAAAAGTATTGTTGCGCCTTTCAGTTTTTTGCATTCAGCAACTATGTATCCATCTTTTATTTCTATAGTTGCACCCATTTCTCTAAGAGCTCTTATATGCATATTAACTGGTCTTGTTCCAATAGCACATCCACCTGGTAGCGATACCGTTGCCTTGCCATGTCTCGCAAGTAATGGACCAAGTACAAGAATAGAAGACCTCATTGTTTTGACAAGATCATATGGCGCAAAGAAATCCTTTGCATTTTTTGGATCTAAATGGATATTCATCTTTTCATCCATCATTACTTTTACTCCCATCCTTCCAAGAAGGTCAATTGTTGTTGTAACGTCATGTAAATGAGGGATATTTGAAATGACAACATCTGATGTAGGCATGACAGATGCAGCAAGTATTGGAAGAACTGCGTTTTTAGCTCCAGATACAGAGACTTCTCCTTTGAGAGTTTTCGTGCCTTTTATAACTAATTTATCCATTATTCTCTTTTAAATGTTTGGTTGTTTGGATATTCTAAAGTTTTATAAAGAATAATGCCATGATTAATAAGGTTTCATATATCTATTCTAACTGGGTGCTGAAAAAACCAAAGCTAATATTGTTTATCTTGCTGATATTTCTTGTATTATTTTCAATCTCAATACCAAATTTTAAATTAGATGCTTCCGCAGACTCATTGATACTTGAGAATGATAAAGATTTAAAGACTTATAGAGAGACTTTACAAAGATATCAAACTAAAGATTTTTTAGTTATGACCTTTACTCCAATTAAAGGCGATGTTTTTGATTTGACAAATCTTAATATATTAAAAAATCTAAAAAATCAATTATTGGAAATTGAAGGAGTGGATTCTGTAACTACCCTTGTTGATGTTCCTCTTGTTAAAAGCTCAAGTCTTTCTTTTACTGAAATGATTAGTGATGTTCCAACTATTTTTTCTCAAAGTGTAGATAGGAAAAAAGCAAAGTTAGAAATGCTTAATAGTCCAATTTATAAAAACTTAATTATAAGTGAAGATGCAAAAACTTCAGCTCTACAAATCAACATAAAGACTAATCCCAGACTAAATGAATTAATTAGAGAAAGAGCAAAATTATCAGAGAAGGAAGAGCTTAAAACGATAACCTTGGATGAACAAAAAATACTTTTAAAAATACGCCAAGAATATGAACTCGTTAAAGAAAGAAATGATGCACTTATCCATCAATTACTCAATCATGTTAGAGATGTCAAGAAATCTTATGAAACTGGTTATGGGTTAGAACTAAGGCTTGGTGGAGTCCCAATGATTGCTGATGATATGATTTCTTATGTTAAGAGTGATTTGGCTAATTTTGGTTTTGGAGTATTTGTTTTTATTGTTATCACATTAAAACTAATATTTAAAAGAATTAGATGGATCATATTGCCATTACTAAGTTGCATATATGCAGTATCGATCATGATTGGTTTGCTAGGTTTTTTTGGCTGGAAAGTCACAGTGATATCATCAAATTTTATTTCTTTGATGTTGATATTAACTCTTTCAATGAATATTCATCTCATAGTTAGGTATAGACAACTTTGCGCCCAATCTGATAATGCACAACTAGACATAGTTGATGAAATGGCTGCTAAAATGGTAAGGCCGTGTCTCTATACTGCTCTCACAACAATAGTTGCATTTGCCTCATTAGTTTTTAGTGATATAAAGCCTGTAATAGATTTTGGATATATGATGGTTTTAGGTTTATCTGTTACTTTTATAACTTCCTTTTTATTATTACCTTCAATACTTTGTCTATTGAATAAAGAAACAAATTATGTGGCAGAAAATAAAAATAGATTTAGATTTACTCAAATTCTTGCTGATTTTACTGTAAATAAAGGCAGATATATTTTGATAACAACATTTCTGGTCAGCATTCTGACACTATTTGGAGTAACACAATTAAAAGTAGAAAATAGTTTTATTAATTATTTTAAATCAGATACTGAAATTTATAAGGGAATGAAACAAATAGATGATAAACTTGGCGGGACTACACCATTAGATGTAGTCTTAAAATTTGAGGATCCAAAGGAAACAGAAAATAAAGTTATTGATGACTTTGGAGATGATCTGTTGGATGATTCAGGTGATCAGGATCCTAGCTCAAATTGGTTTACAACAGATAAAATAAATAAAATAAAACAGGTTCATGACTATCTGGATAATCTACCAGAAGTTGGGAAAGTATTGTCTTTAGCTTCTACAGTACGTGTTGCGGAAGAGTTAAATGATAACAAAGAGCTTGATAGTCTTGAAATGGCATTACTTTACAAACGTGCTCCCGAGTCTGTTAAAAATGTTGCGGTAAATCCATACATATCTATTGATGATAATGAAGCTCGGATTAGTCTCAGGGTACTAGATTCAAAAGAAGATCTTAGAAGAAAAGAATTAATTGAGAAAATTGATAGAGATTTAGAAAATGATTTAGGTTTACCAAGAGAAAGTTTTGTCATAACAGGTATCCTTGTCTTATATAACAATATGCTACAAAGTCTTTTTGATTCTCAGATACTGTCTCTTGGTTTTGTGATGTTAGGAATTGGAATTATGTTTATGATCTTATTTAGGTCATGGATTCTATCTTTAATTGGAATTATTCCTAATTTATTAGCTGCTATATTTGTTCTAGGATTAATGGGTCTAATAAATCTACCACTTGATATGATGACCATCACAATAGCAGCAATTACAATTGGAATTGCTGTTGACAATAGTATCCATTATATTTATAGGTTTCGTGAAGAGTTTGAAAAGTTAAAAGACTATAAAAAAACAATTTATGTTTGTCATGATAGTATTGGTAGAGCAATTTTCTTTACAGGTATAACAATTATCTTTGGTTTTTCAATATTGGTTCTATCAAATTTTATTCCAACAATTATCTTTGGTTTGTTAACAGGTTTTGCAATGTTTGTTGCTTTGATAGCTGTATTAACTCTATTACCAAAACTAATAATATCTTTTAAGCCTTTTTGATAATCTTTAGCTTTTTTCTCTCAATGCAGCAATTAAAGAGTCAAGTCCCTCTTTTTTAATATGCTCTTGAAAATCAGCACGGTAATTTCTGAGTAAACTTACTCCGTCAAAAATAATATCAAACACTTTCCATTCATTTTTTGAGTCTAATTTGAGTCTATAATCAACAGGCATGCTGTCACCTCCTGACATAGCATAAACAGATTTGACTTTTGCAACATTTGGTCTTTTCCCAGATATATATGGTAAGAATTCTATTTTGTCACCATCATACTCTAATAAAGATCTCATATAAGTTTTAATTAACAGATCTTTAAAAGTATCTTGAAATTCTTCTTTTTTCTTGTTTGTTGCTGCTTGCCAATTTCTTTTTCCTAAGACAATTTTAGACATAAGATTTATATCAAATTTAGGCATGATTAGTTCATTAACTTTCTCTTTTAGGTATGCCTCATCGTTCTCTAGCATGGCTCTATTTTTTTCAATAAATATTGTTACCTCATCTACTGTCCTTTTTAGAAAGGCATTTGGGCTCTCGGCTGCTTGGGCCGTGACCGAAAAGGCGATAAAGAAAATTACTATGTACTTATAAATTTTTCCCATTCAATGTTATAATATATAATAGAAAGATTGGAAACAATGGCATTTTATAAGAATTTGTAGATCCCTATGACTATTTATAATCTAGAAATCAAGATTTTTAAAAGACCAGCCTTATTTCTTATATTGCTCATTTTTTTTTCTTCTAGTTGTACCACAACACATGGTGCCGACCATGATCCATTTGAGCCAATGAACCGAGCAATTTTTGGATTTAATGAAGTTGTTGATGAAACTATTTTGAAACCTATTGCCGAGACGTATAAAGATATAACACCTGACCCTGTAGAAGATGGAATTTCAAACTTCTTTAGTAACTTAGGAGAGATAAATACAATAATAAATGATGTTCTTCAATTAAAATTTGGTCAAGCTGCCCATGATCTTGGTAGATTTGCTATTAATTCAACACTTGGTATTTTTGGGATTTTTGATCCTGCCACAGTTATTGGGTTGAAAAAAAATAAAGAAGATTTTGGTCAAACACTTGGATACTGGGGTATTAGTCCTGGCCCTTATATTGTTTTGCCATTTTTTGGTCCGAGTACATTAAGGGATGCTCCAGGATTATATGTTGATACAGAAACAAATCAATCTACTTCGCCTACTCATACAAGTCTTCATCATGAAGAAAGACAGACAGCGCAAGTTGTAGAAGTAATTGATGCGAGAGCCAGGCTGTTGCGAGCAACAAAAATTCTTGATGCCGCTGCTAAAGATCCATATGTTTTTATTAGAGAATCCTATCTTCAAAAGAGGAAAAATTTGGTGACGGATGGGAAGAATACAGAAGATTTTGAAATTGATGTTCTTGGAATAGACTATTAAAATTCCAAATAAATTTTTTAAAGATTAATGTTAGAGAATCCTTTTGTTCAATTTGTATTAGGTCTTATTCTTTTGTGGTATGGTGCACATTTAGTAGTGCTTGCTACAGAAAACTTTACTAAAAAATTTAATTTTTCTCCATTTGTTGCCAGTTTTGTTTTAATTGGGTTTGCCACGTCATCTCCGGAAATTTTCATTTCTATCATTTCATCTTTTGAAAAAAATTCAGCAATTGCAGTTGGTAATGCAATTGGTTCTAATATTGCTAATGTTTTACTTGTACTTGCAATATGTTTCTTATTCTTACCTCAAGATATTAGAATGATTGACCCAGAATCACAAAGTTTATTTGGATATAGTAACAAGAGGTCAATTCAAATATTCTTTTTTGCATTAATATTTCTAACAGTAATTTCATTTTCTATGTTGTTAGATCATAAACTCTATAAAGATGAGTCCATAATAATTATTGTTGTTTTTCTTATTATGATGGGAATTATGATTTTTCAATTTGCCAAAACAACATCATCTATGTTAATTGATTTACCAACAGAAGAAATAAAAACAGAAGAACAGTCACAATCATCTTCAAATAAGATTTTTGTTCAATTATTATTTGGCCTAGGTGTCATTATAGTTGGAACTGAATTCTTACTTAGTGGCGCAATCTCTATCGCTAAATCTATAGGAGTTACAACATACATAATTGGTCTCTCCATGACAGCAATAGGTACCAGTTTACCTGAGCTTGCAACAGGATTAGAAAGTGTGCGTAAAAAGAATTATGGATTTGTTGCCGGAAATATCTTAGGGTCAAATATATTTAATATAGGAATTGTCCTAGGATTAGCTGGCCTCATACACCCAGCCACACTAGAAGGTAGTTATTTGTGGCTAAATATTGCAATGATCATACTATCTACCATTATTATGTATATGTTTTTTACACGTAATAGAGACAAAATAATGTATTCTATTGCTTTGGGAGCAATATTTTTTTATATATACTACCAAACATGGTTATACGGGGTTAATTAATGAAAAAAATTAACAAGCGCCAAATTGCTGGAAAAGTAATAAGGTCTGAAATTGCATCATTAAATTTAATTTTAAAAAATATTAATAAAGATTTTGATAAAGCCTGTGAAACTATTCTTTCTTGTAAAGGAAAAGTTATAACGATTGGCATTGGAAAATCTGGTTATATAGCAGCTAAATCAGCGGCTACTTTTTCAAGCACCGGAACCCCGTCATTATTCCTTCATGCGGCAGAAGCGTTGCATGGTGATATGGGAGTAATCACAAAAGAAGATGTCGTGATATTTTTTTCTAACTCAGGAGAAACTCATGAATTATTACTAATTCTTCCTCTCATTAAGGTTCTAAAAATTCCTATTATCTCAATTACTGGAGCAAAAAAATCTTCTTTATCTAAAGCATCACACATAGTATTGGATTCAGGTGTAAAATTTGAAGCATGCCCATTAAACTTAACTCCAACATCTAGCATTCTTACTGCTCTAAGTCTTGCTGACGCTCTTGCAATAACTTTATTGGAGAGTAGAGGTTTTACATCAAAAGATTTTGCAAAATCACACCCTCAAGGTGAGTTGGGTAAGAGATTACTGAAAAAAGTTGAAAATTTAATGTATACAAAAAATTTACCAATTTTAAAAGTAAATATTCCGCTTAAAAAAGCAATGTCTATAATGACAAAATTCAATCTTGGTATTGTTGTTATGGCTGACAAAAACAAAAGAGTTTTAGGTATATTTACTGATGGTGATTTACGCAGAACCTTAGAAAAAAGGCCTGATATATCTGAATTAATGATTCATGATGTTATGACAAAAAAACCAATTCTAATACCTGAAAATATGTTAGCTGCTGAAGCATTGAGTTTAATGGAAGAGAAAGAAATTACATCTTTGTTAGTGGCGGATGAAAGAAAGAGATTGTTAGGAATTCTTACCTTAAATGAATTAATAAAATCTGGAATTTAATGATGCAAACTTATTTACCTGAAAATTATACAAAAATTATGGATAACATTAATGATGAAGTTCTAAAAAAGGCATCTTTTATTGATTTATTAATTTTTGATGTGGATGGTGTTTTAACAGATGGCGGAATATATGTCTCGGAAAATAGTGAAGAGTCAAAGAGATTTTTTGCACAGGACGGACATGGCATCCAAATAATGAAAAGTATTGATGTAGAAATTGCATTCTTAAGTGGTCGTTATTCAAAAGCTGTTTCATATAGAGCAAAAGAATTGGGAATAAAATTTATCATACAAGACTCGAAAGATAAGCTTTCTGACTTTAAATTAAACTTTTTAGATAAATATAAGTTTAAAAATGTTTGTTTTGTTGGAGATGATATTGTAGATATTGAACTTATGAAAAATGTAGGATTATCAATCACTGTGCCAGGCGCTAACTATAATCATGTAAAAAAATATGCTGACTGGGTTACGCCAAGATCTGGCGGATATGGAGCTGCAAGAGATGTGTGCGACTTAATTTATTACGCTAAAAAATAAAATGAATTTAGATCAATATATAAATAAATTTAAATTATCTAAGAAAAGAACTCTAACTATTTTAGCTATATTTTTAGTTCTAATTTGGCTAGAACATACAATAAGTAGCGCAGTTAACTATAACAAAATTGATGAATCTGACACTAAAACAAACCATTTTATGAATCAGTTTGTTATAGAACAAACAGATGCAAATGGTAAAATCAAATGGATTTTAAATGGGGATAGGCTTGAAAAATTTCCAAATAGTGTCAGGTCTGAAGTATCTAATCCAAATATGCACGTTAAATCAGATGAAGGATCTTCTTGGACCGTTACTGCAACACATGCGCTTGATCCGGATTCAGAATTTAATAGTATTTATTTGACCAATAATGTGAAGTTTGCGAAAAAAGGCTTAACTAAAGAAGATGAGGTTATTATTACTACAACAAGAGCTATTGTTTATCCGGAAGAAGAAAAAGTAGAAACAGATGCATTTGCAATAATTATAACTCCAAATTCAAAAACTACAGGGGATGGGGTAATAGCTAATATAAAAGAAGGGTATGTAAAAATTTTAGCAAATGCTAAAAGAGTAGCGGTTACCGATATGCGTTCTGAGAATCTACAAGGAGAACAGTTACTTTATGATTTAAATAAAAAAACATGGATGGTTATCATGAAAAAAAGTAAAAATGAAAATGAGCAAGTAAAAGAGAGAGTCAAAACAATACTTAAAACTAAAAAAAAGGTTAACAATTAAAATGATGAAGCTTAATTGTACAAACCTTCATAAAAACTATGGTGATAAAACTGTTGTAAAGGGAGTGAGTCTTCAGGTTGAGATGGGAGAGGTAATTGGTTTGCTGGGACCCAATGGTGCTGGAAAAACAACTACTTTTTTTATGTTAGTTGGATTAATAAAATGTGACTCAGGTGATATTCATATTGATGACAATAAGATTACAGGCCTTCCTATGCATACCAGATCGATGAAAGGCATAGGATATCTTCCTCAAGAAGCTTCAATTTTCAGAAATCTTTCTGCTAAAGATAATATTAATGCAATCCTTGAGACTAGAAAAGATTTAACAGATAAACAAAAATTAGAAAAATTTGACTATTTAATTGAAAAACTTAATATAACAAATGTTCTTGATACACTTGGATCAAGCCTTTCAGGTGGCGAAAGAAGAAGAGTCGAAATTGCAAGAGCTTTGACGATGGACCCAAAGTTTTTATTACTTGATGAACCGTTTGCAGGTATTGACCCTTTATCAGTCCTAGAAATTCAAAAAATTATTAAATCATTGGTTGCTTCAAAAATAGGTATTCTTATAACTGATCATAATGTCCGTGAAACATTGGGGGTATGCAACAAAGCATACATTATTAATAATGGTGAAGTTGTTGCAGATGGCCCACCTTCTTCAATTATTAAAAATAAATTAGCAAAAAAAGTTTATTTAGGTGAAAACTTTAAAATATGAAAATGAAGAATAAACAATCATTGTCGCTGACTAATAAATTAGCCATGACAACCCAAATTCAATTTGCAATTAAACTACTGCAATTAAATTCATTCGAATTACAAAAAGAAATTGATGATAAAATTTTGACAAATCCTTTTCTAGAAAATGAGAGCTCGAGTAGTCAAACTGAGGTAGTTTCAGAAATACCTATGCATTATGGTAATTTTCATTCTGAAAAAAAAGAGGCTAGTCAAGATCAATCATATATAGAACTGGCTCCGAATAGGGAAAACCTTCACGATTATCTTCTCTGGCAGCTAAGAATGTCATCTATGAGTGATGACGACCAATTTATTGCTTATAATATTATTGACTATATAAATGATGATGGTTACTTAACAGAAGATGTTGAGGATCTTTTTGTTACATTGAAAAGGAATTTAGAAATAACATTCCAAGAAATTTTTGCAGTATTGCATAAAATTCAGACTTTCGATCCAATAGGCGTTGGAGCAACAAATGTTAGTGAATCTTTGAACATTCAATTAGACTACTATCATAAAAAAAATACTCATTACCAATTAGCAAAAAAAATTATAAATAATCTAGAATCTAATCTTAAAAAAGATTTATCTAATTTAACTTCTCTTCTTGGCAATCTAAGAAATGAAAACAATGAATATAAAAATGGTATAGAACTAATTAAATCACTTAATCCAAAACCTGGTTCAATTATTTCAAAAGCAATTGATGAATACCATATAATTCCAGATATAATAGTCTCTAAAAAAGATAATAAATGGGTGACTGAACTTAATCCTTTGTTAAATACAAAAATAAATATTAATAAAAATTATAAAAAATTAACTAAGCAAGTTACAAATAAAAGTGATCTAAAATATCTTAAAGAAAACCTTCAAGATGCTCGTTTCTTTTTAAAGGCATTAAAAAATAGAAATGAAACAATGTTGAAAGTAGCTAAAACAATATTTAAAAAACAAGTAAAATTTTTAGAACAAGGTGAAATTGGAATCAAACCCTTGACGCTAAAAAAAATATCTGAATTGATAGAAATGCATGAATCAACTATTTCAAGATGTACCAATAACAAGTTTGTTCAAACGCCTAGAGGTGTTTTTGAATTAAAATACTTTTTTTCATCAGAATTAAATACAAATCTAGGTGAAATGATATCTTCTAAAGCTATAAAATCAATGTTAGAAAAAATAGTGCGCAATGAGGATAAAGAATTTCCTTTGAGTGATCAACAGATTGCTGAAAGTTTTAATGGAAATGGTATTAGGGTTGCTCGAAGAACAATTACAAAATATAGAGAAATGTTATCAATTCCAACATCTAATATAAGAAAAAAGGAGTCAAAGGGAAATGAATTTAGTTAAAGCTACCACTGAAGATTTCATATTACTAAATCAAAAATTAAGTAGTAAGAAAAATGCTTTAGAGTTTATTAGTACATATTTAAGTCAGAAAATAGGTATTGAGAAAGATATGATTTTTCAAAACCTATATGCAAGAGAAAAATTAGGTACTACTGCGCTAGGTAATGGGGTTGCCCTACCTCATGCAAAAATTGATTCTTTAGAAAATATTCAAACTCTTCTAATTCAGCTTGCATCAGGTATTGATTTTGATGCTGTTGATAAACAACAGGTTGATGTTATTTTTGTTCTTCTTGTTCCAAATGTTAATTCTGATGTACATGTTAAGGCTTTAGCTGACATTGCCTCTATACTAGATAATGCAGACATAATGAAAAAAGTCCGAAAAGCAAATTCTCCTGCCGAAATAATAGGATCTCTAAATAGCCTCTAGAATTATATATCGTTCTTAATAAACTAATGCCAAAAAAGAAAGCACAAATAACTTTAATTACAGGTTTGTCTGGATCAGGAAAAACAGTGGTATTACGCTCCCTAGAAGATTTAGGGTTTTACTGTATAGATAATTTATCCCCATTAATGATTCTAAAAATAATTCAATTTACTCAAAACCTAAAAAATGATTTGTATAGTAAAGTGGCAATAAGTATAGATATTAGATCTATTAGAATGGATGATAATTTTCAAAAATCTATAGACAAACTTTATTCTTTACTAAAAAAAATTGGAATTTCTGTCACGACAGTTTTTCTGTATGCTGAAGAAAAAGTTCTTTTATCTAGATTTAATGCGACAAGACGATTACATCCCTTATCCAGTAAAAAAAATACCTTACTTAGTGCACTAAAAAGTGAAGAGAAATCTATGCACTATCTAAAAGAGAAATCTAATTTAATAATTGATACTAGCTCTTTAAATCCATCTGAATTAAAGAACGAAATAAAGGCAAGGATGTCTGTCTCAGAAAAGAAGAAAAATTTGTCAATTTTAGTTCAATCATTTGGTTACAAAAATGGTCTGCCTATGGATAGTGATTTTATTTTTGACGTGCGTTGCCTAAAGAATCCATATTGGAATAAAGATTTGCGTCTATTGTCAGGAAAAAATAAAAAAATTAAATCATTTCTAGATTCTGATAAGTCAACAAAAAAAATGGAAGATTCTATCACTTCTTTTCTTGATAAATGGATTCCAAGTTTTCTAGATAATGATCGTCATTATTTAACTATCTCAGTTGGCTGTACTGGCGGCTTGCATAGATCAGTTTTTATAGCAGAAAGAGTTTATAAATATCTTTTGTTGAAATATACTAACACTTTAATCAAGCATAGAGATTTATAATGAAAGTTGGCTTATTACTTTTAACTCATAATGGCATTGGAACTCAACTTCTGTTGGCGGCCAAGGCTGTCTTTGGAAATATACCATCACGAGTAGAAACTTTGCCAGTTGACCACTATGATCAGCCGGCAGATGTAATAAATTTAGCAAAACAATATGTCAAGGTTTTGAATGAAGGGAAGGGAGTCTTGATTCTTACAGATATGTTTGGGTCAACCCCTAGCAATATTGCTAGTGAATTTTCTAAAGAAAAGAATGTCCGAGTAGTCTCCGGCATTAATTTATCTATGTTATTGAATGTTTTTAATTACCCTACTCTATCTCTTAATGCTCTAACTAAAAAAGCATTAGATGGAGGAAGGCAAGGCATTGTTAATATTGAAATTACAGATGAAAGGAAAAAGTTTAAAAATAACAAATAAATTAGGTTTGCATGCACGTGCAGCAGCCAAAATTGTAGCTTTATCTTCGAAATTCAAATCGAAGATTACAATCGCTAATGGCAAAAAAATAGCTGATGCTAAAAGTATTATGAAGATCTTAATGCTTGCAGCTCCCAGAAATACTGAAATTAAGATTAAAACAATTGGGAAAGATGAGGAGAAAGCAATGAATGCACTTGAAGAATTATTTTTAAGGAAATTTGACGAGGAATAGGATGACTCTAATTTTAAAAGGCACTGCAGTATCCAAAGGAATAGCAATTGGACAAGGTCATTTGTTTAGTAAGGGCCAACCAAATGTTGAAGAAGAGTTCATTAAGAAAAATCTTGTTACAAAAGAAAAAAACAGGTTTGATCTTGCAATAAAAGAAACTTTAGATCAGTTTGAATTCATAAAAAGAAATGTAAACCCCTCTATTCAAAGAAATGCCACTATGTTTTTAGATACACATATTTATTTGGTTAAAGATAAGGGGTTTTTAAAAAATATACGAAAGAATATTACAACTAAAAAATTCTCAGCTGAATGGGCAGTTTATTCTGAATTAAAAAAAATGAAAAAATCATTTGAGAATATTGGGGACCCCTATATCAAACAAAGGATAGATGACATAAGTCATATAGTTTTAAAAATTCTTGAGAATCTTGCTAATAAGAAAATTAAACCTTTAAAAAATCTCAAAATTTTTAAGAAATGCATCATTGTTGCCGATGACCTGACCCCTACAGATGTTTTAATTATGCATGAGTCAAATGTCCTAGGTTTAATTTCTGAATTTGGTGGTGCATCTTCACATAGTTCAATTTTGACAAGAAGCCTAGAAATACCAACAGTTGTTGGAGCAAAAAATGTTCAGTCAATTATTAAAGATAAAGACATCATAATTCTTGATGGAAATGAAGGAAATATAATCTTAAACCCTGATAAAAAAGCGTTAACTTATTATAAAGACCTTCAAAAAAATTATTTAAAAGAGAAAAAAGCATTATCAACTGTACTAAAGAAAAGTAATGTTACTTTAGACAAAAAAAACGTAGAGATTATGATAAACCTTGAATTACCTCAAGAATTAAAAATTATTAATAAAACAAATATAGACGGCATTGGTCTCTTTAGAACTGAATATCTCTATGCAGACAGAAAAGATCTGCCAACAGAAGATGAACAATTTGCTGCTTATAAGAAAATTATTTCAAAAATGAAAAATTTACCAGTTATCTTCCGAACACTTGACGTTGGTTCAGATAAAGAAGTTTCTGAAAATATAAAGACTGGTTCAGTTGCTAAAAATCCAGCTCTTGGTTTAAGGGGAATAAGACATAGTTTATTTGAGAAAAATATTTTCATTAGTCAAATAAAGGCAATTTTACGTGCTGGATATTTTGGAAGAATTAAAATTCTTCTTCCTATGATTACTAATTTGTCTGAAGTAAAGGCATCATTAAATCTAATAGCGGAAGCAAAAAATAAGCTGGAATCTGAAAAAAAGAAATTCTCTAGTGATTTTGAAATAGGTATCATGATTGAAGTTCCTTCATCTGCAGTTTTGGCAAAGAGATTTGCTAAACACGTAGACTTTTTTTCAATAGGTACAAATGACCTTGTTCAATATACTTTAGCAATAGACAGAATTGATGATGAGGTTAATTACCTATATGACCCTCTTAATTCAGCAGTTTTAAGTTTAGTAAAAATGACCATTGATGCGGGAGCAACAAACAATATACCAGTTGCCATTTGTGGGGAAATGGCGGGAGACAGTAAATATACTAGGCTATTAATGGGAATGGGGCTTACATCTTTTAGTATGCATCCGAGCGCCATACCTGAAGTAAAAAATATTATAACTAATACCGATACCACTAAAATTCAAAAAATCTCTGAACAGATAATGAATTCTGACGATGTTGATGAGAAAAATAAATTACTCAAGATTTTGAATAGTTAAATTTTCTAATTACAAGTACATCCATATCTACTAAATAATAAATTAAATTTTGTTTGGTAATCAATTTGATTATGTAGATAATGGATACATGGAGACAGAAAATAAAACAGCTGATAACTCTATAACTCTGGATCAATTAACAGAGGTACTTGACAGTGGTGCAATTTTAAAAGCAAGAAACTTATTAAACTCATTATATCCATCTGAAATTGCTGATGTTATAGAGGGTGTACCAAGAAATCGTAGAGATTTATTATGGAGATTAGTTGATAATAATAATAAAGGTGAAACTCTTGCTGAATTAACAGAAGAAGTCAGGATTAATTTACTTGATGAATTAATTGATAAAGATGGGCCAGAGGGTCTAGTTGAAATAGCAAAAAAACTAGATACTGATGATTTAGCCGATATTATTAAATCCCTACCAAGACATCTAACAAAACAAACAGTAAAAAGTCTTGATAGACAAAACCAAGAAAGACTTCGAAGAGTATTATCTTTTCCAGATGATACCGCTGGCGGTCTTATGAATACAGATACTATTAGTATTCGTAGAAACATAACCATTGATGTATTGCTAAAATACCTACGAAAACTAAAAAGTTTGCCTGAGCAAACGGATAGAATTTTTGTAACTGATAAAATGGATAAGTATTATGGGTTTGTTTCGGTGAATGATTTATTGGTTGCCGATCCAGCTAAAATTGTTTCAGAAATTATGACTGAAGATAAGGAAGTGATATTGTCAGATACAAACCAGCATGAGGTCGCAAGAAAGTTTGAAAATGCAGATTTGGTATCAGCTGCAGTTGTTGATCATGAGGGCATCCTGCTTGGAAGAATAACAATTGATGATGTTGTTGATGTTATTAGAGAAGAGGCCGATGAATCTGTTCTTAATATGGCTGGATTAAAAAAAGATGATGACATTTTTGCTCCTATTATTCAAAGCACTAAAAGAAGGGTGTTATGGCTTGGCGCTAATTTAATCACGGCTCTACTTGCGGCAGCTTCTATTGGTTTGTTTGAAGCTACTATTGAAAAAATTGTTGCACTAGCAATACTAATGCCAATAGTTGCTAGCATGGGAGGAATAGCTGGTAGCCAAAGTCTTGCCTTAGTTATTAGAGCTCAGGCTTTAGATCAAATTGGGTATACTAATTCAAAGTCCTTAATTTTAAAAGAATCAGCAATAGGTTTTCTTAATGGCCTTTTATGGTCTTCGGTTGTAGCTCTCTTAACTTATTTATGGTTTGGAAGAGTTGACCTTGGACTGGTAATAGCTGCTGCCTTAATGATAAACCTGGTAATAGGAGCTGTAAGCGGAGTTGGATTACCATTGATCTTAACAAAACTAAATATTGATCCGGCCTTGGCAGGTGGGGTAATTCTGACAACAATTACAGATGTTGTTGGCTTCATTTCATTGCTGGGAATTGCAACCCTGATGATATAAGGATTATTAGAAAAATCTAATACTCTAATATTATTTTCAACAGCTTTTCCACAGGATTTCTACATTAAAAACACAATATATTGTGTTATTGAATAGTTACAACCACAATACTTAGTGCTATAATTACTAATCCACTAAACTATAACTATAACAAGATGGCATCAAAAGAAGAAAATCAAGGGTTGGAAACGCAGGGTCAATTAAAACAATCTGTAAGAACCAGCTATTCAAGTGCTCCTCCCGTACCTGGTAAATACAGGGTAATGAGAAGAAATGGGAAAGTCACGTCATATGATTTACAAAAGATTGTTGTTGCTATGACAAAAGCTTTTTTGAGTGTTGAAGGCAGTAGTGCTGCAGCGTCAACAAGAATACATAATGAAGTAAATATGCTTTCTGAACAGGTAAATGAAGTGATAACAAAAAGATACCCTGAAGGGGGTGTGTTACATATTGAGGATATACAGGATCAGGTAGAATTAGCGATTATGAGAGCTGGATATCAGGATGTAGCAAGAGCATATGTACTGTATCGTGAAGAAAGAGCAAAAGAGAGAAATCAAAACAACTTATCTGATGAAGATGATTTACCTATCACAAAAAATATTTTGTTAAGTGATGGATCAAGTGTACCTCTAGATTTAAAAAAATTTGGCACTTCAATTAAAGATTGTTGTGATGGAATTAGCGGTGTTTCAGAAAAGTTAGTTTTTGAGACAATAAATAAAAATATATATGATGGGATAAAAAAAGAGGATCTATCTAGCTCTATTCTAATTTCAGTTAGACCTCTAATTGAAAAGGATCCTAATTATTCATATGTTACTGCAAGAATATTATTAAAAACCATTAATGAAGAAGCTTTGTCGTTTTTGGGTTTTGAAAATACTAATCCTTTGTTTGATGAAATGCAAAGTATTTATCCTGATTATTTTAAAAAATACATAGAAAAAGCTTCTGATCTTAAACTATTAGATCCTGAATTATTAAATTATGATTTGGATTTTATTTCTAAAAATTTAGATGTAAGTAGAGATATGTCATTCACCTATCTTGGTCTTCAGACCCTTTATGATAGATATTTTATTCATCATAATGAGAACAGGTTTGAGTTGCCTCAAGCTTTTTTCATGCGAGTTGCAATGGGTCTAGCAATTAATGAGAAAAATAGAGAAGAACGTACAGTAGAGTTTTATAAATTACTTTCCTCTTTTGATTTTATGTCTAGTACACCAACTCTTTTTAATTCTGGAACTCTTAGACCTCAACTTTCATCTTGTTACCTTTCCACTATGCCAGATGACTTAAAAGGTATCTTTGAAGGTATAAGTGACGATGCAATGTTATCAAAGTTTGCTGGAGGGCTTGGAAATGATTGGTCTCAAGTGCGAGCTCTTGGGTCTTATATTAAGGGCACTAATGGTAAAAGCCAGGGTGTAATTCCATTTTTGAAAGTGGCTAATGATACAGCTGTAGCTGTCAATCAAGGTGGAAAAAGAAAAGGGGCAATGTGTGCATATTTAGAAACCTGGCATCTTGATATCGAACAATTTTTAGAGCTTAGGAAAAACACTGGTGACGATAGGAGAAGAACTCATGATATGAATACTGCCAACTGGATACCTGATTTATTTATGAAGAGAGTTCATTCTGAAAAACAATGGACTTTATTTTCTCCAATTGATGTACAAAAACTTCATGATTTAACAGGTCTTGAGTTTGAAAAAGCATATGAACATTATGAAAAATTAGCTGAAGATGGAAAAATAACTAATTTTAAGAAAGTGAATGCAGTAGACCTATGGAGAAAGATTCTTAGTATGTTATTTGAAACAGGACATCCTTGGATTACCTTTAAAGATCCTTGTAATATTAGATCTCCTCAACAACATACAGGTGTTGTTCATTCTTCTAATTTATGTACAGAAATTACTTTAAATACATCAAAAGAAGAAATAGCTGTCTGTAATTTAGGTTCTGTTAATTTAGCAGCTCACATAAATGATGAAAAAGAACTTGATATTAAAAAGCTTGAAAAAACTATTGAAACAGCAATTAGGATGTTAGATAACGTTATTGACTATAACTATTACAGTGTTGGAAAAGCCAAAACGTCCAATTTTAGACACAGACCAATTGGTTTGGGTTTAATGGGATTTCAAGATGCTTTGTATAAATTAAGAGTCCCTTATGCATCCCAGGATGCCGTTGAATTTGCAGATAAAAGTATGGAATATATTAGTTATTTTGCGCTTCATTCATCTATGAAATTAGCTAAAGAGCGAGGCTCTTATGAATCTTTTGATGGATCATTATGGAGTAAAGGTATTTTACCGATAGATAGCTTAAAAATTCTCAAAAAAATAAGGGGGCAGTATTTAGATATAAATTTTGATCAAAATTTAGATTGGGATGGTTTAAGAGAGGAAATAAAAGCTAATGGAATGAGAAATTCAAACACGCTTGCCATAGCTCCTACAGCAACCATTTCAAATATATGTGGTGTATCACAATCAATTGAGCCAACCTATCAAAATCTCTATGTTAAATCTAATCTCTCTGGCGAATTTACCGTCATAAACCCATACCTAATTAATGACTTTAAAAAAAATAATATATGGGATGAGGTTATGATTAAGGACCTAAAATATTTTGATGGCCAATTGTCTTCAATAAATAGAGTTCCAGATGAACTTAAATCTCTGTATGCAACTTGTTTTGAAATTGATACTCGATGGCTAGTTGAAGCAGCTGCAAGAAGACAAAAATGGATCGACCAATCTCAATCATTGAATTTATATATTTCAGGCACTGATGGAAAAAAACTTGATAGTGCATATAAACTTGCCTGGATAAGAGGGCTCAAAACTACTTACTATCTTCGTTCTTTAGGTGCAACACATGTTGAAAAAAGCACTGCTGATAATACCAACTCTAAATTAAATGCTGTAAAAAATAATGGATCAAATGATTCAGTGGAAGATGCTCAATGCTTAATTGATGACCCTGATTGTGAGGCCTGCCAATGATAAACATCCCACTTGAATTTATGATTTATGTTATTGCTATACCGATTGCAGTAACCCTATCAATTACTTATTATATTTTTGACCTAAAAAGAACCGATGAGGAAAATAAAGTAAAGAAAAACTCCGTGACAAGTACGCATGGAGTAACAATAGAACACATAATTAAATATAAAGAGGAAAAATAATCATGTATAACTGGGATGATCCAATAAATGAATCGCTGAAAAAAGTTGAAGTAGATAAGAAAATTGAAGATGTAGCTCATGAACAAACTATTGAATCTGGTGATAAGAAAAATTCTCAAGAAGGGCTTACTGGTTTTGAGAACATAGAAAAAGGCGCAGATAGAATCCAAGTAGATGATAAAGCGATTATAAATTGTAGAGCTGATCTTAATCAGCTTGTTCCTTTTAAATATGAATGGGCTTGGCAAAAATATCTTGATGGATCGGCAAATCATTGGATGCCCGAAGAAATTCCTATGCATGATGATATAAAATTGTGGCAGGACCCTAATGGTTTGACAGAAGATGAAAGACATATGGTGGAAAGGAATCTTGGTTTCTTTACAACTGCAGATTCACTTGTTGCAAATAATTTGGTATTAGCAGTATACAAACATATAACTAACCCTGAGTGTAGGCAATATTTGTTACGTCAAGCTTTTGAAGAAGCTATACATACCCATGCCTATCAATACTGTGTTCAATCTCTAGGATTGGAAGAAACAAGAATTTTTAATATGTATAGAGAAATACCAGCCGTGGCAACAAAAGCAGAGTGGGCTCTTCCTTTTACGCAAAGCCTAGGTGATCCTAATTTTAAAACTGGCACAGCTAAAAACAACCAAAGACTGCTTAGAGATTTAATTGCTTTTTATGTAATATTTGAGGGAATATTCTTCTATGTTGGCTTTACTCAAATACTCTCATTAGGTAGAAGAAATAAGCTAACAGGGGTATCTCAACAATTTCAATATATTTTAAGAGATGAATCTATGCACATGAATTTTGGTATTGATGTGATTAATCAGATCAAAGCTGAGAACCCCGAGCTTTGGTCTGAGTCCTTTCAAGAAGAGATGATTCAATTAATTAAAGATGGAGTTCAACTCGAAACACAATATGCGCGTGACACCATGCCACGACCTATTTTGGGAATGAATGCTGAATTATTTGAAGAATATCTAAAGTTTATTGCAAATAGAAGATTTGCTCAAATTGGTCTTCCAGAACAATATCCTGGAGCAAAAAATACATTTGAATGGATGTCAGAAATTATGGACTTGAAAAAAGAGAAAAATTTCT
The DNA here is from genome assembly GCA_036140295.1 of Pseudomonadota bacterium. Lineage (GTDB taxonomy): Bacteria > Pseudomonadota > Gammaproteobacteria. The sequence continues at coordinate 99,171 of JAYZYL010000006.1, forward strand.
TTGAAACCAGAGTAACTGAATATCAGACTGGTGGCAAACTTAAATTCTAATTATTATCTCTAACAGAAACGCTTGAAGTATTTTTCTTTATATTTTTTTCAATTATTCTGTGGCATATAAAAATAGTCAGCGAAAATAATATTGTAGAAAGTAGCGAATATTTAAAAAATGGTATTCCTGCAACATAACAGCTTAATAAACCACTCAAGTTTCCTGGATATAATCCCATTGTAAGCCAAACACCAAAATTACTGATTATAAAGAAAATGGATGGACTAAGGACAGATGCGATGGAAACCGAGAGAATATTTAATTTTCTTATGATTATGGGTGAAAGGTATCCTATCAATAATAATGGTAGGTAAACGAACATCATAGAATCATGAAAACCAATAAAGGCGTCACTTATTATTTGTGAAAATAAGATTACCGAGGCTGCAAATACTCTATCCTGTATATAAAATCCAGCAAAAATAATGAGAGATATTGTTGGTGTAAAATTTGGAATATCTGAAAGCATTCTACTAATGATTAGCAGTATGAATAGAAATAAAGGAACTAATATATTATGTTTCATGTGGATCCCATTATATATTAATATTATATATTATTATATAAATCAATGAACAACATAAATAAAGTTTTAGAGCAATTTCATAAAGGAGATTTAGAAAGTGCAGCTTCGCTAGCAGAAAATCTTTTAAATGAAAACTCAGATACTCAAGAACGCATCAATCTTCTCAATGTACTTGGATCTATCCATGCTATTAATAAAAAATTTGAGAAAGCAAGGGAAAACTTCCAAGCAGCTCTAGACATAGATGATGGGAATATAGATACAAATTATAATTTAGCAAAAGTTTTAACTAATATGAATAAT
>JAYZYL010000007.1:0-101680 GCA_036140295.1 Pseudomonadota bacterium
ACTAATGAACTAAACTTCAGGGGGCGACCTGGCTTCGACGCGGGTTGCAAAACCTAAGGTGCATGTCGAGTTTTCAGTATCTCGTAAATCCACTGAAAAAACATAAACGCAGAAAATAAAACTTTTGCACTAGCAGCCTAAACGCAGCTAGCCTTGTTTAAAGTAGGCTTATATGCTTTAAATTAAGGTCATCATGATAAGCTCGTGATTCATAATCTTGTTAGTGAGTCATTAAATTTAAACAAGATAGTTATTATGTAGGTCGTTTATCACCAGCATGATAATAAAATTAAAGATGAACTAAACATGTAGTACTGAAGGCAGAGGACTCTCGGACGCGGGTTCGATTCCCGCCGCCTCCACTAATTAGAAATTTTATAACAGGCTAAATGCATAAATGCTCATAATTCCTGTTATTACTCCAATGGCCCATGAAAATGTCGTAGGTGCATTCCATATACCAAGTATCAATGGAAAATTATTAATAGCACGGAATATATGTAGAATGGAAACCAGTCCAAATATTATTCCTGATATAATCAAATATATTTCTATTGTCATAATTTATACATGTCCATCAAATAATTATGCTCTGAAAGTAGTTATTTTGTAACTTTTCTTATGCATCTTATTGTTTTTTAGTTATACTTTTTAGGTATTTGATATTATCAATCTCTTTTTCTATATCGCTTTCAATACATTCAGAGCCATATTGAACCTCCAGGATATGACATGGTTCATCAAATGGATTATAACCCTTATGCCATTCTCTTGTGGGTATGTGATGTGCTTCAGTTAATGGATTCAATAATTTCTTATTTACAAAACATTTGCCTTTCAATACATACCACATTTCTGATCTTTGAAAATGTCTTTGATTTGATAAGCTTTTCCCTGGATCTATAACCAACTCCTTTACTTTAATCCCCTTCCCTATGCTGTATAGCACTCTATAATATCCCCATTCTCTTTTTATCTTTTTCATATTTTTAGCCAGGATAAATATTATTTTATTTTCCGTTACTTTTATAAATATTTCAATCTATATTAATATTGAATTATGTCCTTATCAATTATTCTCCATATTTGCCAAACAGCAACACTTCTATAAGGAGTCCATTTTTTTGCAATATTTATAATTTCATTAAAATTATTCTTTTCTGATAGTTTGTATAACTTGTTTGTGCTTTTTACAAACCCTAAATCACCTAAAGGCAACACATCAGGCCTGTTAAGCTGAAAAATAAGATACATTTGCGCTGTCCATTCCCCTATTCCTTTTAACGTGCAAAGTTTTTCTATAATAGATTTATCATCAAGGTGCTTAAAGTTATAAAAAAAATTTGGATTATTGAGAAATTTTTTTGAAATTTCTTTTAAATAAGTAATTTTTTGTCTTGATAGACCACAACCTTTAAGCATTTTTATAGATGCCCTATCAATTTGACTTTGATTTATTTTTTTTAATTTACCTTTTAATTTATTTGAAATACTTGCTGCAGCCTTAACAGAGATTTGTTGTCCGACTATTGCATTGACTAATGTTTGGAACGGGGTGCAATTTCTCGTTAAAAAGATATTGCTTTTTGTTTGTTCTATAATTGTTTTTAAAATAGGGTCATTTTCTTTTAAATGTTTGATTGCTTTATTCCAATAAGCAGGTTTTGTATTAAATTTCATTTTCACCCTAAAATAAAAGAGGCGTATTCAATAACACGCCTCTCTTAAAAAATAATATTATATATTATTGATTTGAATTTGTATTAATTCCAAATGGAAGGTACATTGGGCACCAACCTAATGAACCTGTGAAAATTGGTATTAATCCAATCCAAGCCCATAGTGGCATCCCCATACCTGCGCCTACATACAAAATTGCAATACCTGCAATTATGCGTATTAAGCGTTCCATTCCACCCACGTTAGTAGGCATTGTTGCTGGTGTTGTACCCATAATGTCGTCTCCTTAATTAACTATATATTAATCATAAATAAATATTTTGGAAAATTCAATAACTATGACAGATCCTTAAAGCAAACCTTGGAATATACTGAAATACACGCTCCTTTTTTCACTATTTTCAGCTTATTTTTTAGTTTTTTGCTTATAATCATTTATTGCTGCGGTGATAGCATCTTCTGCTAATACCGAACAATGAATTTTAACAGGAGGAAGCGCTAATTCTTCTGCTATATCTGTGTTCTTAATTTCTGACGCTTCTTCTAGAGATTTACCTTTAACCCATTCAGTTAAAAGTGAACTAGATGCTATCGCCGAACCACAGCCATATGTTTTGAATTTTGCATCTTCAATTATTCCATTTTTACCAACTTTAATTTGTAGTTTCATTACATCTCCACAAGCTGGTGCACCTACCATTCCTGTCCCAACATTGTTATCTGATTTTTCAAACGAACCAGCATTTCTTGGGTTTTCATAATGATCAAGAACTTTATCACTGTATGCCATTAGTTTCTCCAAATATTAAACAGCGGTTACAAATCTATTAGAATTGTTTTCCGTTGTCTTATTTCTTTCTATCAATTTCTCTAATGTAATTGTAGAAAGATATTGATTCAAGGTATTACTAAATCTTGTCCAAATTACTTCAGCAGGCTTATCAGAACTAACACTAGGATCAAAATTATTTATCGCTGAAAGTATTTGAGCGACAGTAATATTGTTAGGTTTCGTTGATAAGCTGTAACCACCACCCGGACCTCTAACTCCTTTTACCAAATTTCCTTTTCTTAGCAAGGAAAATAATTGTTCCAAGTATGAAAGAGATATTCCTTGATGACGCGAAAGCTCGATAAGTGTTTTTGGCCTATAATTATCGCTTATAGCCAAATTTATCATAGCTTTTACGGCATGTTGTTCCTTTGTTGACAATTTCATGTCTTCCTCCGAGGTAGTCTATACCTGATAGTAATAGTAAGGTATTTAAACCTATATTACAAGATGTAGTTTTTTGGAATTCCAGGCTAGGTTTTAAGCCATGTTTTAAGCCATAATAGGACTGCCAAGTTTGTCTTAAACTTCTCTTTAATTGAACAATCAAAATCTCTAGACTGTTTAATTGTCTTTGCTTCAAGAAGCTTTGCATCATTATAAAGAGTGAATATAATATGTGGTTTTATGTAGTATTCTTCCTTTTGGACTTTAAAATTCTGAAATTTAAAATAGAGTTTAAAAATAGACGTATATTTAGAAATTGCAATAGGTTCATATTGCAATACTTGGCGTTCCCCCACAAAAGCTGAAAACTTATTTTTACTTACAGAATTTGAAGAAAACATCTTATTAACCAAATGATAATTAGATTCATAAAGCTTCATTAAATTTTTAAAATTTATTGATGCCCCCCATTTATGCTGTTTCATATCTAGATTTATATTCATATATTGTTTTTTTTGTTATAATCTTTTAAATTACAATTAAAAAACTAATATGTCAAAGAGTGAACAAATTGAAATGTCAGGTAAAGTGATAGAAACTTTGCCAAATACAATGTTTAGGGTTGAATTAGAAAATGGACATGTAGTCACTGCTCATATCTCTGGCAAAATTAGAAAACACTATATACGGATATTAAAAGGTGACAAAGTAATGGTAGCTTTAACGCCATATGATCTTTCGAAAGGTAGAATTATTTTTCGAGATAAGTAGTTTTATTACATATTGTCAATTACCGCATCACCAAAGCCAGATGTAGTCACTAACCAAGCTCCCGGGATAAGTTTAGACATTTCTTGTTGTACATCTTCTGTTGTCCTATTAGATTTTCTAGCTGTTTTAGTTCTGATGATTCTTTTTCCAGCTCTAGCTCTTGCAAGATCATATGTTAATTGTTTGTTGCGAATTGCTCCTTTAACTCCATTAAGAACATAATCTGCGGCTTCAGTCCAACCTATATGACGCAACATCATTTCACCTGAAAGAATTATAGATCCTGGATTAACTCTATTCTTTCCGGCAAATGGTTCCGCAGAGCCATGAGTAGCTTCAAATACTGCAGCTCCAATTCCAAAATTCCCACCGGGTGCTATTCCTATTCCTCCAACCTGTGCCGCAAGTGCATCAGAAATATAGTCTCCGTTTAAATTTAAAGTTGCAATAACCTCATGTTGTTCTGGTGATAAGATTATTTGTTGAAGAAAATTATCTGCAATACAATCTTTTATAATAATTTCTTTATTATTATTTGGGTTTTTAATTAAAAATATTTGTTGATCAGTAATTTTTTGAGCATTATATTCATTTTGAACAAGCTCATAACCCCAATCTCTAAAGGCTCCTTCAGTATATTTCATAATATTTCCCTTATGAACAATGGTCACTAAAGATTTATCTTCATTGATTGCGTAATCAATTGCCATTCTTATCAGTCTCTGGGACCCTTCTTTTGAAACTGGCTTAATTCCTATTCCACAATCTTCCTCAAATCTAAATGGAGAAATTTTGAGCTCTTTCTTTATAAATTCAATAATTTTCTTTGCTCCCTTAGAGTTTGGTTCCCATTCAATGCCCGAATATAAATCCTCAGTATTTTCTCTGAAAACAACCATGTCAGTAAGGCTTGAATCTATCATTGGGCTGCTGGTCCCAGGAAAATATCGAATTGGCCTTACGCATGCATAAAGATCAAGTTCTTGGCGAATCAAAACATTAATTGATTTATGTCCACTTCCTGTTGGTGTTGTTAAAGGACCTTTTATTGAAATTCTATATTTTTTCATCGCATTTAATGTTTCTTCAGGGAGTATTTCTCCATATAGCTTATTAGCACGTTCTCCTGCAAAAATCTCAAGCCACCTTATTCTTTTTTTATCTCTATATGCTTTCTTAACAGCATGGTTTAAAACTTTCTTCATTACTGGAGTAACATCAATCCCTATTCCGTCTCCTTCAATATATGGAATAATTGGAAAGTCCGGCGTAATTAATTTCCCTTTCTTGAAATCAATTGCATTTCCGTCTTTGGGTATATTTAATTTTATCATCACTATTTAGATAATTGTGTGGTAGAACAAGCTTTAATCTTGATCAAACTGCTCTTCTTCTGTAGAGCCAGTAAGCGCTGTTACAGATGAGGAACCACCTGTAATTACTTGTGTAACTTCATCAAAATATCCAGTGCCAACTTCTCTTTGATGTTTTGTTGCAGTATAGCCATCTTTTTCAGCATTAAATTCTGCTTCTTGGAGCTTAACATATGCCGTCATCTGTTCTGCATTATACCCTTTTGCTAATTCAAACATGCTATAGTTCAGGGCATGAAAACCAGCAAGGGTAATAAATTGAAATTTATAGCCCATAGCTCCAAGCTCTTTTTGAAATTTTGAAATTTGATTATCATCTAATTTTTTCTTCCAATTAAATGATGGTGAGCAATTATATGCGAGTAATTGTTCTGGATATTCTTTTTGCAATGCTTCTGCAAATTGTTTTGCAAATTTTAAATCTGGCACACCAGTTTCACACCAAACTAAATCTGCATATGGTGCATACGACAATCCTCTTGAAATAGCTTGTTCAATTCCATTTTGTACTTGATAAAAACCCTCGGCAGTTCTTTCTCCTGTACAAAACTTTTTATCTCTTTCGTCTATATCGCTTGTTAATAGATTTGCTGCTTCGGCATCAGTTCTAGCAAGTAAAACTGTTGGTGTTCCTAAAATATCTGCCGCTAACCTTGCAGCTGTTAATTTTTGTACAGCCTCTTGCGTTGGAACAAGAACCTTTCCGCCCATATGGCCACATTTTTTTGCAGAAGCTAACTGATCTTCAAAGTGTACTCCTGATGCACCTGCCTCTATCATAGCTTTCATTAATTCAAAAGCATTAAGCACTCCACCAAATCCGGCTTCTGCATCAGCAACAATTGGAAGCATGTAATCTATTACTTTATTCCCTTCTGCAATATTTAGCTGATCTGCTCTAAGTAAGGCATTATTAATTCTTTTAACCACACTTGGTACACTGTCTACAGGATATAAAGATTGATCTGGATACATTTGCATTCCTGTGTTTGCATCACCAGCAACCTGCCAACCAGAAAGATAAATTGCTTTTAGACCTGCTTTTGCTTGCTGAAGTGCTTGATTTCCAGTTAAGGCTCCTAAGGCATTAACAAAATCACTATTAGTTATATGCTTCCATAATTTTTCAGAACCATTTTTAGCAATACTATGTTCAACTTCAACACTCCCACTTAGTTTGACTACATCTTCTGCCGTATAATCTCTTTTAACATTTTTCCATCGGGGATTTGATTTCCAATCACTACCTATTTCCTTTGAAGATCTAAGTTTGCTCATTTTTACCTCATTAAAGTTGAATAATATATTGTGCGTAGATAATACTATTAGTTACAATATTTTACAATTTAAATATATAATAAAAGTCATTTATGAGTACAAAAGATCGAATCATTGTTGGTATGTCGGGTGGAGTGGATTCATCAGTGACCGCTGCTCTCATTAAAGATCAAGGGCATCAGGTGGCAGGATTATTTATGAAAAATTGGGAAGAAAATGATAATGGTAAATGTAATTCAAAAAATGACTATGAAGATGCAAAACGTGTATGCAAGAAACTTAATATTAAACTTTTCAATATAAATTTTTCAGACATATATTGGGATTTGGTCTTTAAAAAATTCTTAAGTAAACTAAAATCAGGAATAACCCCTAATCCAGATATTCTGTGTAATAAAGAAATTAAATTCAATTATTTTCTCAGGTATGGTCTATCATTAGGTTTTGATAGAGTAGCTACAGGACATTATGCAAAATTAAAAAATGAAAAAAATTATATAAGCTTAAATATTCCTAAAGATAAACAAAAAGACCAAACTTATTTTTTATATATCCTTAAACAAAAGATAATGAAAAAAATACTATTTCCATTGGCTAATATTTCAAAAGATGACGTGAAAAGCTATGCAAAATCATTGGATTTAAAGATTTATAACAAAAAAGAAAGTATGGGAATTTGTTTTATTGGTAAAAGAAACTTTTCAAATTTTATAAAAGACTATATTTATAATTCTCCAGGTTATGTTACTGACCTATCTGGGACAATACTTGGAAGGCATAATGGTTTATTCAATTATACTATTGGTCAACGGAAGGGCATTAAAATAGGCGGTAGAAAGGATTCTCTTTCTAAACCATGGTTTGTAGCAAGAAAAGATATGAGTAAAAACCTTTTATTGGTTACTCAAAATGAAAGGGATCTCTTATATAAAGGTAATATTAATTTAAAATCGGTTAATTGGATTTCAACTTCTGAAAATAGAGTCAACTGTTTAATCAGGTTTAGACATGGAGGTAAATTAATACCAGGAGAGGTTTTTAAAAAAAATGAAAAATATATATTAAGCCTTAAAAAAAATGAGAGAGCAATAACGCCAGGTCAGTCTGCAGTTTTTTATAAAAATAATAAATGTCTTGGTGGAGGTATTATATCTAAGTTAAATTTATGAAAAACCTTGAAAATCAAACTATTTCTTTAGCAGCCATATATCAGTCCTGTTACATCATAAAAGAGATTTCTTGGCATGGTAACTTTAAAAAAGATGAGCTAGAAATATTAATTGATAGTATTTTTATAACCAATCCGTCATCAATCTATGATGTATATAATAATGTGGAAAAACTGAAAACTGGAATGAAATTATTAAAAGAACAATTAGCAGGTTTTGATATAAATCGTGAAATAAAAGGTTATTTCTCTTCCCTATTAAATTTATCAAAAGCGCTTGAAAAAAATGTAGTAATGACTACAAAAATACAAGATGAATTATTACAACTTAAAAATTTATTTTTTGATAAACAAATTACCTTTGATGAAAAATCAATTAGGATAGCTTCTTTATATTCAAATACCCTAAGTAAAATTGAGCCACGGATTATAATTACTGGGAATAATAAATATCTAAAAGACACAATGTTTGCTTCTAAAATTCGTACATCTTTGTTTGCTGGTTTAAGGTCAATTTTCTTATGGAAACAGTATGGGGGTTCCAGAATTAAAATTTTTTTTTATAAATCAAAAATAATTAATGAAATTGATAGACTACTAGCTTTTTAGGTTTAACTAGCCATCTTATTAAGAACATAATTTAATATCCCTTCATTCTTATAATATTTCCATTCCATTGGGGAGTCTATTCTTATTTTTACGTTAAATATTTTTGGTTCACCATTAATTTCAGATTTGATTTCAACTGTTTCAGATTTTTCATTAACCTTACCTATTGTAAACGTAGATGTAATATCAAGATTTAATGACTTAAAATTCTCGTCTTTAAGAAATTGAAGTGGCAAAACACCCATTCCTACAAGATTTGAACGGTGAATTCGTTCAAAGCTCTCTGCGATAACGGCTTTGACTCCTAGAAGTTTTGTGCCTTTTGCAGCCCAGTCACGAGAGGAACCACAACCATAATCTTTTCCAGCAAAAATAATTAAATTACTCTTATTTTTTTTATACATTTGAGCGGCATCATATATTGTCATTACTTCTTTATTGGGAATATATAAAGTATATCCGCCGGTTTTATTAGGAACTAATTTATTGGATAAACGTACATTAGCAAAAGTTCCACGCTCCATTATCTGATAGTTACCTCTACGAGAACCATAAGAATTGAAATTAGCTTCATTAAACCCCCTATCAACTAAAAAATTTCCAGCTGGAGAATTTTCCTTAAATGATCCTGCCGGAGAAATATGATCAGTAGTTACGCTGTCACCCAAAATTATAAGTGGGTAGGCGTTATTTATTTCATCAAATTTTTTTACATTATTTTGAATGCCTTTAAAAAATGGGGATGGCTGAATATAAGTTGATTTTTCTTCCCAATTAAAATAATTAGATTCATCAATTTTAATATCTTTCCAATTTTGATCACCTTCAAAAACTGTTTTGTAGGAATTTTTAAACATATCACTTGTAATTGTTTCATTTATAATTGACGTGATCTCATTAGACTCAGGCCAAATATCATCTAAATAAACATCCTTTCCTTGTTTATCTTTTCCTAGTGATTCAGAAGTAATATCAATGTTGATTCTTCCTAATAATGAATATGCTATCACTAATATAGGAGATGCTAAAAAATTCATCTTTATTTCAGGATGTATACGTCCTTCAAAGTTTCTATTTCCAGATAGTATAGAGCTAGCAATTAAGTTGTGTTTTTCAATAGCTTCCGTATATTCCTTTTTTAATGGGCCTGAGTTTCCAATGCAAGTTGTACAGCCATAACCAACTATATTAAATCCTAATAAATCAAAATATTTAAGGAGTCCAGATTTTTTTAAATAATTAGTCACAACTTTTGATCCAGGAGCTAATGACGTCTTCACCCAACTTGGTATTTTTAAACCTTTTTCAACGGCATTTTTAGCAAGTAATCCTGCACCTATTATTACATTTGGATTTGATGTATTAGTACAACTTGTAATAGCTGCAATTAAAATTGCGCCATTATCTATTAGTGGTTCTTCAGATGAAACTCCATTTGTTTGTTGACTAATTTCATTATTAACTAGGTCTTTTACGTCAGCCAAATTTATCCTATCTTGTGGTCGTTTTGGCCCAGAGATACATGCATTTATTTTGGATATATCTAAATTAATACAATCTGTATATAATATTTTATCTTTATCATTTCTATATAAACCAACTTCTTTAGCATATTTCTCAACTAACTCAATATGATTTTTGCTTTTCCCTGTAATTTTTAAATAATCAAGTGTTGAATTATCAATTGGAAAATAACCACATGTTGCTCCATATTCTGGTGCCATGTTTGCAATAGTACATCTATCTGCTATTGATAAATTATCTAAACCTTCTCCATGAAACTCCACAAATTTTCCTACAACATTTTTATTCCTTAATATCTCTACAATTGTTAACACTAGATCAGTTGCTGTTATAGTTGGTTTAAGTTTTCCAGTTAGGTTAAAACCAATTACTTCAGGTAAAAGCATAGGTATAGCTTGTCCCAACATTGCTCCTTCTGCCTCTATTCCTCCAACACCCCAACCTAAAATCCCCAATCCATTAACCATTGTTGTGTGCGAGTCTGTTCCAACCACGGTGTCAGGATATAAATTTTCCTTGTCATTGAAAATTACTTGAGACAAATATTCGATATTAATCTGATGGATTATCCCATTATTAGGAGGTACAATTCTTAAGTTTTTAAATGCACTCTGCCCCCATTTCAATAAACGATACCTTTCTAAATTTCTCTCATACTCAAGTTTAATGTTTAAATCTTTTGCATTATTATTTCCAAAATGATCCACCATCACTGAATGATCTATTACAAGATCTGTTTGACATTGAGGGTTTATTAATGATGAGTCACCCCCTAGTTTTTTTATAGCATCACGCATTGAAGCTAAATCAACTATTGCCGGAACACCTGTGAAATCTTGCATGATTACTCTGCTTGGTGAAAAGTTTATTTCCTTCTGCTCCTTTATCTCTCCATTCCAATCAATAAAGCTCTCTAAAATTTTTTGATAAGAGTCAGTTTTTGAACTATGCCGTACAACATTCTCCAATAGAACTCTAAGAGAATATGGTAAATGATCAATTTTAAGTTTTTTAATATTGTGTATAAAAAAACTTTTATCTTCATGCACTAACTTATCAACAAGGTTCATGGTTTCTCCGTATGAAGTAGTCACTTTTAAAAATTGTCAACATTCTATCATAAAATAAAAAGAAACTTTTGGTTATTTTAATGGCAACCTCTTTTCAATCTTTTTAAACTTAATTCCATAATAGTTTTGGCTATAATCATCAGTAATTTCACCAATAATATTATATCCTTTTTGAATATCACCAAAAGCCTGTGACAAGATATTATCAAGCTTTTTACTATAATTTAATAAATATAATCTAGGAAGAGAGTTATTTTCTAAATCCTGAGCTAGGACGATAAAGTTTTTTCTATCTTCAAGCTTGTACATTGAAATAATCTTGAATTTTGGTGGAAGGTTATCTGTTGTTGGATAACCTAAATTTGAGAATATTTGAGAATAAATACCAATGAAAAGCACTATGATTGATAAAACTAATATTATTTTACTTTTAAAATCTGTGACTTTAATGATCAGATAGATTAAATATCCATAGATAATTGTTAATAATAATATGATAAATATTATATTAAATAACATTATTAGTAACCTTTAAGTTCATAAGGGGTCAGAATTTTCTTTTGTTTTGATCTTTCAGAAAAATTTCCAAGTTCATCAAGATAAAATCTTGTAACTGTAATTTCTGTATCTTTAGCGGGCAAGGTTTTATTGTCAAAAAAAACTAACTTCAAGGTTGGATTAACTCTTTCGATCTTTATTTTTACATCAACTGGCAAATTACTCTTATGTTCATACAAATACAGATTAACAATATATTCACCAGGGATTATCCCTCTTAATGTAACAACTTCCCTGTTCAAAGGATAAATTACCTCTCTATTATTAATCATTACTTTATCGTTAATGATGCCCTGATCATCTCTGTCAAGATGTAACCATCCAGCATCTTTTTTTAAATATGAAACAGTCTCACCGTTTGGATCTTCTACCCACAGGTCAACATCATCTGGAAGATTATCTTTCCAATCAACACTAATAATGTATTCAGCTTTTAAATTTACATTTCCTAGTTTTGAAATAGGATTAATAAATAAAATTGTAATAAAAAATAAGAATGTAAATCCTAATAAAATATTAAATAAAAGGTCAGTAAACGGATCAAAGTTATTGGGTTTATATTTTCTCATTTTCTAGACTTTTTGTGACAGATGGGTGCAATTCAACAATTTCATTAATTATGTTTAATAAATCTAATAGTTTTTCTTCAAGATGTTTATATTGTAACGACAAAAGTATTGATGAAATTAAACCTGATAGTGTTGTATATAAGGCAACTTTCATACCTCCGCTCATTTGTTGCAATAAATTATGCATCATAGTTAAGTCAAAATTCTCAATTAAAGTAATTGAATTAAGCATTAAGATAAAACCAATTACAGTTCCTATTAGGCCTAATTTTAATAATAAGTCAGAAACAAACCATCCTGTTTCTAGTATTTTTGTAAATTTATATTCAAAAATAGTTGATAATTCTCTTTTTGAATCATCTTGACTTTTATCTTTATTTGTAAAATAACTAAGATTTTGTAGATGTGAATAAATAGTTGTTAGAAAATAATTTTTTGAAACACCAAAACTATCTATTAAAGATTTGTTAAGTAAATTTTGAGATTCAAGAGAATCTTTTTCAAGATTATTGCAGTTATCTTTTAAAAGCAAACATCCTTTATAGGCATTATTTAGATTATAAAGCATGGATCCTACATATCCTGTAAATGATATAAATATCAAGATGATTGCTGGAGATATAAAGCTCACATCATTTTTAATTAAGTCGCCAATAAAACCAAATTCATAAAAAATTATGAAAAATATTATTAAACCAACAACAAAGAAAAGCCATTTTATAAAAATAAAATCACCATCTCTACTACTCATCATGTTTAGGCCAATTTTTTTGGATCCAAAAGTTCTTTTAGTTGAGCTTTTGAAAGATTAGTCATTTTTTCAGCAACTTCAATAATTGGTTTTTTGCTCTTGTAAGCTTCTTTAACAATCTTAGATGTTAAATCATAACCAACAACTTCATTAAGTTTTGTTGCTATAATTGGATTTCTCTCTAAATTAGATTTTATTTTTTCACTATTAATTGTAAAAGTTTTTATAACATCAGAGAGTGCCAATGCTGAGTTTTCAAGTAGTTTTGATGATTCCAATATATTTCGCGCTATTACTGGCAACATTGCATTTAATTGAAAATTACCAGAATTGCATGCAATGTTAATAGTATTATGGTTTCCTGTAACTTGAGCCATTGCCATTAAAACTGCTTCAGGTATAACAGGATTTATTTTTCCTGGCATGATGCTGCTTCCAGGTTGCAATGGTTTAAGTGTAATTTCACCGAGACCTGAAATTGGTCCACTATTCATCCATCTAAGGTCATTGCAAATTTTTGTCAGTGCTGATGCAAAAACAAGAAAATGTCCACTAGTTTCCAAAATATGGTCTTGAGAGCTTATATATGTATAAGGGTGGGGATGTGCTTCAAATTTTATTGATTTAATTCCAAGTATTTTATTTAAATTTTTGCAAACTTTTTTCCCAAAATTTTTAGGTGCGTTAATTCCTGTTCCAACGGCTGTGCCTCCAATAGGTAAAAAGTTTGTTGTGTTGCATTGATAACCTGATAGTACTAAATTTTCCCAACTCCAAATTTCCTCACTAAAATTAATTGGGACCGCATCCATTAAATGAGTCCTTCCTGACTTAATTTCGCTAGTTTTTTCAGTTTTCCGCATTAAACTTGTTGTCAAAGTATCTACAGCATCAGTTAAATGTTCACATTCAATTGTACAGCTGACAATAATAGCTGAAGGAATAATATCGTTTGAACTTTGAGACATATTCACATCATCATTTGGGTGAACTTTTGATTTAAGAATTTTTGAAGCCATATTAGCAATAACTTCGTTCATATTCATATTTGTGCTTGTACCTGATCCAGTTTGAAAGATATCAATAGGAAATTGATCATAATATTTATCAATATTTTTAAAAATATCTATAGCACATTTATAAATTACTTGAGCCTTCCGAATAGTCATTAGACCAGATTCTTTATTTGCTAAAGCACAAGAGGCTTTTAATAAAGCTAATGCCTGAAGAAATACAGGAGGAAAACATTCGCCACTAATTTTAAAATTATCAATTGCTCTTTGTGTTTGAGCTCCATACAAAGCATCTTTTGGAACTTTCACTTTGCCTAAAGAATCTGCTTCAATTCTATATGTAATTTTCTTTTTCATGAGAACAGTTGTTAGTCTTATAACACAAATGCTTTATTTATGCTATAATAACATCTTTAGGGTAAATATTAAGTATGAAAAAATATGATTTACTCTCAATCTCACCGATAGATGGTAGGTATTTTGAAGTTTGTCATGGTATGGCAGAACATTTTTCAGAGTACGCTTTAATCAAAAATAGGGTTTTGGTAGAGATAAAATGGTTGATATTTCTCTCTGATTTAAAAGAAGTAAAAACCTTTCCTAAGCTTAACGCCACATCAAGAAATTTTCTTTTAAAAATCTATAATAATTTTTCTATAAAAGATGCTGAAAAGATTAAAAAATTTGAAGCAACAACTAAACATGATGTTAAAGCGGTTGAATACTTTATTAAAGATAAAATAAAAACTCAATCTATTTTAAAAAAATATTTAGAATATGTTCATATTTGTTGCACATCAGAAGATATAAATAATCTAGCATATGCAAGAATGATTAGTGAAGGAAAAATCTTACTTAAGAGTAAGATGGATTTTCTGAATAAATTAATCATAAGATTTGCTAAAAAATACTCAAAAGATGTGATGATTTCTCATACTCATGGTCAAGTAGCAACACCAACAACCATGGGAAAAGAATTTTTAAATTTTTATTCTAGATTATCATCATTGTCAAATGAATTTTCTAGCATTAAGGTTTTTGGGAAATTTAATGGAGCAACAGGAAACTATTCTTCACATTCTATTACTTTTCCAAATGTTAATTGGCCTAAAGTAAATAAAAAATTTATAGAATCATTAAAGATAGAAGAAAACAAATATACCACTCAAATAGAACCTCATGATTATATTTGTAATCTCAGTGATAAATTATCTCATTATAATTCAGTTTTAATAGGTTTTTCACAAGATATTTGGTCCTATATATCAAAAAACTATTTTGTTCAGAAAAACATAAAAGGTGAAATAGGGTCATCAACTATGCCCCATAAAATAAATCCTATTAATTTTGAAAATGCTGAGGGTAATCTTGGAATTAGTAATAGCCTGTCAAAATTCTTTTCTGAAAAACTTGTAATATCAAGATTACAACGAGATTTATCTGATTCAACTGTTATGCGTAATATTGGATTGGCATTTAGTTACTCTTATCTTGCATATGACAATATTATTACCGGTTTAAAAAAAATATCTTTGAACAAGACTTGCATTGATGATGATCTTTCAAATGCTTGGGAAGTTCTTGCAGAACCAATTCAAATGGTTGCAAGAAAATACAATATTACTAATTCTTATGAAATTTTAAAGAAAGAGACTAGAGGAAAGCCAGTCACTCAGTCTATTATTAAAAAAATAATAAATAAATTAAATATCCCGCCTATTGAAAAGAAAAACCTGTTAGCCCTAACACCAAAAAAATATATCGGTTATTCAATAAAATTATGTGATGATGCCAAATGATAATAGTGTTTATCTAGCATTTGTTAAGATTGAAAATATGCTTGATAATTTCAATATAGAGTATCAATCGTTTAACAACAGAATTGAATTTTTTATAAATAATCAAAACCAAGTCATTATTGATTCTTCTGAAAATCAAATATCATTATTTTCAATGAATAATTATCATATATTTTCCTTAAAATCAGATAATATATGGTTATCTCAAACTAGCGATATTGACCTCTTTCAGTTCATTGAACAATTAGTCAGATTGTGACTAATTATTTTGGCTTCATTAAAGGAAACAAAAGGACATCTCGTATAGAGGCAGAATTTGTCAAAAGCATTATTAATCTATCTATTCCTATTCCTGCTCCAGCTGTCGGAGGCATTCCATACTCTAATGCTGTTATAAAATCTTTGTCATAGCTCATCTTTTCTTCATGACTAGATTCTGCCTGCCTAGTAAATCTTACTGACTGTTCATATGGGTTATTAAGCTCAGAAAATCCATTAGCAATTTCTCTTCCAGCAACAAATAACTCAAACCTTTCTGCAAGCCCCTGATCATTATCAAAGCTTCTGGCAAGTGGAGAGACATCTGTTGGATAATGCGTTATATAGGTTGGGTTTATTAATTCTTTTTCAACTGTTTTTTCAAATATATCTAAATGTGTTTGGAAAAGAGATTTGGAGTCAGAAATTGTGATATTTGATTTTTCTGCATATTTTATTAAAAAATCTAAATCATTAACATTGCCAGAATTAAGTTCATTGTTATATTGAAACAAAGAGTCATAGAATTTTAGTTTCGTAAAAGGAGATTTTGTATTAATTTTAAGTCCTTGGTATTCAAATGAATCTTTTAAATTAAGATTATTTTTTAATTGATTAAACATTTCTTCAATTAAATTCATCAAGAACAAATAATCTTGATATGCAACATAAAATTCAAGCATCGTAAATTCAGGGTTATGTTTAATAGATAACCCTTCATTTCTAAAACTTCTATTAATTTCAAAAATTTTTTCAAACCCTCCTATTATGCAACGTTTTAAAAATAGTTCAGGAGCAATACGTAAATAAAGATCCATGTCTAAAGAGTTGTGGTGAGTTATAAAGGGTTTTGCAGTTGCTCCTCCAGGAATTGTATGCATCATGGGTGTCTCAATTTCTAAAAAATCTTTTTCAATAAAATAGTTTCTAATGCATGAAATAATTTTCGATCGCTTTTTAAAGAGGTTTTTAGTTTCCTCATTAGTCATCAAATCTAAATATCTTTGTCTATATTTAATTTCTATATCTGCAATTCCGTGAAATTTTTCTGGAAGAGGACGAAGTGCTTTTGCTAACAAAAGAATATTTGATGCGTTTATACTCAATTCATCAGTCTTCGTTTTAAATATTAGACCTTCAATTCCAACGATATCTCCTAGATCAATTTCTGATAAAATAGTATTGCTTGCATCATCTAAAGATTTATTTTGAAAATATATTTGAATTTTTCCAGATTCATCATGTAAGTCTGCAAAAGTAGAGTTTCCCATTTCTCTTACTTTTAACAATCTTCCTGCAATCGATACATTAATTGCTTTTTTTGAAAGCTTTTCTTTATCAAGATTGTTATATTCTTGAATAAGATCTTTAGTATTGCATGTCTTTTTAAATGAATTTGGATAAGGGTTATTAACCTCTTTCAATAGGTCAAATTTTCTTTTTCGTTCTAGTACTAACTTATTATCATCTTCCATATTATAATCCAGATTTTAGACTTTCCTCGATAAACTGATCTAATTCACCATCAAGTACTGCTTGTGTATTTCCGGTCTCAAATTTAGTTCTTAAATCTTTAATTCTAGAATCATCAAGTATGTATGATCTTATTTGACTCCCCCATCCTATATCAGATTTCTCTGACTCTATTTTATTTTTAATAGTGTTTTGTTTTTCTAGTTCATATAAATATAGTTTAGCACGGAGTTGTTTCAAAGCGCTTTCTTTGTTTTTATGTTGTGATCGATCATTTTGACACTGAACTACAATCTTAGTGGGTAAATGAGTAATTCTTACTGCTGATTCAGTAGTATTGACGTGCTGTCCTCCTGCCCCACTAGCTCTATAAACATCAATTCTTAAATCAGCTGAGTTAATTTCAATATCAATGTCTTCATCAATTTGTGGGTATACAAAAACTGAAGCAAAGGATGTATGCCTGCGATTACCAGAATCAAATGGTGATTTTCTAACAAGTCTATGAATACCTGTTTCTGTTCTTAGCCATCCATATGCATGATCACCATCAATTTTAAGTGTAATACTTTTATATCCCGCAATTTCACCTTCAGAACTTTCAATAAGTTCAGTTTTGAAATTATGCGACTCACACCAACGTAAATACATTCTTAAAAGCATTGCAACCCAATCTTGAGCTTCTGTTCCGCCTGAACCTGATTGAATGTCTAGGTATGTATTAGAGGCATCATGTTCATGACAAAACATTTGCCTAAAACTAATATTTTTAATTTCCTTTTCTGTAATTAAAACAAGATCTTGCATTTCATTTATAAGGCTATCGTTTTCTTCTAGAGAATTTTCTTTAATAAGAGACCGTAGTGTATATTGAGACATTTCAAGGTTCTCACCAATTTTTGTTAAACTTTCGTATATTATCGTAAAACTTTTACGCTTTTTCTGTAACTTTGCTAATTCTTTTTGATCAGACCAAACCTTTTCATTGGATAAGTCATCATCAATTTTTTTTATTTCTACCGGTAAGCTATCGTAGTCAAACTAACCTCCTGAGTTCAGTAAAATCTTTATTGAGCTCTTCAGATTTGTTTAGGATCTCTGTAACTTCATCTTTATTCATTATTTTGTCTCAGTTTTTCAAACATAGTTAACCTTTCAAGCCACTTTTGTTGGTAAAATACTAATTCACTAGACGACACGACTCTTTTTTCATGTGTCCCATTTCGCATACACAAAAAGATCATTATGCTATCAGTTTTTGTTCCATGCTGCCAGTCATGAGCAAGAGTATATGCTGCTAGTTGAAGAAAGTATTCATCTAATTCATCAATGGTTTTCTTTCTGTATGATGACTTATAATCAATAATAATTAATTTTCCATTCATTATACCAATTAAATCAATGGTACCTGCATATTTTTCTTTATAACATACTGAAACCTCTGTTCCCCAAATCTCATCTATATCTTTTAAGCAGTTATCAATTATTATCTTTGCAAGATTTTTGGCAATCTGAAAATTCTTATTTTCGTCAAAGAAATCTGTTTCTTGCGATACATAGTGATCTAGATATTTATGCATAAGATTTCCGATTTCAACAGAGTTTGTCTGTTCATTTTTTATTTTTTTTGGAATAGTTAGAAAATTTGGTCTTGTTGCAATTAATATAGAGGTAACACTTGGAACTAATAAATCAGCATTGATTTGGTAATATCGAATTCCATTCTTTCTTAAGACCTCATAATCTCCGTAACTATATTTAGATTTATAACTCTCAAGCATATTTAAAATTATCGCTTTAATATGGATAGGATATTTTCTAGGTCTGAAGAAAGTTGTGTTAGCATTTGTTTATCTAGTAGAGTATTATTCGCAGATTCATTTTCATTAAGCTTATTTTTTGCTCCTTCTATTGTGTAGCCTTGCTTTTGTAAAAAATCTTGAATTTGTGAAACTAACATTAAATCTTTTTGTTGATAATATCTTCTATTACCTCTTCTTTTAATTGGTTGAAGTTGTTTAAACTCTTGTTCCCAATATCTAAGTACATGTGCTTTAATCCCGCAAATTTTAGACACTTCACCTATTGTGAAATAGCGCTTATTAGGTATCCCTATATTGGTATTACTATCCTTCTCCATCATATGCTTCTAGTTTTGATTTGAGTTTTAGACCAGATTTAAAAGTGACAACTCTTCTTTCACTGATAGTTACTTCTTCTCCAGTTTTTGGATTTCTACCCGGTCTTGGTTTTTTATTGCGTAAAATAAAATTACCAAATCCTGAAATTTTTATATCTTTTCCCTCTTCCAATGTTAATTTAATAATTTCAAAAAATTCTTCAACAAATTCTTTTGCCTCTCTCTTATTTAGCCCTACTTCGGCATGTATTGTTTCCACTAATGAATCTTTTGTTACAGTCATATAGTTCTTAGTTGAGCATTAAATTTTACTTGAAGTAGATTAATAACTTTATCCATCACATCATTTACCTCGGAATCTAACAAAGTAGATTTCTTTTTTTGAAATTGGAACTCAATTGATATGCTTTTCTTATTTTTACCCCAGTTATCATCATCATGAAACACATCATTAATCTTAATATTTATCAAATATTTATAGCTCTGTTTTCCAATAATATCTATTATAGCCTTTCCAGAGATTTTATCATCAATTAAAACTGTTAAATCTCTTTTGACTTTAGGGAATGGGGATATCTCTTTATATGTTGTATTCCTTGGAAAATTTAGAGCTGACAGTAAGATTTCAAAAGCAAAAGCTGGTTCATCGATAGATTCTGCCCCTATCAAACGCTCAGCAATTATTCCACAATAACCAACACATTTTTTATTTTGGTGTATGGCAGCTTGATCACCTAAGAATTTATGTTTTGATGAAGCTTCAAACTCTAAATTAGGTAAAATTGAGACGAGATCACCTTTCAAGTCAAAAAAAGTATAGTTTGAAGAGTCTGTTTTGAGCGAGAGAGTAGACTTCTTTCCAGCAATTAATCCTGCAACATGATTGTGCTCAGATGTTAATTTTTTATTTATTTTTTCATAAATATTGCCAACTTCAAATATTTTTAAATCACCACATTGTCTGTTGGCATTATACTTATATGTTCTTACAAGGCTTGGAATTAATGATGTTCTAAGTTCAGCTTTGTCTTCAGAGATAGGGTTACTAATCCTAACTATTGAATTTTTAGAAGTAAAATTTTCTTGATAAGATTTTGGTAAAAAACTATAAGATTTAATTTCATGATATCCTTTAGACACTAAAGTTGTTGTAATTTTATTTAAAGAATAATCTTTATTATTTATTTTTTTCTTATCATATACAGGGGGTAATTCTTTTGGAGGAAATTCCTCATACCCTATTATTCGTGCAAATTCTTCAATTAAATCATATTCATTTTCTATATCAAATCTATGTGGTGGTGATTTAATAATTAGTTTATTTCTACTGACCTTTACTCCAAATTCTAAGTTTTTAAAAATATTAACAACATTATTAAAATTAATTTTCTTTCCTAAAATCCTTTCAAACTGTAGAATATCAGTTTTTATTATTTTCCCTTTAAATTGTTTTAGTTTGTTATTAGGAAATTTTGATAAATAAATTTTCTTAAATTTAGTAAATTTTTTAAGTAGATAAATTACTCTCCTCAATGATTCTTCATGCGAGATTGGGTTTACTCCTCTTTCAAATCTGTATGATGAGTCAGTTTGTAGTCTGTAGGTTTTTGAGGAAGTTCTTATTAATGAAGGTGAAAAGTATGCACATTCAATTATTATATTTTTTGATAAGTGTGTAATTGACGATTCTTTTGAACCAATAACTCCCGCAATTGCATGAATTTTCTTTTGATCTGAAATTACAGGTATACCCTTTTCTAAATTATATTTTTTATCATTAAGCCCATTTATAGTTTCATTTTTTTTACTAAATCGTACATTTAATTTTCCGTTCAATTGATCTTTATCAAAAGCATGAAATGGCTGTCCTATTTCAATCATTACATAATTTAATATATCAACTATTAAATTTACTGGTTTAATTCCGCATGCTTTTAAGCGATCCTTTATAATTTTTGGAGTTTTAACTTTATTATCAATTTGGTCAATCTGTAAGCATGTATAGTGAGGAGAAATAGTTTTATTAATTGATTTAATAATATTTTTAGAAATATCAATTTTAGTCTTATCAGTTTTTGGCATTAATTTTTTAGTTTTATATGCAGCTGAAAGATCCCTACTGATTCCGTAAACTGATAAACAATCTGCTCTATTGGGGGTTATCTCGAGATCAATAATGGTATCTGAGCTTATTTTCTTGATACTGGCTACTTCTAATCCAATTGAAGTAAGTTTATTGCATAAACTAGCAGTTGCTGGCATTTTTGGCAGTATTTCTTTTAACCACTTGATACTTAATTTCATGTTATTTTAAATTACTAAATTGTGATAAAAACATTAAATCATTGTCAAAAAATACTTTTAGATCAGAAATTCCAAACTTAAGCATTGCTAATCTTTCAACACCAAGTCCAAATGCAAATCCTGAATAATTTTTAGGGTCAATTTTGACATTTTTTAAAACATTCGGATGTACCATCCCACATCCTAAAACTTCAAGCCATTTTCCTTTAAATTGAATATCTATTTCAGCAGATGGCTCTGTAAATGGAAAATATGATGGACGGAACCTAATTTGAATTTTTTTATCATCAAAAAATTTTCTTAGGAAGTTGGTTAGTAAACCTCTTAAGTGGCAAAAATTAATGTCTTTATCAACATAAAGACCTTCAACTTGATGAAACATAGGTGAATGCGTCGGATCTGAATCACATCGATACACTTTTCCAGGCGTCATTATTCGAACAGGAGGTTTTGTTTTTAACATAGTATGAATCTGAACTGATGAAGTATGTGTTCTTAGAAGTCGTTCTTCATTAATATAAAAAGTATCATGTAAGTCACGAGCTGGATGATTTTTTGGAATATTTAAAGCTTCAAAATTAAAGAATTCGCTTTCAATTTCTGGCCCAGTCACAGACATAAATCCAAAACTTGATAATATTTCTTCTATTAACTCAATAGTAATTGTTATTGGATGTCTAGAACCTATCTCAATGTTTTTCCCGGGCAAAGTAACATCAAAAAAATATTTTTTTCCTTTTTTTGAGGTTAAATTTTTAATTAATAAATCCTTTTTATTAATTAACTCATTAGCTTCAAGTTTAATCGCATTTAATTCTTTACCTATAAGTTTTTTCTCTTCGCCACTTAATTCTTTTATTTGATTAAATTCTAAAGTTATTAGTCCTTTTTTTCCTAAATAATTTGATTTGAGTTGAATTAAACTATTTAGTGAATCACATTTTTCTAATTCATCTTTAAGTTGGGTGATTAAAGAAGAGAATTTTTTTTTCACAGTTTACTAATTAATTCTATTTTGTAATTGACTTAATGATAGCTGAAAAATTATCAGAATTGTTCATTGCAAGATCTGCTAAAACCTTCCTATTTAAAGCTATTTCAGATTTTTTCAACTTATTAATTAATTGGCTATAGGAAATATTATGTTCTCGCGCTGCCGCATTTATTTTTGAAATCCACAATGATCGAAATTGTCTTTTTTTCTGTCTTCTATCACGATAAGCGTATTGCCCGGCTTTTATTACAGCCTGTTTCGCAACTCTAAATACTCTGCTTCTTGCTCCTTTATATCCTTTTGCTAGTTTTAGTATCTTTTTGTGCTTTGAATGAGCAACTACTCCACGTTTAACTCTAGCCATAAATTTCTCCCATTCTAATAAGGCAACATTCTTCGAACTAATGCCTTATCTGCTTTGCTAATAACTGCATCGTCTCTTAGGTGTCTTTTACGTTTAGTGCTTTTCTTTGTAAGTATATGCCTCCGATGAGATTGGGCTCTCTTAATTTCGCCAGATGGTGATTTTGAGAACCTTTTGACAGCTCCTCTATTGCTTTTCATTTTTGGCATAGCTTCCTCTTTAAATATATAAGCGCTAAGTATACAAGATTTATTTCTTTGGCGCTATAACCATTACCATCTGTCTACCTTCAAAAGATGGTATTTGCTCAACTATACCATAATTCTCAAGATCCTTTTGGATTCTATCTAAGAAATCTCTTCCTATAACTTGATGGGCAATTTCTCTACCTCGAAACCGCATTGTGATTTTGGCTTTATCTCCACTACCTAAGAATTTTATTAAACTTTTTAATTTTACTTGGTAGTCTGCTTCTTCAGTATTAGGGCGAAATTTTACTTCTTTAACGTGTGTTATTTTTTGCTTTTTCTTTGCTGAGTGAGCCTTTTTTGATTGCTCAAACTTAAACTTTCCATAGTCCATTATTCTGCAAACAGGTGGTTTTTCGTTTGGAACAATCTCAACTAGATCTAGATCTTCTTCTTCAGCCATTTCTAATGCTTTTTTGGTATCAATAACACCAACTTGTTTCCCATCAGATGAAATTAATCGTATTTCTGAAGCAAAAATTCTAGCGTTCATTCTTAATCTTTTTGGATTCGGTATAATTTCTCTCCTATTCTAATAATTTACTTTTACTTTTAACATGATCATTTATTTTTTTAATAAAATTTGCAGTATTAATAGCCCCTAAATCTTTTCCGCATCTTGTCCTTATCGATACCGTATTACTAGATGCTTCCTTATCACCTATTATAACCAAATAAGGAATTCTTTTAAGAGTATGTTGTCTGATTTTATAGCTAATTTTTTCATTTCTTAAGTCTATTTCACCCCGAATTGAGTTTTCTTTCAACTTTTCGTATAATTCTTGACAAATTTTTTCTTGATTTTTAGCAATATTCATTATAACAACTTGTGTAGGTGCCAACCATAAGGGCAAATCTCCTGCGTGTTCTTCAAGGAGAATGCCTACAAACCTTTCCAAAGATCCAAGCATGGCTCTATGTATCATAACTGGGTTTTCTTTATCTCCATTTTCATTAATGAAGTATGCGTCAAGGCTTGTTGGCATAGAAAAATCTAATTGAATAGTGCCAAGTTGCCATACTCTACCAAGAGAATCCTTTAGGGAAAAATCTATTTTTGGTCCATAGAAGGCTCCATCTCCTTTGTTTGTCGACCAATCAATTTTTTTACTGTTAAGGGCTTTTTCTAATGCTTGTTCAGATTTATCCCAAATAGATTCATCTCCAACTCTTTTTTCTGGTCTTGTTGATAATTCTACTTTTATATTTGAAAAACCAAATTCCTCATAAACGTGATAAATATCTTCGATAAGAATTTTTATTTCTTCTTCAATTTGATCAGTTGTACAAAAAATATGTGCATCATCCTGTGTAAAGGCTCGTATTCTTAGTAGGCCATGCAATGTCCCTGAAGGTTCATTCCTGTGCACAAAACCAAATTCTGCTAATTTTATTGGCAAATCTTTATAACTTTTTAATCCTTGGTTATAAATTTGGACATGTCCCGGACAACTCATTGGCTTAATTGCATATTCACGGTTTTCTGAATTAACATCAAAAATAAGATCAGAAAATTTGTCTAAATGGCCAGATTTCTTCCACAGACTTTTATCAAGAATTTGTGGTGTATTAATTATTTCATAATCATTTTTGGTTAAGAAATCAGTTATATAGTTTTTTATTATATTAAATAATCTCCAACCTTGATCATGCCAAAATACCATGCCTGGTGACTCTTCTTGAAAATGAAACAAATCAAGCTTTTGGCCAATCTTTCTATGATCTCTTTTTTCTGCTTCTTTAATCTGAGTTAGATAATTTTCAAGCGCATCTTTACTATCCCAAGCTGTTCCATAAATCCTTTGAAGAGTTTCATTTTTTGAATCGCCCTTCCAGTAGGATCCTGAAACTTTAGTTAATTTAAAAGCTTTTAGATGTTTTGTGTTTGTAAGATGTGGTCCACGGCACATGTCAATATATTCTTCATGATAATAAACGGCAATTGTTTCATTCGAAGGAATTTCTTCAATTAATTTTAATTTATAATCTTCATTTCTCTCTTTAAATATTTTGTTAGCTTGATTTCTATCAACAATTTTTCTTTCAATTTTATAATTCTTTTTTGATAATTTTTTCATTAATTTTTCAATCTCTTCTAGCTCTTTCTCGGAAATATTATGTTTTGAAAAAATATCATAATAAAAACCATTCTCAATAACTGGTCCTATTACCATTTTTACATCAGGATAAATTTGTTTTATTGCATGACCAAAAACATGTGCACATGTATGTCTAATAATATCTAACCCTTCTTTATCACTAGATTTTATTAATTCTATTTTACATTCATTATCAATGATATTACTTAAATCTATAAGTTGTTCATCAATCTTTGCGGCAACAATATTTTTATATGGAAAGTTTGAGCAAACAATATCTTCTACTGATTGGCTTTTATCAACTAAAATTTTTTTATTTTCTATTATAACTTCAAACATAATTCAAATTTAGGCACGATTGGGCTCGAACCAACGACCTCCACCATGTCAAGGTGGCGCTCTAACCAACTGAGCTACGCGCCTAAACTATGTAAAACTAACATGGCAATAAAGCTTTCTCAAGCTGTTTTAAATTTACATTATCTCCTTTCATTTGTTAGTATTCTTTCTATTAAATTTTGGCATATCTAGAAAATTTTCTTGTATTGATGATATTTGATCTCTTAATTCTGCAGCTTTTTCAAACTCTAAATCTTTTGCATATTGAAACATTTGTTTTTCAAGCTTTCCTATGATTATATGCGCATTAGACTCTTTTACTTTTGGAAACCTTTTTTTAACTTCTGATATATATGTCACTTTATCTAGTTTTTTATTTGATAAATAAACATCTTCGTCAAGATATTCTCTCACTGCTTTTTTAATTCCCTCAGGTCTAATATTATTTTCTTTGTTAAACTTTATTTGTATTTTTCTTCGTCTATTTGTTTCGCTAATAGCTGTTTGCATAGATTTAGTTGTATTATCTCCATAGAGTATAACTCTTCCAGAGATGTTCCTAGCAGCTCTCCCTATTGTTTGAATTAAGGAACGCTCTGATCGGAGAAAGCCTTCCTTGTCAGCATCAAGAATTGCAACCAGTTCTACTTCAGGCAGATCAAGTCCTTCACGTAAAAGGTTTATTCCTACAAGTACATCAAACTCTCCTTTCCTTAAATCTCTAATGATTTCAACCCTTTCAATTGTATTTATATCTGAATGTAAATATCTTACCTTAATTCCAAGATCTTGAAGATAATCAGTTAAATTCTCAGACATTTTTTTTGTTAGAGTAGTAACCAAAACTCGATTTTTATTTTTAATTGTATTGTTTATTTCAGATAAAAGATCTTCAACCTGATTAGATGATTCCTTAACGGTAACATTGGGGTCAATTAATCCTGTTGGTCTGATAACTTGTTCAATGATGTTTTTTGAATTAGTAAGCTCATAAGGTCCTGGAGTAGCAGAGACATAAATAGTTTGAAACTTGTACTCTTCGAATTCATTGAATTGCAATGGTCTGTTATCTAAAGCAGATGGCAACCTCCAACCATATTTAACTAATGTTTCTTTTCTTGATCGGTCACCTCTGAACATACCTCCCAACTGAGGGATTGTAACATGACTTTCATCCACTATTATCAGCCCATCTTTTGGCATGTAATCTAATAAACATGGAGGCGGGCATCCTGGATCTCTTCCACAAATATATCTTGAATAATTTTCAATTCCAGAACAGTATCCCATTTCTTTAATCATTTCTAAATCATAATTGGTTCTTTCTTTTAATCGCTGAGCTTCTAATAATTTATTTTCCTTTTTAAAAAATACCAATCTATCTTTTAATTCCTCTCTAATTTTAATTATTGAATTATCAAGGATTTCTTTTGGGGTAACATAATGTGTTTTTGGATAAATAGTACATCGTTTAATTTTTTTGTAAACTTCTCCTGTCAGTGGATCAAACAGATACAAATCTTCAATTTTATCTCCAAATAATTCAACTCTAACAGCTTCTCTTTCTGAATCTGCAGGAAAAATATCTATGATTTCTCCTTTTACTTGATATGTGCCTCGGCGGAGCTCAAGATCATTTCTTGTATACTGTAACTCACTTAATCTTCTAAGAATCTTTCTTTGATCAATTATGTCTCCAACAACCATGTGTAAAATCATTTTAAAATAAGTATTTGGGTCGCCCAATCCATATATTGCTGAAACTGTACCTACCACAATAGAATCTTTCCGTTCAAATAGTGATTTTGTTGCTGATAATCTCATCTGCTCAATATGTTCATTGAGGGATGCATCTTTGGCTATATATGTATCAGAAACAGGGACATATGCTTCTGGCTGATAATAATCATAATATGAAACAAAGTATTCTACAGAATTATTTGGAAAAAAATCTCTCATTTCAGTATACAGTTGTGCGGCTAAAGTTTTATTTGGAGCAATAATCAGGGTTGTTTTATTCGTTTTCTCAATCGCATGTGCCATTGTGAAAGT
The DNA here is from genome assembly GCA_036140295.1 of Pseudomonadota bacterium. GTDB lineage: Bacteria > Pseudomonadota > Gammaproteobacteria. Next base: position 27,654 of record JAYZYL010000007.1, read on the forward strand.
TTTTCCAGATCCAGTAACCCCTAATAATGTCTGATGTCGTGTTCCTTTTTGGATGCCTCCGACAAGTGCTTCAATGGCTTTTGGTTGATCACCAGATGCTTTGAGTTTTGTGTCGAGAATTAATTTCCTCATAATGCCATTTTAACATGAAGTTTACTTAAAAGACTCAAATATGATAGAATCTTGTCAAGGACAGTAAGTTGACTATCTCAAAAAGAATAAAATTAATTAACCCATCATCCACAATGGCTCTGACTGCAAGAGCAAATGAAATGCGTCAAAAAGGAACTGATGTAATTATCCTTACTGTTGGAGAGCCAGATTTTGATACACCAAATCATATAAAAAAGGCAGCTCAAGCTGCAATTACTTCTGGTTCCACAAAATATACAGCTGTTGATGGTACCACTGACCTTAAAGAGGCAATAATACATAAACTCAAAAATGATAATGGATTAATGTATAGTCCTGATCAAATAATTGCATCAAATGGCTGTAAACAATCTTTATTTAATTTCTTACAGGTCTTTCTTGATGAAGGTGATGAAGTAATCATACCTACCCCATATTGGGTTTCTTATGTGGACATGGTCAAATATGCTGGTGGTGTTCCAGTATTTCTTGAAACAACATATGAAAATAACCTAAACATTGATTCCAAAAAATTAGAGCAAATTATTTCTAATAAAACTAAGCTTCTCTTGTTAAATAGCCCAAATAATCCAAGCGGTAAATATTTTAGCTCAGCGTCATTAGAAAATATTGCAAAAGTATTATTGGGTCATGAAAAAATTTTTGTTGCTTCAGATGATATTTATGAGCATGTTCTGTGGCATAAAGAAAAGTTTCATAACATACTTAATGTTTGCCAAGATCTTTTTAATCGTACAATTATATTTAATGGTGTATCAAAAGTATATGCTATGACCGGCTGGAGAATAGGCTATGCAGCTGGACCCAAAGAAATAGTAAAAGCAATGAGAACTCTACAATCCCAGAGTACATCTTGTCCAAGCTCTGTTTCACAGGCAGCAGCTTGTGAGGCTTTGACAAAAGCTTGTGTTGAAATTACTCAAATGAATATAGAGTACAAAAACAGACACGATATGGTTATTGAGGGCTTAAATAAAATTGATGGTGTTGAATGTAAAAGTACTGATGGAACTTTTTATATTTTTCCATCCTTTAAGGAACTCATAAAAAATTCTAAAAACTTTGATGATGATAGAGAGCTTGCGTCATACCTTTTGGAAGAAGCAAAAATTGCTGTTGTTCCAGGAAGTTCGTTTGGCTTTGCAGGACATCTGCGAATCTCTATTGCCGTTGACATGAATTCTTTGCAAGAAGCCGTGAGTAGAATGCAAAGATTACTAAAAACTTAACCTTTACATATCACTATCTTAAATAAATCATAAATTATGCAATATGAATACATATCAAATATTCATATCATATTTTTAAAAAATTAAATGCCTGAAATAAATGAGGGTTAACTATATAATCAAATAAGAGCTAACTACAATCCCAATTATCGCCAGTGCAAAAATAAGTTCTCCCATATTTAAACAGTACGATAATCATTAATTTAAATCAATAAGTTAAGAAGTTTTTATTCAAATAACTCCCCGGGACGGACTCGAACCGCCGACCTGGTGATTAACAGTCACTCGCTCTACCAACTGAGCTACCGGGGAATAAACTAGACATATTATTATTAAATTTGACCATCATCAATCAATTTTTAAAATTTCATTGATTTTAAATATTTTTTAAATGGGACTTTCATCTCTAAATGTTTAAGTCCATATTCTACATTTGCTTTTAAATAACCAATCTTACTTCCACAATCAAATCTTTTTCCTTTAAATTCATAGCCATATATATCTTCTTCTTGCAATAATTTCTGTATTGCATCGGTAATTTGTATTTCATTCCCGATACTAGGTTTAGCTTTTTTAATATATTTTAATATTTTTGAAGAAAATATATATCTTCCTACCACAGCAAGGTTAGATTTAGCTTTTGAAGGCTTAGGTTTTTCAACTATTGATTTAATTTTATAAAATTTTCTAGAGGTCTTTTTCTTATCGATTTCAATGATTCCATACTTCATAATATCTTTTTTCTCTACATGTTCAATTGATAGTATATTTTTCTTTGTTTGAGAGTGTTTGCTGAGCATTTGTTTTAGGCATGGTGTTTTTGCATATATAAGATCATCTGCTAAGATAACTGCAAAATCTTCATCTTGAATTAACTCTTTTGCGCAATTGATTGCATGCCCCAAACCTGCGGGTTTATTTTGCTCAATAAAAAAGAACTTAACACTTTTTGGAATAATTGATTTAATTAGTTTTAATAAGGATTTTTCCTTTTTTCTTAATAATTCTTTTTCAAGTTTTGTTGATATTTTAAAATGATCACTAATAATATTTTCAGGTTTGTTTATTATAAAAATAAGTTCATCTATTCCTGAGTAAATTGCTTCTTCAACAGCATATTGGATTAGTGGTTTATCAACAACTGGGAACATTTCTTTTGGAGTTGATTTTGTTGCCGGTAAAAACCTTGTTCCTAAACCAGCTGCAGGAAATATAGCTTTTTTTAGTGTTTTTACTCTCTTCATAATGCTATTATTATTTTATTGCATGGGACGCCAATGACATATGTTATCACAGAAAATTGTATAAAGTGTAAATATACCGATTGTGTTGAAGTCTGTCCTGTCGATTGTTTTCATGAAGGTCCAAATTTTTTAGTTATTAATCCAGATGAATGTATAGATTGTAGCTTGTGCGACCCTGAATGCCCTATTGATGCAATTGTCTCAGACGATGATTTAACGAATGAAAATAAGAAGTTTCTTGAAATTAATGAAAGACTTTCAAAAAAATGGCCTGTTATCTCAGAAAAAAAAGATGCTCCTTCTGATGCAAAAGAATGGGAGAATAAAGAAAATAAAATTGAGCTACTTGAAGAGTAATTAATTCTTCTTAGTGCGTTCCTTTTCTGTAACGCCATCGCTTGCTGCACTATCCCACATTTGTGGAATATAATCTTCAAACCTTGTGCAATGTTTCAAGAAAGTTAGCATAACTGTTCCGGTTGGACCATTCCTATGCTTTTCAATTCTAATTTCAGCTTTACCTTTATTTTCACTCGTTTCTTCATACATTTCATCACGATATAAAAATATAACTAAGTCCGCATCTTGTTCAATAGATCCAGATTCTCTAAGATCAGATAAATGAGGTCTTTTGTCATTACGTTCTTCGGCTCTCCTATTAAGTTGCGAAAGAGCTATTACTGGTATATCTAATTCTTTTGCTAGCGCCTTTAAAGCTCGTGTGATTTCAGCTACTTCGCTCACTCTATTTTGGTCAAAATTTCCGGTTCTCATTGACCCCATGAGTTGTAAATAATCAATAATGACCATATCAATACCATGCTCTCTTTTCATTCTTCTTGCTTTTGCTCTTAATTCTATCGGGGTAAGAGAAGGTGTTTCATCTATAAAAAAATCACATTCTTGCATTAGTTCAATAGCTGATGTTACGGCTTTTGTATCTTTGGTTGATTCTTCATAGTCTCCACTTCTTAATTTTTGTTGTGAAACTGAGCTCAAAGAAGATAACATTCTTATTGCTATTTGTTGAGCTGACATCTCAAGACTAAAGAAACCCACTTTTTTTTGCTGAGTAATAATAACATCTTGGGCGATATTCATTGCAAAAGCTGTTTTCCCCATGGATGGCCTCCCTGCAATGATTATAAGGTCTGATTTTTGAAAACCTCCTATCATGTCATCAACTTTATTAAATCCCGATAATAAATGATCAGTTTTACCTTTTTTATTATAAATAAGTTCAACTGCTTCATTAACGATTGGTCCAATCCTGACTAGTCCTTCCTTAGCTTTTGTATCACTAGTAATGCCAAAAATTTCACTTTCAGTTTTGTCCAATATACTTTTAATGTTTCCTTCTTCACTTTTGTGTACGGTTTCAATTGTTTTGGTGCTAATAGAGATGAGTTTTCTCATGATTGACTTTTCTTTGATGATTCCAGCATAAGTTTCAATGTGGGCAGAAGTAGGAACTTTTTTTGCAAGAAGGGTTAAATAATCTATTCCACCTATTTTGTCTAGAACTGACTTTCTTTTTAAGGATTCTTGCAAAACCAAGATATCTATAGATTGATCTCCTATTGCAAGATTTAAAAGCTCACGGAAAATAATTTTATTATTAGGGTCATAAAAATCGTCTACATCAATCTTATCAGCAATCTTTTCCCATCCTGTAGAATCCATAATTAGTGCCCCTAAAAATGCTTGCTCAGCATCTATAGACTTAGGTAGTGATGGTATTATTTTGTCAGGCATAAACCCATTTTAACTGAAAAATTCTCAACTTTGTAGAACTGATAAATAATTAAAACTTACTGTTTGGGTAGAATGTTAGGTTCTTCCTTGATATCTATTGAAACTGTCACATCAACCTCAGGATGGAGATTGATATGTGCTTTATATTGCCCAAGAGACCTAATTGTACCAGATGGAAGGTTTAGTTGTTTTTTTTCTATATCATGTCCGTCTTTAATTAATTGATCCAATATATTCTGTAACGTAACAGATCCAAAGATCTTATCTTCCCCTTCCTGAACTTTCACAGAAAATGACATTGAATAATTTTCAAATTTTTCCTTTTTCTCTAAAGCTAAATTTTTTAATTTTTCTTCCTCAATTAATAATTCTTGTTTTTTCTTCTCAACTAATAATAAGTTTTCCTTAGTTGGTAAGACTGCAATTTTTTTTGGAAGTAAATAATTTCTTGCATATCCAGGTTTGACAGAAATTTCACTCCCGATATTGCCTAATTTATTAATTTTTTTTAAAAGAAGAACTTTCATTAATTCTTATGGTTATCACAATATGGTAATAAAGCTAAATATCGAGCAATTTTAATAGCTTTATTAATTCTTCGTTGATCTTTCCCTGTTAAAACACCATTCCTTCTTGGATTAATTTTTCCAGTTTCAGATATAAATTTCTTTAGAAAATTAATATCTTTATAATCAATCTTATCGGCACTAAGGTTATCCTTTATGCTCTCTGCTTCTAAAGTAGTATCTTTCTCGTTCATAATTTTGTACTTTGATTTAAATCATTTTTATTATTTTTTTCCTTCATCATCATTACTGATGCTTCCGTTATAGTATTTTTGCGCTGCAAAATAATATGGCGAAGTATTGAGTCATTGAATTTAATCAAACCTGAAATTTCATCCACGATGTCTGTATTGGCCTGTACATTCATTAGGATATAGCGAGCCTTATCATTTTTATTTATTTCATATGCAAGCTTCAGATTTCCCCAATCTTCAAAACGGTCTACTTTACCGCCTTTCTTAGAAATAACATTCTTATATTTATTTATGGTTTTTTCTGTCAAATCATCTTGATTGACATTAAACATTAATACGATTTCATAGTTTCTCATGCTTATATCCTTATGCGAATACTACTTTAGTATAGATTTTTTTTCAAATATTCATTTATTTTTTTTAAGACATTTTGCAACTTCATAGAGTGTTATACCGGTTGCAACAGACACATTCAAACATTCTATAGTTCCATAAATGGGTATGCTGTAAATTTCATCGCATAAATTCAGGAGAGATTTGCTTATCCCTTGACTTTCTGATCCTAAAATTACAGCAGCGCCCCCTTTTTTAAGCCTTAGATTATTAATTTTATTTTTGCTAGTATGATCAGTTCCCAAGATTTGTATGTTATGTTTTTTTAAAGTTTTAATTAAGGCATACAAATTATTGGTTTCAAAAAGAAATAGGCCCTGCAATCCTCCAGATGATGTTTTATGAACAATTGGTGAAAGGTGTGCAGAATTTGATTTCCTTTTAATAATTAATGACACGCCGGCAGCATTAGCAGTCCGAATACATGATCCTAAGTTTCCAGGATCCTGAATTGAATCAAATATTGCTATAAATGGCATAGGAGTTGTCTGTAAATATGTATCAAGATCAAAATTAGATTTATCAATTTTACTTATTTGACAAACAATACCTTGATGTTTATTTGTCATAGAAGACCTTGTTAAAAAATCTTTGTCTGACTCTACTATCTCAATTTCCTGTTTTTGAGCAGATTTAATAATTTTAAGAAGATTAATGTTATTAGTATTTTTTTTAAAAAAAATCTTTTTAATTGAACTTGGGTTAGATTTTAACAAAGTACTGATAGTATGTATTCCATATATAAAACTGTAACTTTCTTTAGCTGACATAATTAGTCAAAAATATTTTTCAATTGGATAATATCTTTTCTGGAAGGACCTGTAGAAATTAGATCTACTGATGTATTTGATAGTTCTTCAATTTTTTGAATATAAAGTTTAGCATTTTTTGGAAGATTAGAGAATTCTGTTATTCCTATGGTTGATTCTTTCCATCCCTCCATCTCAACAAAAGTCACATTGTCGGAATTTATATCTTTGTAATCAATACAAATTTTTATATTATTTAAATTATCTAAAACGTCAAGTTTAGTTAATGCGATACCATTGATATTATTTAATTCTATAGCTTCATTTAAAATTTTTATATCTAGCCATCCGCATCTTCTTGCTCTGCCAGTTGTAGCACCAATCTCTCCTCCCCATTTTGCTAAATTCTTTCCAGTTTTATCTTTGAGTTCACTAGGAAAAGGGCCGTTACCAACACGTGTCGTATATGCTTTAGTGATTCCAAGTGAATAATTAATTTTATCTATGCCTATTCCTGTTCCTGAAATTAATCCTGAAAGAGTTGTGTTTGATGAAGTGACAAAAGGGTAGGTTCCATGATCTATATCTAACATTGTTCCTTGTGCACCTTCAAATAGAACATTTGAGTCTTTTGCTAAATTAAGTATTAATGGCTTTACATCAATAACGCAATCTTTTATTGTTTCAAAAATTGAACTCAACTTTTCTATGGTCTGATCAATATCAACAGTTGGCAACTTATAATAATCTTTGAGTAAAAAATTATGATAAGTCATTAGGTTACTTATTTTATTATTTATATTTTTTGAATCAAAAAAATCAATAAGCCTAATTCCTCTTCTAGCAACTTTATCTTCATAAGTAGGTCCTATCCCACGACCTGTTGTTCCTATTGAGGCCTTTCCTAAATTAGTCTCTTTGGCGATATCCAAAGCTTGGTGAGTTGGTAAAATTATATGACAAAATTGACTTATAAATAATTTTCCATCTACTTTAATATTTTTTTCTTGTAGATCATTAATTTCCTCTGAAAGAGCTTCAAGAGAGATGACAACACCATTTCCTATTATTGACTTCACATTGTCTCTAAGAATTCCAGAGGGAATAAGGTGTAAAATAGTTTTTACATCATTTATAACTAATGTGTGGCCAGCATTATGGCCGCCTTGGAATCTTACACATCCTGATGCTTTTTCAGATAAAACATCGACTATCTTACCTTTTCCTTCATCTCCCCAGTGTGTTCCTACAAGTAATATATTTTTAGACATATCTTATTTTCTTTCATTTACTATTGATAGGTTGAAAATATCTTTTAAATCCAAGCTAAACCCAGTAGCCTCTCTATAACTATTTTTCCCAGTACTGTAAGCATTATATCGGCCGCCTCGTGCAATTTCTTTTCTAAAGTTAGGAACATAAGCTCCAAAGACAATGCTAGACTGATATTCATATCCATGCAGTTCACATAAATCAATTTGTAATTCACAAGGGCTTCTTAATTTTTCTATACCCTTTGTTACAAATTTTAATTCGTTAATTTCATTTACAAAATTCATATTATTAGATTTAATTAGTCTCTGTATTTCCTTCAGTACTTTTATATCTCCAGATAATCCAATAAGTTCAATTAAAAAGTTAGATTTTTTCTTATCCATCTTATTTTCTTTACAAAATAATTTTATTTCACTTTTTGACTTTAGATTAATAAGTCTTACTAAAAATCTTCTTTTTTCATCACTAATTTCAAAACTATCTAAAAGGTTATTAATAAAAGATACATTTCCTATTTCAATAATTAACCTTTTTTCTCTAGAAAGAGAAACTATCTCTATCATTGATCTAATTATATCTAGATCAGAATTTTTATTGCTTACTCCAAAAATTTCAGTACCTAATTGATATGGGTTTTTTCTATCAAAATCTCGTGAAGAAGATTTTAAAATATCTCCCATATAGCAATATTTATTAATCCCTTTTGCATTTGAAATTTGATAATCAATTTTTGCAATTTGTGGTGTTATATCTGCCCTGATGCCAATATCTCCACCTGATTGCTGATCGGTAATAGTTAATGTTTCAATATCCAAATCAGTTGCTTTTAGACTAAGTAAATTGCTTAGGCTATCGAATATTGGGGGGTTAACAAATGAATATCCAAGACTAATTAACTTTTTCAGTGCCTTTTGTTTAAGATTCTCAAAAAGCTTTGCCTCATTTGGCATGAAATATTCCATCCCATCAGGTATTACAAATTTTTTATTTTTCATAATTGTTGGTACGTAATAGTCCAATAAAGAATTAACCCTAGTATAATACTAATTAGTCCTATAATTCTCAACGTATTATTCTCTAAATTAATTATCTGGGACATTAACGTTTTGCAACGATTAGGTGAAACAAAAGGTAAAAATCCTTCTAGTATAAGAAGGATTGCGATTGCTAGAATTAAAACATCAAAGGTAATTATTATTTCGTACCTTTCGGATCATTAAAATACTTAAAGAAGTCAGAATCAGGTTGAATAATCATCACATCTTCTTTTACATTAAATGAATCCCTATATGCATTTAAACTTCTATGAAATGAGTAAAACTCAGGATCAAGGTTATATGATTTTGCATAAATATCAGCAGAAGTAGCATCTCCTTCTCCTTTAATCTCTTGGCCTTCTTTATAAGCTTCTGCAATTATTGCCTCAGATTCTCGTTCCGCAGTTGCTGAAATTCCTTGAGCAATCTCTTTTCCTTTTGATCTAAATGCTTTTGCAACAGTTGCACGTTCTTTAACCATTCTTGCATAAACAGACGCGCTTACTTCATCTGGAAGATCTACTTTCTTCAATCTAACATCAACCACTGTTATCCCCAACGGTTTTGCTGCAAGATTTGCTTCTTCCTTTACAATGTTCATAATTACAACTCTATCGCCAGAAACTACATCGTTAATGGTTCTTTTACTAAATTGACTTTTTGTTAAATCATTAATTATTTGAGAAAGACGATTTAATCCAATCCTTTCATCTCCCTTTGATGCTCTAAAAAAATTTTCTGGACCAGTTATTCTCCATTTAACAAAAGAGTCTACAATAACATTTTTTTTCTCACTTGTTAAAAATTGTTCTGGTTTAGAGTCTAAAGTTAAAATTCTTGAATCATATTTTTTGACGTTATTAATGAAAGGAATCATAAAATATAAACCTGGTTCAGTATAACTAGAAACAATTTCACCAAGCCTAAATTTTATAACAATTTGTCTCTCATCAACTATAAATGTTGCACTATAAATTAATATAATTGTTGCAATTACTCCTGCTAAGAAATTTCTGTCATTCATAAGCTTTCCTCTTTCTAGGATCAAATGTATTCTTATTTAATTGTAGTTTTTCTGTAAATGATTTCTTCTGTTCATTTCTATTGGTGTTTTGATTGTCATTGGATGAACTTGGGTTAATTATTTTATCTAAAGGCAAATACATTAAATTATTTCCTCCATCAACATCTATCATGACTTTACTTGTATTTTCAAGGACAGATTCAACTGCTTCCAGGTATAGTCTCTCCCTGGTAACTTGAGGAGCTTTTTTATATTCTTTATATAATTGTCTAAACCTAGTGGCTTCTCCTTCAGCTGATTTAATTAGTTTAATTTTATATGCCTTAGCTTCTTCAACTATTTGTTTTGCCTCTCCTCTAGCAAGCGGTATAATTTCATTTCGATATGCTTCGGCTTCATTTATGTATCGTTGCTCATCCTCTCTAGCTTTAATTGCGTCAGAAAAAGCATCTTGAACTTGTTCAGGGGGTTGGGCTTCAAGGATATTTACAGTTTGCACATTGATTCCAGATTTATAAAAATCTAGAATACTTTGTAATAAGGTTTTTGTTGTAGAAGCAACTGCTTCTCTACCATCCGTTATAATGAAGTCCATTTTATTTTTACCTAAGACTTCCCGAATAGCACTCTCTCCTGCTTGTTTTAAGGTAATGTCTGGATCTCTAATATTAAAAATAAAATCACTAGCATCTTTTATATCGTATTGAATTGCAAAGTTAATGCTAACTATATTTTCATCTTCGGTAAGCATGACAGCCTTCTGTTGACTAGATCTGATTTTTGCAACGTCTACTACTTCAACCGCCTGTATAAAATGTGGAATCCAATGAGGTCCTGGTGTAGTAATTTCACGGAACTTTCCAAATTGTAAAACTACCCCTCTTTCCCCATCATTTACTATATATATGCCTGACAACAAATAAATAGCAAGAATTATAATCCCAAGTAAACTAACATTTTTTTTAGATGAAGGATCCATTGGAGTTTTGTCTCCAAATAAACTCTTTAATGATGCAAGGATCTTTTTTATAAGATCATCTAATTCAGATTGATTCTTATCATTTCCCCATGGGTTTTTATTCTTATTTTCTGGATCATTCCATGCCATATCATTTCCTCATCGCGTTAATGATAATATAAACTTTACTACTCATCAATTTCTATTTTTGTTGGTTCAGATGGAACAATTGTTGAAACAGCATGTTTATATACGCTTTGTGTAATTTTATTTTTCAATAATATTGTATATTGATCAAATGACTCAATTACGCCTTCGAGTTTAATTCCATTTACAAGAAATATTGACACTGTGATTTTGTCTTTCCTGAGAGAATTTAAAAATTTATCTTGGAGATTATCTGGCATATTACTTTTCCAATATTTGGTAGTTGTTATATTTCATCTTGACATTATTTATGGAAATTGCAAACATTTCTCAATTTTTAAAAAGAAAGAATCCTCTAGTTTTCTATCAATATTAAGTTCATAGGCACTTTCAAATTTTTTTAACCAAGTTATTTGTCTTTTACAGAGTTGACGAGTTGAAAATATAGTTTTATCAATGATTTCATCATATGGAAGTTCACCATCTAAATATTTCATAACCTGATTATAGCCTATTGCCTGCATAGATTGTGATTCTAACGATAAACCATATTTTTCTTTAATATTTGAAACTTCATCAATTAATCCTTTTTCAAACATCCCCTTAGTTCTCTTTTTAATTCTATCATGCAAATTAGACCTATTTTCAGTTAAAAGTTTAATTGTTATTAAATTAAATTTTTGTGAAAGCTTGTCAGATTTTATAAAAAAAGATGATGGTGGTTTCCCTGTTAAAATATAAATTTCAAGAATTCGCTGTATTCTTTGCTGGTCATTTTTTTTAATTTTCTCTGCACTTATAAGATCAATTTCTTCAATACATTTATGTAATTTACTCCAACTATACTTTTTTGCTAAATTATTTATAAACTCTCTAATCTCTGAAGACCGTTCAGGTAGTTTATTTAACCCATAATACAGTTGATTAAAATACATCAATGTTCCACCGACAAACATTGGAATTTTATTCCTTAGATGTAGGTTATTGATTAAATTTTGGGCGTCTTGGCAAAAACTACCTACATTATAATTCTCATTCGGGTCTTTGATATTAATTAGATGATGTTTAATGTTTAGTAGTGCTTCTTCATCGGGTTTATCAGTTCCAATATTCATCTCTCTATAAATCATTGCTGAATCAACGCTTATTATTTCTACTGGAAATCTTTTTTCAATTTCAAAGGCTAATTGAGTTTTACCAATTGATGTCGGCCCAATAATTGATAAAATGGGTAATTTTGTATTACTCATCTTCTGTTATTGTTATTTTTATTAATCTACCTGGATTGGCCTCAGTAAGATCAATAATTATATTAGGCTCAGGTAAAAACGACTTAAAATCCTTTGGCCATTCAAAAAAATGAATAGCGTCTTCATTCAGATAATCAGCCATGCCGATATTTGAAAGTTCATAAAAACTTTTAATTCTATACAAGTCATAATGAAAAACCTTTTTTCCGTTTAATTGGTATTCATTTATCAATGTAAAGGTTGGACTGGTAATGGCATCAAATAAATTTAATGATTTAATATATTCCCGAACTATTGATGTTTTTCCTGAGCCAATTTCTCCATTAAGAAATACTATACATTTCTTATATTTTTCTATTCTAATTTCATTAAAAATCTGGGTATAGTCAGATTCTGAATCTGTGTAGTAAAAATTTGTCATATTTTCTTTCATAAAAGTGATTAATAATGATCAGCTTTTTAGATTCAATAAGCTTGAACATTTTTCAATTACATCAGTAGCCAAGATACCAATGGTGCCTTTATTTTTTTCTAGCTGATCAGCAGCTAAAGAATGAATACCTGTTCCGAATAAGACCGCATCTACTTTGTCTTTTACTAAATTAGTAGTTGATAAAATTATGCCTCCTAAACAATCTCCCATTCCTGCAGTTGCCATGCCTTCATTCCCATGTAAACAAATATATGTGTTATTTTTTGGTGTTTGAATTAATGTTCCAGATCCTTTTAAGACAATAATTCCCCCATACTTTTTTTGTAACTCGACGATTGCTGTAAATCTATCTTCCTGAATATTTTTTGTGTTAGTCCCTAATAGTTTTGCTGCTTCACCCGGATGTGGAGTAAGTATCCATTTATCATTCTTAAAGGGTTTTTCAGAAAGCAAATTTAAGGCATCTGCATCAAATATAATATTTCTTAGATTATTTTTTTTTTGTAAAAAATTACAAAGTTTAGAAAAAATATCCTTAGACCATTTTGATTGTCCAAGTCCCGGCCCAAATAATAAATTATTGTAATTATTGAGCTTCTCATAAAAAGTAGCGTCATTATAAGAGGATGTAATAAATTCTGGTTGATTTAAAGGTAAAAGTTCTGCATGCTTTTTTGTTGTTATAAGTTCAACATATCTAGTTCCTGTTTTTAGTGAAGATTGACCAGCAATAAGTAGAGCTCCAAAAAAATTATTTCCTCCTCCTATAATTAAACTTTTTCCAAAAGAATTCTTGTGAGTGTCAAAACTTTTACCAAAACTGATATTTTTAGAAGATAATATTTTTTTAGAACTAGAGTAAATTTTATAATTTACTAATTTTGTAAGAGAAAAAAGGTAATTATTTGTATTGATTTTTTCATTAATTAATGGATAATTATCAATTGAATCCCAAAAATCTCTTCCCTTTTTTGTAAAAAGACCTTTCTTTAAAGAAATTAATGTACAGGTTAAATTTGAATTAACTGCTTTATTCAAACACTCTCCTGTTTCAGAATTTAATCCACTAGGAATATCAATTGAAACAACATATTTTTTTGAAGAATTAATCTCATCTATAATTTTTGAAAAATTACTTTTTATGATTCTGTTTAATCCTGTCCCAAACAAAGCATCTATGATCAAAGTACAATGTGAACAACTTATATCTTTCTCAGGTACAATATAATTTACTAAATCAAGTTCATTAATAATTTTTTGATGGTTTAGTTTGCTCTTCTGAAATAAATGAATATCAACTTTATATTTTTTTCTAATTAGGAATGATGCTAAAAAAAGTCCGTCAGATCCATTATTGCCTGGCCCAACAAAAATTTTAATTCTTTTAAGTTTATTTTGATTTAATTTGGTAACAGAATTAAATACAGCCTTACCTGCGCTCTTAATTAAATAAGAATTTCCCTTTTTTTTTATAAATTTTTTTTCAATGGCTGTAGTGGTTTTAAGTGAAAAGAATGGTACAAAAATAAGAGAGTGCATTAATTAATATTGTAGACTTGTTCTGTTAAGGTTTAAAATTCTATTTGTAAATTTTACTAAGATACTGTCAATAAAACTTTGCCTTCCATTATAATTTATCAATGATCTGTCATTAAAATATTTTTCATTTACATCATAAATTGACGCAATATCATCTACTAATCCAATTTCTTTTGCTTGCGTCCCAGTCCAAAAAAGACCAGAAAAAATATTATTACCCTTAAGTTTTTCTCCTCTAGATTTCCTTACGTCATCTATAAATTGATTATGAATCTCTAGTAGTAACACTTTTAAGTGATTTCTATGCTTCTGAGATAATTTACTGAAAGGGTCTAAAATTGTTTTGTCCTCACCTGAAGAAATAGTTTGTGCCTCTATCCCCAACCTATTTATCAATGCTTTAAAATTAAAACTATCAAGTCGAACTCCAACAGAACCAACAATGCTTGAACTACTGGAAAAAATTAGTTCAGTACTCGCAGCAATATAATAACCACCGGAAGTTCCCATATCTTCAATTACAGAATATATGGGCTTTTGAGTTTTTGATCTAAGCTTTATTATCTCATCATGAATTAATTTTGATTGGACAGCACTTCCGCCTGGACTATTAATTTTTAGAATAATTCCAAGACATGAATTATTATTCATCGCTTTTTTTACAAACGGAATAATATTTTTATTACTAACTTCACTACCAGGAGCTATAATTCCATCGATTTCAATAATAGCTGTATGATTTTCGCTAGTAACAGTTTCATCAAATGGAACAAAAAGTATTATAACTATAAAAATAACAAAAATTGCAGACCAAAATATACGGAATAATGCCTTGTGTTTTCGTTCACTCTTTCTTTCTTCTAATAAAGAAGAAATTAATTCTTTCAATAAATTATCATCCATTTTCATGCTCTTTATTTTAATTATATATGAAATTATTTCTCTTTTATATTTTCTTTTAGGTTATATAGCACTTGTTGTAGATCATTTGGTATTTTTGCAGTGAAATTAAATTGTTTTTTATAAAAAAAAGAAACCTTATATGCATGTAAAAACATTCTTTGTAAACCAATTTTTCTAAAATCATAATTAACCTGCTTGTCACCATATTTTGAATCTCCACAAATAGGGTTTCCTAATTCTGAGGAATGTACACGTATTTGGTGAGTTCTCCCAGTCTTAATTTCTATTTCAAAAAGAGATGAATTTTTAAACCTATTTTTCAATTTAAATTCAGATAAAGCTGTTTTTCCATCTTGTGATACAGTCATTTTCTTCACTCCTCCTATTTTTTTTCTTTCAATAGATTTTGAAATGATAAAATTATCTTCTTTTGTTTTTCCATAAAGTAATGCAATATATTTTTTTGAAATTTTCTGATTCGTAAATAGCAATCCTAAATTTGAAGATGTCTGATAATTTTTTGCAAGAATTAAACATCCACTAGTATATTTATCAATCCTATGTACTAAACTAATATTTCTATATTCTTTGATCCCCCTTAAAGATTCAATGATATCATTTTTTATATTCGTTCCAGAATGAACTGCTATTCCACTTGGCTTATTAATAACTAATAAATTTCTGTCTTCAAATAAGATGTTCTGTTTAATATCTTCTTGCAATTTAATTTTAGATATTTTGGGGTTTGTTTGGTCTTCTAGAGGAGGTATTCTAATTATATCATCACACTTTATACGATATGAAGGTTTAATCCTGCACTTATTAACTCTAACCTGGCCATCTCTAATTATTTTATATAAAAGGCTTTTTGGGATTCCTTTTAGCGTCTTTCTTAAAAAATTATCAAGCCTTTGCCCGGTCTGATCAGCGCTAATAGATAACTTTTTTACGGTTTCCATTGTAGATTTACAAAATAAAGGTTTGAAGATAGTTTAAATCATTGATATATTAATTCAAAGAATTTTATATTGTTTGGGTATATTTTGGCGATATTGCCAAGTTTTAATAAGAAGTAGATAAAAAAAGACCTTATATAGAGAACTACTTTGTACGCGGAAAAGATACAAAATCTAATCAACTCGAACAATATCATTTAAAAAACACATTAATAAATAATGGTCTTAAAAAATATGAATTATAGGATTAATAATGAAACAAATATTAATAAATGCTTCTCAAAAGGAGGAGATACGGCTTGCTGTAGTAGAAAACAGAAGTTTATTAGATTTAGACATAGAATTACCTTCGAAAAATATAAAATCAAATATTTACAAAGGGATAATATCAAGAGTTGAACCCAGTCTAGAAGCTGCGTTCATTAATTTCGGTCGTTCACGACATGGGTTTCTTCCATTTAAAGAGATATCATATGATATATTTAAGCCGAATACGCCTAAATCATCAAAAGAATGTCTTGAACCAGGCACAGAAATAGTTGTTCAAGTTGATAGAGAAGAGCGAGGCACAAAGGGAGCAGCCTTAACTACTTTCTTAAGTTTAGCAGGAAAATATCTTGTCCTTCTTCCAAAAAGCTCAAACACTGGTGGAGTTTCAAGAAGATTAGAAGGAAATGATCGACAGGAAGCAAAAAAACTACTTAACACAATTAAAATTCCCGATGGGATGAGTGTCATTTTAAGGACGTCAAGTTTAGATGCCACAACTGATTCTCTTAATTGGGATATAAACTATCTTACACAGGTTTATGAATCAATTTTAGAAAATTCAGTACTCAGAGAAGCTCCTTTTTTAATTTACCAAGAAAGCAGCATGATCCAGAGATTAATTCGAGATTATATTGATGAAAAAAGCCAAGAGGTTATTATCGATGACCAATCTTTTTATGAAAAATTTTTAGCATCGAAAGAACATTTTATACCTCATCTAGATATAAATATAACTCACTATAAAGAATCTGCTCCTTTGTTTAGTAAATTTAGAATAGAGTCACAGATACAAACTGTACATGAAAGAAAAATTTCACTTCCATCTGGAGGAAATGTTATCTTTGATCAAACTGAAGCTCTTACTAGTATTGATGTAAATTCTGCAAAATCAACAAAAGGTGGTGATATAGAAGAAACTGCTTTAAATACAAATCTAGAGGCAGCAGCTGTAATTTCTACTCAACTCAAGTTAAGAGACATAGGTGGTTTAATTGTAATTGATTTTATTGATATGATAGCTATAAGTTCTCAAAAAGCTGTTATGAGAAAAATGGGGGAAGTCTCAAAAACTGATCGAGCTAAAGTTCAGCTTGGAAGAATTTCAAAATTTGGTTTACTTGAACTTTCTAGACAAAAATTAAAATCTTCAATTATTGATACAAATACAGAAGTTTGTCCAACATGTAATGGCTCAGGACAAATCAAATCACTAGTTACTTTAACCATCGCATTCCTTCGAATCCTAGAGGAAGAAGCCATGAAATATAAAGGTTCTATGACCGTATACCTACCTGTCAGGTTGGCCACATATTTATTGAACGAAAAAAGGGATTTGGTTCAAGGTATTGAAAAGAGACAGTCGGTCACTATTAAAGTTGTCCCAGATCCTGACTTAGAAGGTTCTAATTATAATATTGACAAGGAAGGTCTTTCGGAGAAAGAATATAAATCATCTCAAAGAGGTCCTAAAAATTCTGATAAGCCAAATATTTACAAAGGGCCAAAACCATCAGAAGAACAGAAGCCTTTGATAGACTCAATTATTCCAAAAACGGCTCCTCCCAATCCTCAAAAAGGCAGGTTAGATTCATCGCCTAGCATTTTTACTAAAATTATCCAAACTTTATTTGGAAAAACAGAAGAAAAGAAAGTAGAAAGAAATAAATTTTCTGGACAAAGGAGAAGAAGATATAATAGATATAATTCATATAAATATAATAAAAATAGATCATACAATAAGAGAAGAAGAGATTACGGTAATCAACAGACAAGCTCAAGTAATTCTAGAACAAATTCTGAGAAGTAATGCTTAACTTTATTTATAGGTTCTTAGTAATCAGCCTTGTTATTGGTATCTTCATAAATATCTTTGCAAATTTTATATTTAAGAAGACTAATCTAGAAAAAATACTTTCAAACAATGAAATCACATTTGTTACAAAGATTGGGCCAACCACATATTATCAAAACAAAGGTGTTGCGACTGGTTTTGAGTATGATTTAATGAATGATTTTGCAAAATATATTGGAGTAAAGTTAAATATTGTTTCAGAAGAAAATATTGGCAAAATAATACAAAGTTTAGATAAAAATACTGCTGATATTGCCGTTGGCCTAATAGGAACCAAATCAAAAAAGAAATTAGTAAAATTTAGTTATCCATACAATAGAATTGATCAAGTTTTGATATATAATTCTGATAAAAGAAAAAGACCTAAAAACATAAAAGATATAATTTCAGGATCGATAGAAGTAATTAAATCAAGTAACCATGAAGAGACTTTAAGTACTCTTAAAAAGAATCACCCTAAACTAAAATGGATTTCTTTGGAAGACATAAATTCTGATGAATTAATAGAATTAGTAAATGAAGGTTTAATTGATTATACAATTATGAATTCAAATGAATATGATGTTTATAGTCAATTTTATCCAAATATAAAAATTGCGTTTAAATTAAGTTCTTCAGAACCTGTTGCGTGGGCTACATCATTATATGCTGATAATAGTCTTTCTACTAAATTAAAAGAATTCTTTGAGTATTCAGTTAATTCTAATAGAATAAATGTCCTTCTTGAAAAACATTTTGGACACCATGATGCGTTTTCATTTGTTGGTTCACGACAATTTCTAAAAGATATTGTAACTTATCTTCCTAAATATGAAGAAACTTTTCAGGAAGCTGGTCGAAAAAATGATCTTGATTGGAAATTATTGGCAAGCATAGCTTATCAAGAATCAAGATGGAGGAAAGACGCAGTCTCTTATACTGGAGTTAGAGGTTTAATGATGTTAACAAGACCTACCGCAAACGAATTAGGTTTAAAGGATAGAACAGACCCTATAGAAAGTATACAGGGAGGAGCGCGATATCTTAAAAAACTATTAGTGAGATTTCCTGCTGAATTAAAAAATCCTGACAGGACTTGGTTTGCATTAGCCGCTTATAATTTAGGTTTTGGTCATGTAACTGATGCATTTGGATTAGCAAGAAATCAAAATAAAAATCCTTATAATTGGTTAGAAATGAAACCAATTCTTCTTCAGTTAAGTAAGTCTAAATATTATAAAACTACAAAGTATGGTTATGCGAGAGGTTGGGAAGCACTTAAGTATGTTCAAAATATTAGACAATATTATGATATCCTTGTATTCTTAGATGCGAAAGATGAGAACAAAAAATATAAAGAAATAAATGATAAAATACCACAATCACTCTAAAATTTATTATGGATAAAAAGATACAGCTAATTCATGATGCCTTTAATTCTCCAGATCACAGCTCAATTACTGATGATGTCAAAGCAATTGTAAACGAAACAATTCAAGACTTAGGTGCTGGTAAAATAAGAGTAGCAAAAAAAATTGATGGTGAATGGATTGTGAATCAATGGG
Organism: Pseudomonadota bacterium; assembly: GCA_036140295.1. Lineage (GTDB taxonomy): Bacteria > Pseudomonadota > Gammaproteobacteria. The sequence continues at coordinate 47,125 of JAYZYL010000007.1, forward strand.
TAAAGAAGGCAATTCTATTATCTTTCAGAATTAATCAAAATAAAATCGTTGATGCAGGTTACACGCAATTTTATGACAAACTAGATTCTAGATTTTTAAATTTAAAAGAAAACTACTTTAAAGAAAATAATATAAGAGTAGTTCCTCAGGCAATAGCTAGAGAAGGATCATATATAGGAAAAGATGTAATATTAATGCCTTCATATGTCAATATTGGAGCCTATGTTGATTCTGGGACAATGGTAGATACATGGGCAACCGTGGGTTCATGCGCACAAATAGGTAAGAATGTTCATTTATCTGGTGGAGTGGGTATTGGGGGAGTTCTTGAGCCTCTTCAAGCAAATCCAACTATTATTGAAGACGGATGCTTTATTGGAGCTAGATCTGAAATAGTAGAAGGAGTAATTGTTGAAAAAAATTCTGTAATTTCTATGGGAGTATATATTGGTAAGAGTACAAAGATTTATGATAGGGAAACTGAAGAAATTACATATGGATTAATTCCTGAAGGTTCCGTAGTTGTATCTGGATCATTACCGTCAAAAGATGGAAAATATAATTTATATTGTGCTGTGATAGTAAAGAAGGTGGATGAAGGGACAAAAAAGAAAGTAAGCATCAATGAAATTCTGAGAGAAGCTTAAATAAACCATCTGATTTAATAATATCTATATTCAAATCTAATGCCTTCTTATATTTTGAACCCGGATTTTTTCCAGCAATAAGAGCCGTAGTTTTTTTTGAAATAGAATTACTTACAGAAGCACCCTTTTCTAATAGAGCCTGTTTAAGCTCTTCTCTGGTAAAATTTTCAAAGGTTCCCGTAATTACATAAGAATTGTTTTGATTCTTATTTTTAACTTTTTGTTTAATATAATTAATCTTTAATCCATTTTTTATCAATTTATTTACCATATTTACATTGGTCTTATGGGAAAAGAATTCCAATATATTATCTGAAACAATAGGTCCAATATCTTTAATGTTTTCTAAATCATCTCTATTTGCTTTAATTAAATAATCAATCGTCTGAAAATTTTCACTAAGGATTCGTGCAATTGTTTCTCCAACTTCTTTAATTCCAAGTGCATATATAAATTTTTCAAATTTTGTATCTTTAGATTTATGAATAGAATTAAAAATATTTTTTGCTGATTTTTCAGCCATACGTTCAAGAGATAATATATCTTCATAGCTAAGTGAAAATAGATCAGAATAATTTTCAATTTTTTTCTTGTTTAATAATTGCTCTATGATACTATCTCCGAGGCCAATTATATTCATTGCTTTTCTTGATGAGAAATGAATTATTGATTGACTAACTTGTGGAAAACAAGAATTATGATTACTACATATATAAAATGATTGCCCTTTGATTTTCATAATATTTGTTTTACACGCTGGGCATTTCTTTAACATTTTAATTTTAGTATTTTCTGGTAGTCGTTTTGAAAGGAGAACTCTATCAACTTCAGGTATAACATCTCCTGCTCTTTTCACATAAACATAGTCACCAATTCGAATATCTTTTTTTTCAATTTCATCCATGTTATGTAGGCTTGCCCTGCTGACAGTTACTCCTCCTATATTCACTGCCTCTAATTCTGCAACTGGTGTTATTATTCCAGTCCTTCCAACTTGAAAGGTAACATCATTGAGTTTTGTAACTTTCTCGGTTGATTGAAACTTATAAGCAATTGACCATTTAGGTGCTTTTGCTGTCTCTCCTAAAATCTTGTGAAAGTTAAGATCATCAACTTTGTAGACAATACCGTCAATTTCATACGGAAGATTTTCTCTTTCCATTTTTATTTTTTCATAATAAAGGCATGCCTCTTCGTAATTTTTTGTTAATTGGTTTAGCTTGCATACTCTAAACCCCATTTTCTCAACCTCTTTCATTAGGCTTGAATGATTTTTTTCTTTAAAACCTGTTCCTGTATTTGCAATGCCGTGAATAAAAATTTGAAGATTTCGTTCAGCAGCAACTTTTGGATCTAATTGCCTAATACTCCCTGCCGCAACATTTCTTGGATTAGCATAAGGCTTTTCATCAACTTTAAGCAGCTGATTATTAAGGTTATTAAAATCCCTTTTATTCATAAAAATCTCACCTCGAAGAGTTATATGTTTGGATAACAAGTTTTTTGATATTTTAATAGGTAAAGATTTGATTGTTTTAACATTCGAGGTAACATCTTCTCCTATTTTCCCATCCCCTCTCGTGACAGCAGAAAAAAGTTTCCCGTCATGATATTCAATACTTACTGCAAGCCCATCAAATTTAGGTTCAGCAAATAAAGGAATCTCATTCTGTTTAATATTTTCTTGTAATTTTATATAAAATTTCTCAAAATCATCTGCATTTGATGCGTTAGATAATGATAGCATTGGAAATTTATGAGTAATTTTTGAAAAGCCACCTAATAATTTATCCCCTATTCTTCTAGTTGGAGAGTTTTCATTTTGATATTCAGGATATGAGCTTTCAAGTTCTTTTAATTCTTTATACAGTTTGTCATACTTTTTATCACTAATTTTAGGATTATCATATGTGTGGTACTGCTCATTATGATAATTAATTTCTTTAATTAAGTATTTTATACGACTAGATATTTTTTTTTCATCTTTCGGCATTTTACCGATACCTATTTTCTAAAACTTTGAGGGACCTTTTGTTCAGCATTCATAGCTATTGCCTCTCGTACATTTACAGAAACAAGCTTTGAAACTCCAGCTTCACGCATTGTTACTCCTGATAGAACATCCGCAAGTTCCATTGTAGATTTATTATGTGTTATGAAAATAAATTGAACTTGTTCAGACATTTCTTTAACCATAGTACAAAACCTTGAATTGTTTCCTTCATCCAAAGGAGCATCAACTTCATCTAGAAGACAAAAAGGTGCGGGGTTAATTTTAAAAATAGAAAATACAAATGCTGTTCCTGTTCCTGCTTTTTCACCTCCTGAGAGTAGACTTATATTTTTTACTAATTTCCCTGGAGGTCTTGCTTTGATAGTAACACCAGTATTTAACAAATCTTTCTCATCCATCTCAAGATAAGATATTCCTCCACCAAATATTTTTGGAAAAAAGTACTTAAGATTATTATTTATCTGATCAAAAATTTCTTTAAATTTTGATTTTGTATCATTATCAATTTTTTTAATTGCCGATTCTAACGTGCTGACTGATTTTGATAAATCATCGTATTGTTTATCCAAATATTTTTTCCTTTCTTCCTGCTCCTTTAATTCATCAATAGCCGCAAGATTAATTGCTCCTAAATTATCAGCTTTAGTTTTTGTCTTCTCGAGATCCTTCTCTAAATCATCAATATCTAGAGAAGAATCAACTAATGTTATAGCTTTTTCAATTTCATTTGCAGGAACTTCCATATTTTCTTTTAGTGAATTTCTTTGAGCATTTTTTTCACCCAATAAAATCTTTTTATTTTCTAATTCCTCTCCTATTTCCGAAATAGTGACATTAATTGTTTGCTTCTCTAATTCGAAATCTTTTATTTTTTTATCGGATAATGCTAAATTATCTCTCGCAGAAGTTAATTCACTCTCTTTATCATTTTTGTCTGTTAATAATTCTTTCAGTTTTTTCTGCATTTCTCCTGAGGCAGTTTCAGGAATATTAACTTCAGATAAAATTTTCTGCTTTCTAGATTCAATGCTCTTTTTTTCTTCTATATAACGATCTATATTTGAAATTATTGAAGATTGTTCAGTTTTAAGAGTAGAAATAGAGATATTTATTTTATTTAACTCATTTTGAGTTTCATCAAATTTCCAAACTATCTTATCAGTCATTTGTTTAAGCTCAATTTTTTCTTTCTCCATTTTACTCTTTAATTTATTATCTTCCTCAATTTGTTTTTGCAATCCCTCAAGATTAGAGTTTGCTTCTTTAAGAAGTTTTTCATAGTCTTCTATCTTAGTTTTAATATCATCAATTTCCTCTTGTTGCGATCTAACCAAAAGCTTTATTTGAGTAAAAAGTAATTTAAATTTTTGTATGATGATTGAAATACTTTTTGGGATTTGCATTAATGTTTTATTATTTTCTTCTTTAGAAAGTTTCAATCTTTCAAAATCAATAAGGATAGCTGAAAGTTTTTCTTTAATATCACTTGCATCTGTTAATATAATGCTTTTTTGGTCAAGTTTTTTATTTTGCTCTGGACTTGTATCAGATTTCAATATTTTAAGCCTTCTATTAAGAGCATCAATTGATTTTTGGTATGATTCTATTTTAGTTTTTTCAATTTCATATTTATTAATAGTTTCTGATTGTTTACTCAAGAAATCATTAAATTTAGTTTGCCAATTTTGTAATGCAAAGCTTGAGTTTGATTTTTCAGTAGTAAATTCTTTAATTTTTTTATCTGCACCAAATAATTCTTCATTTTTCTTCTCAATCTCCTTATTTATTTCATCATTTTTTCTTTTATTATCATTTTCAAATTTAACTATTTCCTCAAATGATGAATTAATTTCATCTAATCTTGACTGTCTTGATGACTCTGTCTCTTGACTGTGTTCTATATCTTTTTCGCATTTTGCTATTTCGCTACCTATATGATAAAAATCTGACTGTACTTTGTTAAATCTATCTTGCTCATCATTCCTTTTTTGCTTTTCTTCCTCAATTAGTCTATCCCTATTACTCAACTCAGCATTATTTTTTTCTTTTTTTATAACCTCTTTGCTAATTTCTTTTTCAATATTTAAAACATCAGTATCAAATTGTTTCCATTTTAAAGCTATTATGTCTAGTTTAAGCTTCCGTTCTTTTGCTTTATATTCCTTATAAGAATTTGCTGCGCTCGCTTGTCTTTGTAGCTTCCCTAGTTGTGAATTTATTTCTTTCATTACGTCATTCAATCTACTTAAATTATCTTTTGTATGTTTAAGTTTTATTTCTGTTTCTCTTCTTTTTTCTTTATATTTACTTATGCCCGCTGCTTCTTCTAAGTAAGTTCTTAGTTCGTCTGGTTTCGATTCAACCAATCGCGAGATCATTCCTTGTTCAATTATTGCGTAACTACGTGGGCCTAATCCTGTTCCCAAAAAAACCTCTCTAATATCTTTTCTTCTGCATCTTGTGTTATTGAGAAAGTAATCAGAGATACCATCTCTTGAGACCTCTCTCCTGATAACAATTTCATTAAATTTTGCAAATTTTAAGTCTAGGGTATTTGTTGAATTATCAAAATAAAGCTCCACATTTGCTTTACCAACAGGTGCTCTTGAGGATGATCCAGAAAAAATAACATCTTCCATAGAATCACCTCTAAGGTTCTTTGCTGATGCTTCTCCCATCACCCATCGTATAGCATCAACAATATTGGATTTTCCGCATCCATTTGGCCCTATAACGCCAGTTAGATTGCTTGGGAAGCTTAATGTCGTTGGGTCTACAAAAGTCTTGAAGCCTGCTAATTTTATTTTTGTGAGACGCATGATACCTACATTCGATTATAATATTTTCTTTGTTATAATACTACTATCCGGAGTTGCTATAAAATGACATCAGAAAAAAAGCTACTTGACACTTTTGAAAACCCTCAAAAAATTGAAGATTATCTTATTGATATGAAAATACCCGAATTTACCTGTTTATGCCCTTTAACGTCACAACCAGATTTTGCTGAATTTTTGATAAATTACATTCCAGATAATTTATGTGTTGAATTAAAGTCACTTAAATTATATATGGGAGCATTTAGAGATAAAGGAGCATTTCATGAGGATGTCACAAATATGATTCTTAATGATTTGTCACAATTAATTAAACCCAGATATATGTCTGTGACGGGGTTCTGGAAAGTGAGAGGAGGAATAATAACTACTGTTATTACAAAATATATAAAACCTGGCTGGAAAGATTCGAACAAACTGGTCTCCAATGTATAAAGGATTTCTTAGGAAAATTGGATATCTATTTATATTTTTCTCTCCCGTAATACTTAATGCATCACCAATTTTTCAAAAAGAGTTTTTTAATATTCAGGGAGGAATATATCTCCATGAAATCAATGAAAAAGAGTATTTTGATGGATATACATTGAATGGTAAAAATCTACTTACTATAAAAAAGAATGATAGATTTTATTTAATTTATGGAATTCCTTATGGAATATCCCCAGGGGTTAAAGAAATTATAATTTCTAATGTAAATTCAAAGAAAAGTCTTAAATTAACTATAAATAAAACAAAATTTGGTAGGCAAGATATTACTGTCTCAAAAACCTATACAAAACCATCAGAGAAAAATATTGAAAGGATTATAAAAGAGAAAAATATTATATCGAAGTATAGAAATACATGGTCTAAAAGAGATCCAGACATAGAGTTTATTTATCCTGTGAAGGGGAGAGTTACAGGAGTATTTGGTACTGAGCGTTACTACAATGGAGAAAAAGGCCGTTATCATAATGGAATCGATATCGCAGCATCAATAAACACTGCCATTGTTGCTCCTTCATCTGGAAAAGTAATTCTAACAGGGGATTTCTTTTATAACGGAAAATTTGTTTATATAGATCATGGGAAAGGTTTGTTGAGTGTATTTATTCATTTAAATGAAATAAATACAAGCCAAGGTAAGTTTGTCAAAAAAGGTGAACTAATTGGAAAAATAGGATCTACCGGTAGATCAACAGGCCCTCATGTTCATTGGTCTGTAATTTTGAATCAGAATTATGTCAATCCAATGGTTTTCTTAACAAATAATTAAAAGATAAACCTTGAAGGTTATATAAATAAATAGGAAAATACTAATGAAATACAATTATGGAGGGGTATAAAATGCCACAATATGTAATAGAAAGAGATATTCCAGGCGCTGGTGATCTTGGATCAGAAGATCTTAAAGGGATTTCACAAAAATCATGTGGAATATTAAAAGACATGGGCACAGGAATCGAATGGGTTCACAGCTATGTAACAGGCGATAAAGTTTATTGCGTTTACAATGCTGACAATGAACAACTCATTAAAGACCATGCTGAGACAGGAGGATTTCCTGCAAACAGAATCTCAGAAGTTAAAAATATTATCAGCCCAAAAACTGCTGAATAATTTTATTAAAAAGAACCCATTTAATTAAATGGGTTCTCTTTTTTGCGAAAACTTTAATTCCAAAGGAACACCTATTAAATTAAGCTTTTTTGAAAAGAAGCTAGCTAAATATTTTTGATAAGACAAAGAAATATTTTTTGTCCCATTTCCATATATATAGATAATTAATTCTTTTAGTTTTCCTTGTTGGGCAAATTTCAATTTTGGCCTTTTTTTATTAAATATTGGTGGTTCATGATCATTAACGGCTTCATATAAAATTTTAGTTAATTCAGATGATTTATATCTTTTTTGAATTAATTTTGAAATACCAATAATTAAATTCATAACATTTTTTATATTTTTTCTTTTTAAGGCTGATACAAAAGTATATGGAGCGTTATATGTTATGTTTGAGAAATAATTAGCATCTTTTTTTAAATTCTTTATAGCTTCTTGTGAAATATTATCAATTTTATTAAAAATAATTAAAAATGGTTTATTATATTTTTTTATGAGGCTTAATATTATTTTATCCTGTTTTGTAATTCCATCTTCTGCATCTAATATCAAAAGACAGATATCTGTATTTTTAATAGTTTCTATGGTTGATGCCATGCTAAATTTTTGAATTATACTAATTCTTTTTCCTTTTCTTAATAAACCGGCTGTATCATAAAGTAAGTAAATATTTCTTTTAATCATAAATTCTATTTTGACTGAATCTAAGGTTGTGCCAGAATTTTTTGAAACAATCATTTTATCGTCTTTAATTATTGTATTAATTAAAGTAGATTTTCCAACATTGGGTCTGCCAATTAAAGACACCTTTGTGTGTTTTTTTTCAAATCCAATTTCTTCCGCAGTTAATATTTCAAATATCTTAGATTTTAATTCTGATATTCCTAAGTTTGATTTTGCAGAAATCAAAAATACATCTTTAAAGCCAAGTTTATATAATTGATCTAGATTATCTTGTTTAGAAAGCAAATCATTCTTATTGATTATAAGGAAAACTTTCTTGTTTTGTTTTCGTATTAATTTAGAAATTTCAGAATCTTTTGAAGTTAAACCTTCACTACATGATGTTATAAATAATACTAATGAACTATTTCTTATAGATTTAATTATTTTTGAATTTACTTGCTCACTAAGTGGATCTGTTTTATCTAGAAAACCTCCTGTATCTTCTACTAAAATTCTCTTTCCTTTGGAATCAATAAATCCTGTATTTATATCTCTCGTAATTCCGTGATGATCAATCACCAATGATTTTCTTGATTTAACAAGCTTATTGAAGAGCAGAGATTTTCCTACATTAGTTCTACCAACTAAAGAAATCAAATTTTTCATAATCGCGCTCATCAATATTAAACGCAGTAAGTCTACCATCTTTTGATAGTATTAAAAAACCTTTGTTTATTTTTATTATTCTAGTCTGATAATCAACTTCTCCCATAATTTTTTCATATTTCAATATATTTCCATTATTCTTATCAATGACTGAGGCAAAACCGCTTTCATTTATTACAATGATCTTTTTATCATATAAAAGAGGTTGAGTTAAAAACTTCCCTTCAATTAATTGTGTTTTCCAAAAGACTTTTCCATCATATTTTCCAATAGAGTATAAATAACCATCTGTAGATGATGTGTAAATATTTTTATCATCAACAGCAAGATTGGTAGTCACAGAAATGGGTTGTGACCACAATAAACTTCCTGACAATGAATCTACAGCTATTAAATTACCTTGATAAGAACCAACGTATATAACTCCAAAATCATTATATGGTGTCATTTCTACATCTCTAAGAGATTCAAGTTCAGTCCTTCCAGATTTTGGTGAAATAGAAACATACCAGTTTAGTTTTCCAGAATCTTGTGATAATGAAACAAGTGTTCCATCATCTCTTGCGACATAAACACTTTCAGAGTCTGTTGTCAACGAGCCGGATCCTCTTAGACTGAGCACAATATTTCTATTAATATTTTTCCAATTAATTGATCCAGTATTTAAATTTACCGAATATGTGTCTCCGTCATTGGTTTTGAAAAAAATATTATTGTCAGCACCTGTTACTGGATTCGAAACCTCACTATTAAGCTGTATATTCCACTTAGGTTTAATGACTTCTCCTTCATTAAGCAATGGGACCTCTATTAATTCAAAAAAGCTTTTAGAACTTTTTAGACGTTCAACATTATAGGCATATAATTTACCGTCAGCAGTTCCAAAAAAAATAATATCCTTATAAAAAGTAATTCCAGATGTTACATCAAGATTTAAGTTTGTAGACCAATTCTTATCACCATTCATATAATTAATTGATGTAATGAGTCCATCAGAATCAATGACATATGCATTATCATTTTTATCGAGAGATGTTTGTAGTACGGCACTATCAAAATCACTTCCATCACCCGAATCAATTGACCATAGAGTATCTATTACAATATTCGTTGTTGATGTGACGTTTGGAGTAAACGGTTTACTGGTCTTTTTAAATAATTTTTCATAATATGCACAACTCGATATAGAGAAAATTAATATAATAAGGAATAATCTTGTAAGATGCTTCATTGAATTGTATTAAGTTTATTTTTAACAATTTTTAACTTATTCGGAGTTATATTAAGTTTTAATGCATGATTGTATGATTCTTTAGCTAGCTCTACATTACCTTTTTTGTAATAAATATCTCCCAATAGCTCAACAAGTATGTGATTTTTTTTCTGAGAATCAATTTTTTTGATTAAAGCTAAAGCAAGATCTAGATCATTTTGAGATATCATAAGTCTTATTTTACGAATTTGTGCAATATTTTTAATATGTTCAGACGATGAGTTTGAAATGACAAAATTAAGCTTATCAAATGCTTTATTAATATCTTTTTTATCTACGTATATTTTGACAGCATAAAGATTTATAAGGTTTGTATAAATATTCGAAGGGTATAGCTTTGAAAACTTCTTATCTTTATTCAACAGGTGCTCTTTATCACCATCATTATATTTCTTAATAGCAGCTTGATATTCATATGAAAGACTCAAAGTCAATTCGTCTTGATAACTATCATAATATTTATATGAAAAAACTAGAATTATTCCTGCAATTAAGCCAATTAGCATGCTTTTAAAATTTTCCTTAAACCAAGATAAGAGTTTTTCTTCTTCTTCTGTGTATTGATCGTTCATTTATTTATAATGTCTAGCTTCTTAAATAGTTCATCTTCACTAAGTATTTCTTGTTTTTGATTTTTTTCAAAATCCTTTAGAATATACTGCCCTGCATTAATTTCTTTATCATCATAAAATAAAATATATTTTGGATTAAATTTTTCGGCCTGCTTAAATTGCTTATCCAATGTTGATGATGAATCAGTTGTGTAAAATGAAATATTTTTAAATTTATCACGTAACTTCTCTAATTGCATTAAACATGTATGGTTAGAATTCTTACTATGATTGATAGCCACAACAGTACTATTGGCATCAAATGCACTTCTAGACTCTATTAATAATGATATGATTCTTTCAATCCCAGCTGCAAAACCAATTGCAGGGACATTGACCTCTCCTATCTTCTCAACCAAATTATCATATCTTCCTCCTGCACAAATGGCATCCTGACTACCTAACGACTCATGTTTCCATTCAAAAACCGTATCATTATAATAATCTAATCCTCTGACAATTGAATTGTCCACAATATAATTAATATTAGATTCATCTAATTTTTTTAATAAGTTTTCAAACCGCTGTTTAGACTTGTTTGATAATAAGCTAACTAAAGTTGGAAGCTTCTTTAATATTTCTTGAAGTTTTTTATCTTTAGTATCTAAAATTCTAATGGGGTTTTTGGTTAGAGTGTTTTGCTGATCTTCACTAAGTATACCTTTATGTTTTTCTAATAGAGATTTTATTTGATCTCCATAGTTTGCTCTTTCATTTTCATTTCCAATTGAGTTAATGTGGAGTTTTATATTTTTGAGTTGTAACTCCTTTTCAAATAAACGGTTCCCTAACATTATAATTTCTAAATCACTATTCGTATCATCAAACCCAAAGTACTCTAACCCAAATTGCTGGAATTGTCTGAAACGACCTTTCTGTGGTCTTTCCCTCCTAAACATAGGGCCGGAATACCAAAATTTTTGTCTTTTAATTCCTCTGTCAAAAATTAGGTTTTTTTCCAAAGCACATCTTACACATGTTGCAGTGCCTTCTGGTCTAAGACTAATTGATTCGCCATTCTTATCTTCAAAGCTATACATCTCTTTATTGACAATCTCTGTCTCATTTCCAATTGATCTTTCAAAAAGTTCTGTCTTTTCTACAATTGGTGTTTTAATTTCAGAAATTCCATATTGTTTTGTTATATTCAAAATTATATTTTCAAATTTTTGAAAATATTTGATTTCTGTTTCACTATATATGTCTTTAAAACCTCTAATTGCTACGGTTATATTTTTTTTCATAATTTTGTAAGCCTAATTACTCAAAAAAGAATTTAATTTCAATATCAGAATTTTCTACACTATCAGACCCATGAACTGAGTTTCTTTCTTTACTTTCGGCATAAAGTTTTCTTATAGTTCCTTCATCTGCACTTTCTGGATCTGTTGATCCCATTAATTTTCTATACTTATTCACAGCATCTTCTCCTTCAATTTTTAGAGCCATAATCTTATTGGATGTCATATAGTTAATAAGAGAGTTAAAGAATGGCTTTTCTTTGTGAACTTCATAAAATATTTCTGCTTCTTGTTTTGTCAATTTAAGAATTTTTGCTTCTATAATTTTTAATTTATTTTTTTCTATTAATCCAATTATTAATCCAATTAGATTTCTTTCAATTGCGTCAGGTTTTATTATTGCGAGCGTTTGCTGTATTTCCATTTATTTTTCCTCTATCCAAGTCATTTGAATTGCTTCCAATATTTTTTCGTTTGATTTTTCTGGATCATCATCAAAATTATCTAACTCACATATCCATTTATGTAAATCAGTAAACCTAATACTTAATGGATCAATGTCAGGATATTTGTCATCAAGCTCAAGCGCTATTTCTAAACTATCTGTCCATTTTAAGCCCATGTTAGCTGCCCTCCGACACCTGATTAATTGTATATTTTGGAATTTCAACAATCAAATCTTTATTTTCAATGATTGCCTGGCAACTCAATCTTGATTGAGGTTTTAATCCCCATGCCTTATCTAGATAATCATCTTCATCATCAGTTGGAGGCTCCAAAGAATCATATCCTTCTTTAATGTAGACGTGGCATGTTGTGCAGGCACAAGATAAGTCGCATGCATGTTCCAACATGATTCCATTGTTTAATGCAGCCTTACAAATGCTTGTACCTGATGGTACCTCTATAGTTGCTCCATCTGGGCAGATGTCCTCATGGGGTAAAAATATTATCTTTGGCATAGCACTAAATTATATCATCAATACTTTTTCCTGTAATCAACGACTTAATACTTCGATTCATTCTTCTTTCAACATAAAATTCAGATTCTTTTTCTAACTCTTTAATTGCTAAAATTATTGCGTCTGAATCATTGCTTTTAATTTTATCTTTTAATTTTTTCAGTGGTAAATTAACAGAATTAAACTCTTTTTTATTTAATAATTCATTACCATCTTTTTTAAGTGCTTCTGTCAGAGCATATATTACTCTTTCAGCCTCAACCCTACTTTCATTAAGCTTTCTTATATTCATATCTATTTCTGCTGATGCATTAGAATCCTCTATCATTTTTAATAACTCTTCTTCACTCATTCCATATGAAGGTTTTACTTCTATTTTTGCAGTGGTACCTGAAGTTTCTTCTTCTGCAGAAACAGATAATAAGCCATCAACATCTATTTGAAATGCAACTCTAATTCTTGCTGCTCCCGCCACCATTGGAGGTATATCACTTAATATAAAAGTAGATAGTGATTTACAGTCAGCTACAAGTTCTCTTTCACCCTGTATAACATGGATTAGCAGTTTTGTTTGTCCATCTTTAAAGGTTGTAAAGTTTTTTGCAGCAGATACTGGTATAGGAGTATTCCTTGATATAATTTTTTCTGACAATCCTCCATATATTTCTATTCCAAGAGATAATGGTAATACATCTAATAATAAAAGATCTTCCTTGTTATTCCCTGATAAGATATCTGCCTGTACTGCAGCTCCTTCAGCAACAACATAATCAGGATTAATATTGTCTAAAATTTTGCAATTAAATTTCTTTTCAAGAAATTCTCTTACTAAAGGAATTCTTGTAGATCCTCCGACTAGAATAATATTTTTAATTTCATTCAATTTTAAACCAGATCTTTTAATTGCTTCGCTAGTTATTTCAATTGTTTTATTAATTAAATTTCCTATTAAATTATTAAAATTTTTAGTAGAAATTTTTTCTGAATCTATATTTTCACTACACAAATTTTCTTTTATTCTTTTTGCTTCCTCTTTATTACATTTAAGATATTTCTTTAGTAAATTATCAATATCATCTCCTCCAAGAGCAGTGTCACCATCTGTTGAAAGAACCTTAAAAACTCCCTTGTTTAGATTTAAAACTGATACATCAAAAGTTCCTCCCCCAAAGTCATAAATAACAAAATTACCAGTTTTTTTTGAGTCTAAACCATATGCTATTGCTGCAGATGTTGGTTCATTTAAAAGACGAAGAACTTTTAATCCTGCCAGCTCTGCCGCCTTCTTAGTGGCCTGCCTTTGAACATCATTAAAATATGCAGGAACTGTAATAACTGCACCATCAATTTCTCTTTTTTCATCTGTCTCTGCAATATTCTTAAGATTTTTCAATATCATTGCAGAAATTTGAATTGCACTAAATTTCTCTTTTTTGTTGAGCTCTATAACTGGCAATTTATCATCTGAAAAATCAAATACATATGGCAGGTCAGTGGCAATTTTGCTAACCTCGCTTGAAGTAAGACCCATGAGTCTCTTAATGGATTTTATAACTAAAGGTTTTTTATCATCTTGATTAATAGTGGCTATTGAAGGATAGAGAGATCCATAAAATTTAATTTTCCCATTTCTTGAAGCTATTAAGGAGTTTGTAGTACCTAAATCTATTCCAACTACAAATTTTTTTGATTTACTTTCAGTTAGTTTAGGATCTGATATTTGCAGTAAACTCATTAATTCCCCAATAAGTTAGTTATTTCATTTATATGTCTTATATAAAATCTTAATTTAGATAAATTATTTGACATATTTTCAAAATCATTATTATTAAAAAATTTTTTAATATTCTCTATAGTATCTGAAACCTTCTTCGTTATATTTTTCTTATAAGAGTTTATTTCATTTTTATTTTTATTTTTTATATCTTCGATAAACTCATTGTATTCAATTTGTTCTAGTAAAAACTTTTCATCTTTAAGTGTTATAGATTCATCTTGGCTAAAGTTATTAATTTTTAAAATATATTCGATTCTTTTAACTAAATCACCTAATGTTGTATAAGCATCATTTATATGTGACGATATTTGCATTGCCAGCCTTTTTTCGTGATTGGTTGCATTTACATACTTATCTGGATGAAATTTTTGCTGTAGGAAAGTATATTGATCGTTTAGAGATGATATACTAATTTCTATCCCTACTTTTATATTAAATAAATCAAAGTAATTCTTCTTTAATATATCCATTAAACATTGAAACTTTCACCACATCCACATGTGTCTTTCACATTAGGATTTTTAAATTTAAAGCCTTCATTAAGCCCTTCTTTTGCAAAATCTAGTTCAGTTCCTTTAAGGTATACATAGCTTTTTGGATTGATTATTAATTTAACACCGTTGTCATCAAAAACTAAGTCATCTTCTTCAATTTTATCAGCAAATTGAATTACATAGGCTAAACCGGAGCAGCCAGTGGTTTTAACTCCTAAACGAAGTCCTAATCCTTTACCACGGTTATTTATATGTTGTTGCACATGTTTCGCTGCAACTTGCGTAATTGTAATTGACATTTTAATGACTATCCCATTTGACTGACTTTAGGTCTATTCCATCCTTATACATTTCCCATAGTGGAGATAACTCTCTCAGCTTGTTTACATTTTTCCTAATAATTTCTAGAGCATATTCGATGTCTTCATCCGTTGTATATTTTCCTATGGTCATTCTGATTGAACTATGAGCAAGTTCATCATCTCTCCCTAAGGCTCTCAAAACATAGCTTGGCTCTAAGCTTGCAGAAGTACACGCAGATCCTGATGATACCGCCATATCCTTCATGGCCATTATTAAACTTTCCCCTTCAACAAAATTAAAACTTACATTTAAATTACCAGCTATACGTTGATCAAGATCTCCATTTAAATATATTTCTTCCATATCTTTTAGTCCATTCCAGAGTTTATTTCTTAGCGCCATAATTCTTTTATTGTCTTTGCTCATTTCTTCTTTTGCAATCTTAAAAGCTTCTCCCATTCCAACAATTTGATGTGTAGATAGAGTACCTGATCGAAACCCTCTTTCATGTCCTCCTCCATGCATTTGTGCCTCCAATCTTATTCTAGGTTTGCGTCTGATATAAAGTGCACCTATACCTTTAGGACCATAAACTTTATGTGCCGATAAGGACATTAAATCAATGTTAAATTTGTTTACATCAATTTCAACTTTCCCAGGGCTTTGAGCAGCATCGACATGAAGCATTATTTTTCTTTCCCTGCAAATCTTTCCTATACTTTCTAAATCTTGAATAACTCCAATTTCATTGTTTACATGCATTATAGAAATCAATATAGTTGAAGGTTTAATTGCTTCAATTAGTTTTTTGTGATCTAAAAGTCCATCATTTTCTGGATCTAGATAAGTAACCTCAAATCCTTCTGATTCAAGAAACCTCATTGTATCAAGCACCGCTTTATGCTCAGTTGATAATGTAATAAGGTGATTTCCTTTTTCCTTATAGAAGTGGGCAGCACCTTTAATTGCTAAATTATCTGATTCTGTTGCCCCACTTGTCCAAATAATTTCTCTTTTATCTGCATTAATTAAATTAGCTACATTTTGCCTTGCTTCTTCAACAAGCTTCTCACTATTCCATCCAAATAAATGAGAGCGTGAAGCTGGATTGCCAAATGACCCGTCAATAGTTAGGCACTCAGACATTTTCTTTGCAACGCGTGGATCAACAGGTGTAGTTGCTGAATAATCAAGGTATATAGGGATATTTAAAACATTCTTTTTATTGGGCAAGCTTGTTGTCATAATTTTGTTCCCTCTTATCAATAATATATTTTACGCTAAATCCGCGAAGTGTGTCATGAAGTGATATTTTTTTCATATGGTCATTAATTTTTTCTGTTAAGTCAGTCCAGATAAAGTGAGTGAGGCATGGTCTATCATTACTACAATTCATCTCTCCGCCACATTCAGTTTGATCCATGTTTTCATCTACCGCTGTAATAATTTCAAATAGATTAATTTTTGATGCCCCTCTTCCCAAAGTATAACCTCCTCCTGGTCCACGGACACTTTTTACTAATGAGGCGTTCTTTAATTTAGAAAATAACTGCTCCAAATATGAAAGGGAAATACCTTGTCTTTTTGAAATATCACGCAATGAAACTGGAAAATTATTCTCATTCAACGCAATATCAATCATTGCTGTAATCGCATATCTGCCTTTAGTAGTAAGTTTCATATATACCTCAGGACAATTATCTTATACCTGAGTAATATTATCAATTATTATTTTATTTTTTTATTTATGGAAGAAATAATACCTAACAAAATATTTATCTCATTACTGTCAAGCCTAGCTTTATTGAAAAGTATATGAATTTTCCTAGTTAAGGATTTAATGTTTTTTTGTGTAATAAACTTTGTTTTTGTAAGTAAATTAAAAAATTGTTCAAAGAAATAATTCTTTTCCTTTGTTGTTGCTAACTTATCTAATTTATTAACTGATTTTGATCCACTAATAGATTTCTTAAAGAGCTCATATGCAAATATCTGTACGGCAGCTGATAAATTTAATGATTTATAGTCTCTAAAAGTTGGAATTAAAACTAAATAATTGCACATCAATAATTCAGTATTTGATAACCCTGATTGCTCATTTCCAAAAAGGGCTGAAATTTTTTTGTTTTTATTTTTGAGTATTAAGTCAGTACATTCATCTATTGATAATATAGGGAAATTAGCTTTTCGTTTTCTTGAAGTAAAACCAATATTAATTTGTGAAGATTTTAAGGCATTAGAAAGTTTATTTGTTACTTTTGCATTTTTAAGTATATCTTTGCAACCAACTGCTAATGAATTTGATTCATCTGAAGGGAATTTTTTTGGATTAACAAGGACTAAATTTGTTAAGCCCATAACTTTCATGGCTCTTGCAGTAGAGCCAATATTGCCTGGGTGGGAGGTTTCTACTAGAATAATATTTATATTTTGTAACACAATTTGACCACAGTTGAGGCATAAAGGTTTATTTAATCAGTTATCTTTAGAATTTACTCCTAAGAAATATAAACTAGTACTTGCAATAAAAATTGATGAATATGTTCCAACAAGAACACCAATAATCATTGCTATTGAGAAAAATTTGACTGCAATTCCCCCAATTAGTAATAAAGAAAATAGCACAAATAATGTTGTTAAAGATGTAATGATTGTTCTTGATAAAGTTTGATTAATAGAAAGATTTAAAACATCTAAAAAACTTTTTTTACGAGTTAAGTTCATATTTTCTCGTATTCGATCATACACAACAATAGTATCATTCAATGAATAGCCGATGACAGCCAAAATTGCTGCCAAAACACTTAAGTCAAATTGTAATTGTGTAATAGAGAAAAATCCTAAAGTTAAGATTACATCATGAAGTAGTGCAAAAATTGCTCCAATGCCATATAAAAATTCAAACCGGAAGCCAATATATACTAAGATACTTAATAGAGCAACTAACATAGCCCATTCTCCCTTTTCTCTCAATTCTGAACCTACTTGTGAACCAACATATTCTAGTCGTAAAATTTTAAAATCCTTTCCTTCAGACAAAGATTTCTTTAAAAATGTATT
This sequence comes from Pseudomonadota bacterium, assembly GCA_036140295.1. Lineage (GTDB taxonomy): Bacteria > Pseudomonadota > Gammaproteobacteria. The sequence goes on from JAYZYL010000007.1 coordinate 65,278, forward strand.
TACAGAGGTTTGATCAAATTCCTGATTGTCCTTTAATTTAAGTATAACTTCTTGTTTGTTTCCATAATACTGAATGACAGAGTCCTTGATTCCCGTTTTCATTAAAGATTTCTTTAGTTCTTGAATTTCAATATCATCTTCATATTTTAATTGAGCTATATAGCCGCTAGAAAAATCAATTCCCCAATTTAGGCCTTTAGTAGAAAAACTTAATATACACACAATAATCAAAAAACTAGAAAAGACAATTGCTAACTTTCTAAATTCAAGAAAATTAAAATTAGTATTTTTTTTAATAATTGAAAACATTATATTGATATTTTTTTTATATTCCTTGTTTCATAAATTAAACTAACAATTGCCCTTGTTCCAACAATTGAAGTAAACATTGATGACAGAATTCCAATAACTAATGTTACTGCAAACCCTTTTACAGCTCCAGTTCCAATTGTTAGAAGAGCAATTGCTGCAATCAATGTAGTAATATTGGCATCTGCAATAGTTGAAAAAGCTTTTTTATAACCAGAAAATATACTAGAATTTGGAGAATTTCCACTCTCCAACTCTTCCCTAATTCTTTCAAAAATCAATACATTTGCATCAACTGCCATTCCTACCGTAAGAACAATTCCCGCAATTCCAGATAAGGTTAAGGTTGCCTGAAATAATGATAGGACAGCTATAATAATCACTATATTTGCTAATAACGCTATATTCGCAACTATTCCAAAAGTTCTGTAATAAATAATCATGAATAATCCAACTAAAAAAAGGCCTAAGTACATTGAGTTTTGTCCAGAAATAATATTATATTTTCCAAGACTTGGCCCAACAGTTCTTTCTTCTACAATTGTCATCGGCGCACTTAATGATCCTGATCTTAATAAAATTGCTAAATCTCTTGCTTCATTCATGTCAAGTCCCGTAATTTGAAAATTTTTACTAAAAGATTCACGGATTGTCGCGACATTTATAACTTCGCTTTTATTCTTTTCAACAAAAATAACAGCCATTTTTGAACCAACATTTTTTGATGTTGTTTCTAACATTCTTGATGCTCCATAATCACTAAGACGAACAAAAACTGCAGGAGTATTTGAAACTGAATCAAAGCCAGTATTGGCATCTCTTATATCTTTGCCTGATACGATTATTTTTCTATTCAATAGAACAGATGTTCCTTTTCTTTCTTTGAAAAGGACTGCGGAAGCAATATTTGATTTTCCTTCTATGTGGGACTGCGCCCAATCTTCCTGAGTCCCTTTGGTAAGTCTAAATTCAAGAGTTGCTGTCGATCCAAGGATACCTTTTGCACGTGAGGAATCATGAAGTCCAGGTAATTGGACAATAATTCTATCTTTTCCTTGTTGTTGAAGAATTGGCTGTGACACCCCTAACTCATCAACTCTTGTTCTGAGTATTGATAAGTTTTTAATGAGAGAACTTTTTACGTCAAGATCAATTAATTCAGGTGATGGTTTTATATTTAAAATTAATTTATCTGACAGATTTTTTTCAATTATTAATTTGGGAAACTCTTTTTCTACATCATTAAGGATTTTATTGATAGGAGATCTATCTTTAAATTCAACAATAATTTCATCTTTTCCTCGATACATAGAGTCATATCTATATTTATTAATAATTAAGAATTTTTTAACATCTGACTCAACTTCTCTTGTTAAATTTTTTATAATATTATCATTATCAATTTGTAATAAAAAATGTACACCTCCTTTAAGATCTAATCCAAGAAACATTGGGTAGGCACCAATTGATTCAAGCCATTCTGGAACAGATGAATAAGTGCTAAATGTAATACGTATGTTGTCATCTAATTTGCTTAGCATTTCGTATGCCTTTAACTGATCATCGATATTATTAAATATGTAATAATATTTTTCTTTATCTGCATTAACCTTAAAATTAATAATTTCTAAATTTTTAAGGGAATCTGAATAATTTATAATTTGATCTTTTGATATGAGTGAATCAATTGCCTTTATTTCAATAGATGGATATGATTTATATAAGTTTGGTAATGAATAAGTTAGTGAGAAAAGTAAAACAATTATCACTAAAAAGTATTTCCAAATAGGGTATACTCCCATATTATTTTATATTCTCCAAAGAGTTCTTGGGTAATATTTTCCCCACAGCATTTTTTTGCAACTTAAATTCAACTGTTTCATTTATCTTTAATACAACATAGGATTCACCAACTTTTGTAATTTTCCCATATATTCCTCCAGAGGTAGATACCTCATCTCCAATTTTTAATTCTTCAATCATTGCCTTATGTTCTTTAAGTTTTTTTGATTGAGGTCTAATTAAGATAAAATACATTAAGACTAAAATAAATATAGGTAAAAGAAATCCAAGCGCAGAAGGTTCTTGAGGTGAATGTGATCCGGCAGCGGCTATACTAATAATGTCCATTTTAATCTCCTTCGTTGGGATAAATTTTTTCTACTTCTTTTAAGTAGTCATTAATTCTTTTTTCAGCTATAGAAACTCTTATTTTCTTCATAAATTCCTGATAAAAGTATACATTATGTATTGTCATAAGTCTTGCCGCCAATATATCATTGCATTTGTCTAAGTGTCTAATATATGATCGATTGTAATTTTTACAAGTGAAACATCCGCATGTTATATCAATTGGACTTGTATCCGAAATATATTGATTATTTCTTATTCTCAGTACACCTTGATTAGTGAATAACTGGCCATTTCTAGCATTTCTAGTGGGTATAACACAGTCAAACATATCTATTCCGTCATTAACTGCATGTATGATATCTATTGGTTTACCAACTCCCATCAAATATCTTGGCTTATTGAAAGGAAGTTGTGGCGCTATGTGTTTTACAATTTCATTTCGCAATTCTGAAGGTTCTCCAACTGATAATCCTCCCAATGCATAACCATCAAAACTATGTTCAGTAAGTTCCTTAAGCGAAATTTCTCTTAGGTCTAGAAACATTCCTCCCTGAACAATACCAAATAGAGGTGTATCACTAGTATTGGAATTTTTTGATAATTCAGCCCAAAATAAGGACGTCTCCATTGACTTTTTTGCTTCATCTTTTGAAGCAGGATAATGTGTACAGTCATCAAATACCATCATAATATCACTACCCAATATGATTTGACTTTCTATTGATTTTTGAGGTGATAAAAAGATATTATCTCCATTAATTGGTGATTTGAATTCAACACCATCTTTTTGTTTTTTTGAAATACTGGATAGACTGAAAACCTGATATCCGCCAGAATCTGTTAAAATTGGTTTTTCCCAATTCATAAATTTATGTAGTCCGGAATGTTTTGCTATAACTTCTAGTCCGGGTCGCAACATTAAATGAAATGCATTGCAAAGAATAATTTGGGACCCAGAATTAGAAATTTCATCTGATGTTAATGATTTAACTGCCCCATATGTCCCAATAGTCATGAAACTTGGAGTTTCCACAATTCCGTTTTTAAGCTTTAAAATTCCAGTTCTAGCATTCCCTGATTTAGATTGTACTTTAAAATTAATCATTATTTATCAATAAGCATACAATCACCATAACTATAAAATCTATAATTATTTTTTACCGCATGTTCGTAAGCATTTAAAATTTTCTTTTTTCCAGCAAATGCGCATACTAAAAGGAGTAAACTTGATTTTGGAAGGTGGAAATTAGTAAGCAATGAATCTATTACATTGAATTTAAATCCTGGCGTAATATACAAATCTACATAGCCTTCAAAATCCTTATTTATATTTTGTAAATAGCAATATTCTAGTGTTCTTGCGACCGTTGTCCCTACAGAAATAACTTTATTTCCTTTAGATTTTGTTTTCTTAATTTTATCAAACAAACTTTTTTTAACCATAAAGAACTCTTTACCTATTTTATGTCTACTATAATCATCAATAATGATTGGTTTAAATGTATTATACGTGACATGCAACGTAAGAAAATGTATTTGTATTCCCATATTGATTAATTTATTAATAATATTTTTTGTAAAATGAAGGCCAGCTGTAGGAGCTGCAATAGATCCATCTTTTGAAGCATAAATAGTTTGATATCTTTCTTTATCTTCTGCAGATGTTGGTCTTTTAATATATTTGGGAAGTGGAATAACTCCAAATTCTTTTAAAATATTAATAATTTCTTTATTGGGGGGTACAGCTAAATCAACATAATTGTCATTTATAGCTACAATTATAAAGAAGCCCTCTTCTTCATAAAAAATTTTTGAATTTAATTTTAATGGTTTAGATGACGAAAATATTGCCCTAAAACTATTCTTAGAAATGTATTTGTGGAAAAGTATTTCTACAACTCCTCCTGTTTCCTTTCTAGCAAATAATCTTCCTGGTATAACTCGGGTATCATTTAAAATAATTAAGTCACCTTTTTTAAGAAAGTTACTGACATCCAAAAATTTTTTATCATATAGAATTGATGAGGTTATATTTAAATACATAAGTTTTGAAGAGTCTCTTTTATTTAAAGGGTGACTTGCAATTTGCTTCGATGGAAGGGAATAATTAAATTCAGATATTGATGGTATATTCATTAATTAAAAATTATAAAATACAAAGTTTGCAATTCAAAAAGAAATTTGATATTAATGTGCTATGGCATTAATACAAAATTTCCCATACGATGGCATTATCACAATTAATAGAGTAATTTTGAAAAAAGAATTTACACTTGATGATTTACAGGAGAGAGTTGCGCTAATGTGTGAAAATGTTAAAACATATCATTCAGATACTGGATTCCTAGGTGGAATGGTAGTTCTCAATTCTGGTCAAATCTCAAATGAAGGTAGTAATGTTGGAAAAGCCTTGGGAAGTAAATATAAGGATAGAGAAGCCTTGATTATTACTTTTTGGAAATCTTATGAAGATCATGAAAATTCTCATAAAAGTGAGTCCTTTCAACCATTATTTAAAAAAGTTATAGATGTTTGTGAAAATGGAAATGAAGAAATTGTATATAGTATGTTATGGCAAGGCGAGGCATATACACCTGAAATGGCAAAATTAGCACAAGAAGCTAAACAAAAAGATAATTAATGTCTTTTAAAAAAAGAATAAATAATAAAAAACCAAGGCGTATACATCGAAACAAGGGTGCAAGACTTAAGGGTTCCTTAATAAATCTAAAACTTATAAAATCATAAAATCTATAGTAGAATCATTATTTGTTTTGCCGGTGTGGTGGAATTGGTAGACACGCGAGATTCAAAATCTCGTTCTCGCAAGAGAGTAACGGTTCAAGTCCGTTCACCGGTATTAATTAAATAAAATTATGAATAAATATCAAATTTATGGAATTGGAAATTCATTACTTGACTATGAGTACAAAGTTAATGATAAATTATTAAGTTTATTAAAACTCAAAAAAGGATGTATGCATTTAAGTGGTTATGATGAGTATTTTAAAATACACAACACTATTAAAGACATAAGACCTCCTGAAAGAGTATTACCTGGGGGATCTGTAGCAAATTCAGTCTACACAATGGCACAATTTGAAAATAGAGTTTGTTTTTCTGGTAAGGTATCAAACGATGATACTGGAAAAAACTTTATTTCATGTTTAGAAAATTCTGGTGTTAATACTTTTATTGGGAAAACTGATAAATATAAAAGCGGGGAATGTCTAGTTTTAGTTACTCCAGATCATGAAAGAACAATGTGTACCTTTCTTGGTTCATCAGAATTTTTGGATCCAAAAGATATTAGCCAGAATCATTTAAAAGATTCTGAATATATTTTAATTGAAGGCTATCTAGTAACATCTGATGCAAATTTAGATGTTTCAAAATTTTGTTTGGAAAAAGCAAAAAAGAAAAGAACCAAAACCATCTTTACATTATCAGATCCAAATGTTGTCTCAGCATTTAAAAATAATATTATATCTTTATTAAAAAATAAGGTCACTATTTTGTTTTGCAATGAACAGGAAGCAAAAAATTTTTCAGAAACAGATTCAATTGAAGACTCATTTAATTATTTAAAAGAATTTTCTGAAAATTTTATTATCACACATGGTAAGAAGGGAGCAACTTACTATAACGGATCTAAATTAGAAGAAGTTTCTACAGAAAAAGTAATTCCTAAAGACTTTACTGGTGCAGGTGATATGTTTTTAGGTAGCTTTATGCATGCAATTTTTCAAGGAAAGTCATTTTTTGATGCAACAAAATTTGCTAACCTTTGTTCTGGTAAAATTATTCAAGTTTATGGAGCAAAGTTTAACTCTAAGAATGATTATCTTAAGTTAATCAACTATTAGGATATTCTAACTGGCTATATCATTTATTGTTTTAATAATATTCTGTAATATATCTTCTGGATTTTTTGCTTCAATTATAGGTCTACCTATCACTATATAGTTTGAGCCTAGTTTTATAGCCTCTCTAGGGCTAAAAACTTGGCTATGCTCATTTTTATTTGCATCTAATCTTATTCCTGGGGTAATAAATAATAATTTCCTATCTATTTCTCTAATTAAATTTATGTCTTTTGGTGTACAAACAACTCCATCTATGTTGGATTTTGATGCAATAATTGCTAATTTTTTGACAATATTTGATCTCTCTTTTAAACCAAGATTTTCTAGATTTACATCTGTAGTACTCGTGAGAAGAGTCACTCCAATAATCTTTGCTTCTTGATTTACTTTGTCTCTTGCTTCTCTTGCAGAATTTACCATTTCTGTTCCACCTAGGAGATGTACATTTAACATCCATACACCTAAATTGAATGCTTCTGTGCAGGCTTTATAAACTGTGGTAGGGATATCATGAAACTTTAAATCTAAAAAAATTTCAAAACCTTTTCCCTGAAGGTTTTTTACTAATTCTGGACCAAATTTTGTAAATGCTTGTTTTCCAATCTTAACTCTACACAAAGAAGGATCAAGTTGGCTACATAACTCATAAATCTTGTTCTCATCATCATAATCAAGGGCAACTATTATATTCTTCTCATACATATTTTTTATTCACTTTTAGTTTCTAGTATATCAGTTAGCAAATTTGGAACAATTGTTTCCCATGAATTACAGCTGGGACAAAACCAATTTAGTGTATTAGATTTATATCCACATTTTCTACAAATATATTTTAATTGGTCAGATATAATTTGATCGTAGGAAATCTTTGCTGTATTTAACAAGTCATTTTTTTCATTATTTTCAGCAATGGTACACAAGAGTGTATACGATAATTGAAAATTATTATGGATTTTTTTTAATTTAAAAGAATCAACATATTTATGAGCAGCCTCCAATCCTTCTTGATAATTTATGTGTGTATAAATTTCGGGGATGAAATCTAAATCTTTATTAGATATTAATTTTTTAAAAATCTCGTCAAGAAATGAATTATTATTAAGGTTTTGTGCGCTTTCAATTATCTTCTTTACAACATAAGATCCAAAAAGAATATTTTCATCAAGCACAGAAAGATAATACTGTGACGCTAGATTTAGGTCATCTTTTGAATAGTAATCCCCTAATTGAATTGCAGCTCTAACGCATGATTTATTAATTTTTAGAGCTTTCTTAGAAATTGCTAAAAATTTATTTGTTTCATGATCATTTAGGTGTTTTTCTGAGATTTCACAATAATACTGAGCTAATAAAATTTTTGGATTTTCTTTGCTGAATCCTTCTGTTTCTAATAATTCAGCTAACTTGATTGCGTTATCCCAATCTTTAATAACTTCATAAATCCTTAAAAGATAATCTAGTGATGAGTGGCGATAAACTTTATTTTCAGATAGATTCAAAAAAATTTTTTCAGATCTATCGTATAAGCCAGCTGAAAAATAATCTTTAGCTAATTCGTAAAAGGCTTGATTTTTTAATTCACTCTCAAGTGTTGGCCTTGATAACAAGTTTTGATGTATAAGTATAGCTCTATCAAATTCACCTCTTCTTCGATACAGTCCACCAAGTGCTAAATGAGTTTCAATTGTAGAGCTATCTACATCCATCAAGGCAGTAAATACTTTAAAAGCCTTATCTTCTTCGTTATTTAGTAGATAATTTAAGCCTCTATAGTATTCTGCATTAAAGGTTCTTTCTGTATCTTTTTCTTTTGGCTTTAAAAGTAAATATAAAAATATGATGATCGATGAAACAGAAATCACCAATATGATCAATGTGGTTCCTTGCATCAGTGATCTTCTCTAATAGGGCTTTTCCTTAAACTATCAATCTCATCCTCTTTAATCTTCATGCTTTTTTTAAGATTAATATTTTCATGCTTATGTTTTATGTAAGCAGATAAAAAAAACATTAAAGTGAGAAAACATCCTACTAAAAAACTTATAAATAAAAAAATAGTTACTGGTTCTGTATATTTCTTAAAATAAAGGTCTATTTCAATTACTCCAGTATTAAGCATCGAGATAGTTATAGAAATGCCTATTATCAAAATTGTTGAAATGAAAACAATAAATCTAACCATAGATATATTAATATTATTCTAATAGATAAAGTATGTGAAGAAAATAAAACTTTTATTTATTATTAACCCTTCGTTTTAGTTCCTTGCTGGGCTTAAAGTGGACTGTATATCGCTTTTGTAACGCTACTGGTTCTCCAGTTTTAGGATTTCTTGCAGTTCTAGAGTTATGCTCATGTAATGAGAAGGTCCCAAATCCTCTCAATTCTACACGTTCACCTGAATATAGGGATTGCGAAATATACTCAAAAATCTTTTTCACAGAAAAATCAATATCTGAAAATGTGAAAGAGTTGAATTTTTGTGAAAGTTTACTGATAAATTCAGATTTATTTAGTGGGAGTGATGTTTTGTATGATTCCATGTATATATTCTATTAGGTTATGCGTCTGCCTGGACATCTTCTTCAACTTTTTTTTCTTCCTTTTCTTTCACTTTTGGCTTTTTAAGACTAAGAGAGACTCTTTCCCTTTCTGGATCAATTGATAAAATTACAGCTTCTATTTCATCTCCTTTTTTAAATGAACGTATTACTTCTTCCTGTTTTTCAGGTGCTGCAACATCTGCAATATGTATTAATCCATCAATATCACCTTCAAGTCCAACAAATATACCAAAATCAGTGATAGATTTAATTTTACTTTTAATTTCTTCATTCTTTTTATGATTCTCACTAAACTTTAACCACGGATTTTCTTTACATTGCTTGTAGCTTAGAGAAATACGTTTTTTTTCATCATCAATATCAATTATCATAACTTCCACTTCTTCTCCCAATGAAAGAACTTTGTTGGGATTAATATTTTTGTTTGTCCAATCTAACTCAGGAGATCTTACTAATCCCTCAATATTATCTCCTAAATCTACAAAAACTCCATAATCAACTACATTGATAACTTTTCCTTTATACTTTTTATTTAATTCAAATTTTTTAGAGACTTGTTCCCATGGATCTTTTTCTAATTGCTTCATTCCTAAGCTAACCCTATTTTTTTCATTATCATATTTTAGAACAATAACTTTAATTTCATCTCCAACTTTTAATACTTCGCTTGGGTGAGAAATTCTCTTCCATGAAATATCTGTAATATGAAGAAGTCCATCAATACCACCTAGATCAATAAAAGCACCATAATCTGTCAAATTTTTAATAAATCCTGTAAGAGTTTTTCCTTCAACATATTTTTCTGCTGCCTCCTCAGGTCCGCAATTTTGATCTAACAAAACAGCCTTTCTAGATAAAACAATATTATTTCTAATTTTATCCATTTTTATAATTTTAAAATCTAATGTCTTACCCTCTAAATAATCAACTTCTTTAGTTGGTCGTATATCAACAAGAGAGCCTGGTAAAAAAGCTTTCACATTCATTAATTCAACTGTGAATCCACCTTTAACTTTTCCACAAACTTTTCCTTGTATTATTTCTTGAGATGTTTGATATTTTTCTAATTCAGTCCAAACTTTAATTCTCTTGGCCTTTTCCCTAGAGAATAATGTCTCTCCATATCCATCTTCAACTGCGTCAAGAGTTACTTCCACTGTATCCCCTACCTTGATTTCTAAATTTCCTTCTGAATCTAAAAACTGATTTTTATTGATGACACCTTCAGATTTTAGCCCTGCGTTTATAACGACATAGTCATTACGGATATCTATAACCTTAGCATCAACTATACTGCCTGGTGTCATGTCAATCTTATCAACACTATTTTTAAATAAACTTTCAAACTCGCTTTGAGCTGTCATCTATAATTTGACCTCATATCATGTTTAGACTCTTGATATAGTATACAATTCAAATATTTTATCAAGAACAGACTCAACATTTAAATAACTTGAATCTATTACTTGAGCATCATGAGCTGGCTCCAAAGGTGAGATTTTTCTGTTTTGATCAGTATTATCTCTAGTTTTTAATAAAGCTAAAATATCATTAAAGCTAACATTTTGACCTTTTTCTAAAAGTTCCTTATGCCTTCTCTTTGCACGGATCTTTACATCAGCAATAAAAAAAATTTTTAATGGTGCGTTAGGAAAAACTTTAGTTCCCATATCCCTCCCATTTGCAATAAGACCTGGAAGTCTGAGGCATGAATGTTGCAAAGGCAACAGTAAGTCACGAATAAATTTAATTTTAGAAATTTCTGAAGCATTCTTTCCAATGTCTTCTCCGTATAAATGGTCTGAAATATCTTGATTTTTGTACATTGCCCTAAATGTATTAGAATTATTGTTGGTTTCTAATTTAAATTCAGTTAATAATTTATGTACTTTATCCGATGATTGAATGTCAATGGATTCAAGATCAATTAAGTAAGATAAAGATCTATAGAGAATTCCGCTATCTAATAAGTACCATTTTAATTTTTTTGATAAGAGCGTAGATACAGTTGTTTTTCCTGAACCACTCAATCCGTCTATTGTTATAATAGGGACTTTTGATTTCATATCCTATAAATTTCAACTCCTGCTTCACGTAAAACTGAATAAAAGTTTGGGAATGAAGTATTAATGTTTAGGGTATTCGTAACTGTCACAGGTTTAGCTGATATTAATCCCGCAATTATAAAAGACATTGCAACTCTATGATCATTAAAACTATCAATTATACCTCCACCAAACTTCCCTCCTTTAATTTTAAAAGAGTTTTCTGTGCTGCTGACCTCTATTCCTAGTTTTCTTAAACCTGCTTCCATAGATTTTATTCTATCACTCTCCTTATAGCGAAGTTCTTTAATATTAGAAAATTCTGAAACTCCAGAACAGGTGGCACATGCAATAAAAAGTATTGGTAATTCATCAATTAATTTAGAGATGATCTCTCCAGATAACTTTATTGGCTCTAATTTTGAATGCTTTACTTGAATGTCACCAGCTGGCTCAGCACCTATCATATATTTATTAATAATTTTAATATCTGCTCCCATTTTTGTTAGCACCTCTAGTATGCCTGTCCGATGAGGGTTTAAGCCAATATTTTTTATAATAATATTAGAGTCTTTTTTGATTAAAGCGCCAATAATAAAAAAAGCCGCAGATGAAATATCGGATGGAATTAAGATTTGCTTACATTTAAGATCTTTTCCTCCTGTAATAATAATTTTATTATTTATTCTTTCTATTGTGTGACCAAAGTATTCTAAAAGTAGTTCAGTATGGTCTCTAGTAGAGGTTATCTCTTCAATCACAGATTGCTCATTAACAAATAGTGCCGCTAAAATCAAACAAGATTTAATTTGTGCGCTTGCTATTTCAGAACAAAAAAGAATTGATTTTATCGATTTATTAGGTTTTATATTTAGTGGAGCTTTCCCTTTATTAGAAATAATATTGGCGCCCATAGATTTTAGAGGCTCTATTATCCTCTCCATGGGCCGTCCCTGAAGTGATTTATCTCCTGTAACTATTGACTCAAAGGATTGCATTGCAAGGACACCAGTAATTAACCTCATCAATGTACCAGAATTACCCGCATCAAGTTTTTTGGTTGGTTTTTTTAATCCATTAATTCCTTTTCCTTCAACCACAAGATTATTATTATCTTTAGTAATCCGCACACCTAGTGATTGCATAATTTGAATAGTATTGTTGCAGTCTTCAGAAAATAGGGGGGATTCTATTTTAACTTTTCCTTTGCATAATGAGGCAAGTATAATCGCTCTGTGTGTAATAGATTTATCGCCAGGAATATAGATCTCTCCAAAAATTTTTTTAGACCCATTAACTATCAAATTGTGTGAATCAACCATTGTACTAGGAAAGTTTTCTTCGAGTTTTCTTGAAAAATGAATAAAGTTTTTGAAAATTATTCTGATGAATTTGTGATTTCAAAGATTTTAAATTATTAACAAAAACATTTAGAAAGGCTATTATATTCTTTTTGTTGTATTTACATATATCTCTCCACATAGTTGGGTCACTCTTTGCAATCCTTGCAAAATCTTTAAAACCTCCACCAGTAAAATTATGGATATTCTTAACATTCTTATTATTACAAATAGAATTTACTAAACTATACGAAACTAAGTGCGGAACGTGACTGGTTTCAGACATAATGATGTCATGAAGAAAAGGGTTTAATATTTCTATTCTACATCCAATTTTCTTCCAAACTTTTCTAACTTGACTAAGAGCGGGCCTATCCGTTTCTTTTGTTGGAGTAATAATTACTGTTGCATTTAAAAAAAGGTTTAGAGATGCATTCTTTACACCACTTTTTTCTTTTCCTGCCAATGGATGGGATCCAACAAAACATTTTTGTTCTTCCCCAAATATGTCATCTATATCATTTAATATTGATGTCTTCGTGCTTCCAACATCTGTGATAATACAATTCTTATTTTTAAATTTTTTTATTCGTTTGAGGACACTTTTATATGCACTTATTGGAGTACTAATAATAATTAAGTCAGCTTGTTCTAAATATTTAAAATTTTTATTATCATAATCATCAATCAAACCTTTGTTTTTTGCAAATACTAGATTCTTTTTATCCTTATCATATGCAAAAATTTTTTTTGAAATCTTATTTTTTTTGATAGATAAGGCTAAAGATCCACCTATCATACCTAATCCAAAAATATAAATTGTTTTATAAATCATTTTTATTATTTTTTAATAATTTTTTTAATGTAGAAATGAACCTTCTATTCTCATTATCTTTTCCGACAGTAATCCTTAAATAATCTTTTAGGTCATAATTGTCGAGAGGTCTAACTATAATTCCATTTGCCAATAATTTATTATAAATATTAATTGCCCTTGATCCTAACTTAAAGGTTAGGAAATTTCCATACGTTCCTAAATAGTCAATTCCTAATTTATCAAATTCATTCTTAATATAATTCATTCCAGCAGCATTATCTTTCAAGCTTTTTGAAATATATTTCTTATCTTTTAAGCATTCAGCAGCCAATAACTGAGCAAAAGTATTTACATTAAATGGGTGTCTATAATAATTGAGGGTTTTGATTATTTTTTTTGACCCAATTCCATAGCCCACACGAAGTCCTGCAAGAGCATAAATTTTTGAAAATGTTCTAGTAACAATTAGATTTGGATATTTTTCTAAAATTGATAATCCACTATATTTTTTTTGATATTCAGCATATTCTGCATATGCTTCATCAAGCACAACAATTATCTTTTTAGAAATATTTTTCATGAATGAATCTATTTCTTCTATGTCTAAAATTGTTCCTGTAGGATTATTCGGGTTTGCTATAAAAATTAATCTTGTTTTTTTATTAATTTTTTCTAAAATCGCAGACAGATCAGTTCCAAGATATTGCTTACTCTTTAATTTTATTGGTGATGTTTCAATAATTTTTGCATTCATTATATTTGCAACAATTCTGTAAACTAAAAATGAATGTTTTGCAAAAATAACTTCACTATCTGATGACAAATATGCTCTTGCTGCAAAATCTAAAATTTCATTTGACCCATTTCCAACAATTAAATTATCAATGGTCAGTGACTTTTTTTTAAATTTTTTAACTAGCTGTAGTTTAAGTGTTAAAGAATCACTATCTGGGTATCTATTTAGTTCATTAATTTTTTTGTTAGCATTTCTTATTGCATTGGGGCTAGGTCCAATAGGGTTTTCATTTGAAGCAAGTTTTATTACATTTTTAATATTATATTCCTTTTCCACAGAACTAATATTCCTACCTGCTTTATATGTAAAGGTTGATATTTTTTTATTCATTTTTTTTGTTTTAGATACTTTTAGGATATGAACCTAGGTTTTTATAAAAAGTGCTCCTCCTTTTAATAGAATTCAATGCTTTTTTAATCTTAGGTTCTTCGCTATGTCCATCAATATCTAAAAAGAACATATATTCCCAGTTTTTTCTCTTTGTTGGAACCGATTCGATTTTAGTCATGCTTATACTATTTTTTGATAGTGGTTGTAAAAGTGAGTAAAGTGAGCCTGGTTTATTAGAAGCAGAAACCACAATAGAAGTTTTGTCATCCTTACTTATACCGACAGTGTCATTTCCTATAATAATAAATCTAGTGACATTATTACTAAAATCTTGAATATTCTTTTTTAAAACATGTAATTTATATTCATCAGCACAGTTTTCGCTAGCAATAGCTGCTGAATTTTTTTTCAGTCGAGCTTTTTTTGCAGCTTCTGAGTTACTTGAAACAATTATCCTTTTACAATTACGAAGATTTTTATCTATCCAATCCTTACATTGTAAAAACGTTTGTTCATGAGCATATATTTCTGAGATTGATGAAATATTTTTCAGCTTTGACAATAAAAAATGTTTCACATCCAAGTTTATCTCTCCACAAATCATAATTGACTTATCAATTAATAATTCAAGGGTTTGTGAAATACTTCCTTGATTTGAATTTTCAATCGGTACAACACCATAATTAACTGTATTTGAAATTACATCATTAAATATATCAATGATTGAATCTCTACATACTGGTGAAACCATACTTCCAAAAAATTTCTTTAATGCTAAATTACTGAAAGAACCTGTGGGGCCTAGATATGAAACATTAATATTAGTTTCAAGTGACAGGCATGACGAGATTATCTCTTTGTATATTATTTCTAAACTGCTATTTGTTAATGGGCCTTTGTTTAATTTTATAATATCTCTAATGATTTGTGATTCCCTTTCTGGCCTAAAGATATTTTTATTATTAGAGTCAGATTTTACTTGTGCTATTTTTTTGGCAATAGCAGCTCTTTTGTTTAACAAATTTAAAGATTTGACATCAATCTGATCAATTTGATTACGTAATTTTTGAAGTGCTTTTGATCGGGAGGTTTTCTTCATTATAAATTTTTTGACATATTTTCATTTGATATAGCAACAAGTTTCTCATCTTCTTGTAGTACTTGCAATCGGACACCTTGCGTGTTTCTACCAATTATTGGTATATCATCTACTGCAATTTTAATTGTTTTTCCTTTATTGGTAATCAAGATTATATTATCTCCGGCCTGTGTATTAACGGCCCCAACAACCTTTCCATTTCTTTTGCTAGGTTTTATGCCAATCACACCCATGCCACCTCGTTTTTGGATATTATAGTTATTGGTTATTACACGATTCCCATAACCATTTTCCGTAACTGTAACAATCTCACCCATTTCTGGAGCAAGAATTGATCTTAATTTAACACTTGGTGGTAAATTTATTCCTTTTACTCCTAAAGTTCCACGGAACCTACCTCGAATATCAGTTTCAACAAATTTTATTGCTTTTCCATTGTCAGCAACTAGCATAATTTTGTTCTTACCACTCGTATATAATGCACCTAATAATTCATCCTTTGGTTTTAATGAAATTGCCTTTAATCCAGTATTTCTTATCTTCTTAAAAAGACTAATAGATATTTTATTAATCATTCCTAACTTGGTTGAAAAAAATAAATATCCCTCTTCATCAAATGATTTAATCACTACAAATGTGCTAATTTGTTCATCATTTTTTAATGGCAATACGTTGTTAATTGGTCTTCCTCTTGCTTGACGACTAGGGTCAGGTAAATCAAAAACCCTTATAGCATAAACCTTTCCATATGTAGAAAAGCAAAGTAGTACATCATGGGTATGAGCTTTACAAAGTAGTTTCGCCTCATCACCCTCTTTAAATCTTGTCGCATTTATACCTCTTCCACCCCTTTTTTGGTTTTTAAATTCACTTAGAGGAAGACGTTTTACATAGTCTTCCTTTGTCAAAACAACTATGACTTCTTGTTTTTTGATTAAATCTTCTTTTTTTACCTCACCTTCATCTAAAGTGATAGATGATCTTCTTTTTTCTCCATACTCGCTCTTAATTTCTTCTAACTCTTTTTTCATTACCGAATCAAGTTCTTTTGATTCAGAAAGAATTTTTATATATTTTTTTATTTCTTCTATTGTTTCTTCATATTCACTAAAAATTTTTTCTTGCTCAAGACCTGTTAGTTTTTGTAGTCGTAAATCTAATATTGCTTGTGCTTGCGTTGGAGATAATTTATATATTTTGTCAATTAATCCATACTTCTCCTCTTGCTTTACAAAGCTATATGTTTTTTTATCAACATTTCCTAGTAATTTCTTTAATTTATCAGGATTCCATTTAGTTTTTAGCAGACGGTCTTTTGCTTCAGATGTATTTTTTGATGTTTTAATTAGCGATATAATATTATCAACATTTAAAAGAGCAATACCTAATCCTTCTAATAAGTGAGATTTATTTTTTGTTTTATTGAGATCATATAGTGTTCTTTTTGTTATAACCTCTCTTCGATGTCTGATAAATTCTGTTAAGATTTCAGGAAAGCTAAGTGTCTGTGGTTCACCATCAACCAAGCATACCATATTGACTGAATATGAAATTTGCATATTAGTATGTTTATATAGTGATCCAAGAACTACATCATGTTGTTCTCCTCTTTTAAGCTCTATCACTAGTCTCATACCATCTTTGTCAGATTCATCTCTTAATTGGCTGATTTCATTAATTTTTTTGTCTCTAACAAGTTGAGCAATATTTTCAATCAGTCTGGCTTTATTAACTTGATAGGGTAATTCAGTTACCACAATTGAATCTCTTTCGTTATCTTTTTTTTCTATAAAATGTTTAGATCTAATTTTAAAAGAACCCTTTCCAGTTGATAGGGCATCCAGCACACCTCCATCATTTTTTATTTCACCACCAGTTGGAAAATCAGGTCCCAATAAATTAACTTTATTGATCAGTTCTTCAATATTTTCTATATTTGATAACTTTGGAGAGTCTATAATTGCAATAGCAGCATTAATAGTTTCTTCAAGATTATGAGGGGGGATATTTGTTGCCATACCAACAGCAATGCCCGTAGAACCATTTATTAATAAGTTTGGGATACGTGTTGGTAAAACTATAGGTTCTTTTTCTGTGCCATCATAGTTTGGTGAAAAATCTACAGTATCTTTATCAATATCAGCAAGAAGACCTTGAGATAATTTTGCCATTCTTACCTCTGTATACCGCATTGCTGCTGGTGCATCACCATCTACTGATCCAAAATTACCTTGTCCATCAATCAACGGGTGTCGCATAGAAAAGGGCTGTGCAAGGCGAACTATTGTATCATAAACAGCAGAATCACCATGAGGGTGATATTTACCTATCACATCACCAACTATCCTAGCTGATTTTTTATATGCCTTATTCCAATTATTATTTAATTCATGCATCGAAAATAATACCCTACGATGCACTGGTTTAAGCCCGTCTCTAACATCAGGCAAAGCTCTACCAACAATTACGCTCATGGCATAATCTAGGTATGATTGCTCCATTTCTTGTTCAAGCTTTATTTCTTGGTTTTCAGACATATATCGTTGTTAATCACAGAACTGCTCTAAAACAGTATTTTATCATAATCCCGATGTATACACGAGCCAATTTATAAATAAGCAAAAATAGCCAAAAAATCGTTGTAGAAGCGAATTGACTTAAGATAGGAAACAATTTTATAAAAAGATGGTATTATTAAGAGTCAAAGATTATTAAAGCAATGAATGTCGAAAAAGAAGAAATTTTAAACTTTGAAACTCATGCACATGAATGGTGGAATACAAGAGGTCCATACAAGCTCTTGCATAAACTAAATCCACTGCGATTAAAATTTATTACTGACAGAGTTAATATAAGTGGTCTAAGTATCCTGGATGTTGGTTGTGGAGGCGGTCTTCTATCAGAAGAGCTAGCTAAAAAAGGTGCGATTGTTACAAGTATTGATGCTTCAGAAAAAACTATATTAATTGCAAAAGATCATGCGAAAGAGTCTAATCTTAAAATTGATTATCAATGTACTACTCTTGATAAATATATACAAAAATCAAGAAAAAAATTTGATTGTGTAGTTTGTTTTGAATTAATTGAGCATGTACCAGATCCAAAAAAATTGTTAGAAGATATGAATACTATATCAAAAAAAAATTCAAAGATTTTTTTATCTACTATTAATAGAAATATTCAATCTTTCCTCTTTGCTAAAGTATTAGCAGAATATTTCCTCAAAATTATCCCAAGAGGTACACATAAGTATAATAAGTTTGTCAAACCATCTGAAATCTCAAGGACTCTTGAAGAATTAGATTATGTTGTTAAAGAAATTATTGGAATGATATTGAACCCTTTGACATTTAAATTTGAACTATCTTCATTTACAAATGTAAATTATTTTCTTTATGCAGAAAAAAATAAAAAACAGAATTGATGCAATCCTTTTTGATCTTGATGGAACATTTGTTGATACATCAAAAGATATGTGCCATGTCCTTAATGTTATATTGATGGAAAATAATTTAGAGGAAGTAAATTCTGAAGATCTTAAATATCATATTTCAAAAGGAGCTGCTGGCATTATTGAGTTTGGTTGTAAAAATAATGTTGATAAAATCAAAAAAAATCAATTAAAAGAGAAGTTTCTTAATTTATATGAGTCACATGTCTGTGTTCATTCTCATTTGATAGAAGGAATGAGTGAGGTAATTGAAAACTTTGAAATTAATAAAATTGCTTGGGGAATTGTAACAAATAAACATGCAAGATTTGCAAATACTATACTTGATAAATTAGGATATTTAAAAAAACTTGATTGTCTTATAACTGGTGATATGGTTCAACAAAGTAAACCAAGCCCTGATAGTCTTATATTAGCTAAAACAAAATTGAATAAAGATTTTCAAAATATAATCTATGTTGGAGATGACAGGAGAGATATTCTAGCTGGTAAAGAAGCAGGAATGATAACTGTAGCTGCGGATTTTGGTTTTGTCTTCAACAAATCAATTATTCCATCCTGGGAAGCTGATTATATAATTAATGAACCCTCTCAGCTCTTAGAAATAATTAATCATTGATAATTATTACAGGTGTTCCAATATCAACTTGTTGAAAAAGGTTTATAATATCTTCATTTTTCATTCTTATACATCCATGAGAGACTGGAGTTCCTATTTCTTTTTCATGTGGTGTTCCATGTATATAGATGTATCTTGAAAAAGTATCTACATTACCTCCAAGATTTACTTCTGGCTCGGCCCCACAAAGCCAAATAATTCTTGTTGTTATTAGATCTTCATCTGGAATATTTTCTAGGTCATATTTATTTGTTGGTTGTCGAGCCTTAAATACTGTATATTTTGGTTGCCCCTCTCCTATTTTTTCTGAAACAGTATGGATCCCGATTGGTGTTTTAAAGGAACCATCATCATTGCCAATACCATATTTTGATGTAGAGATATAGGTTTCAAAACATATATTTTCTTTCTCAAATAAGAATATTTTTTGTTTAGAAATTATTATAACAAGAAGCTTATCTGTCTTTTCTAAAATCTCACTTTTGTGTTGATTTTGATGGTTTCTCAAAATTTCTTTTGCTTTAGCAAGGAGCGTGTTAATCTCTGACATCTTAATAAACAATTACATCTTCAGATATATCAATTGGTTGATTTTGTTTTGATGCATCATTTCTAACATTATCTAGTTCTTTCAAATAATCTTGAGTCACGTCTTCTGTCACATACTGACCATCAAAGCAAGAGGCATCAAATTTTTGAATTGAAGAATTATCTCCTTTAACTGATGATATTAAGTCATCAAGATTCTGATAGAATAATTTATCTGCTCCAATAAATTTAGATATTTCTTTTTCAGACTTTTCATACGCAACAAATTCGTTACTAGCTGGCATATCAATTCCATACACATTTGGAAATTTAACTGGGGGGGCCGCAGAGGCCATATAAACTTTTTTTGCTCCAGCTTCTCTTGCCATTTCAATAATTTGTTTAGAGGTAGTGCCTCTCACTATTGAATCATCTACTAATAAAACATTTTTTCCTTCAAATTCTGATGTTATAGCATTTAGTTTTCTTTTCACAGACTGTATACGTTGTATCTGTTCAGGCATAATAAATGTTCTCCCTATATATCGGTTTTTTATAAATCCTTCACGGAATGGAACTTTTAAAGAGGTAGATAATTCAAGTGCAGCTATCCTGCTTGTATCTGGTATTGGTATGACTGTATCAATATCATGGTTTTTCCATTCTTTTTTTATTCTTTTTGCAAGGTTTTGTCCCATCCTCATTCTTGATCTATAAACTGATATGCCGTCAAGTATTGTATCTGGTCTAGCAAAATATACATATTCAAAAATACAAGGAGTATGTCCTGTTTTATCTGAACACATACGTGTGTGAAGTTTCCCATTTAAATCAATAAATATTGCTTCTCCAGGTTTAACGTCACGCACTAATTTATATCCTGTTGAATCTAAGGCAACTGATTCAGAAGCAATCATTGTTTCTGTAAATCCATCAACTTTTCTTTCTCCAAAACATAATGGTCTTATGCCCATAGGGTCTCTAAAAGCAACTATTCCTCTATCAGCTATCAAGGCTACAACTGAATAGGCTCCTTTAACTCTTCTGTGAACTCCAGCAACGGCATAAAAAACATCATCAGGTGTAAAATCATCTTTTCCATGTAACTGTAATTCATGGGCAAAAATATTTAAAAGAATCTCTGAATCAGATTTAGTGTTTATATGTCTTAGATCTTCACTAAAAAGATTATCTTTTAACGTAGATGAATTTATTAAGTTACCGTTATGTGCAAGTCCAATGCCATATGGTGAATTAACATAAAAAGGTTGAGCTTCTGCAGAACTTGCAGCGTGTCCAGCGGTAGGGTATCGAACGTGTCCTATGCCTAAATTTCCTTTCAGTCTATTGATATGTCTATGACTAAAACCGTCTCTTACCAAACCTAATGATTTTCTAAGAGCTATTTTCCCGTCATAGTTAGTTAGTATACCTGATGCATCTTGGCCACGGTGTTGTAATACGGTAAGCGATTCATATATATCATGAACCACTTGTTTCTTTCCATAAACTGCGACGATACCGCACATATGCTATATATTATATTTTTAAGTTAAAACTATCAAAGAATGTATCATGTGATTTTATAAATTTATCAATGAAATCATCAAAAAAAGGTATAAATTGTGATTCATTCCAGTAAATACTAGATTCAAATTCTGTTAAGCTCAGAATATATACAATAATTAAAATAAATATATTCCCCTTAATAAAGCCTGCAAATAGTCCTAATATTCTGTTTGAATATGCAAATCCTAGTATTTTTACCAATTGGGAGAGAAAAAATCCCAAAAAGATTGATACCAGGAAGGCAATAAAAAAAATCAAAGCAAAGGAGAGAATGTTTGATATTTCAGGGGAGCCTATAAAATTTGAAATGTATTCAGTAGGAATATGATTATAATTAATCGAAAAATATAATGCAAAAAACCAACAAAAAAGTGAGATTAATTCACTTACAAACCCTTTTGACAAACCAATTATTGTCCAAAAAGTAATAAACAATATTATTGTGATATCAATTATAGCCATTAGTTGTTTATCCGCACAACCTTTCCTTCATACTTTATTAATCGTTTAATTTTTTCTCTTATAGAGGTAGCCATTGAGCGATCTACATAAGGGCCAATAGAGATAATCTTTGCTGACTTTTCATTTTTTTTAACATAAAAAAATGATTTTATCCCTATACTTTCTAGTTTCATTATAAATAATTTTATATCTTTATTTCCATCAATTTTAGGATATGTAATTACCCACGACTCAACTATTGCCTTTTCTATTTTAGGAGATTCTAAAATATCTTTTTTATTAAATTTAATTTTATCTGTATTATTTCTGACTTCGCTTGATTGAGTAGGAACATCCAATGTATAAGTAATTGTATTTAGATTGCTTAGATACTCAATAGTTGGGTTTATGAAAATATAAAGTGGGATTAAAACAAAAACAAAAACTTTAAATATTATTTTGATATTCATTATTGATTTATAGCAATTTTCTTATGATTTTTTATATATCTCAAAATTTCAGAAACCGTATAAAATGATCCATAAACTAATAATTGATCTTCTTCCTCTAAAGATTTTATGGCTTCATTATATGCTGAAATAACTGATGGATAGCTAGAAACAGTTTTTTTATCTACTAAACTTGAAATTCTACATTCGATCTCCTTAGAATTCATTCCTCTTTCATTGTCTATAGTTCCACAATACCATTCATCAATTAAATTTTTAAATGGCTTCACTAAACTATAAATGTCCTTATCCTCAAGTACAGCTATAACTGCAATGGTTCTCTTTTTTAGTGATTGCGACAAGTTTTTAGCTAATTGTGTTGCAGCATCAGCGTTATGAGCAACATCAAGGACTATTTCAGGTTTACTTGAAATTATTTGATATCTTCCAAGAAGTGATGTTTTTTTTAATCCATTATATAGGTTTTTATGATTTTTAAGTACATCTGGAGATAAGTGATATAAGGCAGAAATAGCGGCAGCTGCATGACAATATTGGAAATTACCCTTTAAAGATAGGAGCGGAAGATTATTAATTTCTAAATGCTTATTTTTCCACGACCAATTCTTTTCTGAAATTTTTAAATTAAAATCATTTCCATTACAAAGAAGTTGAGTTGAGTTTTTTTTCGAATAGTTTAATAAAGAATTTGGTGGATCTAATTGAGCGAAAACACAGTAACAAAAAGGACGCATTACTCCAGCTTTCTCTAAAGCAATGCTATCAATTGTTGATCCTAAAAACTCAACATGATCAATCCCTATTGAAGTAATTATTGAAATGTCAGAATCTACAATATTTGTTGCATCAAGCCTTCCACCCAAACCCACTTCAAGGATTACATAATCCAAATTATTTTTTTCAAATAAATAAAGTGCAGCAAGTGTTGCAAATTCAAAATAAGTTAATGTGGTTTTACCTCTATGTTGATTAATAACCTTAAATGCTTCTATGATTTTTTCTGTATTAGCCTCCTTGTTGTTTATTTTAATCCTTTCGTTATACCTCAACATATGAGGGGATGTGAATGTGCCTACAGAAAAACCATTTTCAGACAAAATATTTTCAAGCAAAGCAACTGTTGATCCTTTTCCATTAGTTCCTGCTACTGTAATTATTTTTTTAGCTATTTTGTTAATATTTAGTTTTTTATATACTGATTTTATTCTTTGTATTTTAAAGTCAATATTTTTTGGATGAAGAGTTTGCTGCCAATGAAGCCATTCATCAAGATTATTAAAGTCATTTTCCATTTAATTATTGCTCATTAACATATCAATTATTTCTGAGATAGTCTTTTTTTGCTCATTTCTATTAACTATTAAGTCAATTGACCCATGTTCTTTTAAAAATTCACTTTTCTGAAATCCTTCAGGAAGTTTTTCCCCAACAGTTTGTTCTATAACTCTTGGTCCAGCAAAACCTATTAAAGCATTTGGTTCCGCGATATTTATATCACCCAACATTCCAAGACTTGCTGAAACACCTCCCATTGTTGGGTCTGTTAAAACAGAAATATAAGGTAATTTTTCTGCACTAAGTTTATTTAGTGCAGAGCTAGTTTTAGCCATCTGGAAAAGAGAAAAAAGTGATTCTTGCATTCGTGCCCCACCACTTGCGGAAAAACAAACTAAAGGTTTTTGTTCTTGTATACATATGTTAATTGCTGAAGTAAACTTTTCACC
The DNA here is from genome assembly GCA_036140295.1 of Pseudomonadota bacterium. Classification (GTDB taxonomy): domain Bacteria; phylum Pseudomonadota; class Gammaproteobacteria. The sequence continues at coordinate 89,379 of JAYZYL010000007.1, forward strand.
AACAACCGAACCCATAGAACCACCAAAGAAAGCATATTCAAATGCACAAACAATTACAGGAATTTTTTCTACATTTCCTTTAAATACAATTAAAGCATCCTTTTCGCCTGTTTTTTTCTGTGTTGAAACTAATTTATCTTTATACTTTTCTTTGTCCTTAAAGTTTAAGATATCTTTAGGCGTTATTGTTCCTAAAACTTCAACTCTTTCACTTTTATCTAGAAAAAAATCAATGCGTTTCCTTGCAGATATTCTTCCATGATGGTTACATTTAGGGCAAACATTTAAATTTTTTTCATATTCTGCTTGATAAATAACTGAATCACAATTGGTACACTTATACCAAAGTCCCTCGGGGACTGATGATTTATTTTTCTTTACCTTCCTAATTGCTGTTCTAATTCTAGATGGTAAAATTTTGTCTAACCAGCTCATTTTTTATCCAATACTTTGTTTATTCCTGATAGGAAAGATTTAATTTTCTTATACATCATATTTTTATTATGTATGTATTTTTCAATTAATTCTACTATAGAACTACCAATAATTATACCATCAGAAAATGCACTGATTTTTTTGGCAGAGGATTTATTTTTTATTCCAAATCCTACTGCAACTGGGACTTTATCTTTTGAAATCTTTTGAATTTGTTTTACTTTGTCCTTGATAGAATTAATATTTTTAATTGAATTTCCAGTTATTCCTTTTATTGAAACATAATAAACATAACCATCTGAATATCGTACAATTTTTTTAAGCCTACTTGTATCAGTTGTTGGAGATGCTAAAAAAATTTGTTTTAATTGGTTTTGTTTAAAAATTTTATTCACTGTATGCGCTTCCTCAACAGGAAGATCAACAATTAATATCCCATCTACTCCGCATTTATTTGCCTTGATAGCAAATTTTTCATATCCCATTTTTTCAATTGGATTCATGTAACCCATAAGAACAATAGGGGTTATTTTATTAGTTTTTCTAAAATTCTTTACAACCATTAGCGTGCTTTCTAAGGTAGTTTTACTTTTTAGTGATCTCTCAATCCCTTTTTGTATAACAGGCCCATCAGCTATTGGATCAGTAAAAGGCATCCCTAATTCAATTAAATCTACTCCTGCTTCTACCATTATATTTAATAGTCTTAAAGTAATATTTGTGTTTGGATCTCCACAAACAAGATAAGTTATAAAAGTTGTTTTTTGAATTGAAGTCGCATCCTTTTTAAATGCGCCTGAAATTAAATTCATAATTTTATTCCTTTAAGTAGAGCAACACTATCAATATCTTTGTCTCCTCTACCTGACAAATTAACTAATATATTTTTTTTATTTCTTTTTCTCGCTAATCTAAATGCAAACGCTAAAGCATGGGAAGTTTCTAATGCTGGTATTATTCCCTCTTCCTCTGTTAACAGATAAAATGCCTTTAATGCTTCCTTATCCGTAACACTTGTGTATTTAACTCTTCCATTATCCTTTAGCCATGAGTGTTCAGGGCCAACTCCAGGATAATCTAGTCCAGCAGATATTGAATGTGTTGATTTAATTTGTCCATGCTCATCTTCCATAATATATGTTTTATTTCCATGTAATATCCCTGGCTTTCCTGCACATAAAGGCGCGGCATGTTTATCTGTATTAAGTCCATACCCTCCTGCTTCTACACCAAACATTTCAACCTTATCATTTAAGAATGAATGAAAAAGGCCAATTGCGTTTGAACCTCCACCAACACAAGCTATTAATATATCGGGGTTTTTATTTATAATAGTTTTCATTTGTTTCTTTGACTCAGAACCTATAATTGATTGGAAATCTCTTACAATCATTGGGTAAGGATGAGGACCTGCTACTGAACCAATTATATAGTGTGTGTCATCAACATTTGTTACCCAATCTCTAAGTGCCTCATTTAAAGCATCTTTTAATGTTTTTGAGCCAGAGGTTACTTCAATTACTTCTGCACCTAATAATTTCATTCGGTAAACATTTATACTTTGTCTGTTAATGTCTTCCCTTCCCATATAAATAACACATTTTAAATTTAGCCTTGCGCAAGCAGTTGCAGTCGCGACACCATGTTGTCCTGCTCCAGTTTCAGCAATTATCCTAGTTTTTCCCATCTCTTTTGCTAACAATGCTTGTCCTAAAGCATTATTTATTTTATGAGCACCTGTATGACATAAATCTTCTCTTTTAAGGAAAATATTACAGTTCCCTAAAAGTTTGCTTATTTTTTCTGCATGATAAATTGGTGTTGGTCTTCCAACATAATGAAGTAGTTCTTTTGTTAATTTTTTTTGAAAATTTGTAGATTTTCCAATTTTTTTATAAGAATCTAATAATTGTTTCAAAGGATGTATTAATGTTTCTGAAACATATGTCCCTCCATATAAATCGAAATGCCCATCTTTATCTGGCTGCCCTTTATAATTATTTTTTTTCATTTTTTTCACTGTCTGCCATTCTTACATTTTCTACAAATTTTTTCATCAAACTATGGGATTTTTTCCTTTTTTCTAATTCTATTCCACTACTTACATCTATACCCCATGGTTTATATTTTAAAACTAACTCTTTAACATTAGTATGATTAAGTCCTCCTGCAACAAATAATTGTTTTCCTGCTCCTTCTAATGTTTTAATAGTTTCCCAATCAAATTTTATGCCTGTACCTCCGGAACCATCTTTTCCTTTTGAATCTAGTAGAAACGCAAATGCTTTTTTGTAATTTATATTAAAATTATTTTGATCAGTTAAATGTATGGTCTTGATATAAGGTAATTTGAAACTGTTACACATTTCAGATTCTTCTTGGCCATGGAATTGTAAAAGATTAAGTTGTATATTTCTTAAAATATTGTTGATAAATTCTTCTGATTGATTCATAAATACACCAACTAATTTCTTGGAATCATTACAAATTTTATAAATTTCCTCTGCCTTTGAAATGTCAATATATCGAGGACTAGATTTGACAAATACTAATCCAAGATAATCGATATCTAAGTCTAACGCATATTTCACATCATCTGTATTTGTAAGCCCACAGAATTTAATCTTAGTTTTGTTCATTTGTGCCTATATATTATATAAAAAAGAGTTATCTGTATTTAATATTTTATACTTTTTTGGATATTCAATATTCATTAAATAGAGTCCTTTTGACGACACTTTTTTTCCAGCTTTTTGTCTATCTTTATTTTTTATAAGTTTACCAACATATGATGGGTCATATTTCCCTAATCCTACTTCTAATAATGTTCCAACAATATTTCGTACCATGTGATATAAAAAAGCATTAGCTGTAATATCAATAATTATAAAATTTTCTTTTATTTTAATAGTTATTTTTTGGACTTTTTTAATAGGGTTTTTAGCTTGACAACCAGCTGACCTAAAACAACTAAAATCATTTTCTCCTCTAAGATATTTGATAGATTGTCTTATCTTACTCACATTAATTTTAGTTCTTTCCCAAAGAACAAAATCGAATAATAGGGATGAAGGTTGTTCCTGATTTAATATTATATAACGATAACTTCTTGAGATAGCTGTATATCTAGCATGGAATTCACTATCAACAAAAAATAGCTTATTTACTTTAATATCTTCGGGTAAATGACTATTTATTCCCATGATCCAATTCTTTTTATCTCTTTTTTTGTCAGTATCAAAATGTATAAATTGTCTATGGGCATGAACTCCAGTATCTGTTCTCCCGGCACAAATTGATTTAATTTTATGATCTGCTACTTTTGAAATTGCATTATCAACAAAGTATTGTATTGTTTTTTTTGATTTATTATTTTGGGCTTGCCATCCAGTATAATTTGTACCTTTATATTCGATACAAAGCACTACCCTCATTATTTCAATTGAAGATAAAGTAGTTTTGCTTCATGTATCTCGGCTTCAGTTCCCGAGTCAACAACATTTGTTAATATCTCTTTTGCTTTTTTAATATCATTACTTTCTATTAGTGCTCGTGCTAAGTCAATTTTAGAAATATTCTCATCTTCTAAAAGATTAGCTGGCTCATCGTCTGGAACAGAAGGTTTTGGTTTTGGTTTTGGTTTTGGTTTTGGTTTTGGTTTTGGTTTTGGTTTATCTGAATCAGTTGTTTTAACCCTTCTTTCCTTTTTCGCTCTTTCCGGTAATGCATTATTTTTTGTATCAATTGATGAATCTATTTTAAGTAATAACTCTTTAATCAGAGTAGCTTGCTCGAGTAAGTCTGTATTCTTTTTAGTTGATTCTTTTTTGAGAAGTTTTTTTAAATGATTTTCTGTTTCATTTAATGCCTGCCCTAATTCTACTCTAGAAATAGCACCTTTTATTTCACTCTTAAGTTTTTCTATTTCAAGGTTGGATGTTCTAAACCTCTCAAACAAAAATGAAAGAAGTAAAAATCCTATCAAAGAGTATATTAAACCTTTCATAGTAATTTCAATTGATGCAAATGTCGCAAATATTAGCCAAAAAATATTTTCTAAAACCCCTAAAACTGGAGCTAAACTCTCTAATATTGATCCCAACACCATTAAAACGAGTTCGACTATCCCTGGTGCGGCACTGCCTGGCTCTCCTCCAGGCAAAATTCCATTTTGTATTAAAGATTCAGAGAAAGGCCTCATAACAGAGGTTGCCTCTAAAATAAAAATTATTACTAAAAATGCTAGGATTAAATTAAAAATTATCTTAAACACTATAAACTCTCTATTAGTTTCTCAGCAATTTGAACACTATTGAGTGCTGCCCCCTTTCTAACATTATCAGCAACAACCCAAAGATTCAAAACTTTATCATTATCAAGTCCTTTTCTAATTCTCCCTACAAAAACATCATCTGTTCCATGCCCTTCAGAGAATGCTGTTGGGAATGCAGACGCTTCTTTATCGTCTATAAGCTGTATACTATCATGATTTTCAAAATCTTGAATTACTTCGTTTATATCTATATTTTTCTCTGTCTCAACTGAAACTGATTCTGAATGTCCAACTAATACAGGTACCCGAACTGCCGTAGGATTTACAGAAATAGTAGCGTCCAGGATTTTTTGTGTTTCCCAAACCATTTTCATTTCTTCTTTTGTATAATTATTATCACAAAAACTATCAACAAAAGGAATTGTATTAAAAGCTATCTGTTTAGGGTAAATTTTTGGTTTAATATCTTTTTGCTTAAAATATGAATTTGTCTGATCAATAAGTTCATTAATTCCTTCTTTTCCTGATCCAGAAACAGCTTGATACGTTGACACATTAATATGTTTAATTGAATATCGATCATGTATTGGTTTAAGCGCAACTAACATTTGTATTGTTGAACAATTTGGATTTGCAATTATATTTCTATTCTTATAATTTACTAGTTCATCCAAGTTAACTTCTGGAATAATTAACGGTATGTCATTTACATAACGAAATTCTGAAGTATTATCAATTACTATACAACCAGCATCAACCGCACGAGGGACAAATTCTTTTGATACTGTACTGCCGGCAGAAAAGAAAGCTACGTCTGTTTGCTTAAAATTAAAATCATTAATAGATTCAACAACTAGAAGTTGTTTTCCAAATTTTACTTTATTTCCTTTTGATTTATCGCTGGCTACGGCAACAATATTAGAAATTGGAAAATTTCTTGAATTCAAAATATCTAATAATGATTCTCCAACTATTCCAGTTGCACCAACAATTGCTACATTATATTTTTGTTTTCTATTTAACATGATTTTTAATTTCTTCTAAAATCTTATCTCCCATCTGACTTGTTGAAACAAAGTTGTCAGACCCAGCAAGATCTTTAGTTAAAATTCCATCATTTAATATATTATTAATTGATACTCTTATTGATTCAGACAAGTCCTGTTTATTGAATGAATACTCTAGCATCATTGCAAATGATAAGATCATTGCAATTGGATTAACAACTCCTTGTCCAGCTATATCAGGAGCTGATCCATGTACCGGTTCATATAAACCTTTATTTTCTATTGAAATTGAAGCTGAAGGCAACATTCCAATTGAACCAGTTAACATTGAACCTTCATCTGACAATATATCTCCAAATAAATTTCCTGTTAATATAACATCAAATTGTTTTGGCTCCTTAATTAACTGCATTGCAGCATTATCTATATACATATGATTTATTTCAATATCTTTATGCTGTTGGGCAACCTTATCAACAGTCTTTCTCCATAATTGTGATGTTTCTAAAACATTTGCTTTATCTACGGATGTAACTTTCTTATTTCTTTTCGACGAAATTGAAAAAGCAAAATTGGCTATTCTTTCAATTTCACTCTCTAGATACTTCATTGTATTAAAAGCATAGGTATCGTCATTTATTGTTTTAAATCCTCTTGGTTCTCCAAAATATACATCACTTATTAATTCTCTCACTATCAAAATATCTAAATTATTTATTATTTCAGGTTTTAATGTAGAGCTGTTAATTAATGAATCAAATAGAAAAACTGGCCTTAAATTAGCAAAAAACTTAAGCTTTTGTCTTAATTCTAAAAGTCCATATTCTGGTTTTAATTTCCTTTCATTATTCTCATGTTTTTTTGTACCAACGGCTCCAAGTAAAATAGAGTCAGAATTGGATGCCTTTTCCAAAGTTATATCAGGGAATGGTGTTCCATGATTATCTAATGCGATACTCCCTATATCAGCATAGTCATAATTGATATTTAATAACTTTTCTTCATTAAAATAATCAATTAGCTTAACAGCCTCTGACATAATCTCTGGGCCAACTCCATCTCCAGGCAATAATAAAACATTATTCTTTTTTATATTCATCATCAAATAACCAAGGTTTTTTATCTTTTAACTTTTTCTCAAAGTCTTTAATTAAGTTTTTATGTTTAAGCGTTAATTCAATATCATCATATCCAAAGATAACTCTATCTTTATTTAATTGATCTATTGAGAAATTAATCGTAGTGTTATCAGGCGTACTAATTGTCTGATTAAGCACATCAATTGTCAAATGATATATTCCTGAATCTGGTATTTGTTCAAACAGCCAATCTAATTCAGTCTTCTTAATTGGGATTAATAAAAGTTGGTTTTTGAAACTATTATTAGAAAAAATTTCTGCAAAAGAGCTGGAGATTACTGCTTCTATCCCAAAATCCTTAATTGCCCACACTGCATGTTCTCGTGATGAACCACATCCAAAATTATCATTCACAACTAAGATGTTTCCAGAAGAATAAGGTTTTTTATTTATAATAAAATTATTATTTATTTTTCTATTTTTTTTTGTGCTTAGATCGCCAGGTTCATCGTACCTCCACGAATCAAATAAAAATTTTCCAAAACCTGTTTTACCAATTGATTTAAGATATTGTTTTGGAATTATTACATCTGTATCAATATTGGATTGATTGATAGGAATAACTTGGCCTTTGATAATTTTATTTTTCATTAAATATTAGTAACATCATCAAAGTGTCCTTTGATTGCTGCAAATGCTGCCATAGCAGGGCTAACCAAATGTGTTCTTCCTTTGTCACCCTGTCGCCCTTCAAAGTTTCTGTTTGATGTAGAGGCACACCTTTCATATGGTCCAAGTTTATCATCATTCATTCCTAAACACATTGAGCATCCAGGGTCTCTCCATTCAAATCCAGACTTAACAAAAATTTTATCCAATCCTTCCTTTTCAGCTTGCGCCTTAACATGCCCCGAGCCTGGCACAACAATAGCTTGTTTTATATTCTTTGCAATTTTAGATTGCTTAATTATTTTAGCAGCCAATCTTAGATCTTCTATTCTAGAATTAGTACATGATCCAATAAAAACTTTGTCTAATTTAATTGAACTAATATCCTGATTAGGTTTCAAACCCATATATTCAATTGCTTTGTTAAAGGATTCCTTTTCACCTTTATCTGTTATTGAGTCAGGGTCAGGAACTTTTCCATGTACTGACGTCGTCATTTGTGGCGATGTTCCCCATGTAACCTGAGGCTCTATTAACGATGCATCAATGTCTATAATCTTATCAAATTTAGATCCGTCATCACTCTTAAGTGTTTCCCAATATTTTACTGCCTCATCAATATGTTTGTTTGAAGCTAAAAACTTTCTATTTACCATATATTCAAAGGTTTTTTCATCAAATCCTACAATACCTGATTTAGCTCCAGCTTCTATACTCATATTGCAAATAGTCATTCTACTTTCAATACTTAAATTTCTAATACATTCCCCAGCATATTCAATTGTATATCCTGTGCCCCCGGAAGTTTTAATTTGTCCAATTATGTACAAAATAAGATCTTTAGATGTTACAAGATTATTTAAATTATTATTAACATTTATCTTTAAATTCTTTTCCTTTTTTATATTCATGCATTGTGTTGCAAGTACATGCTCTACCTCACTTGTTCCAATACCAAAAGATAGTGCTGAAAGAGCTCCATGGGTAGAAGTATGTGAATCACCACAAACCAATGTCATTCCAGGTTGGGTAATTCCCAATTCAGGACCTATTATATGTACGATTCCTTGTTTGATATCATTTAAATCAAAATAATTTATTTCATGTTTCTCGCAATTATTGATAAGTGTATCAACTTGTAATTTAGATATTGGGTCTTTTATTCCAGATTCTCTATTTTGAGTTGGTACATTATGATCTGAAACTGCATAGATTGAGTTTTTATTCCATACTTCTCTATTTTTTGTTGAAAGACCATCAAATGCTTGTGGAGATGTAACTTCATGAATAAGATGTCTATCAATATAAATTAATGATGTCCCATCGTCATTCTTGGTTATCTGATGTTCATTCCAAATTTTATCATATAAGGTTTGTTTCATTTGTTTAAAATGGTAAGGCTATTTGGTAACTTGTGCTCTCTGACGAAGTAATAAATCACAAAGTACTAAAGCCATCATTGCTTCTGCTATTGGAGTAGCTCTAATACCAACACAAGGGTCGTGTCTACCTTTTGTAGAAATGATTGTTTTTTTATTTTTTGTTGTTACTGTTTCTCCAGGAATCAAAATGCTTGAGGTTGGTTTCAATGCCATTTTAACGACTATATCTTGTCCAGTAGAAATCCCTCCTAAAGTACCTCCAGAATTGTTTGACTTAAACCCTTTTGGCGTAATTTCATCTCTACATTCCGAACCTTTTTGTGCCACAACATTAAATCCACTTCCAATTTCAACACCCTTTACAGCATTGATGGACATCATTGCAGATGCCAATAGTGCATCAAGTTTATCAAATACAGGATTGCCTAATCCTGCCGGAACATTTTCTGCCACAATAGTAACTTCAGCACCAATAGAATCTCCACTTTTTCTTATTCCATTGATATATTTCTCCAAAATTGGAATCATTTTTTTATCTGGAAAGAAGAAAGGGTTTTTTTCAATATCCTTATAATTAATTTTTTGCGGCTTATGCTCTCCTATTTGTGATACATAGCCAAAAATATTTATTTTAGAATCTTCTTTAAGATATTTTTTAGCAATAGCTCCGCCAGCTACTCTCGCTACTGTTTCTCTAGCAGATGATCTACCTGCTCCTCTATAATCTCTAAATCCATACTTCTTTGTGTATGCAAAATCAGCATGCCCTGGTCTAAATTTTTCTTTAATTTCTGAATAATCTCTTGGCTTCTGATCTTCGTTCGCAATTAATAAACAAATTGGAGTGCCGGTTGTTTTTCCTTCAAATACACCAGACAATATCTCAACTTTATCGCTCTCTTTCCTTTGCGAAGTATATTTTGATTTTCCAGGTTTTCTCCTATTTAGGTCATGTTGTATATCAGATTCATTAAGTTTTAAGCCTGGCGGACAACCATCAACTACACATCCAAGTGCTTTACCATGACTTTCACCAAATGAAGTGAGACAAAATATTTTTCCAAATGTGTTACCTGACATAATTAGGGCTGTTGATTAAGAATGAAATAATTAGCAAATGCTTAATAAATATCATATATTTAATCTACTATTATATAATAAATATTAGAATTTTGGAATATTTGCGAACTTATGAAAAATTTTTATCTGTTTTTAGGAATCTTGATGCTTATTTTTATTGGATTATCTCTAAATACACCTCAAGAGGAAACCTCATATACTGAATTAAAGCCAAATGTATCTTTCTTTCATGAAGACTTATCTGCACAATCAACTATAAATAAAATATTCACTCACAAAGATTTCCTTAATAAAACCAGCTTAGTATTTTTTGGTTATACCAGATGCCCTGATTTTTGCCCCAATACTTTAATGCAATTAAGCAAAGTTCATAAGGAATTAAATGAATCTAAGAGTGTTGATACAACTAAATTACAAATTATTTTTATCTCTGTTGACACAAAAAATGATGATATTTCATCTATAGAAAAGTACGTGCAATATTTTGATAAACATTTCATCGGGTTAAGATTAAATGAAACTAGTTTAGATGCTCTTGCTAAATCAGCAGGTGTCTACTATAAAAAGGTTTCTGAAACACAAGGTATTGATATATATGATCACACTGGAACAATTTTTATAATTGATGATTTAGGGAAAACCAAAGGAGTTTTTACTCCTCCTTTTCTAGAGTCTGCACTAAAGTTAGATATAATTCAGCTTTTAAATTAATATGAAGGGTTTATCATTTGCTACAATATTAGATTACCTTAAAGCGTATTGGCTTTTTTTCATTCCTCATCATTTTTTTTCTAGGTTCACATATCTTATTACAAGAACTCAACATCCTTTTAAAAATTTTTTGATAAAAACTTATATAAAAATGTTCAATGTCAATATGTCTGAATGCATAAAACCCCTTCCTGATGATTATGAGACATTTTGTGATTTCTTTACAAGAAAACTCAAAAATGGAATTCACAAAATTGATAATAAGAAGAATTCAATTATCTCATCATGTGATGGAAAAATTCTTGAGTTTGGAAAGATTAAAGATAATACAATCGTTCAAGTCAAAGGAAAAACAACAAATATAAATAGTTTATTAAATGATGATATGAATCTAAGTTCAAAATATCAAAATGGTTCATATGCTGTTATTTATTTAGCTCCACATGACTATCATAGAGTTCATATGCCATATCATGGCAAACTAACAAAAACTATACATATTCCTGGAAGATTATATAGTGTTGCTTCACATGCTGTTAAATGCATAAAAAACCTGTACATAAGAAATGAAAGATTAGTTTGTAGTTTTGAGGAAAATAATTTAATGTTTTCTGTTATATTTGTTGGAGCAATTAATGTTTCATCAATAGAAGTAGTATGGAAAGGAGAATCATCCCCTCCTCTTCCTAAAAAAACAATAAATACAGATTACAGAAAGAAAAAAATTGATTTAAAGAAAGGTCAAGAATTAGGAATGTTTAAAACTGGATCTACAGTTATTCTACTGTTTAATAAAAAAGTAGAGTTGTTGGATAGTCTTAAAAAAGGTAAAAAAATTAGGGTAGGCTCTCAAATTGCCAAAATTATTTCTTAATCAAATAAATCATGATTGATGTAATCTGGAATAGTATCTTTATAGTCAAAAGTTTTACTTAGTTTCTTATTTGACATTACAAACTCAATGATTGCCTTTGCTCCAATCTCTTCTTCAGCGTCAATTCGTTCGACATGTTGATCAATCAATTTATTTGTACCTGTTTGGTATTCATTCCAACAATCTGATAAGCCATGCCATTTGGAGCTCTCATTAAATTTAATATCAGGAAATTCAGAAATATGGTTCCCATCAATAGGTTCATACGCATTTTGATCAATATTGTATAGAGCCCAATAAATTTTCTTACTGTATGCTTTTTTAATAGATAAGATTTCAGAATAATTATGAGTTTTATAATAAATATGCGCCATGAGCGCAAGAGAGGAAACTCCAATCACTGGTATATTCCATGAGTAACCAATTGCTTGTACGATGGAGGCCGCAAGCCTTGTGCCGGTAAAACTGGCTGGTCCTTTATTAAAAACTAGAATATTCAAATCTTGGCATTTTAAGTTATTTTTTTTAAGCAGTTCATCGATCATCTTTAAAGTTACTTGACTTGCTCGAACTTTTTGTTCACTTTCTAAAGAAAAAAATTGATTATCTTTTTTTAAAGCAACAGATACTTGCTTACATGATGAATCTATAGACAATACGTTCATAAATAAATATAGTACATTAAGATTTTTTTATATACAATTTTATAAAAGCTCAATCTCCCCGTAGTTAAATTGGATATAACAAGACCCTCCTAAGGTTTAGTTCCTGGTTCGATTCCGGGCGGGGAGG
>JAYZYL010000008.1:0-59733 GCA_036140295.1 Pseudomonadota bacterium
GCTCAGTTGGATAGAGCATTGGCTTCCGAAGCCAAAGGTCAGAAGTTCAAATCTTCTCAGGCGCTAATTTTATTTAGATATTCTATCTGCTGCAATAATTGTATTTTCAATTAATGCACAAACAGTCATTGGACCAACTCCACCTGGAACTGGTGTTATGGCAGAGGCTTTGTTTTTTGCAGATTCAAAATCCACATCACCGCACAGCTTTCCCTCTACACTGTGGATCCCAACATCTATGACTATGCTGTTTTTAGGAATTTGATCCCCATGCACAAACTTTGGAACCCCTACAGCAACAATGATGACGTCTGCATCAGATAGTTTTGCATTTAAGTCTGTTGTTCTAGAATGGCACATCGTTACGGTAGCATGTTTTTGCTGGCACAGAATTGAAACAGGTTTACCTACTATATTAGATCTTCCAATAACAGTGACATTTTTCCCTTTTAAATCTGCATTAATTGATTCTAGCAATAACATAATTCCTTTTGGTGTGCATGATACTAATGTTTCTTCACCAAGGAACAACTTTCCAACATTTGTAGGAGTAAAACCATCTACATCCTTAGATGGATTAATACTATTTAAAATTTTTGTTATAGAGATGTGGTCTGGCAATGGTAATTGTACAATCACGCCATGAATGGTGGAATCATTATTAATCTTCTCAATCTCATCAAGAATCTCTTTCTCAGATATTGTGTTAGGGAATTTCCTTACTTCTGATTTTATACCTGCTTTAGCTGCAAATTTTTCTTTTTGCTTTACATAACTTGCAGAAGCTTTCACTTCCCCCACTAAAACAACTACAAGTGTTGGAATTATGCCCCGTGATTCAAGTTGTTTTACTTTATCCTTTAATTTTGTTGTTAAAATCTCTTCAGCAACATCTTTTCCACTTATTATTTGTGCTACCATTTTTTCTCCTAGATTAATTTAAATCAGCTCTCTCTTTATCAACTAGTAAATTCACAACATTATATAGCTCGTCATAGTCGGTGACAAAAGAGCCACTTGTTACATATCTACCATTCACAACAATAGTTGGTACTGATTTTATTTGATAATGGTTTGCGAGTCTAATTGCTTTATTAACACGGATCTCTGTTCCAAAAGAATCAAAGTGTTTAGCAAAATTAGAACCACTAAATCCCTGCTCATCAATGAAATCAATCAAGCTTGATTTGCTATCAAGACGATTCCCGTTTATATGTATTTCTTCAAAAATTTTTTCATGCAAATCAGAGGTCTTTCCCATTTTCTCTAGGGCAAAAAATGCTTTTGCATGATTTACCCATGAATCTCTAAGTGCAAGGGGTAGTCTTACAAGCAAAGTGTCTTCTTTAAGGTTTGACTCAATCTTATCGATAGTTGGCTCAATATTATAGCAATGAGGACATCCGTACCAAAAAAATTCATAAATTATGATCTTTTCACTATCTGCTTGTCTTGAGTTTGAAATTTGAACATATTTTTGTGTTCTCTCTTCGGCAAATGTTGCGTTGCTAAAAATTAATAACATTAAAATTCCTGTTAAGGTATTTGCTACTATTTTCATCAATATAGGCCCTCTATATATTCCGCTACAGATCTTATTTCTTCATCGGTCATCCTATGAACAACATTTCGCATCATCTTATTTGGGTCATTAGATCTTATTCCTGACTGAAAGTTTTTTAATTGTTGTACTATATATTCCGAATGTTGTCCTGAGAGAACCGGGATGGCAGCAGCATAATTTCCCTGTCCATTAGGTCCGTGGCAAGCTATACAAGCCTGTATTTTAAATTTTAAATTCCCTCCTCGATAGATATTTTGACCCTTTTCTAGGTATTTATCTTTTGTAATACCAACTGGCTTTTCTAGTGATGAATAATATAGGGCTAAGCTTTCAATATCCTCATCAGATAAAGTTAAGGAAATTCCATGCATTATTGCGTTATTTCTTTTCCCATTTTGGCCTTTTCTAAATTCATATAATTGTATTTTCAAATATTTCACATGTTGTCCAGCTAGATTAGGCCAAATAGGGTTTGGACTTTTCCCATCTACACCATGACATGCAACACACGTAACACTTTTTTCTTTTCCTTTTTCTATATCAGCTGAAAAAGTTTTGCTACCAAAAAATAATAGTGAAATCGTTAATACTAGTACAAATGATCTTCTCATCCTCTTTTTAAGCATCTCCCTTAAGCACATTATTATATCTCATCAAGGAAATTCTTCAAACAGGCAACTGTCTCAGTGTGCTTTTTCCCAGTTTTGACCAAATCCAATATCCACCACCAAAGGAACACGTAATTCAAAACATTCAGTCATCAATTTATTAATTTTTAGCATTGCCTCCTCTAAAAAATTATCTTCTATTTCAAAAACAAGCTCATCGTGAACTTGCATTATAATTTTGATAGGACATTTAGATTCTTGTATCCATTCATCAATATTGATCATGGCAATTTTAATAATGTCTGCTGCCGTCCCTTGAATTGGTGCATTTATTGCTGTTCTTTCAGCTGCACTTCGTATTTGAAAATTTGTATGAGTAATATTTGGTATGAAAACCTTTCTTCCTAAAATTGTTTCAATATATCCATTCTTTTTAGTTTCTTTTTTTGCTGATTCCATGAATTGTTTTATACCTTTATATTTCTGAAAATATGTTTCAATATATTCTTTTGCAGAATTATTATCAATATCCAGTTGTCTTGCTAATCCATAAGATGAAATCCCATAAATAAGACCAAAATTAATTGTTTTTGCAGATCGCCTCTGTTCAGCGTTTGGTTTTGTTTTAATTCCAAAAATTTCCTTTGCTGTTGACTCATGTACATCCTCATTTTTTAAGAAACTTTCTATTAAATTCTTATCTTTAGATAAATGCGCCATTACCCTTAACTCTATTTGTGAATAATCAGCTGAAACAATTTTACAATTTTTCCCTGCAATAAATGCAGACCTTATCCTTTTCCCATCTTCTGTTCTCACTGGGATATTTTGCAAATTTGGATTAGTTGATGACAATCTTCCTGTTATTGTAACAGCCTGATGATAAGATGTGTGCAATCTTCCCGTCTTCAAATTTATTTCTTCACCTAGTCTATCTGTATAGGTATTTATCAGTTTCATTAAATTTCTGTACTGCAAAACAAGTTTTGGTATTTTGTGCTTCAGTGACAATTCTTGCAATACATCTTCATTTGTAGATGGTTTTCCTTTGGGTGTCTTTTTTAATACTGGAAGTTTTAAAACATCATAAAAAATTTCCTGCAATTGCTTGGTTGATCCTATATTAAATTCTTTTCCCGAAAGTTTGTGTATATTTTTTTCAATTTTTAGCACTTGGGATTTTAAATTTTTATTTTGTGAATCAAGGTTTTTTTTATCTATTAAAACTCCATTATTTTCAATCCTTGCTATCACATTAACAAGCGGCTTCTCAACATTTTCATAGAGTTTTTTTTGTTTATCATTATCAATTTTACTGTTAAAAAAGTTATATAAACGATAAGTTATATCAGCATCTTCACAGGCGTATTTAGCTGCTAATTCTATATCAACATCTGAAAAGTTTTTTTGTTTTGCTCCTTTGCCAACAACATCTTCATATTCAATTGACTTATGATTCAAATATTTTTGGCTAAGAGTTGCTAAATCATGCCTCCCCGAAGAGTTATAGATATATGATAAAACCATGGTATCTTCGATATTTGACCCGATATTTATATCATATTTACGAAGCACATTAATATCGTATTTTATATTTTGTCCTATAATTTTATTTTTTTTATCTTCCAACAAATTTTTTAGTTTTTTGAAAAATTCTGGCGAGGATTTAATATTGCAATTAGTATTTTGATGATTTATTGGTATATAGAATGCACTAAAAGGTTTAATTGAAAATGAAATTCCTACTAATTCTGCATCTATATAATCTAAGGAGGTTGTCTCTGTATCAAAAGAAAAAACTTTTTCTTTATTTAACACAGTTAATAGTTCTTTAAAATCATCCTCATTAGATATAATTTTATAGGATATATCATTATCCTTATTTGATTGTGATTCAATTTTTGTTTTTATTTCCAATGAACTTGCAATATTTTTTAATTCATAGTTAGAAGCAAGTTCAGATAATTTATCTTCATTTCTATTATTAATTTTATATGTATTGATATTAGTATCTATTTCAACATCCAGTTTTAACTGAATTAATTGTCTAGAGGTTTCAATAAAGTCTATTGATTTATTTAAATTCTCTTTCAATTTTCCAGTTATTTCATCTAGTTTAGATAGAATTTCATTAACTGAATTATATTTTG
Organism: Pseudomonadota bacterium; assembly: GCA_036140295.1. GTDB lineage: Bacteria > Pseudomonadota > Gammaproteobacteria. Next base: position 4,323 of record JAYZYL010000008.1, read on the forward strand.
TGAGTAATTCAACTGCTGTTTTTGGTCCAACTTTTTCAACTCCAGGTATATTATCTGATGTATCACCAACTAATATAAGATAGTCAAGGATTTGGTTTGGTAAAATCCCAAATTTTTTCTTAACTCCATTAATATCTAAAATTCCATCGTCTATACTATTTATCAAAATTATATCTTTTGTAACCAATTGTGCTAAATCCTTGTCGCCAGATGAAATTACCACTCTAGTTTTTTTTGATGATAGTTTAGTTGCTAGCGTTGCAATCACATCATCTGCCTCAACTTCAGGGACTTGTAAAACTGTAATGCCAAGTGATTTGATGAAATCTATCAACGGAGGGACTTGTTCACTTAATTCTTTAGGCATTGCTTTTCTATTAGCTTTATATTCCTTATAAATTTTATGTCTAAAATTTTTTCCTTTCGGATCAAAGATAACAGACAAATATTTTGGATCATAAGTCTTGATTAATTTATTAATCATGTTGATCACGCCATGAATTGCTCCAGTGTTAAAACCAGAAGCTGTTGTCAAATTTGGAAGAGCATAGAATGCCCTGTACAGATAAGACGATCCATCAACAAGAACAAAATTATCTCTATTTTTATCAGCCAAAATCATATAATCTTAGATAAGTTTATTCCATAAAAGATTTATAACTTATAATAAGCTGAAATAGCCATGTCTGTATATACAAAAATAACTGAAGCTGAACTAGAGTTGCATCTTAAAAATTATTCTGTAGGGAAAGTTTTAAATTTTTCTGGTATATCGGAGGGTATAGAAAATAGCAACTACTTGCTTACAACAGAAAATGGAGAGTTTATATTTACCATTTTTGAATCAATAAAAACGCCAAAAATTGAGCAATATCTATCATTTATGAATCACATGAAGCTCAACGGGTTATTATCACCTTTAGTAATAAAATCAAATGATGGTGCACTATTTAAGACTATAAAAAATAAGCCTTCTGCAATCATAGAGAAGCTTGATGGAAAATCACTCATACATCCAAATAGTGATCATTGCTCCCAATTGGGTAAGGTTCTTGCTAATTTTCATATACATGGATCAAATTTTCGTCCTGAAATTGAAAATCCTAGAAGTATTTTGTGGGTAGAAGAAGCATTAGAAACACTCGAGGGATTAATTGATCAAAATAAATTAAGTCTAATTAAAAATGCAATAGAAATTCAAAAATATTTTTTGAAAATTGATTTACCGTCTGGAATGATTCATGCCGATCTTTTTAGAGATAATATTTTATTTTCAAAAAATAGGATTTCAGGAATAATAGACTTTTACTACTCTTGTAAGGGAATGTATATTTATGATATTGCTGTTGTAGTAAATGACTGGTGTAGTCAGGAAAATAGTACTATAGATTATAAAAAATTAAATTCATTGCTAGCGGAGTACAATAAACATAGAAAAATAACCGACAACGAAAAGAATCAATGGAAAAGTGCGTTAGTTTCAGCTGCTCTTAGGTTTTATTTGTCACGATTACTTGATTTATATTTTCCAAAAATAGGGGAAATAACACATATAAAAGATCCTACTGTTTTTGAAAATATATTAATTGATAGAATAGAGAGTGAACATCAAATTTCATTATGAAAAAATTACAAGAATTTTTAGATGATTTTATTGAAAAGATTGGCCATGGGACCAGTTACATAGTTGTGATTATGGTATTTTTAGTAATTATAACTCTGTTCTTGAGGTATGTTTTAAATATTGGTAGTGTTGCACTCCAAGAATCAATAATGTACTTGCATGCAATATTTTTCATGATTGGTATAAGTTTTGCAATAAAAGAAAATGCACATGTAAAAATTGATATTTTATCAAATAAATTCGACAGTAAACAAAAAAGTATGGTGTTTATTTTAGGTGTTATTTTTTTTATGATCCCATTTTCGTTATTTACTATTTTTATAAGCACAGATATGGTATTTAATTCTTGGCAAATTATGGAACAGTCGGGAGAAGCTGGTGGATTAAATTTTGTTTATATTCTAAAAAGTATCATTCCATTGGCTGGAATTCTTATTCTCTTACAAAGTATTTCTGAACTTATTAAAAACATACTTTTATTTTTAAAATGAATATTGAATATATTGCTATTTTTTTTGTTTTAACTACTTTTGCTTTTTTATTATCTGGGTTTCCAGTTGCTTTCACCTTATCAGGTGTTTCTCTGATCTTTGCATATTTTGGAATCATGTTAGATATATTTGATTATTCTTATTTATTAGCTTTTCCGAATCGTGTCTATGGTATTATGATTAACCAAAATCTACTTGCAGTCCCTTTATTTATTTTTATGGGTTCAGTTCTTGAGAAAACTGATATTGCAGAAAATCTTCTTAAATCTATGAATCAACTATATAAAAATAGTTCAAGTGGTTTAGGTGTTTCGGTGATAATTGTTGGTACATTAATGGCTGCTAGCACAGGAATTGTTGGGGCTAGTGTAGTAACTCTAGGTTTATTATCACTGCCTGTTATGTTAAAAAATGGTTATCCGCCATCACTTGCCTGCGGCACTATTTGTGCATCAGGTACTCTTGGACAGATAATACCTCCATCTTTAGTTCTTATTTTACTCGCTGATGTATTGTCATCTGCTTATCAACAAGCACAATTAAACTTAGGGATTTTTTCTCCAGATACTATAACAATTGGAGATCTGTTTGCTGGGGCAATCATTCCAGGATTATTACTTCCTTTATTATATATTTTTTACATAAAATCAAAAAAGGTTGAAATAAATAAAATCCAGAATAATGATATTAATATCACTCAGAAGCTTAATTTATTGAAATCAATTCTCCCCCCATTTATTTTAATTTTTCTTGTCTTAGGTTCAATAATCCTAGGAGTAGCTACACCATCAGAAGCTGCTGCTGTAGGTGCTGCAGGAGCATTGAGTATAGCTTTTACACAAGGGAAGTTTACAAAAGATATTTTGAAAAGAACATCAAGAGAAACTATTAAGATAACTAGTATGGTATTTATGATACTTCTAGGTGCAACTCTATTTTCTCTTGTTTTTCGTGGTTTTGAAGGAGAGTTATTAATACATAATCTTCTGGTAGAGATACCAGCAGATAAATATACATCTTTGATAATAGTACTTATGCTAATGTTTTTCTTAGGCTTTATTTTAGATTTTATCGAGATTATATTTATAGTAATTCCATTATTTGGTCCCACATTGTTTTCGCTTGGGTTTGACCCAGTATGGATCGGAATTTTAATAGCGATGGTATTGCAAACCTCTTTTCTCACTCCACCATTTGGGTTTTCATTATTTTATTTGCGTGGAGTTACCCCTACAAGCATTTCAACATCTGAAATATATAATGGTGTTTACCCATTTATTGGATTGCAAATATTAGTAATTATACTTATTTATCAATTCCCTAGTATGACAACATATTTGCCAAAAATTTTATTTGGTTAATTACTCTCTAAAATCAATATATGACTTCTCTGAAAGTTTTGTCCACGGAGCAACTTGTTTTTGAAAATTTTTATATGATATAAAGACTTCTTTCGTAATAGGGTCTGTATTACCAATTTCTTCAACTACTTCTTCTGAAATCTTCTTAAGAAATTTCATCACGTCCTTGGGGAATTCATTAATTTTTATGCCCTCAGAAATTAAAAATTGTAGTGCTTGATTATTTTTTGAAGTGTAGTCTGCTAACATATCAATGTTTGCTGCCTTACATGAAATATCAATTATGAATTTTAAATCTGATGGTAATTGTTCATATACATTTTTATTGATAATACATTCAAGGGTTGGTCCTGGCTCATGCCAACCTGGATAATAATAATATTTTGCCGCTTTATGCAAACCAAATGCTCTATCATTATAAGGGCCGACCCATTCTGTAGCATCGATAGCGCCAGTTTGAAGTGCTGTGAATAATTCAGTTCCTGGTAATGTTACTGGTACTCCTCCAGCCCTTGACAATACTTCTCCCCCAAGGCCAGGTATTCTCATTTTCAAACCTTTCAGGTCGTTAGGACTTTTAATTTCTTTATTAAACCAACCACCCATTTGAACTCCTGTATTCCCTGCTGGGCGTGGAATTAAATTAAACTGTGTATAGAGTTTTTCCCACAGTGTTAATCCATTACCATAATATAACCACGCATTCATTTCTTGTGCATTCATACCGAATGGAACTGAAGAAAAAAATTGACATGCTTGGCTTTTCCCTTTCCAATAATATGCCCCAGAATGTCCAAGTTCGGCTCCACCACCTGATACATAATCGAATACTTCTAATGGAGGAACTAACTCGTTTGCCCCAAAAACTTTAATTTTAATTCTATTATTTGATAATTGATTGATAATTTTTGCTAAATTTTCTGCTCCTACACCAAGGCCAGGGAAATTTTTTGGCCAAGATGTCACCATCTTCCATTTAAATTCTGTTTTTTCTTTAGTATGGCCAGAATTAATAGCGAAGAATGATCCTCCAGCAAAAGATATGCCTATTGATTTTAAGAAATCTCTTCTTTTGTTCTTTTTCATACTTATAAAAACTCTAAATTAGAATAATTTAAAACTAATATTTTTTGCCCATAATTGTCAAAGTTTATATGAAGTTTTAAGTCATCCCTAGTTCCTTCATATCTTTGTATTATCCCTTCACCAAATGTTGCATGCCTAACCCTTTGACCAATTTTGAAAAAATGATTTTTTTTCTCCTTGGAACGAGAGAAAGTACTACCTCCTGAAGTGGGTTTAATATATTCTAACATTTCATTTGGTATTTCATTAATAAATCTGGATGGTATTAGTGGTTGCTCTCTTCCATGAAAGTATCTTATGTCAGCATATGTTATAAAAAGAATCTTCATTGCCCTTGTTATCGCAACGTAACATAGCCTCCTTTCTTCCTCTAAAAAATCTTCTGCAGTATTTCTATTCTCATTAGGAAATATACCTTCCTCAAGCCCTGTAAGAAAAACAATTGGAAATTCTAGTCCCTTAGCTGAGTGGATAGTCATAAGCTGCACAGGGTCCTCATGTGTTTTTGATTGATATTCTCCAGCTTCAAGCGCAGCATTATCTAGGAATTCTCCCATTAAGTCATCACTATCAAAATTATTTTGTTGAAAACTTTCTGCGGTTGATATTAACTCTTCAAGGTTTTCCTGCTTCGACAATGCCTCTTCTCCTTTTTGATTGCTGTAATAAGATTTTAGAGTAGAAAGTTTAATTGTCTCTTCTACTAAAGATTTTAAGTCCGTAGTTTTAGCTAGATTAGAAATCTTATTAATAATTTCAACAAATGATTTCATTGAATTGAGTGATCTTGTAACACCCAAATTATCTAGGTTTTGGATAGATTCCCATAATGAGATTGAATTAGATTTCGCATATTTCCTAATTTCATCCATAGTTTTTTCCCCTATCCCTCTAGGTGGCGTATTTATGATTCTCTCAAATGCAACACCATCTGAAAAATTAATTGCTAATCTAATGTAAGCAATCACATCTTTTATTTCTGCCCGTTCAAAAAAACGGAATCCTCCAAAAATTCTATAAGGTATTTTTCTAGAATTAAGTTCTTCCTCTAACCTTCTCGAAAGGAAGTTAGATCTATATAAAATCGCTATATCTGATCGTTTAAAACCCTCTTCAACAAACCTCTTAATTTTTTCTACAATAAACCTTGATTCATCATCATTATTATAAGCTTCATATAGATAAACTGGATCACCTCTTGTTGATGTAGTCCATAGTTCTTTTCCTAATCTATCCTTATTATTTCCAATTAAACTGTTTGCAACGTTCAAAATCTTTTCTGTAGATCGATAATTTCGTTCCAGCTTAAAAAGCTCAACATTCCGAAATTCATCTTGAAATAATTTTATATTTTTACTTCTTGCTCCTCTCCAAGCATAAATTGATTGGTCGTCATCTCCTACAACATATAAGGATCCATCATCTCCATTAAGAATTTTAAGGAGATTAAATTGCAAAGTATTAGTATCTTGAAATTCATCTACCATTATGTGTTGAAATCTTTTTACGTAATAATTAAGTACTTTTGATTGACTTTTTAATGTTTCATAAGTAGTTAAAATAAGATCTGCAAAATCTAGTGAATTAGTTTGTCTACAAACTGCTTCATATTCTACAAAAATATCATGATAAGTATCGTCTTTCAGTGATGGATGATCAGATCTCTTTCCCATATCCTTCTGCCTATTGATGAATGATTGTAGTTTTTTTGGGTCATATAAACCTTCATCTAAATTTTTTGTTTTAATAACTCTTTTTATTATTCTATGTTGGTCTTGTGAGTCTAATATCGTAAAGAATTCTGATATTTTTGCTTCCTTCCAATGTATTTTTAAAAAACGTCTACATATCCCATGGAACGTGCCAAACCATAACCCTTGAGACGAGATCTCAAGTAAATTTTCTATCCTCTGTTTCATCTCATTTGCAGCTTTATTGGTAAAAGTTAGAGCCAAAATATTGCTAGGTTTTACGTCAAATGAATGAATCAATTTTGCAACTCTGCAGGTAAGAACTTTGGTTTTACCGCTTCCTGCTCCTGCTAAAATTAATTTATTACCAAGGCTGCAATTTACTGCATCTTTCTGTTGTTTATTTAATTCTTCAAACCCTGTTTTGTCCATTACATATTTATCCTTTTGGTCTGAAAATAAATATTAATAAAAAAGCAATTAATACATATGGTACCAAAAAATTAAAAGCTAGATATAATTTATCAAAACCTAATAGTAATGCCGTCATTATGACTGGAGGAATTAACAAGATTATTGTAGAAAAATACCAATAATTTCTGGTTCTACTTTTTTTAATCTGTTCTTCAATCTTCATTAATTGTTTTAAATTTTTACTTAAATCAAAATTCTCACTATTAACTAACCTGATGATTCTATGTATTGAAGTTGGAATTTCAGGAAAAATATCAATCAAATAGGATGAGTTTTCACGAAATTTCTTCATCAATGACAAAAGGCCTTTCTGTTTTTTCATCCATTCTTCTAAAATAGGTTGTGAAGTTTTCCATAAATCTAATTCAGGGAAAAATTCTCTCCCTAAACCCTCTGTGTATAATAATGTTTTTTGCATTAAAATTAATTGTGGTTGGACTTCTAGTTTAAATTTTCTAGCTGTATCAAACAAACTAATTATAATATCACTTATTGATATATCTTTAATTGGTCTATCTAGCATAGGTTCACAGTTTTTTCTAATAGCTTCTTCTAATTCATAAATATTTGTATCTTTTGGAACCCATTCACACTCAACATGTAATTTTGCGACTTTTTTGTAATCTCGTCTAAAAAAAGCAACAAAATTTTCAGCTAAATATTTTTTGTCAAATTCACTTAGTGATCCCATTATCCCAAAATCAACTAATATAAATTGAATCTTATTTTTATTCTTTCTAATAAATATATTTCCTGGATGCATATCAGCATGAAAAAAATTATGTTCAAAAACTTGAATGAAAAATAATTCTAATGCTTTTGTAGCAACTTCCTCAAAATTTATATTCTTTTTTCTTAATTCATCTTTATTATTAATAGGTATTGCAAAAACTCTTTCCATGACTAAAATGTTTTTACTAGTAAGATCCCAATAAATCTCAGGTATATATAGTAAACTAGAATTCTCAAAATTTTTTTTAATTCGGGCAGCATTTTTAGCTTCTTTAGATAAATCAAGTTCATCAAAAATTATTTTTTCATAATCATTAACAATTTCTATTAAATGCATTCTTTTAAAGTCATCTGATAAAGAATCAAGGTAAGATGCCGTTCTCTTCATAAGCAATAAATCTTTCTGAATTTGTTTAACAATTTTTGGCCTAACTACTTTTATAACAACATCTTTTCCATTCTTTAATTTTGCCTCATGTACCTGCGCAATAGATGCAGAAGCAATTGGTTTAGGATTAAACATTGGAAAAACGTCTTTGATATTTTTCCTTAAATCATTTTCAATTATTTTAATAGCCTCATTTCCTGAAAAGGGTGTTACGTTATCCTGTAGTTTTGATAATTCGATAGCAATTGGCTTTGATAATAAGTCTTTTCTTGTTGAAATAATCTGACCAAATTTTACAAATATGGGTCCTAGATCTTCAAATAATTTTCTAATTTTCTGGGGTCCATCCATTACTTCTGTCTTATTAAACCAATTCCATGGAAAAATATAAAAAATAAATTTCTTGTTACCAACTAAATTAGAATTTAAAAGCATTGTGTCAATGTCATTTTTTATAACACAATAAATTATCTGTATTACTCTAATTAAATTACTGATCATTTTTATATTTCTTAATTAATTTCTCTGTTCTACTCTTAAGATTATCCACATCATCCAAAAATTTATTTATATCTTTTTCTGTTGGGAAAAGATTGGTGTCTTCGAGAAGAAAATCACCAAGATCTTCTGTTATATCTTCAAAAACTTCATTTACGCTCTTGCTTAGTTTTCCAAAAATTAACTCTAATCTCTCTGTTCTATCTTTCCCCATTAATTTAAAAAGGACAAGTCTAAATTTTTTAGATTTAAATAAAAAATTATTTATTTTATCAGCTGTATTGATGTCACCATTGATCTTTATCTTATTTGAAAATTTATCTGATCCCTTTGTTATAATATACATAAAGAAATCAAGTGGACTTGCAGTAAATTCAACATCAGCTTCTTTGCTATTTTCTAAGATAAGAATGCTATTTTTTTGAATTTTAAATAACAGTTCTAAGTTTATTTTCAGAAAATTAACTTTTATTATTTTACCATCTAGGTTATTTAAAAAGTCTTCAGGAAATATTTTAACAAAACCCTTATCCTGAAGTATATCATTCCAATACTCTATAAATTGTTTTTTTGTTTTCAACTTTTAAAACCAATATGGATGGTTACAATCCCACTAGTCAAATATATATATTTAGTGTTGATAAATTGATTTGTGTTAAGCATCTCAAGAACTTTTTCAGGATTTGGATGCATACGGATAGATTCTGCAAGATATTTATAACTATCGTAATCATCTGCAACTAATTTTCCTAATTGTGGAATTATATCAAATGTATATTTTTCAAAAAAATTATTTATATATTTATTCGGAGGATTACATAATTCTAAAATAACAATTTTTCCCCCTGGCTTTAATATTCGATAAATATTTTTTAGGGATGTTTGATAATCAGTAAAGTTTCTAAAACCAAATGCAATCGTTGCAAGATCAAAAGTATTATCTTTTAAGGTACATTTTTCTATTGATGAACAAATATATTCAATATCTTCCGTAAAACCATTATCAAACATTTTATTTTTACATATTTGGTGCATCTCTTGATTGCTATCGAGGCAAGTAATCAACAAGTCTCTGTTTCTCTTTAAAAGTTGCAAAGGAATATCTCCAGTGCCAGAAGCTATATCTATAACTTTGTGGATGGATTCAGGGTTACACATATTAATCATTTTTTTCTTCCAAACTCTATGCAGGCCTAGAGACATCACATCATTCATTAAATCATATTTCTCAGACACAGATGTAAATAAGTTTGACACCATCTTATCTTTTGTCTTTTTTGAGACCTTTAAAAAACCAAAATTAACTTTATCAATCATATTAGCTTTGTTTCCTAATTACATTTAATACATTTATGTTTTTCCTTAGCTGAGACATTAGTTTAGTTAAGGATTTTAAGTTTCTAATTGAAATTACAAAAACCATTATATTGTGTCCTGTTTCCTTAGTGTCATCATAGGTCACACTATCAATGTTGCACTCATTTTTTGCTATAACCGATGATATTTCTGCCAATACACCTCTCTTATTTTCTACTTCAACTTTAATACAGCTATTAAATAGATCGTCTATATTTTCGGACCACATAAGATCAATATTCTGTTCATTTGCCCTCTTTATATGTCTTATCCCCATACATGATTGCCTGTGAATTACTATTCCTTTCCCTGGACTAATATGTCCAATTATTGAATCACCTGGAATTGGATAACAACACTTTGCATATGAAAGAACTAACCCTTCTGTTCCTTGAACATGGATTCCTTTAAGTTTTTTTTGAGAGATACTCTTAGTTGGATTAATAGGTGCTATTCGCATTGCAACAATTTTTGGGATTCTGTTTCCTAATCCAATTTCAGAATATAATTCATCAATATTGTTACACCCATACTCTTGCAAAACAAGCTTAAGTGTTTTTACTGGTATCTCACTAAGTTCAATCCCAAAATCAACTAGTGAATGGTTTAACAGTTTTTTTCCTAAAGCTGTGGCATCTTCTCTTTGAGTTAATTTGAGTGCGGCCCGTACTGAATGTCTTGCCTTTTCTGTTATTACAAAGTTTAGCCAGTTTGGATTTGGTTTTGTTTTTTTATCGGTAAAAATTTGTACTTTTTGTCCATTCTTCAAAATTGTGTTTGGCAGTGCGATTTGTCCATCAATTTGAGCTGAAGAAAAGGTATTTCCTAAGTCTGTATGTACTGCGTAAGCAAAATCAATGACTGTTGATCTTTTTGGTAACTCTAAAATATCTCCTTTGTGGGTGAAAACATAAACTTTCCCAGGACGTAAGTCAGATTTAATACTTTTCAAATATCCAATTGGATCACCTGAATTCTGTTGAATATTTAGTAAATTTGTAATCCATTGCTGTTCTTTTGTATAATCTTTCATTGAAGATGATCCTTTGCTCTTATAAAACCAGTGTGCAGCTATTCCTGTTTGAGCTAGGAAATCCATTTGGTCTGTCCTAATCTGAAATTCTAGCGGCAGTCCATGTGGCCCAAAAATAGTTGTATGAAGAGACTGATAGCCATTTGATTTTGGTATTGCAATATAATCTTTAAATTTTCCAGGCATAGGTGTGTAGAGATTATGAATCACTCCCAACGTTCTATAACAATCATCCACTGAATCAGTAATAATTCTAACTCCAAATAAATCATATATCTGTGAAAATTTTAATTCCTTTTGTTGCATTTTTTTGTAGATCCCATATACATGCTTTTCTCTAGCAATAACATTTGATTTGAGCCCCTCTTCACTTAGTTTTGTCTCTATCTCCTTCTGAATTTTTTTCATTATTCCCTTACGATTACCTCTTGATTTATTAATTTTGTCCTTTAGGACTCTATATCTGATTGGGTGTATTGATTCAAAAGCTAGGTCTTCCATTTCTACTTTCATATTATGGATACCTAATCTTAAAGCTATCGGTGCAAAAATATCTAAAGTTTCCTTTCCAATTTTTCTTCTCCGCTCATAAGAAAGCGCTTTAGCAGTTTTAAGGTTATGTCTTCTGTCAGCAAGTTTAATTAAAATTACTCGTATGTCTTGGCTCATTGCTAAAATCATTTTTCTAAGATTCGCAGCATCAGCCTCTTCTTTGGTAGAAAAATTAATTTTATCAAGCTTACTTACACCATCAACTAGGTCAGAAACTTTTTCTCCAAATTCTTTGCTTAGTTTTTTTTTATTTGTCTCTGTGTCTTCAATTACATCATGCAAAATTGCAGCCATTATTGATTCATAGTCTAATTGATAATCTGCTAAATATGATGCAGCTGATAAAGGGTGTTGTATAAACGCTTCCCCAGATTCTCTTTTCTGTCCTTCATGAGCTTCTTGGGCAAAAGAAAATGCTTTCTCAACTTTTTTTATTTGATAAGTATTTAAATACTTTTGTAATATTTTTTTAAATTCAACAAATTTTTTTGTGTCGGCACTAGTTGCTCTTCTACTAGTTTTTTGATTAACACTTTCCATTACAAAAAAATGGTTAATTTCTCTAGCTATCCTTTTCCTTTTCTTCGGTAGCTTCGGTTTGTTCTGGAGCTTCGGCAGTCTCTGTCTGTTCTGGAGCTTCGGTAGTTTGTGTTATATTTTGCAAATTAACTTTATTGTCTTCTTGTTTAAGTTCGCTTATAATCTCTTCTTCAAGAATTGCATCTTGGAATTTATTCTCAATCTTTTCTAAATTACTAGTTTCGAAATAACCCATATCGATTTTAGCTTCAGCTATTTCTCTTAGTGCAACAATAGCTGGTTTATTTTTACAATCAACCAAAGGTTCAGAACCTTCTATTAGATCCTTCGCTCTCCTGCTTGCTAACACAACAATATCAAAAGCATTATCAATATTTTTTAAACAATCCTCTATCGTGACTCTTGCCATTTCATTTGCCTATAAATTAACTACGTACATTGTAGCAGAATAAGTATTTTACTCAAATGTCTTATTGTGCATTGGGTATTGAATCAGCCCATTCACTTAGTAGCACAGAGCTAAGTTTTTTACTGATTATGATTCGTTTTAACTGCTTAACTGCTTTATCAAAATCTTCATTTATAATGGTATAATCAGCACTCTTAGAAAATTGAAGTTCAGTTTTTGACGATTCTACCCTTTCAGTAATTTCATTGAGATCATTTTCACCCCTTTTCTCTAATCTTCTTTTTAGAATCTCCATATTGGGAGGTAAAATATATATTGCAGTAGCCTCTGATAGTTTCTTTTTAACATCAAGCATTCCCTTGTAATCTATTTCAAGCAAAACATCAAATCCTGATTTAATATCGTTAGTGATTAATTCAAGTGATGTTCCATAGAAGTTTCCATAAACATTTTGATATTCTACAAACTCTCCTTTCTCAGCTTTTTGTTTGAATTCCTCTTCAGATATAAAATAATAATCAATTCCTTCTCTTTCTGTTGGTCTTTTTTTTCGTGTGGTAAAAGATATTGAGGGTTTGATAAAGGCCCAATTACTGCATAAGCTTTTTACCAAAGTTGTCTTACCTGCTCCTGAGGGAGCACTTATAATAAATATATTTGAAGAATTTAAAGATTTAATATTATTCATAATTATAATTTTTGATTATAATACACATATTAAATATATTACACGGAGAGAAATAAAATGGGTGATCCATGGAAGTCAATAAATCAAGAAGGGGTTAGAGCCTTTACCTATGGGGTTGGTGCTACTATATTAATTTGGTTATCTGGTGAAGGATATTTAGAGCCAGTAGTATCATTTTTAACAATTATTGGATTTTCTAAAATTTTTTCTGAAGCACTTTTTTTCAGTACTATTTTATTCCTGCTAGTGATTATGGTTTTTTATGGTCTACATGGAAAATTATTTACAACTTTGATCTTAGAGCATATGCCTTGGGTAAAAAACCCTGATAGATATCTATTATTCTTTTGGTTGTGGGCCGTAGCGATAGCTTCAGGAATTATGAATGTTTTTGAAGTAAATGTTTTCTATCAATTTGTATCTCTTTTCTTTATCTTTCTACTTCCTTCATTATTCCTAGGGACAAGGATCCAAAAGAAAGGTGGGAATGACTAATTTAAAAAGTAGGCTCAAATACTATTTTAGTGGTGATTTTTCTATCAGTCATCGAAGGTTTTTTTTGGCAGAATATCTATATTAAACATTTTTCCTACTTTAACTAAGAAGGCAATAGCTAAAATACCACCAGGTAATGCAAAAATTCCTGCAAGCCCGATACTCTTTATAAGATCTGAGAATTGTTCATTGGCTTTTTCTATAGTCTTCTTATCGATTTCTTCACCAGATGCATATCTATGGTAAATACGTAACATCTCTTTAGTTTCAGCTGATTCATTTGCTAGTAAATTTTTAAGTTCAACTAATGAATTCTTAACTTTATCTTTATTTATTGTTAATTTTTCTATAAACGAATCAAAAATTTTCTTTTCTTTATTGGTCATAAATTCTACTTTTAATATTAAATTGTTGTGCCTAAAATAACCTATGGTCAAGTTTATATTATCAACTATCTTACTTATTTTTCCAGTACTGAATTATGCGAGTGATATAGATAAAGGCTACCAGGCTTATAAAAAACAAAATTACTTAAATGCTTATAAACATTGGATAGTCTTAGCCAATAATGGCGACAAAATTTCTCAATACAACATAGCATTATTATATTTTTTTGGTAATGGGGTTGAAAAAAATCTAGAAATAGCATTTCAATATTGCAAAAGATCAGCTATGCAAGGTCTTCCTCGTGCACAAAATAATCTTGCTCATATGTATGCTAATGGCCTTGGCATTCAGCAGGACTACGTATTATCATATAAATGGGCGTACTTAGCTTATAAAGGTGGTTATCCATCAAAACAGCTTTTGGATGAAAGTAGGAATAAATTGAATAATATGGAATTAAATAGGGGAGATAAGTTGGTAAGAGAATATTTAAGGGGGAAAGAGTGAAAAATAATATTAAAATTTCTGTTGAAACAATCTATTTACAGCAGGACTCTGATCCTGAAAACAATAAGTATTTCTTTTTATATACGATATCAATTCGTAATAGTGGTTCTATAGGTGCAAAATTACTTTCACGGCACTGGGTTATTGAAGATTCTAATGGAAAAAAACAAGATGTTAAGGGAGAAGGTGTTGTTGGTGAACAACCATACTTAACTCCTGGCGAAGAATTTCAATATACAAGTGGTGCAATGATTGAAACATCTTTTGGGACAATGAAGGGCACATATCAGATGGTTGATGACAACAAAGATCTCTTTGATGCTCAGATACCAGAATTTATTCTGTCAATACCTAGAGTTATTCACTAGTCCTCCTATAGATTAAGTAGGAATATTTTATTCTATTTCCTTCGGTAATATGGTTTTCTTTAGAAGTTACTTCCCAGTCACTATTATTTATTTTTGGAAACCAAGTATCCCCTACAAATTTTTCATGTATTTTAGTAATATAAATTCTCTGAGCAATTGGTATTGATAATTTAAAAATATTCTCCCCACCAATTATTATTATTTCTTCATGGTTTTCAAATTTTTTAATAGCATCCTTTAAATTATTAAAAACATAGATACCTTCTTTTTTGAAGGATGGATCTTTTGATAACACTATATTTATTCTTCCTTCTAATACCTTACCAATTGATTCATGTGTTTTCCTTCCCATTATAATTGGCTTTCCCATTGTAATTTTTTTAAATCTTGCTAGCTCACCTGGGATATGCCAAGGTAAACTATTTTTATTACCAATAAGATTGTTAGCATCCACAGCAGCAATTATTGAGACAAATGGTATTTTTATATTCATACAGAAACTTTTCCTTTAATATGATCATGTGGCTCATAGTCTTCTAAAAGAAAATCATTATATGTATAGTCAAAAATAGAATTCTTCTTATTAATTATTTTTAATTTTGGTAAATTTTTTGGAGTTCGTTTTAATTGAATCTTTACTTGATCCATATGATCTAAATAAATGTGTGCATCTCCAAACGTATGAATAAATTCGCCACAATCAAGATTGGTTATATTTGCTATCATCATTGTCAGCATAGAATATGACGCAATATTAAAAGGCACTCCTAAGAAAACATCTGCACTTCTTTGATATAGCTGGCAAGATAATTTATTGTTGCTTACGTAAAACTGGAAAAGTATATGGCAGGGCGGGAGTCTCATCTTATCTAGTAGCCCTACATTCCATGCAGATACAATATGTCTTCTAGAATTTGGATTAGTTTCTATATTTTTAATAACATTAGATATTTGGTCTATACTTTTATTATTAGGCGCGGGCCATGACCTCCATTGATTTCCATAAATTGGACCTAAATCACCATTTTTATCTGCCCACTCATCCCAAATCTTTATATTATTTTCTTTTAGGAATGAAATATTTGTACTTCCCTTCAAAAACCAAAGTAATTCATAGGCAACAGATTTAAAGTGTATTTTTTTTGTTGTTACAAGAGGGTAACCTTCCTCTAAGTTATATCTCATTTGATGACCAAAAATTGACATTGTCCCAGTACCAGTTCTATCTTCTTTCCTAGTACCATCTTTTAAAATTTTCCTCAACAAATCCTGATATTGTTTCATTAAAGCTGGCTCCTACGTCTAGCGGAGAAATATAACAAAATGATACCAAAGATTATCATTGGTATACTGAGTAATTGTCCCATTGTAAACCAATCTTGGTACAAGTAACCAATATGATTATCAGGAAGCCGTACAAATTCTACCACAAATCGAAAAAGTCCGTAGAGAATTAGAAATATTGAGCTAAGAGTCATCTTTGGTAACCTAGACGCAGAAAGTTTTTGCATAATAATGAATAAAATTAAACCTTCCAGTAAAGCTTCATACAACATCGATGGGTGTCTAGGCACTTCATCAACTGAAGGAAAAATTACGCCCCAATCACCATTAGTTGGGATTCCATATAATTCCCCATTGATGAAATTACCAATTCTTCCTAACCCCAGTGCAATAGGTATGTAGATTACAATAGAATCTGAAATTTGAAAAAAACTCAAATTTTCTTTTTTGCTAAAGTAATAAAAACCAAATATAGCTCCAATTAATCCTCCATGAAACGACATGCCTCCTTCCCATAAATAAAAAATTTTGACGGGGTTTTCTAAATAATAGTCAAGGCCATAAAAAAGTATATATCCTAATCTACCCCCTATCAATAAGGCTATCAAAGAGAAAATTAATAAATTTTCAGCAAATTCAATTGAAAAATTTATCCTACCTTTTTTAATATCTTGTTTTAACATGTAATCAATTATAAGGAATGAAATTACATACATAATTCCATACCAATAAATAGAAATAGACCAAAAAGATAGTAAAATAGGATCAATATTATGGATATAAATCATGGTTTTATTCTAAATTTGAACTGTCAATTTATTTATAATAAATTATGACCATAAGTATAACATCTAAATATGAATAAATTAGCGACTGAAAAGAGTTTATATCTCAAGCAGCATGCCGATAACCCGGTAAATTGGTTTCCTTGGTCAGATGAAGCTTTTGATATGGCTAAAAAAAATGATATGCCCATTATGTTATCTGTAGGCTATTCAGCCTGTCATTGGTGTCATGTAATGGCTCAAGAGTCATTCGAAGATATGGAAACTGCTAAATTATTGAATAAATATTTTATAAATATTAAGGTTGATAAGGAAGAACGCCCTGATTTAGACAAAGTTTATCAATTGTCTCAAGCAATCATCACTGGAAGAACGGGTGGTTGGCCATTAACTATATTTATGTCTCCAAATAAAATTCCATTCTTTGCAGGAACTTATTTCCCAAATGAACAAAAATACGGCCTTCCATCTTTCAAAGAAATATTAGAAAGAGTCAATGATTTTTATAGGAAGCAAAAAAATGATATTGAAGAACAAAATATTAAGATCTCAAAAATTTTCCAAGATTTGAATAGAAAGACTAACGATAGAGAAACAATTGACCAAACATTTATAAATAAAATTCAATCTGATTTAATTAGTAATATTGATAAAATTCACGGTGGTTTTGGATCCGCCCCAAAGTTTCCTCAGACTTACAATTTATCTTTTATTCTGAACTGTATTAACAAAAGTGATAAAGAAAATTTAGAAAATATATCTAATACTGTTGAAAGGATGTGTCTTGGAGGGATCTTTGATCAACTTGAAGGTGGTTTTTTTAGGTATTCAGTTGATGACGTATGGATGATTCCACATTTTGAAAAAATGTTATATGACAATGGGCCATTAATTGAACTACTTTGTAAAATCTATAGAATGACTTCAAATCCAATCTTTCTAAAGAGACTCAAACAAACATCTAATTGGTTAATAAATAAAATGCAGGATGAAGTTGGTGGGTTTTATTCTAGCATTGATGCAGATTCCGAACATGTTGAAGGGAAGTATTATGTTTGGGAAAGAGAAGAATTAGAGTCTATATTAGATAATGAAGAATTTAAAATTGTAGAAAAAAGTTACTTTGTAAATAATAAGCCTAACTTCGAAGGTAAGTATCATTTTCATATTACTAAAGAATCTAAAAAAGATTTCTTTGAAAATGAAACTAAAATTGATGTTATCAATGGAAAATTAAATAAAATTAGAAATAAAAGAGTAGCACCTAATATTGATAAAAAATTTTTAGTTTCTTGGAATGCTCTAGCAATTATTGGTTTAATTAATGCATATAAATTAACTGGGGAAACAAGTTTTTTTAAATCAGCAAATGAGTGTTTTCATTTTATTAAGAAAAATCTTTGGAAAAATAGAAAGCTTTTTGCATGCTTTAATGAAGGTCCATGTTTTGAGGGCTACCTTGACGATTATGCTTTCTTACTTAAGGCAACTCTTGAATTATTGAAGGCTGAATGGAACACAGAAAATTTCTATTTTGCACAAGAACTTGCTGATGTAATTATTAAGGATTTTCAAGATTATGAGAATGGAGGTTTCTATTTTACATCTAAAAATCATGAAGAACTTATTTATAGGCCTCAAACTTTTACAGATGAGTCATTACCATCTGGAAATAGTCTTGCAATAGATTCTTTAATAGAATTAGGTTTCTTGGAAGGGAAAAATGAATATATAGATGTTGCAGAAAAAGCTATTTTATCTGCATCAGATTCTCTTCGTAGATCAGGTCCATCTCATGCCAGTTTACTGATAGCAACAATGAATATAGTTGTACCAAAGAGAATTATTATAATTAGATGTCCAAAAGCTAAAATTGAAGATTACAAAAAAACAATTTTTTTATTAAAGAAAGATCATTCTAATTGTTTTTTTATTAATAATGAAGAATCCGATATGCCAAAAGAATTATCTTCAAAAAAGTCTATAGATTCGTTCACAGCTTATATTTGTGAAGGATTTAAGTGTCTGACTCCCATTAATGACTTTCAAATACTATTAAAAGAACTTTCTTAAATATCAAGAATCATATTATGAAATTATTATTAATTATACTAAGATTTCCTTTTCTAATAATCCATGTTGCTTTTGGTTTATTTATACTTGTATTTTTTCCAAAACATAAACATAAGCTCAGCGAAACTCATTTCTTTATAGTTGTTACTTGGATGAGGATATTAGCATTTTTGCTTGGGCTTAAAATAAAAACTAAAGGAAAGAAAAATGATGCATGTGCTGCTTTTATATCTAATCATGTTAGCTACTTAGATATTGTTGTTTTAAACTCTATGTTACCTATAAATTTCATAGCTAAATCAGAAATTGAAAGTTGGCCGATAATTGGATATTTAGCCTCAAGATCAGGAAATCTATTTATTAAGAGAGGAGATAAAAATTCATCAGATGAAATGATATCCTCTATAAAAAATCATCTATCTTCTAAGAATAAAATATTATTTTTTCCTGAAGGAAGGATTGGAGATGGTATTTCCATCAAAAAATTTCATAGCAAACTATTAAATTCTATTGCAAATTCAAGGTTGAAAATTCAACCTCTTTCTATCCGTTATCCGTCTAATTACCCTGAGGATCTTAGTTCAGATAATTGTTTGGTATCGCCCGATGATTCTCAAACACTTTTTAGTGTTGGTATTCGGTGTCTGGGTAGGTGGTCAACTATCGTTTTGGTTAATTTTGAAGATCTAATTGATACATCCAATCTGGACGCAACTCAAATTGCAAGATTGTCTGCTGCTTCTGTTGCGAAGTCGCTATCAATCTAGCCTATGATTATATTGGGCCTCTCTTATCCCCTTCTTTTCCAACTTCTACATCAACTACAACATCTGTCTCTGGATACCATTGACATGCTATCACCATACCTGATTTTAGTTCTTCAGGATGTAGTAGAGTAGTTGGATCACATATCCCAGATGGGTGCTTTCCTTCTCCTTCAAGAATTGTTGTTCTGCATGACCCACAGCTTCCAACCTTACATGAATGAGGCCATTTGATACCTGCAGCAAATGCTGCCTTCATTAAACTAGTATCTGGCGGCACAGTAAATTCTTCGCCTGTTGGTTTTATCGTACATTTTGTTGGTTCTTTTTTCTTGAATAATCCAAATACCATTTTTTTTCATCTCCCTTTTAATCTAAATATAATGAAGTTAAATATATCATAGTTAATTTAAGAATGTTAAAAAAATTATAAAATTAGTGATTTAGAAGTTTATTTTTTTTCAATTGCCAAAATAACAAAGACCCTAAAAGTAAACTTCGTGTGATAAAAAATGATAGGAATGCCATCCACAAACCTAAATTTACCAAATTATTAAATAAATTTTCAAAAAAGAAAAAAACTAAACCAGAAATTATCATTGTGTTTCTAAGTAATTTATTTTTTAGTAGCCCAATAAAAACTCCATCTAACCAAAATGCAACAGCTCCAAAAATAAAGATTAAATATAGCCAAAATGAAAAGTATTTTGCAGAAATTTGTACCAATTGAAGATTTGTTATTAAAGATATAATTAAATCATCAAATATTAAAAATATTACCAAATACAAAAATGTAAGAATTAAAGAAAATTTTCCAGTTGTGAGAATTGATTTCTTTATTAAAGCTGTATCTCTTTTCCCTGCAGCACTGCCAACTAAGGCTTCTGAAGCATGAGCAAATCCATCAAGTCCATATGAAAATATAAAAAAGAAATTTAATAAAATTGCATTTGCAGCCAATATAATATCTCCATGTTTAGCTCCTGTACTTACAAAATATGCAAAACAAGTCATTAAAATAAGTGATCTTATGAAAAAATCAAGATTGATAATAACTTTTTGTTTAAGTGACTGCCAACCTATAATTTCCTTAATTCTAATATCAAACTGTGAAAATATTTTCTCCTTATATTGGGTAAAGATAATAAAAAATAAAATTGAGTACTCAGCAATAACTGATGCTATGGCAACCCCTTCAATACCATAGCCTTCCACAATTACTAAATAATAATCTAGAAAAATATTAAGAAAATTTATAAAAATACTTATTGTCATTGCAACCCTAGATTGTTGTGTTCCAATATAGTATCCAATCATTATATCTCTTAAAAATATTGCTGGTATTGACCAAATTCGATATGAAATATAAATATGGCTATTGGCTTTTACTTCGTTAGAGCCATTAAACAGATCAAGAGCAAATAAGGTTATTGGATCTCTAAAGAATAAAATCAAAAATGACACAAAAGACGAAATTAATAATATTTGATATAGACTAGTTAATAAAAGTTTTTTTTCGTTGCTGCCGATATATTGTGATGTTAACCCTGTGGTAATGGATTTGAAAAAACCAAAACTAAATAAAATATAACTTATAATAATTGATCCTATGCCTACGGCTCCAATATATATTGGTGATCCAAGATGTCCCATGACAGCATTATCTACGAGCCCAACTAAAGGAATCGTTATGTTAGATAGAATTAAAGGTAAAGCAATCTTGAGAGTTTGTTTATCAACAGAAGAAAAGTACAGTTTAAGAAAAGACATTACAATCTTAAACTTCTATCATATCAAAATCATCTTTGGAGGAACCACAATCAGGACAGAGCCAAGTTGAAGGTACATCTTCCCACTTGGTTCCAGGTGGTATCCCATCGTCAGGCCAACCCTCACTTTCGTCATACACTAAACCACATGTTAAACAAAGATATCTTTTCATATTGATTTTAGATGTAGTTTCTCATAAATATTTAATAAACCCAATTTATTTGTTATAAATATTGAATGCAAAAAGAAAACTTTCTGAATGGTATATATCCAATAAGCCCAACAAAGTATGACTCAGATTATGTATATTTAGATTTAATTAAAAAAGCCTTAAAAACAAATATAAAAATTTTTCAGTTTCGTGGGAAACACTTATCATTGCGTAGAAAAAGAAATTTAATACCGAAAATCAATGAACAGTGTTCTAAATATGACGTGAAACTAATAATTAATGATGATGTAGAATTATTAAAGTATGCAGAAGGGTGTGGTCTCCATATAGGTGATGATAAAGACCTAATAAAAATAAGGGAATCTTGTGGGGGAAAATTGGTCATTGGTGTGTCCTGCTACAATTCATTAGATAAAGCAAAGTGGGCAGAAAAAAATGGCGCTAATTATGTTTCATTTGGGCCCTGTTTTCCAAGTCAAATAAAAAAGAATACTAAGGAATGTGAACATAGTATCATAGGTAAAGCAAAAAAATTTCTTCATATACCTGTTTGTGCTATTGGGGGAATTAATAAAAAAAATATTGTTCAGCTACTTAAGTACAAGCCAGATATGCTTGGAATAATCTCGGGAATTTTTGATCAACCAGATATAAGTTCAACAACTAATTATTTTGTTGATAAACTAAAGAATTATGATGAAATCTAGTAAAGAATTTAGAATAGCAAAAAAATATATTCCTGGTGGGGTAAACTCCCCTGTGAGGTCTTTCAAAGCTGTTAATTCTAGTCCCTTTTTTGTTAAAAAATCAAAAGGTCCCCATATATTTGATATAGATGATAAAAGGTATATTGATTATGTAAATTCATGGGGGTCAATAATTTTGGGTCATTGTGATTCTAGAATAATAAATACTTTATCAAAATCAATTGATCTTGGGTTAACTTATGGTGCCCCATGCCAAAATGAAGTTTTACTTGCAAAAAAAATATGTAAAATTTTTCCCTCAATTGAAAAAATCAGAATGGTGAGTTCAGGCACTGAGGCAACAATGTCTGCAATTAGACTTGCAAGGGGGTATACAAAGAAGGATAAAATCATAAAATTTGATGGATGTTACCATGGGCATGGTGATTCATTTTTGATTAGAGCTGGATCTGGGTTATCTACATTTGGTAAACCTGATTCACTAGGAGTTACAAAATCAATAGCAAAAGATACTTTTTCGCTACCCTATAATGATATTAATAAAGTACATCAAACCATAAGAAAAAATAAAAATAAAATAGCCTGCATAATTATTGAACCTATTGCTGGAAATATGAATTTTGTTAGATCAGAAAAGAATTTCTTAAAATCATTAAGAGAGTTATGCACAAAAAATAAAATTTTATTAATTTTCGATGAGGTTATGACAGGGTTCAGGGTTGCACTTGGTGGCGCACAAAGTATCTATAGAGTCAAACCAGATATAACAACCTTAGGTAAGGTTATTGGTGGGGGTCTTCCTGTGGGTGCTTTTGGAGGTAGAATTGATATCATGAATAATCTTGCACCAATGGGAGGTGTTTATCAGGCCGGAACTTTATCTGGAAATCCATTAACTATGGCAGCAGGATTAAAAACCCTTGATATAATATCCAAAAAAGGATTTTTTGAAAGACTTCACAAGCAGACAGAATATTTTATGAATCAGCTTAATAAAAGTGCAGTAAATCATCTGCTAGATTTTCACACAGATTTTGAAGGAGGGATGTTTGGTTTATTCTTTCATAACTCAAAAAAAATAACTAATTATAAAGAAATCAAAAAATTAAACTCTAAAATATTTGTAGATTTTTTTAGATTTATGCTTAAAAAGGGTATTTTTTTTGCTCCATCACCATTTGAGGCAGGATTTATATCATCTGCACATACTAAGAAACATTTTGACTTCACAAAAGAAATGTTTGAGAAATTTCTATCCTCTAGAAGATGAAAAATTTAACTTATTAAAATAATTTGGATGTCAGCAACATTAGTGCCCGTTGGGCCAGTCTTATAAATTGAATTTATTTTATCCAAAAAAGTATAAGAATCATTATTATCAAGATAAGAAATAATATTCATGCTGCTTTTCAAATAATCAGTAATTGATAATTTATCTATTAATCCACCGGCTGCATCAGTAGGTCCATCAATACCATCAGTCCCTACAGATAAGAGTAACCAGTTTATTTTTTCAGGGAAATTTTTTGCTTCTTGTAAAAAAGATAGTGCGAACTCTTGATTTCTTCCTCCTTTCCCACGACCTTTTAGCTTTACAATAGTTTCTCCTCCTGAAATAATCGCAACTTTCTTATTCTGAAGATTATTAACCTTTTCTAAAAAAATCTTTGAAAGCTTTACTGCATCTTTCCTTGCTTCACCTACAAAGTCTTCATTTAAAATAACTGGTGTATACCCTTCTTTTGCTGCTGAATCTGCTAGATTTTCTCTAAAAATCTTATTCCCACAAATAATTTTATTTTCAACATTTGAAAAAATTTTTGATCCAGAACTAGGTGTTTCATTTTCTTTTCCTAAGAGTCCCAAATTAAGATGTTTGGTGATTGTTTCAGGAGTTTTATTAATGAGATTATATCTCTCTAAGACATTAATGGCATCTTGAAAAGTTGAATCATCTGGTGCTGTTGGGCCGCTTGCTATCGAACTAATATCATCATTTATTACATCAGAGATAATTAATGAAATTACATGTGATGGAAACGCATACTCTGCAAGCTTTCCACCTTTAATAGATGAAATGTGTTTTCTTATAATATTAATTTCATTAATTGTGCAACCAGACTTCAAAAGCAATTCTGTTATTTTAATTTTATCATCTAGAGTTATGTTTGAAGATGGTTTAGATAAAAGAGATGAACCACCACCACTAATTAAAAATAAAACTAGATCTTTTTCTTTTGAATCTTTTAGGTACTTTAATACAATTTCTACACCCTCTACACTACTTAAATTTGGGGTTGGATGTGATGAAAAACACATATCAGCTTCATGATTAATTTTCTTTGAAGTTTTTAAAGTAACAACAATTGGCTTTTTGTAAATTTTCTTAGAAGGTATTCTAGATAAACAACCTTCCATCATTGATCCAGCAGCTTTCCCAAATGCAATCGGAAATATTCTTTCAAAATTATCAATCGTTTTAGTTCCACCAAAAAATTGTGCAACAATTTTTTTTGGCTCAAGTTCTTGAAGACAATTAAGATAAATTTTATTTACATCTTCACGGAGTGACATATGATGTAGCAGATTAATTAAACAACTTTATTTGGTAAATCTCTTTTTTCAAAAAAAGCAAGACTATTTTCAATTGCAGTATTCCCCATTGCTATTCTTGTTTCTTTTGAGGCACTTCCTAAGTGTGGGAACGAAACAACATTCTCAAATGTTTTTAATTCTTTTGGAAGATTTGGTTCTGTTTCAAAAACATCTAGGCCAGCTCCCGCAATATCCTTATTTTTAAGAGCTTCAATTAGAGCTTTTTCATCAACAATATCTCCTCTTGCTGTATTAATAAGAAAAGCAGATTTTTTCATTAAATTAAAACGTTCTTTATTCATCAAATGAAATGTTTCTTTAGTAGCTGGACAATTTACTGACACAAAATCAGATTCTTGGCAGATATCTTCAATTGTATTAAGTTTTTGTGCTTCAAATTTATTTGTTATGTCATCTGGGATATCAAATGGATCCCAAAAAGATATTTTCATATTAAACCCAAATTTTGCTCTTTGGGCTACCGCTTGACCTATTCTTCCAAAACCAATTATGCCAAGCGTTTTCCCTGTGACTTTTGTTCCAAGTAGGTGTGTTGGGCGCCAACCAGTCCAATTATCAGATCTAAGTTCTCTTTCCCCCTCCCCAACTCTTCTCGCAACCATAAGAATTAACGACATTGCAATATCAGCGGTGCAATCAGTTAAAACCGCTGGTGTGTTTGAAACTGTGATGCCTAATTCTTTTGCTTTTTCAATATCAATGTGATTAAACCCTACACCAAAATTCCCAATCATATTTGCTCTGCGGTTCTCTACGGATAATACCTCAGCAGAAATTTTATCAGTTACTGTAGGCATTAAAACATCACAATTTTGTAAGGCCTGCTTTAATTCTTCGACAGTAAACGGGATGTCTTTATTATTTAGTGTTACATCAAACAATTCTTTTAGCCTTTCTTCACATGGTGTAGGCCATTTTCTAGTAACAATTGCTACTGGTTTCGACATTGTTATGCTCCGTTTGGATTTTCTAGCCAATACTTTGAAGCTGCACCAACACCACTTCCTGGCTCAACTTTTATACCATTATCTATCATTGCCATTTCAGCTCCTGAGATAGCGCCACAAAGCATCA
Source organism: Pseudomonadota bacterium (assembly GCA_036140295.1). Taxonomy (GTDB): domain Bacteria; phylum Pseudomonadota; class Gammaproteobacteria. Next base: position 30,248 of record JAYZYL010000008.1, read on the forward strand.
ATTCGTTTAGGTCTCCTAGATGGCCAATTCGAAAAACCTTCCCTGCTACTTTAGCTAAACCAGCGCCCAAAGCTAAATTATATTTATGAAAAGCTGTGCTTATTACAGGAACAGCATCAGTTCCTTCTGGGACAACAATTGCGCTAACAGTGTCTGAATACCATTTTTCTTCTTTTGCACAAAGATCCAGTCCCCATCCATCAATAATAGCTCTTCTTGTTCCTTCAGCTAATCTAAAGTGTCTTTGCCATATATTTTCAAGGCCCTCTTCAAATATTAAATCTAAAGCAACACGAAAACCACGCAATAAATTTATTGGAGGTGTATATGGAAGAAATCCTGAACTTGTTTTTTCTATCATATCAGCAACATCAAAATAGCATGTTGGATAATTAGAGTTTTTCATAGCTTCTATAGCTTTTTCACTAAGACCTAATATTCCAAGACCAGCTGGCATCATAAATCCTTTTTGAGATCCACTTACAACACAATCTACGCCCCAATCGTCCATCCTAAATTCATAACTTGCAACAGAACTTACTCCATCTACCATCAATAATGCAGGATGATTCAGGTCATCAAGAATTTTTCTTATACCCTTTACATCACTTTTTACTCCTGTTGCTGTTTCATTTTGACAAACTAGAACTGCTTTTATTTCATGTTTTTTATCTTCGGAAAGGTGTTTTTGATAATTTTCTAAATTGGCTCCTGTCCCCCATTCTTCTTCCATGGTAATAGGTTTAAATTGGAGTCTCTGACACATATCTAGCCAAAGCATACTAAACTGACCAAAACTTGCACCTAAGACCTTGTCACCTACATTAAGCGTGCTTTGAAGAGCAGCTTCCCAACAACCAGTTCCTGAAGATGGGAAAAAAACTGTTTTTCCTGATTTAGTTAATAAAACTTTTTTTAAATCCTCAAGTAAAGGTGTAATTAAATCTGGTATTGTTGGATTTCTATGGTCTTCCATTGGGCAATGTATTGCCTGTTGAACAGCTGCAGGAACGTTAGATGGTCCTGGTACAAATAAAAAATGATATCCTGACATTTGACTTTCCTTATTGTATAAATTTATAAATTTTGTTGTATAATTTTAATTTTATATAGTATGCCATAATTATTTGATATTGGAACTATATTCTATTCATTTTGTTGTACCGTAGATATGGATATTTATATATTATATTTCTTTGCTGGGAGTTTAGGGGGATTTTTTGGTGGTCTACTTGGACTTGGTGGTGGCATAATTTTTGTTCCATTTTTATTTTTTATTTTTAGTCAATACGGAATACATTCATCACATATAATGCAAAGTGCAATATGTACCTCGTTAGCATGTATTGTTATCTCAAGTTTATCATCAACATATAAACACAATAAAAATAAACTTGTAGACTGGGATTTATTTAATAAAATGTTTTTAGGTTTAGCTTTAGGGTCAACTGGTGGAATAACAATAATAAGTTTTTTGCCAAGCGACCATTTAAAGTTTTTTTATGGTTTATTTCTTATAATGCTTTCTTTATACATTCTATTTTCTAATGAAAAATCAGTGACCAAAAAAAAGTTTCAGTTTACTAGATTATTTTCTTTTTTTGCTGGAAGTTTAAGCTCAATTTTAGGAATTGGAGGAGGTACTATAACAACTCCTTACTTTAAATACTTTGGTAAATCAATAAAAGAAAGTATTGCTACTGCTGCTGCGTGTGGAATTCCAATTGCTATATTTGGAGTAATAACATCAATCTTGTTAAATCTAAAGCTTGGGATCCTAAAAAATGAAACGTTAGGTTTTATACATATTGAAAGTTTTATAATTATTTCAATAACTAGTATAGTTTTTTCATATCTTGGCGCTACAACAACTTATTTAGCAAATGTATTCTTTATAAAATTTATCTTTAGTGTTGCTGTATTAGTAATGGGTTTGGTTATAATTCTTCATTAATAAAGTATTTAGGGTTTGAATCCCTGTAGCTTCTTGGACAACTTTTGATTTCAAGATTGCTGTATTATCAAATAAACTCACTAAAGATTTTTTTGCAATTGATGGAATTAGAGTAGTCTCATAAAATTTTTTTAAGAAATTAATAGTATTAATAATTTTAGTATTTTTTTCTTTACACATATTTTCATAATAATCTAATAAATCAGAGCTTATTTCATTTTTTTCTGACAAAAATTTTGAAAAGGCTAAATCTAAAAGAAAGATATCCTGTATTCCCATATTCAATCCTAAGCCAGCAAGTGGATGAACTGTGTGTGCGGCATCACCAATTAACATAACTCGTTCTCGAGTGTATGCCATTGTATGCGTACTCATTAGTTTAAATTTTAATTTTTGTGAAATTGAGCAAACTCTACCCATCTGTTCAGAAAAATCATTATTTAATATTTTTATTAATTTGACATCATCCAGATTAAATATCTCCTGACTATTTGAATTATCCATTGACCAAATTAAATTATAATTATTTTTTCCTATCGGCAATAAACCCTGTATATCTCCAGCATTAAATCTTTGGTAAGATGTTGTCAGGGTTTGATTGTTTTGGAACTTTACATTCATAACCATTGCATCTTGGTCATAATGCTTTGATTTACTATCAATCTGCATCATCTTGGCAATTTGAGAGGACCTTCCATCAGCCGCAATTAGAATCTCGCAATTTATTTTTTCTTTGTTGTAGAGAAGTGTACAGTTTTTACTTTTACTTTCAATACTATCTATTTTTATATTTTTTTTATAAGTTATATTTGAGTTCTTCTTTATTGCATTTAATAATGACCTTTTAATTTCTGATTCTTTCAAAATATAACCAAGATAATCATAGGAGATTATTTCTGAATTAAAAGTAACCGAGCTAGAAGCAGCTGCATCCCATGCTACTATTTTATTAAACGGATATATATGTTTTGAATTAAGATCATCCCAAACACCATGCTTCATAAAGATATACTTTGACAATAAATTTATCGAAAAATATCGTTCTGGGAATAATATTCCTGAATCTTGCTTCTTTGTGTCAAGGATTATTACTTTATAATCATATTTTGAAGCAACCAAAGCTGATAACATACCTATTATGCCACCACCTATAATCGCAATATTTTTCATTCTAGCCTCTTATTGTAAGATAAGAACAGTCATCTAAACCTAAAATTTTTTTTAAAAAAGATGCTTTTGTACCAGGAATAATCTTTAACGAATTTACCAAAAGAGAACTAGCTACTTTAGATATGGATTTAGGGTTTGCAAAAAGTTTAGTTGCAATATCTGTCATTTCAAATATTTTATCTCTATCCTGAAGTATCTTCTTTGCTGCGTTATTTAAATCCCTAATATAATGCGAAACGTCTTCTTTAACTTCACTATTACAAGCGTCAATGATTGTTTCTATATTTCTTACTCCTAAATTAAAACCTTGTGCTCCAACAGGATGTATTAATTGTGATGAATTTCCAAGCAACATTATTTTATCTTTAATTATTTCTTTGGCTTGAACTGTCTTCATTTCATATGAACTTATAATTTTTTCATCTGATATGTTCATTAGATAACCCCTAAAAGCTTTTTCTACTTCTATCTTATTAATTTTATTTTGAGAATTAAAAAAAATATTCTGCATATTATTGTTCAAAGTTAGGACAATGCTTGCTTTTGTAGAAGAATGTGGAATCAAAGCAAATATACCATTTTCATTAAATAATTGAACTGCTAAACTTTCGTCAAATTCTGCTGTACAGTTGAACATAAAAGAAGTTTGATTATAGTTTTTCTGGATAGTCCTAAATTTTAGCATATCTCTTAAAATTGATTTTTGCCCATCAGACAAAATGATAAAATTTGATTTAATATTTTTTGATTTTCTGGATACTGAATTCGTAATAGTAATATGACATTTGTCCTTGCTCTGAGTGTTTTCTAATCTTTCAATTACAGATGTATCAATAATGTCTAAATTCTTTTGTTTTTTTGCAATATCAATAAAATATTTGTGGAGAAGATTTTTATTAACTACATAACCAAGATACTGTAAATCTAAATCATGAGATGAAAATTTTAGTTTGTTAAGACTATTAAAGTATTTTATATTTAATTTTTTAATTGGATAGGCTTCAATCAAAGAAGAGTTCCATAGGTCAAATTTTTGTAAAATTAGAGTAGTTCTATAATTAAGCGATAGTGGACTGAAAGTTGTTATGCTTTTGTCACTGCTATAAGGATTACGCTCAATCAAACAACATTTAAAATTATTCCTTGATAATAAAATAGAAATTAAGCTTCCAATCAAGCCTCCCCCTACTATCACAAAATCATACTTAGGGTATTTTTTAATCATTTCTATTCATAACTTTTTCTATATCCCTAATTTCTTTTGGAAGCGACGATGTAAGTACTATAGGGCCACCCTTCGATACTAATACATCATCTTCTATTCTTATACCAGTATTATGAAAACCTGAAGGTATTGACTTATCAGCTTTTATGTAAATCCCTGGCTCAACTGTAAAAATCATTCCAGCTTTTAACTTTAATGCAGTCTCTCTCCCTGGATATTCACAAGGATCATGTACATCCAAACCTAGCCAATGTCCTGTACTGTGCATGTAAAACTTTTCATATTTTTTCTTATCTAATGCTTCCTTTAAATTGCCTTTTATGAATCCAAGTTTAATCAGTCCTTTTGTAATTGTTTTGACAGCTTCTTTATGTATATCACCCCAATATTTCCCAACAACACATTTTTTTATTGCATTTTTTTGAGCTTCAAGAACAATCTCATAAAGCAATTTCTGAGATTTTGTAAATTTTCCGCTTATAGGTATTGTTCTTGTAATATCAGAGGCATAGTTTTTATATTCAGCCGCTGCATCAGTCAGTAATAAATCTCCATTTTTTAGCTTACAGTTATTTTTCATATAGTGTAGGGTGCAAGCATTTTTACCTGATGCAACAATCATAGGGTATGCCTCTTTTGAATTTGATGAAGTGAACTCATGTATTAGTTCAGCCCCTATTTCATATTCTGTTATTCCTGGACGACAAGTTTTCATAAGCCTTTTATGTGCTCTTACAGATATAGTACAAGCTTTTTTGATATGATTTACTTCTTCTGTAGATTTAATTAGTCTCATCTGATGGATTATTTTTTCAAAAGAAATTGTCTTTGAAGGACACTTGATGCCTTGCCTATATTTCTTCTCCAAAGATTTAAGAGTCTTAGTTAGTAGCCTATTTAACTTAGATGCCAAATCCAAAGAATGGTACAGTGTTTGAGTACCATTTATTAAGTCATATATTTTTTTATCAAAAGCTGAATGGTAATGACATTCATCCACAAGTAATTTCTTTTTAAGTTTTGCAGAACTGTCAATAGCACCAGTCCATGTTTCCTGTATTTTCGTAGGTTTTTTTGTAAAGAAATAAGATTTAGATTTTCCATTTCTTTTGCTCAGAACTAGAATAGCATCGGGTTCTTCATGACCAGTTAAGTAAAAAAAATTACTGCACTGCCTATAGCTATAAAAAACATCATTATTTCTTATCTTTTCACTAGCTGACTCAATCAAGGCGACAGAATTATTTTCCATCATTCTGAATACCTTTTTCCTTCTCTTTTGAAATATTGTATCTTGCATCACTATCTACATATTGTTTTTTGTATATTCAAGTATATGAGAAATTGTATATGAATCCATATATTTTCACACAGTTAGGATAGGAATAGTGATTAAAGAAGCTTTTTTATGCTTAATTTCTAAGTCTTCACCTAATAATTTAAGAATATATCTTTGTAAGATTATAAATTATTGTTGACCCGCAACTTGATGGATTTTATATTATTACTATGTCTAAAATAAGTGAACAATTGAATGTATTGCGAACATCTGTAGAAAGCATAAAAAAGAACATGAATAAAGTTGAAATGGAAAACTCTTTATTGAAGAAACAGCAAGAAGACCTTGTTTCTGAAAAAGCTGAATTAGTAAAAAAAAATGAGTTAGCAAAAACAGAAATCCAGTCAATACTTGATAGAATAAAAAATTTTGAAATAAACTAAGATGGATCACGAAGAAGTAGTTATAGAAATACTTGGCGAAGAATATAAAATTAAATGTTCTCCCAATGAAGTCGAGCTATTAAAGAAATCAGCTTCTCAACTAAATAATAAAATGATAGAAATTAAAGAAGGTTCATCTAACATGTCAAAAGAAAAAGTTGCTGTCCTAGCTGGCCTAAACATAGTAAGTGAGTTTTTGAAACAAGAAAATAAACTACAAGAATTAGATGAAGTTTCAAATGAAATTAAACAACTCCAAAATTATATAGATTCAGAGGAAAATTTTTTGTGAAATATTGGCTCATGAAAAATGAACCTGAAGATTATAACATCGATGATTTGAAAAGAGATAAAACTGAGCCATGGGATGGTATAAGAAATTATCAGGTTAGAAATATGATAAGAGATGATATGAAAAAAGGAGACTTGGCTTTTTTTTATCATTCAAATTGTGAAGTCCCTGGAATTTATGGAGTAATGGAGATTTGTAAAGAACACTATCCTGACCATACAGCGTTTGATAAAAGAAAAAAATATTATGATGTAAAAAGTAATCCAAATAATCCGACATGGTTTATGGTTGATGTTAAATACAAAAGAAAAATGAAAAAACCTGTCACTTTAAAAGACCTAAAATCATATCCTCAGCTTTCAAAAATGAAAGTTGTCCAAAAAGGTAATAGATTATCCATTACAGAATTAAATAAAAAAGAGTGGGATTTTATTTTAAAACTTGAAAAAAGTTAATTTAAAATACTTTTAATGCATATTTTGGGTGAAAATTAATAAAAAACCTGTTTTTTTACTAAAAAAATTCAATTTTTTTAACTTAAAAGATGTTTTTTTAAAAAATTCTAGTAAATTTAAAAAAAAAATTTAAAAACTGAAAAAAAAATGAAAAAAAACTTGTTTTTTCATGTTTGTGTTCATACACTTAAAAACAACCACCAATAACTGCGGAGGACAACAGTATGGTAGCAAAGAAAAAAGCTAAGGTTGCTAAAAAGAGAAAAGCAACCAGAAAAAAAGCTTCTAAGAGAAAAGCTTCTAGGAAGAAAGTAGCTAAGAAGACGAGAAGAAAAGCTTCTAGGAAGAAAAAAGTTTCAACTACTCGTAAGAAAGCTCGTAGAAGAAAAGCTTCTAAGAAGAAAGTAGCTAAAAAAGCAAGGAGAAAAGCTTCTAAGAAGAAAACTAGACGTAAGACTAGACGTAAAGCTTCTAAGAAGAAGACTAAGACTAGACGTAAGACTAGACGTAAAGCTTCTAAGAAGAAAGTAGCTAAGAAGACTAGACGTAAAACAAGAAGAAGAAAAAAATAAATTTGTTTTAAATAGTCTGGTTTAACTTTAGTTGATATAGCTATATTTAGACTAAGTCGCTAAAAGCATAAAAGGCCCTCTATAGGGCCTTTTTTTTAGCTTAAAAACATCCTGTATGCAAGATTGTTTGTTTCTTCAGAAAAGTCATAATTAAGGCTATTTAGATGTCTTAAAAGGTTTGGTTTCTCTTTATTGCTTATTTGAAGACCCACCAAAACTCTTCCAAAATCTGCTCCATGATTTCTGTAATGAAAAAGACTAATATTCCATCTGCTCCCTACTGCATTTAAAAAAGTAAAAAGTGCCCCAGGTTTTTCTGGAAAAATAAATCGGAATATTTTTTCACTCTTAGTAGAATTACTCACCCCACCAACCATATACCTAATATGGAGTTTTGCCATTTCATTGTGAGTTAAATCAATTACCTTAAATTTATTTTTTCTTAGAGCTTTCATTACAAGCTCTTTTTCATGAAGACTATTATTTAATTTTATCCCTGCAAATACCTGCGCTTTACTGGAATCAGAATATCTATAATTAAATTCTGTAATCGAGCGTTTTCCAATTGCTGAACAGAATTTTTTAAAACTTCCGGGAATCTCAGGGATTGTGACTCCTACGAGCATTTCATTTAATTCTCCCGTATCTGATCTTTCTGAAACATGTCTAAGTCGATCAAAATTCATATTTGCTCCACAGAATAACGAAACAATAGTTTTATTTTTAATTTTTTTTTGTTTTACAAACTTTTTAATTCCAGCGATGGATAGTGCTCCAGCAGGTTCTGCAATTGTTCTTGTTTCTTCATACAGATCCTTAATTCCTGCACAAATCTCATCTGTTGAAACCGTAATTGAATTACTAACAATATCTTTTGTTAATTTAAAGGTTTTTTCCCCTATTTGTTTCACTGCAACTCCATCAGCAAATGTGCCAACAGTTTTTAATTTAACTCTTTTTTTTGCTTTGAAGGCTTGCTGAAAACAATTTGAATCATCTGGTTCAACAGCGATAATCTTTGTGTTTGGACTTATTCTTTTTACATAAACAGCTATGCCTGCAAGTAAACCTCCACCTCCAACTGGGATGAAAATATAATCAGGTTTAGATTGGATTTGATTCATTATCTCTATGCCAATTGTGCCTTGTCCTGCTATTACATCTAAATCATCATATGGATGGACAAATTCCAGCTTCTCAGATTTTGCTTTTTTTAAAGCATAATCATAGGCATCATCATAGGAGTCTCCATGTAATATGACTTCTGCTCTTAAAGATTTTACTGCTTCAATTTTTATTTGGGGTGTAGATTTAGGCATAACAATACAGGCCTTTATTTCCAAGTTTTTAGCTGCTAAAGCTACCCCTTGAGCATGATTACCAGCTGATGCAGCAACTAATTTTTTTATTTTTTTTGTTCTACTAAGTTTAACTATTTTATTGTAAGCTCCTCTAAGCTTAAAAGAAAAAACAGGCTGTAAATCTTCTCTCTTGAGATAAATATCATTATTTAGACGATTTGAAAGGTTTTTAGCAAATTCCAATGGGCTCTCTATGGCAACGTCATAGACTTCTGCTTCTTCAATTTTCTTAAAACACTGATTACGGTAATTTTCTGTCATTCCCTACGTTCCATTTAATGTATAATAAAAACATATATTAATACAAAACTACGTAAATTTCTCACATTCATGAATCAAGATGAAAAAAAATTTAAAGTAGCAGAGGTTGCTCTAGAGTACATAGAATCCGGTCAAATTGTTGGAATAGGTACTGGTAGTACCGTTAACTGTCTCATAAGCCTTTTTAACAAGATAAAAAATAAAATAGATGGTGTTGTTTCAAGTTCTGAAAGCACAACCAAATTATTAATGGAACAGGGTTTGAGAGTTCTTGAATTGAGAGAGGCAGGACGATTACCCTTGTATATTGATGGTGCAGATGAAGCAAATTCATTTTGTCAATTAATTAAAGGTGGAGGTGGCGCATTGACTAGAGAGAAAATTGTGGCCCAAGCCAGCGACACGTTCATATGTATAATTGATGATACAAAATTAGTCGATAAATTAGGAAAATTTCCTTTACCTGTTGAAACTTTGGAGACTGCTCAGAGTTTGGTTTCTCTTGAAATAGTAAAAATGGGAGGAAAACCCGTTCTCAGGGAAAGTTTCACTACTGATAATGGAAACCCTATTTTAGACATCCACAATTTAGATATTTTTGAACCAATAAAAATAGAAAAAGCTATTAACAATATTCCAGGTGTTGTTACTAATGGACTTTTTGCGCTAAGGCCAGCAGATAAACTACTAATTGGGTATGAAAATAATGTTGATGTGCTTGAGACTAACGTTTAGAGTATTGAGTTGCTTTTCTAGCTTTTCTCAGCCCTACTTTCTTTCTCTCAACTTTTCTGTCATCTCGTGTAACAAATCCTTCTCTTCTTAATATTGGCAGAAGACTACCTTGGTATTTTACTAATGCTCTACTTAGACCATGTACAATTGCGCCTACTTGCCCACTTGGCCCACCTCCACATACATTAATTTTTAGATCAACTTTTTTTTCCATTTTAGTCTTCTCTAATGGTGCTAAAACAAAAGATTTTAAAGACTCAGAAGAAACAAAATCATCTAAGTTTTTAGAATTAATGACAATCTCTCCACTACCTTCCTTTAGATAGACTCTAGCATTTGATGTTTTTCTTCGTCCTGTGCCGTATGACTTATACATTATATTTCTAATACCTTGGGTTTTTGTGCATGATGTGTATGTTCTTCATCATTATATACTTTTAATTTCTTAATCATGCTGCGCCCTAATGAATTTCTAGGCAACATACCCTTAACCGCATTTCTTATTACAAATGACGGATCTTTTTTTAATAAAACTTCTAGACTCGTAGTTTTTAAATTCCCTATATAACCAGTATGTTTATAATATTTTTTATCGCTCATTTTATTACCTGTAACTTTTATATGTCCAGCATTTACAACAATTATATAGTCCCCATTATCAGTATATGGGAGATATGAAGGTTTGTGCTTTCCACGGAGCATAGAAGCTACTTTGGAAGCTAATCTCCCTAAAACGGCCTTTTTCGCATCAACTATATACCAATCTTTGTTATTCATGATTGTTAGATTTTCAGTATTTGTGATTTTACTCATATCAGCTCTTCTATACAAGAAATTTATCGAAACTTATTTCTAGTTTTTAGTGTAATTGGTTAAAATAGATCATATGAATAAAAAAGTGGACTTTGTTGACTCAATTATTAGCGAGCTTGAATATGGTTTTGAAGTATTACTTAACGATACAAAAAAATCAGAAAAAGCTCTTCCTCAAATGGTTAATAATCAAGAATTGACTAAAAATGAAACAAAGAAGTCAATTCGGAATATTAGAGTTAATCATGTTGGAGAAGTTTGTGCTCAAGCTTTGTACAGAGGGCAAGCCTGTTTCACTGAGGATGAAAAAACCAAAAAAAAATTATATATGATGTGTGAAGAAGAACATCGACATTTAGAACTTTTAAATCTAAGGTTAGAGGAATTAAAAGGAAATCAAAGTATTTTTAACCCTGTGTGGTATACTGCTGCATTTTTGCTTGGAGTATATGCAGGTATTAATGAAAAGAATTGGAAAATGGGATTTATAGAAGAAACCGAAAAACAGGTAAAAGAACATCTAGAAGAATATATTGACCTTCTCCCTAAAAAAGATATTCGCAGTATTGCGATATTGAAAGATGTTGCAAAAGATGAAGAAAAACATCGTAAAACCGCTCAATCATTAGGGTCTGTTGAACTGTCAAAATCAACAAAACTTATGATGGAAAACTTTTCTAAAGTTATGAAAAAAATTAGTTACTATTTCTAATTTTTAATTAGTAATTATATATTTAGAAAAGATTCTGCGTATTCATTACTTAAGGAACTTAAAAAGTTTGTAAAAATATCATTTGAGATATTTGAATGTAAACTATATAATCCTCTTTCAATTAGTTTCTCCTTCATAATAAGTACATTTTGTTGGTTATTTTTATCTGCACTTTTCTTTATGAAAATATATTTGTCTCCAAATGCTTTGTCAGAAATTTCATGTGTAAGATTATGAATATTTTTTATAGTTTTTTTATGATTTGAAATAAGAGTTGACCCTCTTTTCAGATAATCTATCCCTATGAGATGAGGAAACAAAGAATTTCTCTTCTTAGGAAAATTTGGTGAATTATTAAATATTTCAGGGAGTGATAAGAAAATATTTTCATCGGCACAAGAACAAATATGTAATTCAAACCTTATTATTAAAAAATTTTCTAGTGTATCTTCTAAGTAAGTATGGAAAGTGATATGACTTTCTTTGAGATGGATAGCTCCAGTATTATAGTTTTCTATATCTGCCCCTACTAAAAAAGAACCACTATCACCAAAAGGCTTAAAAATATGTGTGGACTCATTTAAAATTTCTACTCTTATAGATTTTGCAATTTCACGTGATATGTTTAGAAGTCTGTCAGCATTATAAGACTCTGATATTTTCTTTAATGCTTCCTCAATTTTTGATGAATCTTTATAGTAAAAACCTTCAAAAGTATTAATGATAAGGGTATGACTTACATTGCTAATTTTATTAACCATCTTTAGATATTGTTGGGTGCCAGATTATCTGGATTATATTATCATCTGGATCGTAACAATAGAAACTCCTAGAACCATCTCTGTGATCATGAACATCTTTAAAAATTTTAATATTATTAGATTTGATGTGTTTATACCAATTATCAACTTCCTCTTTACTGTTCAGCATGATTCCAAAATGGTCTAATCTATTTTGATTACTATTCTCATTTAAATTTTTATCGAGATGTAGCGCTAAATTATCTTGCCCATTGGTTAAATAAGCATTCTCTGCATCAGGTTTCCAGTCAATTTTCATTTCAAGTATGTTCGTATAAAAATTTAAACATTTTTCAAAGTTCTTTACTTTAATTGCAATATGTCTTATCCCTAATGTTTTTTTCATAATTATTTTATTAATTCCTGAAGTTCTTTTTCCCTATCTACTGATGTAATTAATTTTTCACCAATGAGGAAAGCTTTTATTCCAAATTCTTTTAAAATATTAATATCTTTTTTATTCATTATACCGCTCTCACTTACTAAAAGAATATTTTTATCTTCCACTAAATTACATAGGTCTATGCTAGTTTGAATTGAAACATCAAACGTTTTTAAATCTCTATTATTAATCCCAATTAATTTGCAATTGTTCTCTAAAGCTACATCAAGTTCACTTTTATCATGAACTTCTACTAAAACATCTAGTCCAAATTCTAAGCTTAGCTCATATAAATTCTTGAATTTTTCTTTATTAAGAGCCGCAACAATTAGTAAAATACAATCCGCCCCTATAATTTTTGATTCTATGATTTGGGATTCATCTATAATAAAATCTTTTCTTAATATAGGTAATGTTGTGTGCTTTTTTACATAAATTAAATCCTCAATTGACCCTTTAAAATAATCTCTGTCTGTTAATACTGATATACAAGCAGCACCTGCACGCTCATATTGTTCTGCCACTAATTTCAAGTCAAGGTTTTTATCTAAATAGCCCTTACTAGGTGAGTGTCTTTTAATTTCAGCAATAACAGCTACTTCTTCTTCTGTAACTTTCTTTATTATATTTTTTAAAAAACCTTTTTGCTTTTCTTTCATAATCAGCTTGTCTGTCGTATTCTGCCCGAATTCCTTCCTTAATATCTCTACTTCCTTTTCTTTATTTTTTAAGATTTCTTTTAGCATGATCAAAGATGTTTTGTGAATTCTATATAGTCTAAAAATTTTTGCTTAACTTTACCTTTAATAATTGATTCTTTACAGACCTTAATTGCTTGTTTCAACGTACTTTCTTTCCCAGATAGATATAATAAGGCAGCAGCATTTATTAGGCATATATTTAATGCAGGGCCTTCTTTATTATCAAATACTGAACAAACCATAGACAAACTATCTCGTGTTTCCTTCACAATAAGATCTTGCAGAGAGCCTTCATTTGAAAAGTAGTCGTTTGGGTCAATTGTGTAATAATTAATATTTGAATCCTTTATCTCTGCCACGTGTGTTTTACTAAATATGCTAATTTCATCTAATCCATCTTCTGAATGAACAATCATAGCTCTATTTGTTCCAAGGTTTTTTAATGATTCTGCGACCAACTCTATTTTTTCTTTTGAATAAACTCCTATCAGTTGAATTTTTGATTCAGCAGGATTTGTCAGAGGCCCAAGCAAATTAAAAATTGTTTTTTTTGGAGCAATTTTTTTGCGTGACCCTACAACGTGTTTCATGGCCTGGTGATGTAAGGGTGCAAACATAAAGCCAAAATTTATTTTATCAATGCATTTTGAGATTTGTTCTGGAAGAAGGTCAATATTTGCTCCAGCTTCCATTAATAAATCAGCACTTCCTGAACTACTAGTGATAGCTTTATTCCCATGTTTTGCTATATGAACACCACAAGAAGCAGCTATAAATGATGAAGCAGTAGATATGTTAAACGTCCCAATTCCATCCCCGCCAGTTCCACAATTATCAATAGTTTGATATTTAGTAGAAACTTTTTTAGATACTTGTCTCATTGACTGTGCACATCCAGTAAGTTCATCAGAGGTTATTCCTTTATTATTTAATAAAATTAAAACATTGGTTAACTCATCTTCTTGAACATCTCCATTAAAAACTGATGTCATAAATTCTTTTATCTCATTTCTGTCAAGATCTGTTTTATTTTCTAATTTGTTTATTATAGAAACCGTTGACAATCTACAACTCCAAAAAGTTTTTAAGTAACTGATGACCAGGTTTTGTAAGGATTGATTCTGGATGGAATTGTAATCCATAAATTGGATATTGTTTGTGTTTGACTCCCATTATTTCTTCAGAGTCAGAACTTTCTTTGCACCATGCAATTATTTCAAGGCACTCTGGTAAAGTTTTCTTTTCTATTACAAGAGAATGGTATCGTGTTGCATCGAAAGGATTAGTTACATTGGCAAAAATTTCATTTTTACCATGATATATTTTTGAAGTTTTCCCATGCATAATTGAACTTGCATTTACAATTCTTCCATTAAATGCCTGTCCTATACTCTGATGCCCAAGGCAAATGCCCAGAATTGGAATCTTTTGATGAAAGTGTTTCACAACATCAACAGATATCCCAGCTTCATTTGGAGTACAAGGACCTGGCGATATAACTATTTTTTCAGGATTAATTTTTTCAATCTCAGATATGTCAATCATATCATTTCTATGAACAGTAAGTTCTGCTCCTAATTCGCCAAAATATTGCACCACGTTATAGGTGAAAGAGTCATAATTATCTATCATTAGAATCATTTTCTCTCTCCTCTAAATTTGTATATGCCTGCAGTATTGCTTTTCCTTTGTTTATAGTTTCTACCCATTCATTTTCAGGAATTGAGTCATTAACAATCCCAGCTCCACACTGTATATTTAAGATATTATCCTTAATTACACAAGTTCTTATTGCAATTGCTGTATCCATATTGCCGTTCCAACCTAGATAACCAATGGCACCAGCATATATACCTCTTTTTAACGATTCAAGCTCATATATGATTTCGATAGCCCGAATTTTTGGAGCGCCCGTAACAGTCCCTGCAGGAAACGTTGCCTTTAGTACATCCGTCATAGTTATGTTTTCTTTTATTTCACCAATCACATTCGAAACCATGTGCATCACATGAGAATATTTTTCTATAATCATATTTTCAGTTAATTTAACTGAACCAATTTTTGAAACTTTACCCACATCATTTCTTCCTAAATCTATTAACATTAAATGTTCGGCATTTTCTTTAGGGTCTAAACTTAGCTCTTTTTCATATAATTTATCTGACTCTTTATCTTTTCCTCTTGGTCGTGTCCCTGCAATTGGCCTTACAGTTATTATATTACTTTCAAGTCTTACTAAGATTTCAGGGGATGATCCAATAATAAAATAATCTCCCATATTTAGATAATACATATATGGAGAAGGGTTTATATTTCTAAGCTCGTGGTAAAACTCTATTGGTGTACTATTAAATGGCATTGACATCCTCTGTGATAAAACAACTTGCATAACATCTCCAGCGGTTATATATTTTTTAATTTTATTTACAGCAGATAAGAAGTCATCCTTCTTATAATGATATGTTATTGGTGATTGACTGTTTTTCTGATTTAATTTAACAGTTTCCTCGTATTCAGAACCATTTAAAATATTTTTTATTTCATTTAATCTTTTTTGTTTTCTTTTAAAACTCTCAATATTATTTTCCGCATATACAATAATGTATATAAGATTATTTATCTTATCAAATATCAAAATTTCCTTGGAAATAATGAGAGAAATATCTGGAGTTATTAAGTGGTCCTCTTGTTTAGAGAATGTCAATTTAGTTTCTATAAATTTTATACTATCGAAACCAAAATAACCTACCAAACCTCCTTGAAATTGAGGTAGATCTTTATCCTCTAAAACCTTAAATTGACTATGGAACCTTTCTATCCAATCAATTGGATTATCTGCATTGATAATTTCAGACTCTTTACCGTTTTCATATAAGTGAATTTTTTTTCCAACTACATCAAGGTAATCATTTGATGGTAATCCAATAATTGTATATCTGCTCCACTTTTTCCCCCCTTCTAATGATTCAAAAAAATATGATCTTGGTTTATTTGAAATTCTTTTATAAATGTCTAAAGGGTTAATATCTTCTAGTTTTATTTCAATTTTGAGCGGTATTAATTTATAACCTTCTGAAACGTAATTTAAAAACTCTTGTTCTTTCATCAGCTAATGACGGAGATAATAAGTCAAACTTCGCTTAATACTGATCTCATAGTCGAAATTGTCTTCTTATAATCATTGGAGCCAAAAATTGCAGAGCCAGCAACAAAAGTGTCTGCACCAGACTTTGCAATCTTACCTATATTTTCCAGGGTAACGCCTCCATCAACTTCTAATCTAATTTCTCTCTTAGAGTTATCAATTATTTCTCTCACTTTTTTAATTTTTTCTAGTGTACTTTCTATGAATTTTTGCCCAGGGAAACCGGGGTTTACTGACATTATTAGTATCATGTCAATTTTATCTATGCAGTGCTCTAAATAACTTAATGGAGTAGCTGGATTAAAAACTATCCCTGGCTTACATTTATTTTCTAATATTAAATTGATAGTACGGTCAATATGGTCTGTAGCCTCAGGATGAAAACTAATATAGTCAGCTCCAGCTTTTGCAAATTCAGGAATTATTCTATCAACCGGTTTTATCATTAAATGTACATCAATTATTTTATCAATTCCAAAATCTCTAAGAGATGAACATATCATGGGACCAAACGTAAGATTTGGCACATAATGATTATCCATCACATCAAAATGTATAAAATCAGCTCCAGCATCAATGACATTTTGGACGTCTTCTCCCAAACGAGAAAAATCTGCTGATAATATGGATGGTGCTATCTTATAATCTCTCATTTTTATTGATAGGATATAAACTTTTATTTGAGTCAGTATATGACATAAGACATATTAATTATATTATTATTTTCATGATATTATGTATAGATTAATTTTTTAATTTCAAACGGAGTGTAGAAAATGGATAATTTTAAAATTTACTGTTTGTGTTTTTGTGTAATTTTCACAGGCAATCTCTCTGCTGCAGAACATCAAATTAAAATGCTAAGTTCCTCCAATGGGAAGATGATGGTTTTTGAGCCACCTGTTTTAAAGATAAATAAGGGGGATAGTGTAAAATGGTTATCAACTCAACCTGGTCACAATTCAGCATCAATTAATGAAATGCTCCCTTCTGGATCAAAATCTTGGGAAGGTAATGTAAACGAAGAGATATCAATTAAACTAGATATTGAAGGTGTATATGGGTATAAATGTACTCCACATTATGTTTTAGGAATGGTAGGAATAATTATAGTTGGAGACCCTAGCAATAATATAAATGCCGCAAAAGAATTTGCCCTAGAGGAAGAAAAAAAGTTTGCAACTAATAAAGATAGGTTTACAAAATATTTTTCTAAAATCAAATAAATATATTAGATGATAAATAGGATACAAGAAAACGACCTTCAGAAAGAATTTGGTTTAGATCTTAGTTCTAAAGGAAAGGTTAGAGATATCTATGAATCAAAAGATAAAAAATATTTATTAATTTATACAACTGATAGGATATCTGCTTTTGATTTTGTTTTTAATGATATGATTCCTGGAAAAGGAGTGCTTCTAAATAAGCTATCATTATTTTGGTTTAATCTTACAAAAGAAATAATAAGAAATCATATTGTTGACCCTAATAAGTTAGGAATAAAAAACTTTCCTAGTGATTATGAAGAACGATGTATGTTCGTTCAAAAGGTTAAAGTTTTGCCAATAGAGGCAATAGTCAGAGGTTATCTTGCTGGATCAGCATGGGAGTTATATAAGAAAAAGGAAATCATAAATGAAGAAAAATCTAATATCAAATTTAAGAAGCATGAAAGGTTTAAAAATCCAATTTTTACACCTTCTACAAAAGCAGAGATAGGAGAGAAAGATAAAAATATTTCTTTTGAGGAAATGAAAAACCTGATTGGTGGAGAACTTGCAGAAAAAATAAAGAATATAAGTATCAATTTATATAATTTTGCCTATTCCTTTGCTATAAAAAAAGGGATTGTAATTGCTGACACAAAATTTGAATTTGGCTTGGACGATGATGACAATCTTATTCTTATTGATGAAATATTTACTCCTGATTGTTCAAGATTTTGGATGTATGATACTAAAAAAGAAACTATTAACTATGATTCATTTGACAAACAGTTTTTACGTGACTATTTGATTGATATTAAATGGAATAATAAACAAATCAATCTTCCTGAAGAAATAAAGAGCGAGTTGATGAAAAGATATCAATTAGCATATGATCTTCTTACACGCTAATGAAAAAATCTCAAAAAGTAAAAATTTTTGTAACTGGAAGTGATACAAATGTTGGGAAAACATATGTTGCAAATAGTCTTATACAATTTATTATTTCTCAAGGTTTTTCAATAACTCCATTTAAACCAATAGAAACTGGATGTAAAAGATTTAATAATCAATTGATACCAAACGACTCAAACAGATTTTTTAAATCAATCAAGCAAAAAATAGCTCTTGATAAAATTAATCCTTATAGATTTTTTCACCCTCTTTCACCGAATAAAGCGATAAAATTAGCTAAAAAAAGAATTTTCTTAGAAAATTATCTAAATAAATTACATAAACTTCCAAAAAATGATGTTTTGCTTATTGAGGGCGCTGGTGGCCTTTTCTCTCCTATAGCCTTAGATGGATTGAATGTTGATCTTATAAAAAGAATCCAAGCAAAAACTATTCTTGTGGTTGAAGATAAATTAGGTGCAATAAACAGTGCTCTACTAAATATTGAATGTTGTAAAAATAAAAAAATTAACTTAGTTGGTATCATACTAAATAGAAAGGTAAAAGAAATTCCCAAAGGTATGGATAATATGAAGGAAATTCGCTCTTATAGCGATATTCCTATTTTTCAAACATATAATTGTACTATAAGGTCAAATAGAAAAGTTTTTGCCAAATTATTTGATCTCATATTTTCTTAAAATTATAACTCTCCAATAGATGCTTTTGAACATTGCATTGCTCTATCAGCTAAAACTTCTTGAGATTTTGTGATATTTTTATCAGAACCAGACCAAGCTTTTAATGCTGACTGTTGTATTGCTCTCGCATATGAGAATGTTACTCGCCATGGAAGTTCTTTGAATTTTTTGTTCATTAGATTTAAATGATTAGTTGACTCGTCATCAGTTTGCCCTCCAGATAGAAAAGCGACTCCAGCTAATTCATTTGGTAAACATTTATTTAAACACTTTACAGTCATTTCGGCAACCTGATCAAAATTTGCCCTATTTTTATTTTTGTTCCCCGATATAACCATGCTTGGCTTTAAAACTGCTCCGGCAAGAAAAATATTAAAACTTTTCATTTGTTCAAATAAACATTCTAGTGTTTCTTCTGTTACTTCATAAGATTTTTCTATTGTATGATCTCCATCTATAAGTATCTCAGGTTCTACGATTGGGACTAAATCATTTTCCTGACACAGTGATGCATACCTTGCTAGAGCATTACAGTTAGAAAAAATACAGGCTTTTGTCGGGATTCTGTTTCCTATTGTTATTACAGCACGCCATTTACAAAATTTTGCCCCCAATTCTGAATACTCTAATAGTCTTTCTCTTAAACCATCTAGTCCTTCCGTAATTTTTTCATTTTCATGATTTGATAAATCCTTAGCGCCTTTATCAACTTTTATTCCAGGTAATATGCCTATATTATTTAAATATTCTGTAAACAAAACTCCTGAACTCATTTTCTGTCTGAATGTCTCGTCAAAAAGGATTGTGCCACTTATAAAGTTTGATAGATTTGGTGATGTCACTATAAGTTCTCTATATTTTCTTCTATTCTCTTCGCTGTTTTCAACATTGATAGAAGTTAATCGTTTTGCAATTGTTGGATTACTTTCATCCATAGCTAAAATTCCCTTTGGCTTTACCATCATTTGATTAGCCGTAGATTCTAAATGTTTTTTATTCATCGATCCTCCCTAATATTAAACCTTTAAAAGCTTTCCTACTTCTACAATTTTAAGAGCGTTGGTTCCTCCACTCGTTCCCATCAAATCTCCTTTTGTAATTATGACTAGATCTCCCTTTTTAACAGCACCTTGTTTTTCCATCAATTGTATAACTTGTTTGTTTGCTCTTGCATGATCATATTCAATTTTATCAAGTTGAATTGAATAAACTCCTCTGTAGAGACATATCCTTTTACTTGTTTTTTGGTTTGCAGTCATGGCATAAATCGGTATTGAAGATTGAATTCGTGACATCCATAATGGTGTAGATCCTGTCTCTGTTAGCGCTGCAATTGCCTTAACATTTGATCTATCAGCTCCATAAACAGCGGTCATCGCAATTATTTGATCAACTTTATCAAACCTCTCTCCGCTATCACCAATTTTAATTTTTTTTGTACTGGTTTTCTCAGCAATATCACAAATCCTGCTTGCTTCTTGCACAACCTCTGCTGGGTATTTACCTACTGCAGTTTCTGCAGACAACATTATGGCATCAACACCTGAGCAGGCAGCATTAGATACATCAAAAACTTCAGCTCTTGTTGGTACCCGACTTGTTTTCATTGATTCCATCATTTGGGTAGCAACAATTACTAATTTATCATGGTCCATGGCTTTACTAATTAATTCATCTTGTACTGCAGGCAACAATTCAATCCCAATTTCTACGCCAAGATCACCACGTGCAATCAAAATACCGTCAGAGTGTTCTAAAATTGAATCAATGTTTTCTAATGCTTCGTTCCTCTCTATTTTTGCAATCACACCAATGTTTTTCTTTTCAGTTATTTTTTTAACCGCAATTAAATCTTCCTTATTTCTAACAAATGAAACTGCTACGTAATCAATGTCTAATTTAACTGCTTTTTTTAAATCAGTAATATCTTTCTTTGTTATTCCTTTTAATAATAGGCCTCCTCCTTTTTTATTCAAACCTTGAAATGGTAATAATCTTCCTCCCCTTACTACTGTTGTATATATTTTATTTCCGTTTATTTTATTTATAGAAAGTTTTATAAGACCATCACTTAAAAGGATCTCATCTTTTGGTTTTGTAATTTTATATAGGCTTTTATGTGTTACTCCTACTTTAGAAGAATCCCCTTCGTCATCCTTAAGTGAACAGTCAAGCACAAATTTTTGATTGGTTTTTAAATCAACAAACTTTTCCTTTAAAAAACCCTTAGTCCTAATTTTTTGTCCTTGCAAATCAACAAGCATAGCAACAGGTCTTTCAAGCTTTGAGGATGATTTTTTTAATTTATTTAATATTTCTCTAGCATCATCAATTTTTGCATGAGACAAATTAAGCCGGAAAACATCGGTGCCGGCAGAAATTAAGTCTGACAATATTTCTGGACTAGTAGTTGATGGTCCTAGAGTTGTAATGATTTTAGTTCTTTTCCTCATATCTACGCTTCCAGTTTAGTTAGGACAGGTAGCTCACCCCCTTCTATATACTTTAACAGAGAACCTCCTCCTGTTGATAAATATGAAATATTATTTTGTAATTTCAATTCTTCAATTATTGGTATAGTATCTCCTCCTCCTACAATTGAATAATTATCTGTTAATGCAATCATTTTTGATATTTCAATTGTTCCTCTATCAAATGGTTTCTTTTCTACGTAACCAAGTGGTCCATTCCAAAAGATTGTTTTTGACGATTTTATGATGTCTTTATATTGATCTATGGTTTGGGGTCCAATATCAAAGATACTTTCATTAGATTGTATCATAGAAACTGATCTAGTTTTAATTTGATCAAGCTTGTCTGATACAGAACACACATGGTCTATTGGAAGAATGATTTTTTTAAAATTTGGTCCATCTATAATTTTTTTTGCTTCCTCAATATATGATTCTTCCATTAGTGATGCCCCAACTTCATAACCAGAGGCACGTAAAAAAGTATTTAATATTCCTCCGCCTAGAATCATGAAATCACTTTTATCAGCTAGTTTGTGTATTATTTCAATTTTTGTTGAAATTTTAGCCCCAGAAATAATTGTAAGTAATGGTTTTCTTGGATTTCCCAATATATGGTTTGCATTTTTTATCTCATCTTCGATGAGTAATCCAACATAAGAATCAATGTGTTCCAGCACCCCATAAGTAGATGCCTCTTTTCTATGAGATACACCAAACGCATCAAATACAAATACATCGCCAAGAGACGCAATTTTTTTTGATAATTTTTCATCATTAACTCTTTCTCCTTTTTGAAATCTTACATTTTCACACATTGCAACTCTACTACCTCTCATATCTATTCCGTCAATCCAATCTTCAATAAATTTAACTTTCTGATTAAGTTTTTCTGACAGCGAATCAGCGATCTCGCGTAAAGATAGGTTGTGTGTTACTCTCCCTTCTTCTGGTCTCCCAAGATGGGAGAGTATGATGACATCATTATTTTTTTTTAATAGATGTAAGATTGTTGGTATTGATTTACTAATCCTAAAATCGCTTCGAATTTCTTGGTCATGTAGTGGTACATTTAAATCCAATCTTAGTAAAACTTTTTTATTAACAATATCTACATTTTTTATTGATTTCAGCATTAAGTTTTAGCAAGAATTTTAGCTACATCTAACATTCTATTTGAAAAACCCCATTCGTTATCATACCAAGCACAAATTTTATAAAATTTTTCATCAATTGATCTAGTTAATGTTTCATCATAAATGCCAGAAAGTGCTGAATGATTAAAATCAATTGATACTAAGGGGTCAGATGTATAACCTAAAATTCCTTTTAATTTATTGTCTGACGCACTTTTTAAAATATTGTTTATTTCATTGATTGTCGTTTTTTTAGATGGGACGAAGCACAAGTCTACTAATGATACATTAAGCGTAGGGACACGAATTGCAAAACCATCTAACTTCCCATTTAATTCTGGAAGTACAAGTCCTACTGCTGAAGCTGCCCCCGTTTTGGTTGGGATCATTGATTGAGTGGCAGAACGAGCTCTTCTAGGATCTGTATGATATACATCTGTTAAAACCTGATCATTTGTATATGAATGTATTGTAGTCATCAGTCCGTATTCAATACCTAAATCTAAATGTATATTTTTAATTAAAGTGGCCAAGCAGTTTGTTGTACAAGATGCATTTGATATGATTATATGCGAACTGTCTATTATTTCTTCATTTACTCCATAGACCACAGTAGCATCTACATCTTTAGCTGGAGCTGATATTAGTACTTTTTTTGCACCCGCATCGATATGTTTCATAGAAGCAGATTTTGATGCAAAAAAACCAGTACATTCTAATACAACATCAACATTTAATTTCTTCCAAGGCAGCTTTGAAGGGTCTTTTTCTGATAAAACTAAAACCTCATCGTTATTATCAATTACAAGATGGTTATCCTTAACATCAACTTTCTTAGAAAAAGCTCCGTGCACACTGTCATGCTTGAGTAAGTGAGCGTTTATGTCCGCATTTCCCAAATCGTTAATCGCAACAATTTTTATGTCTTTTGATAATCCTCTTTCATAATTAGCCCTAAATATATTTCTTCCAATTCTTCCAAAACCATTAATTGCAACATTCATTGTCATATTTCACCTATTTTTTTTTAACAATTTTTTTACTTCCTTTATAATATTTTTTTCAGTGAACCCAAAAAAATCCATTGCTTTCTTCCCAGGAGCAGATAATCCAAAACTATGCATACCCAATATGCTTCCATTTCGACCAACAAATTGATGCCAATAATCTCCTACCCCTGCTTCAATAGCTAACACATTATCAAAGTTAGATGGTAAAACTTTTTTTCTGTACTTTTCATCTTGCTTAAGAAATAGATCTGCACAAGGTATTGATACTACACGAGCTTTTATTTTTTCTTTTAACAATTCTTTAGCAGCATTTATGGTTATATGTAACTCTGACCCTGTTGCTAACAGTATAACATCGGGGTCCTTATGTTTATTATATATTATATATCCTCCCTTACTGATAAGTTGTTTCTCTATTTTTGTTCTTTCAATTTCAGGTAATGTTTGTCGTGATAAAACTATGGACGTTGGATTTGCTTTTCTTTGTAAGGCATCTTTCCAGGCTTGAGCTGTTTCACACAGGTCTGCTGGTCTCCAAACATTCATTCCTGGTATTAGTCTTAAGGAAGTAATCTGCTCTATTGCCTGATGAGTTGGCCCATCCTCTCCTAGCCCAATTGAGTCATGGGTAAATATATATATTATTGGTAATTGCATTAATGCTGACATCCTAATTGCATTTTTTGCATATTCTGAAAAAATGAGAAATGTACTTGCATACGGCCTAAAACCACCATGTAAGAAAATACCATTACTAATTGCCGACATTCCAAATTCCCTAACTCCATAATAGATATATTTTCCAGAAAAATTACTTTTCGTAATTGGTTTAGATTCTGACCAAAACACCAAGTTTGATTCTTTTAAATCAGCTGACCCGCCAACTAATTCTGGAAGATATTCTGCAATATTTTCAAGGACAACCTGTGATGATTTCCTTGTTGCCATTGGTTCAAACTTCTTATTCATTAATTTCAAAATCTCAGAATTGATATTCTTTGGTAAATTTTTTTTAATCCTTCTTAATAATTCAGATGACTCTTTAGGATACATTTTTTTATATCTTTCAAATTTTTTGCCCCATGCCTTTTCTAGTAAATTTCCTTTTTTTGTAAAATCCCATTTTTGGTAAATGGCTTTAGGTATGTGAAATGGTTTATGATTCCATTTTAAATTCCTACGTGTTAAATCTACTTCTTCGCTCCCTAAAGGGGCTCCATGTGCAGATCCTGTTCCTTCTTTATTGGGTGATCCAAAACCAATTTTTGTTTCTGTACATATAATGGTTGGTTTATTTTTTTCTTTTCTAGCATCTTTTATTGCTTTAGTAATTTTATCAAAATTATGGCCATCAACTTTGTCAATAACATTCCAGTTATATGACATAAATCTTTTCTTAATGTCCTCGGTAAACCAAAGTTTTATGTCTCCATCAATAGATATTCCATTCATATCATAAATGACAATTAATTTATTAAGCCCTAGCGTGCCAGCTAGCGAACATACTTCATGAGATATGCCTTCCATTAGACATCCATCACCAACAAATACATAAGTATAATGATCGATAATCTTGTGATTTATTTTATTAAACTCTTTTCCCAGCATTTTTTCTGCAATTGCCATTCCAACTGCATTAGCGAGTCCTTGCCCAAGGGGTCCTGTTGTTGTTTCAACGCCCGGCGTTACATCTGATTCTGGATGTCCAGGGGTTTTAGAATTTAATTGTCGAAAATTTTTGATATCGTTGATAGTTAATTTATAACCAGTTAAATGCAGAAGAGAATATAGCAGCATGGACCCATGTCCATTTGATAAAACAAAACGATCCCTATTAATCCAATTTGGGTTATTAGGATTGTGGTTAAAAAAATTATTCCAAAGTATGTTGGCAATATCTGCCATACCCATTGGTGCACCAGGATGACCAGATTTTGCTTTTTCTACAGCGTCAATACTTAAAAATCTGATCGCATTTGATAAATCTTTTTTATTCACATTTATGTACCAATAAAAACTATTTCCTCCACTTTATTGAGCAACCAACACTGGAAAATTGCTCTTTTGGCCCTTCTCCTGTTCTTGCAATTTTAAACATTGCGTTAAATAGGTCACTTGAATTAGGATCTAAAACTTTCTTCATTCCTCTATCATCAAACCTTCCTCTATATTGAAGTTCAAGGTTTTTGTTATATCCAAAAAAATCAGGGGTACAAATTGAACCAAATTGTTTTGCAACTTCTTGTGTCTCATCAATTAAGTACGGGAAACCAAATCCAAATTTTTTAGAAGTTTTAACCATATTTTCATATGAATCATCAGGAAAAGAAATGAAGTCATTTGGGTTGATGGCTACAGAGCCAATACCTTTTTTTGCCAACACATCCATTTCTACAACTAATTTATCTAGTATTGCTTGAACATAAGGACAGTGATTACAAAGAAACATCACTAGAAGTCCTTTTTCTCCTTTACACTCATCAAGAGACCAAAGCTTCCCATCAACGCCTTTAAGACTGAAATCATGAGGTTTTTCCCCAAAATTACAGACTGGTGTCGATAACTCTACCATGTTAAACAATTGAATATATTCAAAGGCTCGCCTATTATATTGGTTAACGAAACAACAATTTTGTTTAATACACTAATATTGATGATATAATACATCATTTTTTAAGAACTTTATATCGATGACCGGTTCAAATATTTCAAAGCTCAAAAAATCAGAGATAAAATCTCTTATAGATAAAGGAAAAAAACAGGGTTACCTTACTATTTCCGAAATTAATGACATTCTTCCTCAAAATCTTGCGGACAATTCTCAAATGGAGGAAATCAAGAAATTAATTGCTGGCCTAAAAATAAAGGTCGTTGAAAAGGCACGAGATATTGAAAATACCACCTTTACAGAAGAAGAGATTACTGACGATGACGATAAGGAATTAACTGAAGAAGAAGCTATCGAAGTTTTATCTAGTACTCTCGATGATGAGTTTGGTAGGACATCTGATCCTGTAAGAATGTATATGAGAGAAATGGGTACAGTGGAACTTCTAGACCGTAAAGGTGAGATAGTCATTGCTAAAAAGATTGAAAATGGACAGAAATTAATCTATGAAGCTGTTAGAAGATTTCCAGAAACTGTTTCTTTCTTTCTTAACACATTTAAAAATTCTGATGATCTAGATTCTGTAATTTCAGACTTTATTTTAGATGTAAAAAATCCAGAAGATGAAGAGTTTAAGACAGACCGATTAGCTGAAAATAGTGTTCCTATAAACCCTAAGCAGGAAGAAAAAGAAAAGCAGGAGGAAAAAGAAGAAGCGGTAGAAGATAATATAGATTCTGATGATGACGGTGAAGCTGATATAATTGATAATTCTCCAGATAAAGAATTGGTTATAAGCTCGATACAGGAAATAACAGAACTTTATGACAAATATAAAGAACTAAAAAATAAAAAAAATAAAAAATATAAAGATGTTTTTGAAGAAATAAAACAGAGGATATCGAATTTTAAATTCACAAGCCTATTTATAGAAAAATTAACAATACGAATTGAAAATATTTCTTTATTAATTTCAAAACATGAAAAAAATATTTTTTCAATTTGTTCTCAATATTCAAAAATGCCAAGGAAGAATTTTGTAAAAGAATTTAAAAATAATGAAACAAATAATCTATTTATAGATACTATCTTGAAAGAATCATCGCTTAAAAATGATGAAAAAGAAGTTGTTACCAATCAAATTAAAAAGTCTCAAAAGAAACTAAAAGAAATTGAAGATGACCAAGATATAACAATTGCTGAAATAAAGAAAATTAATAAAGATCGAAGAGAAGGAGAAAGAAAAGAAAGAAATGCAAAAAGAGAAATGGTAGAAGCAAATTTACGATTAGTAATTTCTATCGCAAAAAAATATACAAATAGGGGTTTGCAATTTCTTGATTTAATACAGGAGGGAAATATTGGTTTGATGAAAGCTGTAGATAAGTTTGAATACAGAAGGGGCTATAAATTTTCAACATATGCAACATGGTGGATTAGACAGGCAATTACAAGATCTATTGCAGATCAAGCAAGAACTATTAGAATTCCTGTTCATATGATTGAGACAATAAATAAATTAAATCGTATACAAAGAAAACTACTCCAAGAAAATGGTAAAGAAGCGACACCAGATGAACTTGCTGTGCATATGGATATGCCCGAAGATAAAGTGCGTAGAGTTTTGAAAATTGCTAAAGAACCTATTTCAATGGAATCGCCTGTAGGGGATGATGAAGATTCACATCTTGGGGATTTCATAGAAGATACAAATGCGGAGCAACCTTTAGATGAAACTATTAGCACTGGGTTAAGTGAATCAACTAGAGAAATCTTATCAAGTTTGACTCCTAGGGAAGCTAAAGTGCTTCGGATGAGATTTGGAATTGACATGAATACGGATCATACTCTTGAAGAGGTTGGTAAACAATTTGATGTAACACGAGAAAGGATAAGACAAATTGAAGCTAAAGCTTTGAGAAAACTTCGTCACCCTTCTAGAGCCCATAACTTAAAAAGTTTTCTTGATAATGACTAAAGAAGTAGGTACCTTTGCTGCAGGCTGTTTTTGGGGAGTTGAAGAATCATTCTTAAATACAAAAGGTGTTACTGAAACAGAAGTTGGTTATATTGGGGGGAAAACCCAAAATCCTTCTTATGAAGATGTTTGCCGTGGAGATACAAATCATGCTGAGGCCGTCAGAGTTTTTTATAATTCAGACGTAATCGTATATGAAGAATTATTAGATATTTTTTTTAATATACATAATCCAACTACACTAAACAGACAAGGGTATGATTTTGGTACACAGTATAGGTCAGCAATTTTCTATCATAATGACGTACAAAAAAAAATTAGTGAAGATAAAATTAAAGTATTAAACAATAAGACTTTTCAAAATAAAATTTCAACAACAATTGAAGAAGCTACGACATTTTGGATTGCAGAAGAATATCACCAAAAATATATTCGTAAAAAACAAGATAGGAATTATTCTAGGGTTTAAATGTTTTCAGGGCCTGTAGCTCAGTTGGTTAGAGCAGTGGACTCATAATCCATTGGTCGGAGGTTCGAGTCCTCCCGGGCCCATTTGGACCTATTTTTAGGTCCTACACCCCAATAAAATCGACACTAAATTTTTTAAGGAACTGCTTTTTGTGTTCCATATTGCGTACCATAGATTATCTATATTGATATAATTTAAATATGAATAAAATACTTCTATTTTTGCTAGCGCTAACATTTTCAATAAGTGGTTTTGCGCAATCTATTTGTGAGCTAGAAAAAGAAAGAGGTATTATAGAAGGTATGTCTGGTATTTACCATCCAACCCAGGCATTTGGTCCATCTTATTCAGGAATACCAATTACAAGTATTAGTACTTATAGTGTTGAAGATACAATTGTAACCGAGGTTGATAGAGTCAAAATAGAAGATGAATATTATTACAAAAACTATATATCTGAATGGAATAAAAAAACAAAAGAAATGTCTTCGAGTTGGAAATGTTGGTATGAAGGATATAAAACTGGTAAAAAAACATCACATAAAGATACTTCAATATGCGAAAAGATAATAAAAAAGGGGATAGCTGATAAAAAAAATGGTGTTAATTATATAAGTGCTGAGAAATATTATGGGTGTTACGCAAAAGGTTTGAGTATTGCAAGTATTCAAATTCAAAAAGAAATTGAAGAAAAACAAAAAATTGATAATGAAT
>JAYZYL010000009.1:0-51352 GCA_036140295.1 Pseudomonadota bacterium
TTAATTCATGTAAAACAACTATAGTAGGATCATTAATTTTTAGCTTTCCAATATAGCTCCTTAAATAATTTATACTTTCTCTCACATTTATAGGAAATTTTTTTTGTATAACTATTATATTTAATTCTTTT
Source organism: Pseudomonadota bacterium (assembly GCA_036140295.1). Classification (GTDB taxonomy): domain Bacteria; phylum Pseudomonadota; class Gammaproteobacteria. The sequence continues at coordinate 132 of JAYZYL010000009.1, forward strand.
TCCATAATAATCTTTTAATACATAAGATTAAGTGTGCAGCAATGAAGCCCACCAGATTCTTTCAGTAAAGCCTCAACATCAATAAAATATATATTTTTATCACAAAAAATTTTTTTTATCCTTTTTTCTGTGATTTCATTATGACTCCTTAATATAGGATATATTAATATATTATTTGTAATAATAAAATTTAAATATGAGAATGGCAAAAATGACCCATCCTTCTTTTTAAATGAATTTTCTGAGGAATGATTAATTGCTACAAAATTGTCAATAAATGATGTTTTTTTGTTTAAAACCTTTAATTGATCTTTCAATTCTTTTAATAAATAAAAATCTGGATGATCAGTGTCATTGCTACTCATATATAATAGTATTTTATTTTTATAAAATCTAACAAGATTGTCTATATGTCCATTTGTATCATCACCATTCAGAGGTTCTAGATCTATATAAAAATATCTCTGTATTTGTTTATTATGTATAGCATCATCAAAAACAGGTTTTATATTATTCCATTTTTCATTATTATTTTTTTGGACACATCTTTTATTAAAAATAATAGACCCTTTATTGTTAAACTGAATATTTCCCCCCTCTATAATCAAATTTTGAAATGGCTTTTCAGTTGTAAGTAAATTTCTATTTGAATAATTTTCTTTAAATTCTTTAATAAAGAATTTTGAAAAATCTTTATCTTTTCTATATGAAAATTTTTCTCCATAACCATTAAAATTATATTGATAGAATAAAAATGAATCATTAGATTTTAATTTTACTTGCTGAGGTCCAAAATCTCGAACCCATATATCATTACATTTATAGCTAATTATATGAAAGTATTTATTTGATAAGGAAATAATATTTCTCTTTTGTTCTGTGGAATATTTATTTTTTTTGCAATACTCCTCTAATTCTTTTTTAAGATCTACCATACATTTAGCTATTTCTTTTGTAGAAATATCCATAACAATTAATACATGATTTTTATTTTTTAGTAGAATTAATATTATTTGCCAATAAATACTTATCATATCTTCCCAGTATGGCTTTTTTATATACATTGATGGCCAAATAAGTGCAACCATATTGCATTTGTCATCTGGAATAATTTTCTTCAATTTAGACATATATCTACTTATTTTTTGATTTATTCACTGTGTTATAATAACCTATGCAATTTTTAACAGCATATCGTTTTCTTACGTCAGAAAAAAATACTGGTTTTATTTCTATAATATCAAAAATTTCAATTTTAGGAATAATACTAGGAGTAGGTGTATTAATAACAGTTATGTCAGTAATGAATGGTTTTGAGAAAGAACTTAGATCAAAAATTTTAGGATTTACTTCTCATGCAACTATATATGCAAAAAAGAATGATTTTAATGAAAATAATGAAATTTTTAAAAACCTTAACAGTACAAGTGAAGTAATAGGTTTTTCACCATATATACAGAAGGAAGGGCTTTTATCATTTGAAAATAGAACTAAAACTATTTTTTTGCGCGCCATCAAACCACCTTTAGAAAAAACAGTAAGTAATGTACATGAAAGCATGATAATTGGTAAATTTGATGATCTCGAAAGAATTAAAAACTCTATCATCATTGGTTCAGGTGTTGCTCAAAAACTATTTGTTTCTATAGGCGATGAAGTTGAATTATTAACACAAATCCAATCAGAGAACTCTCTTCGTCCCTATAAAAGTAAATTTATAGTGTCTGGAATTTATGATGTTGGATTATATGAGTATAATAACGCATTTGTATTTATAAAATTGGAAAGCTTTATTTCTAGAATAAAGAATTTATACAATGAAGAAAAAGATTTTGATGCAATCCGCCTTAAATTAAAAAACCCCTTGGATGCATATCAATTTTCAATTAATTTTCAGAAAATTAATAATAATTTTATAATTCAAGATTGGACTCAAACCCATGTAAGTTTTTTTAATGCCATAAACAATGAAAAGCGAATAATGTTTATTATTCTTATCCTCATTATTGTAGTCGCGGCATTTAATATTACATCTTCTTTATTGATGTTAGTTATAAGTAAACAGAAAGATATAGCAATTTTAATGACTTTAGGAGCAAATAAATCAACAATAATGAATATATTTGTGCTACAAGGATTATTGCTTGGAATAATTGGCACAGCATTCGGAATTGCCTTTGGATTAATCCTGTCACATAATATTGATGCTATATTTTCCACAGTTGAAGCAATTTTTGGTTTAAATTTACTCCCAGCTGAAATTTATCATTTAAATAAGATTCCATCAATAATAGATTATAAGGATGTCTTAGCTGTAGGAATTGCTTCATTTATGCTATCAATATTCTCTACTCTTTATCCCGCAAGAAAAGCAGCAAGCATAATGCCAAGCAAGATTTTGAGGAATAATGCATCATGAATATTAATTGCAAGAATATTGGTAAAATTTATATTCAAAATAATCTTTTAGAATCTAACTGTGTTTTAAAAGATATACACCTAAACATTTTATCGGGAGAAATAGTTGCGCTTAAAGGCCCATCAGGTAGTGGGAAGACAACTTTATTAAATATAATCTCGGGGTTAGATAATCCAACTTCTGGGGAAATATTATTTGATAATGTTTCTATGAATGAGCTAAGCCTAAATCAGAGAACAAGTTTTAGAAATAAAAATTTAGGCATTATTTTTCAATTTTTTAATCTGCTTGATGATTTTAATGTATATGAAAATATAGCAATGCCTTTACTTCTTAGAAAGGGAAATAATCTAGACATTAAAAAGAAAGTATATTCAATAGCTGATGAAATAGGAATCTTAGATAAAATGAACTCCAATATAAGTTTGCTTTCAGGAGGAGAGTCGCAAAGAGTTGCAATTGCAAGATCAATAATTGGTGAGCCTAAAATAATTTTGGCAGATGAGCCAACCGGCAACCTTGACAAAGAAAATACAAATAAAGTTATTAATTTACTTGTTGAGACATGTAAAAGAAATAATACTTCTCTGTTAATGGTTACTCATGATACAGAATTATTAACTAAATTTGAAAAAGTTTATTCATTGGAGTCAGGAAGCTTAATTTAGATTACTTTGTAGAATTTTTCCTTTGTTTCATCTTATTGTATATAAAAACTTTCCAAATTATATACATAAAAATATAACCAAGAATAGCACTTATTGCGCCAAGTATTAGACATCCAATAATTAATGGTTCCCAGATATTAGCCCATGCCATTTCAATCCACTCAGCACTTAATTCAAATGAGCTGTATTTTGGATTTAAATTCAATAAATTATTTCCCAATAAATATGCAAAATACATCATTGGAGGCATAGTTATTGGATTACTTATCCAGACACCAATAAGTGATAATGGAAAATTCACGCGAAAGAGTATCGAAAAAATAGCTGCAGGTAACATTTGAAATGGCATTGGCATCCAGCTCCAGAAAAACCCAATTGAAATCCCCCCACAAAGAGATCTTTTTGAAAATTGCCATAATTCTTTATGAAGAAGAGGGGCACCTATTAATCTTAGAATTTTATATTTATCTACTACAGTTTTGTCGGGTGTATATTTTTTGAAAAACTTCTTCATTAAAAATGATAAACCATAATATAAAATATGGATATTCTTCTTGTAAATACGTTAATATCATATAATACTACATTTCTTTAACACTAATGTTAATTAAATCATGCAAGAATATGATGCATCAAAAAAAGGTCTACATGTTTATAAGAGACTAATAGGCTATACGTTGCAATATAAGCTAGTTTTTTTCCTTGCAATATTTGCAATGGCTGTATTTGCTGTAACTGATACCGCATTTGCGGCATTAATCAAGCCTCTACTTGATGGTAGTTTTATAGAAAAAGACCCAGAAACTATCAGAAATTTTCCACTTTTTCTTATTGCATTATTTTTTGCAAGAAGTGTTGCAGGATTTTTGTCAACATATGGTATGGCATGGGTTGGAAGAAATGTAGTTAAAAATATCCGAAACGAAATGTTTCATAAACTTGTACACACCCCAACTAGAACATATGATTCTTCTTCTTCAGGAGAACTTATCTCAAAACTTACATATGATACTGAGCAAGTTGCTGAAGCTGCGACTAAGGCTATCACAGTAATTGTCCGTGATGGACTAACAATAATTGGGCTGCTCGGACTTATGTTCTACCATAGTGCACTTTTAGCATTAGGCTTACTAATTATTGGACCTCTAATTGCAATATTTGTTAAATTTATGAGTACAAAATTTAGAGATGTTAGTAAAGATATACAAAAATCTATGGGGTTTATTACTCATGTAGTTGAAGAATTAATACAAGGACATAGAGTTGTTAAAATTTTTGGAGGAGAAAAGAGTGAAAAAAAATCTTTTGAATCTGTAAATGAAAATAACAGAACAAGACATATGAAGTTAGCGTTCATACAAGGAACAAGTATTCCTCTTGTTCAGTTCATAGTTGCCTTGTTTTTGTCAGGGATTATATATCTTGTAACGTCCCAAGAATTTTTAGGAGTAATTAGCGTAGGAACTTTTATGTCTTTCGTAACAGCGATGATTTTATTATTTGCACCGTTAAAAAGACTAGCTGAAATTAATGTTGTCTTACAACGAGGAATTGCTGCAAGCGAGTCAATTTTTTATTTAATTGATTCTCCTATTGAAAAAGAGAATACATCAATAACTAAAGAAAAAGAGAGCTCACCTATTTTTGATAATAAAAATTTAAAAAAGTTTTCTTCAATTAATTTTAAAAATATTGATTTTTCGTATGAAAAAAATGATCAACTTGTCTTAAAAAATATTAATTTTTCTGTTGAAGAGGGATCAACCTGTGCCATTGTTGGAAAATCTGGTAGCGGAAAATCGACACTGATGAATTTAATACCAAGATTTTATGACATTACAAAAGGAGAAATATTAATTGATGACTTAAATATTAATAAATGTACTCTTAATGATTTAAGATCTTTGATTGCTTATGTGGGGCAAGATCTTACATTATTTAATGATACAATTAAGAATAATATTGCATACGGTTCATTAGAAAATAAGAGCTTTGAAGAAATTAAGTCAGCTGCAATTAGTGCAAATGCAAGTGAATTTATTGACAAATTTCCAGATGGTTACGAAACTATCGTTGGTGATAACGGAGTATTACTTTCAGGTGGACAACGACAAAGGATCGCTATTGCTCGTGCAATTTTAAAAGAATCTCCAATACTCCTACTTGATGAAGCAACTAGCTCATTAGACTCTGAATCAGAAAAATCAATTCAAAGCGCTATAGCAGTATTGCTTAAGAATAGAACGACATTAGTTATAGCTCATAGATTATCCACAATTAAAAATGCTGATGAGATATTAGTGCTAGATAAGGGTCAAATTGCTGAAAGAGGAAAACACGCAGACTTACTTAGCAAAAATGGGTTATATGCCAGCTTACATAAGCTACAATTTCCTAATTTATAAGATATAGATGAATAATTTCTTTGTCAAAATTTGGTACGGTCCCTTGAATATACTTAGTGTAATCCTTTTTCCGTTATCAGTAATATTTTTTCTTACTATAACTCTTAGAAAATTCTTTTATAAAATAGGTATATTTAAAGTATTTAAATTCAAAACTCCTATCCTTATCGTGGGAAATTTAACTGTTGGTGGAACTGGAAAAACCCCATTAGTTATTTGGTTAAATAATTATTTTACTGAAAGAGGGATAAAAGTTGGCATAATTACCTCTGGATATAGATCAAACATTAAAAATTCTTCAATCATTAGATCTGATCTTGAAGCACCAAAATATGGGGATGAGGCATCATTAATATATTCAGAAACAAGGACAAATGTAATTAGTGGGAAAGATAGAGTTTTATCAACATTAATGATGGAAAAGGAATTTAAATGTGATTTAATAATTCACGATGATGGATTACAAAATTATTCAATTCATAGAGACCTTGAAATTTTATTAATCGATAGTGAAAAAAAATTTGGGAATGGTTTATTATTGCCAGCTGGTCCCTTACGGGAAACAAAAAATCGATTAGATTGTACTGATATTATTGCCATTAATAATTCTTCTGATTCAACTGTTCCTGCAATAGAATTAAATAATAGTAAAATTAAAAATTCTTTAACTTCTAAAACCCATAACATAAAGGAATTTTCTGGGAAAAGAGTACATCTTGTTACTGGGATTGGAAATCCTTCAAGATTAGAAAATATTTTAAAAAAACATAAAATATTATATTGTTCTCATCTTTATAAAGATCACCATAAATATAATGGAGATGAAATAATATTTAAAGATGATTTACCAATTTTTATAACTACCAAAGATTACATTAAATTGAAACTTCTTAAAACACCATCTCCATTCATTAAAAATAATAACTTGTGGATAATGCAACTTGATATTTCTCCAAATATAAAATTTACTTCGTATTTAGATAATTGGATTAATTTAGAATTTGGAAATGAAAACTAGAATAATAATACCAGCAAGATTATCATCTACGAGGCTTTCAAAAAAGTTGATTAGAAAAATTGATGATAAAATGCTTATAGAGCATATCATATTAAGAGCAAAAAAAATTAAATCTGACTCATTAATAGTTGCCACAGATGATAGAAAAATACAAAAAATAACAGAATCAACAAACACCGATTGCTGGTTTTCAAAAAAAATTTTTTTAAATGGAACTCATAGAATTGCATCCCTTTCTAAAGAGTTTAAATATCATAAAAACGATATAGTCATCAATATACAGGCAGATGAATTTAATTTTTCCTTAGATGGAATTTCAAAGATGATAACCTATATGAAGAAATCTACTAAAATGTTAGTTTCAACCCTGGTTTATAAAAACGCCAATAAAAATACTTTAAAAGATGAGAATTCAGTAAAAGTATTACTTGATGAGAACAATTATGCGTTAGTTTTTTCTAGATTCTTATCCCCATTTAGTATCCAAAAGAACCCTTTAATTCATCTTGGAATTTATGGGTACAGGGTAAGCGCATTAAATATCTATCCTAAATTGCCAATAAGTATATATGAAAAATATGAAAAACTTGAACAATTAAGATTCCTTTGGAATAATATAAAAATTAAATGTATTTTATTGAATAATAATAAATCAATAAGCGTCAATTCTCTTAAGGATTTAAAAGCGGCTAGAAAATCTCGAACATGAATACAAAAAAGATTGCTATTACTGGAGCGGCAGGCAATATCAGTTATTCCTTGATATTTCAATTACTAACTAATTCACTTTTTTCTCAAAATGACAAAATTCAACTGAATTTACTTGACGTAAAAGAAGCAATGCCAATCTTGCAGGGAGTTAAATATGAGATTGAAGATTGTATATTTGAATCCTTAGATTCAGTTATGATAACAGATAATGCCGAAGAGGCTTTTGCAGACACCGACTATATTTTATTGATTGGAGCTAAACCAAGATCAAAAGGCATGCAAAGATCTGACTTACTTTTAGAGAATGCAAATATTTTTAAACAGCATGCTGAAGCTATAAATTTATGTGGAAAAAAATCAACTAAAATAATTGTAGTAGGTAATCCTGCAAATACTAATGCCCTTATAGTTCAAGCTCATACCCCTAATATAGCAGAAAGAAATATTTCTTCCCTAATGAAGCTAGATCAAAATAGAGCAAAAAATATTTTAGCAAATAAAGTTGAGAAAAAAGTATCATCAGTTTCAAAATTAGTAGTTTGGGGAAATCATTCTACTACTCAATATCCTAATATTTTTGATGCAAAAATAGATAATGAATTAGCCATAGATTATAAGAAAATTAATGAAGCATGGGTAACAGAAAATTTTATTCCTAGAATACAAAATAGAGGGGCAGAAATAATTGAGCATAGAGGAAAATCAAGCGCCGCATCAGCAGCATCAGCAATATATGATCATTTAAATTTTATTATCAATGGATCTGATGATTGGGAGTCATTAGGAATTCTTTCAACAGGAGAATATAATATAACACCTGATATCTTTTTTTCGTTTCCTATAGAGTTTAAAAATGGAAATATTAATGTTGTAAAGGGTCTAAATATAAAAGAATTAAGTAATAATTATATTAAAAAAAGTGAAAAAGAGTTAATTTCAGAACGTGATATTATTAAAAATATTCTTCCTAAAAGTTAACAAATAATATTAATTGGTATATTTTTTGAAAGGAGTTTATCACTATTAGTATCAATTTTTATTACAGCTAGACTGAAGTATAGATTATTTATTTGAATACTTGAAAAGATAATTTCTCCTAAAAGTTCATTGTCTTGATTATAAATTTTTTCATTTATCTCAAAAGAATTTTCTTTAGACGTAATTAGAAAAATCTTTTTCTTAACTTTTCCAAGATAATGTGTCCGTGCAACAATTTCTTGGCCCGTATAACATCCTTTTTTGAAGTTAATCCCATTTAGCATATCTAAATTTAATACTTGCGGTATATACCTCTCTTTATTGCTATCATTTAATCTTAAATATTTTCTCAAGATATCAGTTAACATTAAAATATTTTGGCAAGATTTTTTAAAATTAATTTTCTCTTCATTAAGTTTTGTCATTGATACAATTATAATTGAATGAAACTGTTTGGTAGAATTATTTAGGATCCATATATTTTCTTCATTAAATTTTGTACATCCAAGTTGTTTATTTATATTTAACTTTTCTATCAGTTCTTCAGAAGTATCATTTAAAACCCCATACACTAAAAAATTATCCTCAATATTAATGGTTACATCAGAATTTAAAATATAAATTGAGATTTTCTCTATAAAGTATTTAGTGATCTCCTTATTTGTTAAGATCAAATATCCATTTTCTGTCTTGATAACCCTCAGTATTGCTATGACCTTGCCCTGATTTGTCAAAAAAGAAGAGATTTGATATGTCTCCTCACTAATATCTTCTATGTCATTGGTCAATTGGCCTTGTAGAAAATTTTTAGCATCTTTACCTGAAACTCTAATACAAGAAGTCTCTGCATCAACAGCTCCACCAGATATTTCTTTGATTAATTTCTCAATATTTAACTTATTATTATTCATATAAATAATTGATTAATATAGATTTTCTTTAATATCCATAACTAAAAAACTTTCTCATAACACAGAATATACAAGATAAGCATATGCTAATAAAGTGCTATTTATTTCATATATATTTCCCTATAATACGTTATTGGAGAGATGTTATGAATCAATCAAAAAAAATCACCAAACCAAAAACTCGAAAAAAACGTCTCATAAAAAAAGTGAAGGAAATAGGTGGACGGGAAGGTTTGGATCCAACACGTTATGGAGATTGGGAGAAAAATGGACGTTGCATTGATTTTTGATGAAAGGGTTCAATAATGACAAACTCTAAGAGACCCTTATCTCCACATTTACAGATTTATAAACCTCAATTAACATCTATTTTGTCAATAAGTCACAGAATTACTGGTGCAGCTCTTTCGTTATTTTCAATTATTATTCCAGCTATTATTTTTTCCATTTCATTAGGAGAAGAGACATATAATGAATTTAAAACCATATTAAATCATTCCTTATTTAAAATATTTTTAGTCCTTGTAATATTTTCACTGGCATATCATCTTGCAAATGGAATTAGACATATTTTCTGGGATTTTGGATTAGGGCTTGAACTAAAAGAAAGCTATCTATCGGGTTATTTAGTTGTAGTCTTTTCAGTAATAGTTACCTCTATATTAATTTTTTCATTTTATTAGGAGAGAATCATAAAGATGGCAGTTTTACATTGGAAGTTACAAAGAATAACAGCAATTTTGCTGACACCAATCATGATATACCTAGCATGTTATTTGCTTGGTATAAACGATTTAAGCTACAGTGAGATAAAGACGGATATCGCATCACCTTTAGGGTTTATTTTTATTATAGTTTCATCGATTGCAATATTTTTGCATAGTTCACTTGGTATAACTGTAATTATTGAAGATTATATTCATAGTGCTGGAATTCAGAAATTATTTATAAATATTTCTAAATTGTTACATATTTTAATAGTTACTTTAATAATTTTTTCAACACTTAACATTGCGAGTTACTCTTAATGAAAGAATATAATGTAAATAAACATGAATATGATGTAATTGTAATTGGAGCTGGTGGATCAGGATTGCGTGCTACACTTGGTCTTGCGCAATCAGAATATTCTGTTGCATGTATATCAAAAGTCTTTCCTACTAGAAGTCACACTGTTGCTGCCCAAGGTGGAATTAGTGGTGCGCTTGGAAATATGGGAGAGGATGATTGGAGATGGCATATGTATGATACGGTCAAAGGTTCAGATTGGTTAGGAGATCAGGACTCTATTGAATACATGTGTAAAAATGCAGTTGAATCAATAATTGAATTAGAACATTATGGAGTACCTTTTTCGCGAACTGAAGAAGGAAAAATTTATCAGCGTCCTTTTGGAGGCATGACAACTAATTTTGGCGAAGGAATTGCACAAAGAACTTGTGCGGCTGCAGATAGAACTGGACATGCAATTTTACATACTCTTTATTCTCAAGCACTAAAAAATAATGTAGATTTTTTTATTGAATATTTTGTCCTAGATCTAATTTTTAAAGACAATAAATGTATAGGGGTTCTTGCTTGGTGTCTTGAAGACGGATCAATACATCTTTTCCATGCACATATTACTATTCTTGCTACAGGAGGGTATGGAAGAGCATATCTATCATCAACTTCAGCTCATACATGCACAGGAGATGGAAACGGAATGATATTAAGAGCTGGCTTACCTTTGCAGGATATGGAATTTGTTCAGTTTCATCCTACTGGAATTTATGGGGCAGGGTGTTTAATCACTGAAGGTGCGAGAGGAGAAGGAGGTTTTTTAACAAATTCTGAAGGTGAACGATTTATGCCAAAATATGCCCCAAAAGCAAAAGATTTAGCTTCTAGAGATGTTGTAAGTAGAGCTATTCAAGTGGAAGTAAATGAAGGGAGAGGAATTGGTCAGGAAAAAGATCATGCCCATCTGCATTTAGAACATCTAGACGAAAAAATTATCAATGAAAAATTACCAGGAATTGCTGAGACAGCAAAAATTTTTGCAGGAATAGACGCAACAAAGGAGCCAATTCCAGTTATACCAACTGTCCATTATAATATGGGAGGCACACCAACAAACTATAATACAGAAGTTTTAAAAAATGGAAGTAACCATTCAGTTGTTGAAGGTCTAATGGCTATAGGGGAGGGAGCTTGTGTATCTGTTCATGGTGCAAATAGATTGGGTTCTAATTCTCTATTAGATTTGATTGTATTTGGTAGATCATCATCAGAACAAGCATTGAGAATTCTAAAAAACAAACCAAAAAATTATGTTATCTCAGGTAAAGAAGAAATTGATAAGATTCTGTCACGGTTTGATGAGATAAGAAATAGTTCAGGAGATATTGCAACATCTGAATTACGAGATAAAATGCAAAGAACAATGCAACGTTATGCACCTGTGTACAGAGATGAAAAGACACTTATTGCTGGAGTTGAAATAATGAAAGACATTTTTAATTCATTTGAAAAAATATCGGTGACCGATAGATCTTTAATTTGGAATACAGATTTAGTGGAAACATTAGAATTAAACAATTTAATATATCAGTCGCTTGCAACATTATATTCAGCCTATAATAGAAAAGAAAGTAGAGGCAGCCATGCTCGAGATGATTATCCTGATAGAGATGATAAAGAATGGTTAAAACATACTTTTATTTGGATAGATAAAAAAGGAAAAGAAAGTTTTGACTACAAGCCTGTACAGCTTAAGACTTTAACTAATGAAACCAAAACAGTAGAGCTCAAGCAAAGGACGTATTAATTATGGCACAATTTACATTACCGACAAATTCAATTGTTAAAACAGGAAAAACATATTCAGATTTAACATCTAACCCACCTAAAGATAAATCTAAAAATATTTTGGAGGTTGAGGTATATAGATATGATCCAGACAATGATGCTAATCCACGATTGGATACATATATTTTAAATAAAGAGAAATTTGGGCCAATGGCGCTCGATGTTTTGATTTATATTAAAAACAATATTGACCCTACATTAACTTTCAGACGTTCATGTAGAGAAGGAATTTGTGGATCTTGTTCTATGAATGTAAATGGAACAAATGAACTGGCTTGCATTACAAGAATATCAGATCAAAAAAAAATAAGAATTTACCCTTTACCTCATATGCCAGTTATAAAAGACTTAGTCCCAGATCTCACAAATTTTTACGAACAATATAAATCTATTAAACCTTGGCTCATAAATGATACTAAACCAGGAAGAGAACATCATCAAACCCAGGGCGATAGATCAAAATTGGAAGGATTAGTTGAGTGTGTGATGTGTGCATGCTGTTCAACAAGTTGCCCTAGTTACTGGTGGAATTCAGATAAATATTTAGGACCGGCCTCATTATTGCATGCGTATAGGTGGATAGTTGATAGTAGGGATACTGCAAAAAAGGAACGATTGTCTGAATTAGCCGATAAATTTAAATTATTTAGATGTCACACAATAATGAATTGTACAAAAACATGCCCTAAATTTCTTAATCCAGCTAAAGCTATATCACATATTAAAAAAATGTTAGCGACTGATTGAAATGCAATTATCAAAACTCCGATGGAAGTGTAGGAAAGGTATTAGAGAGCTTGATATTTTGCTTACAAATTATTTAGAAAATATTTTTATTAAACTCAATAAGGAAGAGAAAGAAGTTTTTGTTGAATTTATTAATATAGATTCATATGAAATGTTTAATATTGTATTTAAAAACAAACCATTTAATAAAAAATTTTTGAAAATAGTTAAAAACTTAAATTTAAGTTCAAAATCTAACAGAGATGAAAAAAGTTAATAGATTAGGCTTAAATATTGATCATATTGCCTTTATAAAAAAATCAAGAGGTACAGCATACCCTAGCTTGATCAAATCTGTCCAAATAGCGCAAGAAGCTGGAGTTGATTTAATTACAATTCATTTGAGGGAAGATAGGAGGCATATACAGGATCAAGATGTTATTGACATCAGAAAAAATACAAAAATCCTAAATTTAGAGATGGCTCACACTGATGAGATGATTAATATTGCGTTAAAAGCTAAACCTAACTTTTGTTGTATCGTTCCAGAAAAGAGAGAAGAAATAACCACTGAAGGAGGACTCAATCTTTTAAATTTAAAAAAAATAAATCAGTTAAATAAATTAAAGAATACTATTTCTGACTTTAATGACAATGATATTAAAACATCAATATTTATTGATCCAGATCCAAAACAAATTAGCATTGCAAAAGAAGTCAATGCAAATTTTATAGAATTACATACTGGTCATTATGCAAACCATTCAAAAATAGATTCTAATCCTCATTTAGAAAATTTAAAGAAAGCGCTTGAATTAGGTTTAAAAAAAGGTTTAGTGGTAAATGCTGGGCATGGTTTAAATTATGAAAATATCAAACCAATCTGTAAACTAGGTTTTCATGAATTAAATATAGGACATGCGATAATTGCTAAATCAGTTTTTGTAGGTTTAAAAGATGCAATTCGCGAAATGATAAGTATAATTAAGAGTTGTGATTAAAGGAATAGGAATAGATTTAGTACAAAAGAACAGAATTGAGCTTATACATAAAAAATATAAGGACTCTTTTGCAAGGAAAATTTTGTCAAAAAATGAGCTTGTTCAATATAAAAATTCTGAATCAAAGACAACCTTCTTATCTAAACGCTTTGCTTCAAAAGAAGCTTTTTCAAAAGCAATAGGTACAGGATTGTATCGTAATGGATTATACCCAGCTGACATAACTATAAAGCATGATACTTTTGGAAAACCTGAATTTCTAATAAATAAAAAGACCATGTTATTCCTAGAAAGAATTGAAGCATCATCTGTATATCTTTCAATTACAGACACAGATGATTTGGCTGCAGCAATGGTTGTAACTGAATAAAATGATGATTAAAAAAATAGAAGACTTGGTAGGGCATACTCCATTAATTCAAATTGATGCAGATAATAACAAAAATTATATTTTTGCAAAACTTGAAGGAAATAATCCTGGTGGTTCAGTTAAAGATCGTCCAGCTTTAAGAATGATCGAGGATGCAGAAAAAGACGGAAGAATTAAAAAAGGGGACACTTTAATTGAAGCTACTAGTGGAAATACAGGAATAGCCTTATCTATGTCTGCTGCAATAAAGGGTTATAAAATGATTATTATAATGCCTGAAACAGCTTCTATTGAACGCGTAAAAACAATGGAGGCATATGGCTCAGAAATTATTCTAGTTGATAGAAATAAAGATATGGAAGGAGCTAGAGATTTAGCAAAAGAGATGGAAAATAATAAAAAAGGAATAGTGTTAGATCAGTTTTCAAATCCATCAAATTTTGCAGCTCATTTTGATACTACAGGGCCTGAAATTTGGGAGCAAACAAAAGAGAAGGTAACACACTTTGTATCTGCAATGGGAACAACGGGAACCATTACTGGTGTATCACGTTATTTAAAAAAGCAAAATAAAGAAATTAAAATTATTGGTGTACAGCCAAAAGATGGAGCAAGAATCCCTGGAATTCGACGCTGGAAAAAGGGATATCTTCCAAAAATTTTTGAAAATGCATTAGTTGATGAGATTATAGATATTTCTCAAAAAGATGCAGAAGACACAACAAAGTCACTTGCGGTAAATACTGGTTTATTTTGCGGTGTTTCATCGGGTGCAAATATATTTATTTCTAGAAAAATTTCTGAAAGAACAGAAAATTCATGCATCGTAACAATAATATGCGATAGAGGAGATAGATATCTTTCAGAATCTTAATTCACCATATAGGATTATTTTTATTACTTAATTTGGATTGATAAACTTTTTCCAGCAGTAAGATATCTAGAATTCCTTAATGCATTGGTTTTAATTAATTTATCTTTAGTTATCCCAAATCCATTTGAGAGAATAGCGGTTGTATCTCCCGTATTAACTACATATCTTAGATTTATTTTATTTGTAGGAGAAAGAATAGGGCCTTTCATTATAATTTTAATTTTTTGATTAATTTTCAGTTTTGTTTTCTTTGTTGCGTTATTCCATTCTAGAAGATTCCGAAGCTTGACATTGTATTTTCTTGCAATTTTATACCAATTATCATATCTCTTAACTGTATGATTGTATGTAAAAGATTTATTTTGTATAAAATATTTTTTTGAATTAATAGTTATATGGTCTATATCAGTTCTTGTTGTGTCTATAGGAAGCTTTAATTCTTTACCAGCAATTATTAGATCTGATTTTAAATTATTTATTTTTTTTAGCGATTTAATTGATACATTATATAGTCGTGAAATAGAATATAAAGAATCCCCTTTGGTAATTAAATGAATTTTTTGAGTAAAGATATGTTTTGTTATTTCCTTGTATCTTTTATAAAATATTTTTGACTTTCCTTTTGGTAAGATTATTTTATTTTGCATTTCTGGGAGTAACAACCATGTGCTGAAACCAGGATTTAAATGATATAATTTTTTTTGATCAACACCAGTCAGAATTGAGAGAGTATAAAAATCTACAGGATATTGTATTCGGGCAAAAGAAGTACTAGGAGTATTTCTTATATTAGGTAAATTAATTCCATATGAAGATGCATTTAAGATTATATCCCTAAGCGCAAGTAATTTTGGTACATAAAGTTCTGTTTCACGAGGGAGATCTAAGGACCAAAAATCTGCATTTGAAATATTTAAATTTGCTTTTCTAATAGCACGACCAACTTTCCCTGCACCAGTATTATATGAAGCAATTGCTAGCAACCAATTGCCCCTGAAATGTCTATGCATATCAGATAAAAAATGAAGAGCCGCATCTGTAGATTCTATAATATCCCTTCGCCCATCATACCACCAGTTCATGGTCACACGATATTCTCTAGCTGTAGCAGGTATAAATTGCCATATTCCAGCTGCCCTTGATGGTGAGTATGCATATGGTTGATAACCGCTTTCCACGATAGGCAGCAAAGCTAACTCAAGAGGGAGATTCCGTTTTTGCAATTTTTGGACGATGTGATAAAGAAATGGTTCAGCCCTTGTAATTGATCTATACAAAAAGGCTTTATTATTAAGGAACCAGTTTATTTCTCTCTCAACTCTATTGGAATAGACATTATCTAGACAAAAACCATCACGGAGATTTCCCCAAATAGTCCTATATTCCTTTTTTAATAAATTAGAGGTTTTACATGAAGGGTTTGTAAATCCTAGGATTGATTGAGATCTCTTAAAGCTAATAGGTTTACTACAGCTTGTAAAAAAAACAACACATAATATAATTAAGGTAATTCGATTAATTATCATGGTACTGAGTGTAATTATATCCTAGCAAAGATGAAAAGGCATTTCTAATATAAAATAAATTTTAATCTTATGAAGTCAGATATAGAAAACCATAAGCACATTGAGTTACAAAGATGGTATAAAATGCCAGCTAGTTTGGTTTTGAAGAAAGTGGTTCATGAGGAAATTTCAAAACTCAAAGAAACGATTTTTGGAAATCATGTTCTTTATTTAGGCCTCACAGAATTTAAAAAGAAATTTAAATCAAAAAAACAATTAAGTTTTATTAGCTTTGATGATTTGTCGTTTGATGAGGAATTGAATATAAGCAAAAGGCTTCCATTTGAGGATAAATCGCATGATGCTATTGTGCTAATTCATACTTTAGATTATACAAAAAATTCATATGAACTTATTAGAGAAATTGATAGGATAGCAACAGACAGCGCACAAATTTTTTTAGTAGGGTTTAATAAAGTAAGTTTGTGGGGAATGATTCAGCCATATATGAAAAAAACAATGCCTTGGACACTAAACTTTCATTCTCTTAACAATATAAATGAATGGTTTAAGCTATTAGGATATAAACCTAACTATATGCAAACAGTATCTTTTTTCCCATATATTCCTGAAGCACTTAATAAAATTGCAGGAAAACTGAGGTTTTTTCAAAGAATTTTTTTAAAGAATTTTGGAGGAATCTATTTCTGTTCATTCAAGAAGGAGGTTATTCCAGTAACACCTGTTAAAATTAAATTTAAAGACAGATATGTTGTTACACCTTTTTCAAAATCTACATTAAACAGAATAAAATGACCGAAGTAAGATTATTTACTGATGGAGCATGCAGTGGAAATCCAGGGCCAGGAGGTTGGGGAGCGGTCATTATAAATGAAGGAAAAATTCAAAAATTTAGTGGTGGAGAGTTGAACACAACAAACAATAGAATGGAATTGCAGGCAGCTATTGAAGGAATAAAAAAATCTTTAAATGCCAATAAGATAATATTATATACAGATTCTAAATACCTTAAGGATGGTATTACTATATGGGTTTCAAATTGGAGAAAAAATAATTGGCTGACAAGTTCAAAAAAACCTGTAAAGAATAAAGATTTGTGGATTCAGCTTGACGCACTAAATTCTAATCTTAATATATCGTGGCGCTGGGTAAAAGCTCATCAGAATTCAAATACAGAGGAGACTGAATTAAACAATTTAGCTGATACTCTTGCAAGAGAGGCAATTATTTAAGTGAGATCAATTGTTTTAGATACAGAAACTACTGGGCTTGATGCAACTGAAGGGCATAAAGTAATTGAGATAGGATGTATTGAGTTAATAGATCGAAAAATAACAGGGAATGTATTTCATAAATATATTTGCCCAAATCGTAAAATTGACGAGAAAGCAGGAAAAGTACACGGAATTACAGATGATTATCTAAAAGATAAGCCTTTATTTAGTGAAATCATCACTGACTTTTTAGAATATCTTTCTGATTCAAATTTAATAATACATAATGCTCCATTTGATATTGGTTTTCTAAGAAAAGAATTTAATGACGCAAATTTTGACCCCGATTTAATTGATAAGGGACGTCCAATATTTGATACTCTAAAAACAGCTCGCAGCATGACTCCCGGAAAAAGAAATACATTAGATGCACTGTGCGAAAGATATCAAATTGATAATTCAAAAAGAGACTTACATGGGGCACTTTTAGATGCTGAACTTCTTGCCGAAGTCTATCTTAAAATGACTATGGGACAAACATCTATTGCAGGCTTATCTCAAAATACTAAAGAATTAAAAGTCGAAGAAGTAGATTTAATTGAGAACCGCGAACATAGAGTTATTAGTGCCACTGATGAAGAGATAAATAGTCACCAAAACTATTTTAAGAAATAAATTATCACTTTTTTTTAAGAACTCTTTCTTTTTGCCTTTTCCACTCCCTTTCTTTGATGGTTGCTCTTTTGTCATGCAATTTCTTACCTTTAGCAAGAGAAATTTCTAGTTTGATCAAAGAGTTTTTTGAATATATTTTAGTTGGGATTACAGTTAATCCATTTTGTTTTACCTCAATACTTAGATTTTCAAGCTCTTTTCTATTGAGTAGGATTTTTCTTGTTCGCTTTGGGTTTTCTTTTTCATGTTCGCTAGTTGTACTAAGAACTTTGAGATGTAAATTAACTAAAAATGCCTCTTGTTGATCAAAGCTTATATAACTTTCAGAAAGCTGACCATGTCCTGATTTCAGGCTTTTAACTTCCCATCCTTTCAAAACTATGCCTGCTTCCATCTTTTTAAGAGAGGTATACTTAAAGCTAGCTTTTTTATTGATGCACAATATATTCATAAAATTTTGACATTATGTATAATGTTCATATTATCATAATAAAATTATTATTTAGGGGATTACCATAGCTCAGAATAATCGAAAATCAATACATGGACAATGGTCCTCAAAGATACTATTTATCTTTGCAGCAACTGGATCTGCAGTAGGCCTAGGAAATATTTGGAAGTTCCCATGGATGACGGCTGAGAATGGCGGTGGTGCATTTGTCTTAATTTATCTTGTTAGTGTTCTTCTATTAGCTTTACCAATTATGATAGCAGAGGTAATGATCGGAAGAAGAGGAAAACAAAACCCTGTTAATTGTCTTCGATTTTTGTCTAACGAAGCTAGTCAAGTTAAGGTTTATGAGTTAGATCATGAATTAAATAGGATTAAAGAAACCAATTATAGACATTCGAACCAAGATGATTATAGCAATTGGGAATTAATAGGTTGGATGGGGGTAATTTCTGGAATACTAATCTTATCTTTTTATAGTGTTATTGCTGGTTGGACTTTGTCATATATCTTTAAGTCCTTTTCTGGTTTATTTGGCTCAGTTACCGTTGATGGTGCCACGAGTTTATTTAAGGATTTTACTAGCGATGCAGAACAGCAACTTGCGTGGCACACAATTTTTATGTTTATAACATGCTACATTGTTTCGAAAGGTGTCAGAGGAGGTTTAGAAAGAGCGGTTAAATTTTTTGTTCCAAGCTTATTTGTTATTTTGTTTGCATTACTTGGGTATGTAACAACACTAGAAGGATTTGATGAAGGATTACGATACCTATTTCTTCCAGATATTAACAAAATTAGTGCTAGCGTAATTTTAAGTGCTATGGGGATGGCATTTTTTTCTTTAAGTATAGGAATGGGCGCCCTTATGATCTATGGATCTTATTTATCAGATAAATTTTCAATTTTAGAAGTTACGTCCGTAGTTGCTTTTGCGGATACATTTGTAGCTATTCTTGCAGGCATAATAATTTTTCCAATTGTGTTCACATATAATTTAGACCCATCAACTGCTGGTCCAGGGCTAATTTTTCAAACGCTTCCAATAGCTTTTGGAGCAATGCCCGGCGGAGAAACTTTTGGGACACTATTTTTTGTTTTATTATTTTTTGCGGCAATAACTTCTGCAATTTCCTTAATTGAACCAGCAATCACACTACTTGTAGAAAACTTTGCCTACAGCAGAACTGAAGCATCATTGAAAGCAGGTTTCGTCACATGGGTGATTGGAATCGGGACAATTTGGTCGTTTAATTACTGGGAACATTTAACTATTTATGGAATGACCTTTTTTGACTTGCTTGATGGATTAACCTCTAAAGTTTTACTGCCACTTGGTGGTTTTTCAATGGCAATCTTTGTTGGGTATTTACTTAAAAGATCTATATCTTTTTCAGAACTTAAAATGCCTGATTTTGTATATAAAATTTGGAGGTTTTTAATAAGATATCTTGCCCCTATAGCTGTGATGATAATTTTTACTAATGGTTTTATGTAATTCCATGCATTATATTAAAAAAAAAGAATCCGTTAATGTAGAAGTAGATATTTTATTTGGTTTAGTAAATAAAGTTGATAAATATTCAAATTTTCTCCCTTGGTGTCCCAATTCAAGAATCATTTCTGATGTTGATAATACAATTATTGGAGAAATACATGTTTCAAAGAACTTAGTTAACTGGAAATTTTCAACAAAAAACTCATATATCAAAAATAAAGAAATTAATTTAGAATTAATTGATGGACCATTTAGCCATTTAAAAGGTTATTGGTCTTTTTTAAAGGTTGATAAAAATAATACGTTAGTTGAGCTTTTTTTAGAATATAGTTTTTCTAGCAAAGTAATTGAGTTTTCTATGAAACCAGTATTCTCTTCAATAATGTCATCAATTTTAGATTCTTTTATTTCAGAAGCATTTAGAATTAAACATGAAAAGTGATGAAATAAATATACATTTAATTTTTGTTCATAATCAGAAACAAATAATTAAACACTTTTGTATTCAAAAACAGACTACTATCAAGATGTTATTTCAAAAAATCAATATAAAAATAATCTGCCCATTTTTTAGCAAGACAAAAAATAAGATTGGAATTTATGGAAAAACAGTTTCTTATGACTATATTTTGAAAAATAATGACAGGATAGAAATTTATGATCAAATTAAAAAGGACCCTAAAACACGAAGAGAACAACTTGTAGGAAGAAAAAAGAAATTTAAATAATCTTGAATTAAATAGTTATAAGCATAATAATATGTTTATAGGTGACAATATGACCTCAAATACGGAAAAACTTAAAGATGCTGGATTAAAAGTCACACATCCAAGGAGTAAAATTCTTGAATTATTTCAAGGTAGCCCTGGCAATCATTTTAGTGCTGAAGATATTCATTTAAGATTGGTCAAGAAAAATGAGGGAATAGGTCTTGCTACAGTTTATAGGGTTTTGACACAACTTGAAATTGCTGGACTAATCCAAAAAAATCAGTTTAATGAAACACAGTCAAATTATGAGTTAAAAAAAGATCATCATGATCATTTGATTTGCACAAGATGCGGGAAGATTGTTGAGTTTATTGATGCTGATATTGAAAGATTGCAAGAGAAAGTTTCATCAAAGTATAAGTTTACTTTACGAACGCATGTTATGACACTTTTTGGTGAATGTCATGATGAAAAGTGTAAAGAAAGACAAAAAGGGAAATAACTAACTTTATTTTGATTATTCCAATTTTATGATTTCCGTCCCCACTTAAGTTTTTTATTCAAAATTTCAAAATAGCTATAATTTTTTGGATGGACAATTTCAAGAAATTTATTGCTTCTTTTTACTTCAATCTCAGATGGATTATTTACACTTAAATTACTATGCCCATCAAAAGTTACAAGTGTATTACTAATAGATTTTTGAGAGACTGAAATTTTAATTTTATCATTAGAGTTAACAATGATTGGCCTGTGACTATATGTATGAGGAGCTATTGGTACAATACTAATTACATTTGAGTTAGGGCTTACTATAGGGCAACCATTCGACATAGAATATGCGGTTGATCCAGTAGGAGTTGACACAACAACCCCATCTGATCTTTCTGTATTTATTAATTGTTCATTAATAAAAACTTTAACCTCTATCATTTTTAATAGTCCATAATTATGAATAACAATATCATTAAGAGCGTGGGAAGAAATTTTTTTTGAATCAATATTCGTAACTACGCCATTTATTAATAATCTTTTATCTATAAAATAATTTCCCTGTAAGATTTCTTTTATTTTTTTTACAACTTCTTTTTTATTGACGTCTACCAAAAATCCAATTTTTCCACAATTAACACCTAAAATTGGTATAGAGAATTTATAAGCTATTTTTGAAGCTGTAAGAAACAAACCATCTCCTCCAAAAACAATAATTAGGTCGCATTTTTTAAAATCAGTAATCTTTTCTTGATTATTCTTGTCAATTGAAATAATAGATAGATAAATAGAATTTTTAGTTAAAAAGTTTGATAGCTTTTTAATCTCCTTGCTTTTTAAGTACTTACTGTGCGTTAGCAATATTATATTTTTAATTTTTTTCATTTTAACTAAATCATTGAAGATAAATATTATATACTGATAAATATATTATAGGCTAATTTATTACATACTCAAATGAATGACATCTCAGAAGTCGTGAGAAACTTAATGAGTTTAGCGACCAAAAAAGATATAACTATCTCTTCTGCAGAATCCTGCACTGGAGGATTGATATCCAAATATCTTACTGATCTTTCAGGCTCTTCAAAATTCTTCAACTCATCAGTTATAGCATATTCAAATACTTCCAAAATTAAGCTCTTAAATGTATCTAAAAAAACTCTGAAGGAACAGGGCGCTGTTTCTAAGGAAGTTGCGATAGAAATGGCTAAAGGACTTCTTGAAGCTACAAATTCTACAATCGCTATTGCTGTCACAGGTATAATGGAGCTAAATAAAAATGAAGATAACCAAAAACCTACGGGAGTTTGGATTTGTTGGTGCTGTGCCGATCAATATAAAACCCTATACAGAGACCTTGAGGGTAATCGAACTGAAAATCGAACTGAGACTGCGAGATTAGGAATATCAGGTTTATATGATTTCATAAAAGAAATATATTTTTAATAGCCAATAATATTGTTACTATAATAATGTCATTAAAAAATAACCCAGTGGAGTATTAGAAAAAATGGAAGAGAACAAAGAAAAAGCACTTCAATCAGCAATCAGCCAAATCGAAAAAGACCATGGGAAAGGAGCTCTAATGAAACTGGGGGATGGATCAGCATATCCAGAAATTGAATCTGTTTCTACAGGTTCTTTGACACTTGACTCTGCGTTGGGCATTGGAGGATTACCCAAAGGCAGGGTGGTTGAAATTTATGGGCCTGAATCGTCTGGCAAAACAACCATGACGCTTCAAGTTATTGCAGAAACCCAAAAAAGCGGGGGAACTGCTGCTTTTATTGATGCAGAACATGCATTAGATCCAAAGTATGCAAGCAATCTTGGTGTCAATATTGATGAATTATTGTTATCTCAACCTGACTCTGGAGAGCAAGCCCTTGAAATCGCAGATACACTGGTTAGATCTGGAGCTGTGAGCACAATAGTTATTGATTCTGTTGCAGCATTAACACCTAAAGCTGAAATTGAAGGAGATATGGGCGATTCACACATGGGGCTTCAAGCTAGACTCATGTCTCAAGCTCTTCGAAAACTAGCTGCAAATATAAAAAAATCAAATACCCTTTTAATTTTTATAAATCAAATCCGAATGAAGATAGGTATTATGTTTGGAAGTCCAGAAACAACTACTGGTGGCAATGCCCTTAAATTCTATTCATCTGTAAGGTTAGATATTAGAAGAATAGGTGCTATCAAAAAAGGAGATGAGATTGTAGGAAATGAAACACGGGTTAAGATTGTTAAAAATAAAGTTGCTCCACCATTTAAGATAGCAGAATTTGATATTTTGTACGGAGAAGGTGTTTCAAAAGAATCTGAATTAATTGATTTAGGGACAAAATTTAATATTTTAGAAAAGTCTGGCGCCTGGTATAGCTATGGAAGCGAAAGAATAGGACAAGGAAAGGATAATTCAAGGATATTCCTAAAAGATAATCCAAAAATTGCAAAAGAAATTGAGGAAAAAATTAAAGGCTTTTTTTCTAAGAAAGCTACAAAGTCTAAAACAAATGGCGAAGATGAGCCAGAAGACATCGAAACAGATGAGCGTCAATCAAACTGACGAAATCAAAAATTCTATTTTTCGTTATCTCAATATTAGAGAACATTCAAAATTGGAGTTATATGAAAAACTTTTAAAAAAAAATTTTAAAAGGAAAGAAATAAAAGAGTGTATTTTAGAATTTGAGGAGAAAGGGTTGCAATCAGATAAGAGGTATGCAGAACTATATGCAAAATCTAGATTTGAAAATCAAAAAGGACCTTATTTTATTGAATCAAATCTTAGAAAAAATGGTGTCGATAAAAATATTATTAGGGAAACTTTGTTAGCCTATTCAGAACATGATTGGAAAAATGCTGCGGTTATTGCCTTGGAGAAAAAGTCACTACCAAAAAAATTATCTACAGATAAAGCAAAAACAGAAAAACAAGAAATGTTTCTTAGAACACGAGGTTTTGGGATGAACATTATTAAAAATGCAATTAATCAATTTTGGCAGTCATGAACGTTAGAGATTTATTTTTAAACTACTTTGTAGGAAAAAAACATAAACTAATACCATCAAGCTCATTAATTCCAATAAATGACAAGTCATTACTTTTCACAAATTCTGGAATGGTCCAGTTTAAAGACATATTTTTAGGTAATGAAAAAGTTAAATATAAAAAAATTGTTACTTGTCAAAAGTGTATGCGTGCCGGTGGAAAGCACAATGATTTAGAAAATATTGGATTTACAAATAGACACCATTCATTTTTTGAAATGCTTGGAAATTTTAGTTTTGGTGATTATTTTAAAGAAGAGGCAATTGAATCAGCTTGGGATTTCTTAGTTAATCATTTAGCTTTAGATAAAAAAAGATTATATATTTCTGTTCACGTTGATGATTCAGAGTCAGCAGATATTTGGCTGAAAAAAATAAGAATTGACCAAGATCATCTATCTTACCTTGGAGATAATGATAATTTTTGGCAGATGGGTGACACTGGTCCATGCGGACCCTCAACTGAAATTTATTATGACTTAGGGGAAAAACTTTCAGGATCCAAGCCTGGTAATGGCCCAACAGGTGATAGGTATACGGAAATTTGGAACCTTGTTTTTACTCAGTTTAATAGAAATGAAAAAGGGAAGCTAACAGACCTCCCTGTAAAATGTGTAGATACTGGGATGGGTTTGGAAAGAATTCAAGCAGTAGTTGAGGGTAAAACTGACAATTATAAATCATCTGTCTTCAATAAATTGAATAATTATTTGAATGAATCCCCTCAAATAAAAAAAATAGATTTTTCAATTAAAAAAATAATTATGGATCATGTAAGAGCATCATGTTTTTTGATTGCTGATGGAATAATTCCAGATAAAGAAAATAGAGGATACGTATTAAGAAGGATAATAAGAAGGGCAACACGCTACCTTTATAATGTTGATATAAAAGACCCATACTTATATAAATGTGTAAACATTATAAGTAATGTAATGGAGGATAATTATCCTCAATTAAAGAGTGAAAAAGATAAAATAAAAAAAATATTATTGACTGAAGAAGAAAATTGTCTAAAAACTTTATCACTTGGATTGAAATTAATTAATAATATACTTGAAAAAAATAATAAGCTTAGCAATGAGGAAGTTTTTAAATTATATGATACTTATGGTTTTCCAATTGAAATTATTCAAGAGATTGCTCAAGAGAAAAAGTTTTCACTTGATTTAAAAGGATTTAATATTTTGATGGGTAAACAAAAAGAGCGGAGCAGAAACCTAAATATGTTTAATATTAAAGATAAAAGTTTTATTGATACAAAATTAACTACTAAATTTGTTGGATATGATAAATTTAAGACTTTATCTAAAATTATAGCAATCTATAATGATACAAACGATAAAATAGATACCTTGAAGAATTTTAATCCTTCTACGTTAATTATGGACAGTACGCCATTTTATGCTGAAGGAGGTGGGCAACATTCTGATCTTGGAATAATTGAAAATGATTCCTTTAAATTCATAGTAGAAAACGTACAAAATATTAATAATATTATTGTTCATTTTGGAAAACTAGAGTCAGGAGTAGCAAAGGTGAATGACTCAGCAACTTGTCTGATAGACTCAGAAAAGCGTCAACATACAGCAGCTAATCATTCAGCAACTCATCTCCTTCATCAAGCTTTAAGAGAGACTCTTGGAGATACTGTACAGCAAAGAGGATCAAGCGTAACAGATAAGCATCTTACTTTTGATTTTACACATGACAGAGCATTAACAAGTAATGAAGTTTCTCAGATTGAAAATGATATCACTAAGGAGATTGAAGCTGATATAAGAACAACTGTTACAAATATGAAATATAATGATGCAATAAATAAAGGGGCCTTAGCATTATTTGATGAAAAATACTCAGAAGATGTCCGTGTTTTAAAAATTGGAAGTAAATCACTAGAGTTATGCGGTGGAACTCATGTTGGATCTACTTCAGAAATTAAAGTTTTTAAAATCCTTAGCGAATCAAGTGTATCAACGGGAATACGCAGGATAGAAGCAATCACTGGGCATGCAGCTTATGTATATTTTCAAGAGTTGTTTGATCAGAATAAAGAGGTTTCACAGCTTCTAAACACAAAACCAAATGAATTGAAAAATAAAATTCAAGATTTTAAGAGTCAGCAATCCAGATCTGAGAAAAAAGCAGAGGCAACGAACAAGATCTTAGCCAAATATTTGCTAGAGTCTCTTGAGTTAAAAAAAATAACAGCTAATAAAACTTCGATTTTTGTTGAAAGTTTTATAGATCTTGACTCTAACCAAATAAAATCATTATCAGATGTGGTAAAGACAAAATATCAAGATTCAATTTCAGTCTTTTGTTTAGAAGCTGATAATAAAATTAATTGTTTTGTAGGTGTTTCCAAAGGATCAAAACATATATATAATGCAAAGCAAATTGTGCAAATATTAAATGATAAGTTTGATTCTAAAGGAGGAGGAAGCGAAACCTTTGCAACTGCAATTATTAGTGATGTACCCTCTAAAGACATACTAAGTTATAGCAAAGAAATTTTACAAAAAAATTAATATGTCTATCATTGTTAAAAAATATGGTGGAACTTCGGTTTCAACTATCGAAAAGATAAAAAACATTGCAAAAAAAATTCTTTTAGACTCTAAAAAAAGAAAAAAAATTGTAGTGGTTTTATCTGCTATGGGAAACAGTACAGACAAACTGGTTGCACTGTCGAAAGAAGCTGCTAAAACACCGAATCCAAGAGATTATGATCTATTGTTATCTACCGGAGAACAGGTAAGCGTTTCGCTTTTATCAATAATTCTAAATGATTTAGGTGCAGACTCTGTTGCATTTACAGGTTGGCAAGCAGGAATAGAAACTGACCGTACCCATAACAAGGCAAGGATTTCAAGAATATCAACTAGACGAATTAAAGCAGCCTTGAAAAAAAATCAAATTGTTATTGTGGCTGGCTTTCAAGGAATAAACAAAAATTTAGATATAACAACTTTGGGAAGAGGTGGTTCAGACACTACTGCTGTTGCATTAGCGGCAGCCTTAAAGGCCACTGAGTGCCAAATATTTTCAGACGTTGATGGAGTTTATACTACTGATCCAAAATTATGTCAAAAGGCAAGAAAATTGGATAAATTAACGTACGAGGAAATGCTCGAAATGTCAGGTCTTGGATCAAAAGTCCTACAGCTACGATCAGTTGAGTTTGCTAGTAAATTTGATGTTCCATTAAGAGTCTTACATGCGCATAGCGGTGGAAAAGGGACTCTGATTAAAAAAGAAGAGAAAAAAGTTGAAGGAGCTCTAATTTCTGGAATTGCATTTACGAAAGATGAAGCAGAGATAATGATGAAAGGGGTAAAAGATCAACCGGGAGTTGCTGCTAAAATTTTAGGGCCGATAGGTGATGCAAATATTGAAGTCGACATGATAATTCAGAATGTTGGGTCTGATGGAATGGCTGATTTTACATTTACTGTAAGCAGAAATGATTTTAGAAAAGCTATATATGTAATTGAAAAAAATAGAAAAATAATGGGGTTTGATGAAATTATCGCAACTAAAAATATTGTTAAAGTCTCATTAGTGGGCGTTGGAATGAGGTCGCATGCAGGAATTGCTGGGAAAATGTTTAAATGTCTGGCTAAAAAAAGGATTAATATACGAATGATATCTACCTCTGAGATAAAAATTTCTGTAATTATTGAGCAGAAAAACCTAGAAAAGGCTGTGCAGTCATTACATAATGAATTTAAGCTGGAAAAATTATAGAAATTACTTGTTTTTAGACCAAATGGAAGAAAGGGGGACTCCTATGCTTATACTTACGAGAAGAGTTGGAGAGGCGCTGATGATTGGAAATACGACAAAAGTCGTAGTTTTAGGTGTTAAAGGTGGACAAATAAGGCTTGGGATCAATGCACCCAAAGAAGTCCAGGTTCACCGCGAGGAAATTTTTGATAAGATTAAAAATGAAAATGAAGGGGAGCCATCATCAAGCACGGATACGCAACAAGAAGATACAAAAGAAACTCACTGAAGGAGAAGTGGCTGAGTGGTTGAAAGCGGCACCCTGCTAAGGTGTTATAGGGTTTAAACTCTATCGAGGGTTCGAATCCCTCCTTCTCCGAGTATCTATTTCTGTCACAGTAAAAGCAGAACATTAAATCAAATCTAATATATTAAAAAATTAACTTAAATTATTAATAAATCATAATATTTTTCTGTCATTTGTGTATCTGAAAATATATTTTTAACTCTATCTAGACCCTTAAGCCCCATGGTTTTAGCTATATTAGGGTTCTCCAGAAGATATAAAATCTTTTCGGCATATATAGAATTATCGTCTTTAGGGCAGTAGAAGCCGCATACACCATTCTTACCAATTACTTCCGGCAAACCACCTATATCTGTAGAAATAACAGGGGTTGATCTTTGCATCGCCTCAATTACAGTTAGTCCAAAGGATTCAAATTCCTGGCTGGCTATTAAAACTGCGTAAGCTTTATCGATAAAATAACCAGGATTTGGAATAAAATCTAATAGGTATACATTGTGATTGGGAATGATCTGACTTACTAAGGTTTTTACGTGATTTTTTTCTTTTCTCGAACCACTCCCACAAATAATTAAGTGAGTTTTAGGATAAAATTCAAATACTTCTTTCATAGATTTAAGAAGAAATTCATGCCCTTTTCTCGATTCATAACCAGCGAGCATGAGTAAAGCCTTTTCGTCAGCCGGTATTTCAGGATAATTATTTAAATTATCATCATCGTTAAGGCTATCTGACATAGATATACCATTATATATAGTTTGTATGTCACTGTTTTTAAAAGCAAACCGTACCTTCAGTGATTCTGAACAAGCATTAGAAACTCCTACAAAAAACTTGCATGCTCTTGCTAGAAAGTAATCCATGGGGTATTCATAGAAAAAAGAGAACCATCTATAAGTAATTGCAAAATTATGGATATTATGGATAGATTTTCCATAACCAAGGCTGTTCCATGCAATATTTGCTAAACGGCATGTTTCTCCGCCAGGATAGGCTCCATTAACTGAAATTAAATTATTTCCTCTATTGTCTTTTAGCAATTTTCTTAGTGCAAAAAATTGATATGGAGCTAAGACAACCCGGAGAGCGAAACGTAAAAACTTTTTTAGGAAATTAGGAAGGGGAAAAGAAAGATTGTTCATAATATCCCAATTTAAAAGTATACTGTGGCTCACAATTGATACATTTTTAGAAAGAGATTTTTTTAATCTAGATAAACCTGGATGACATTCATTACAAATAAGAACAAAAGTGTCATCTTTCTTAGGCCAAGCCTTGATCAGCAGTTTGATAAAGCTATCCATACCACCTGCACGGCTGTTCTCAGTAAAAATAATGATTTTCATTGTTTTTGATAGTTTACACCATGGTATTATAATGTTTTAAGCAATCTTTATATGAATACCGAGACATTTTTAATACTTACATTTCTCATTATATTGGTTTTAGTGTTATATATTCTTATCTTAATTAGGAATAATAATATAAAAAACAATGATATATCAACTAATTCAGCTAAATTAGATGAATTAAAAACAAGCATTGATATATTTAAGGAATCACAAGCAAGCCTAAAAGAATCTCAAGCAGGTTTAAACCAATCAGTACATGATATGTACACCTTACTCACAAAAGGTAGTTCAAAGACAATAGGTCAATTTGGTGAAATAACTTTACGTAAAATACTGGAAAATTCAGGATTAAAAGAGGGTATAAATTTCCTTGAAGAGAAAAAACATGGGGCTGAAAGGCCGGATTATATAATAATGCTGCCAGACGACAGAAAAATAGTTATTGATTCTAAAGTTTCCACTAAAGATTATGCACAATACTTGAAGACTGATGACCGAACATTAAAAGAAGCATATAAGAAAGATCATATTTCATCTATCAAAAGGCATCTCAAGGCGCTATCTAGTACGGAATATCGCTCATTATATGGAACAGATACGTTAGATCTCGTAATTATGTTTATGCCTATCGAGGGGGCTTATATTTTAGCGTGTGAGGAAAGTTTAATTGAGCAAGCATTCAGCGAAAAAATTGCTATTGTAGGGCCTACAACACTCATTGCAATTATCCAAATCATTTTACGAACATGGAATAATAAAAAACAAAGCGAAGCAACAGAAAATATAATTAAATTAGCATCAGATATTTATGATCATACTCGACTTGTTAGTGAATCTTTTTGTGAATTTGAAGATTATTTAGAGAAGGCAAAAACATCAGTTGATACAGGAAAGAAGAGAGCAACAAATCTGGTTAACAAAGTTGAAAATTTCCGTAAAATAGGTGGCTTAGAACCCAAAAAGGAAATATCAAATAAACTAAGATCAATTAGTAAAAATGATTAATGTATTGCGCACGTAGCTCAGTTGGATAGAGCACGAGCCTTCTAAGCTTGGGGTCGGGGGTTCGAATCCTCCCGTGCGCGAGTACAACCTTTAATGTATAATAATTTAGTATTAAAGGAATTGTTTATTATAAAATGTCATATAAAACAATAATAAAATCTGAAGACTTAATATTAAATATTGATAATAGAGATTTTGTTATATTTGATTGTCGCTGCGATATAAAAGATCCAAATTTTGGCATAGAATCATATCTGGAAGGGCATATTAAGAATTCTATTTTTGTTGATATAAATGTAGATTTAGCAAGCAAGAAGACAAGCAAAAGCGGAAGACATCCTTTACCTGATCCTGAATTATTAGTTCAAAAATTGTCGCAATGGGGTCTATCGAGTGAAAAGCAAGCTGTAATTTATGATGATGCAAATGGTGCGTTTGCAAGTAGAATGTGGTGGACTTTAAGGTGGCTGGGTCATGAAAAAGTAGCTCTTTTAGATGGAGGACTGGGTCAATGGATTAAAAAAAAGGGAAAATTAGTTAAGGATCAAACGAGTTTTGAGAGATCAAATTTTAATCCTAACATCAATGACAATTTACACGTGATGATAGATGAAGTTGAAGATGCACAATATAAAATGGACAGACTAATCATAGATGCACGCTCCAAAAAGAGATATTCAGGGGTAGAGGACCCAGTAGACCCTATTGCAGGACATGTTCCAGGAGCAATATCCCATCCTTTCAACGAGAATTTATCAAAAGACGGTACCTTCAAAACATCTTCAGAACTAAGGCTTATGTATGGCAAATTATTAGGGGATTCTAAAGTATCAAACGTGATTTCTATGTGTGGCTCAGGTGTGACAGCATGTCATAATATATTAGCAATGGAAATAGCAGGATTCCTTGGCGTAAAGCTCTTTGTTGGGTCTTGGAGCGAGTGGATTACAAGTCCAAATAGACCGATAGCAAAGATAGAAGATTAAATTTTTTCATAAGTTCTATCGATAAAGTCTTGTAAAATATCAAAAAACTCTAATTCAATATTTTCACCTTTTAGTGTTTTAAATTTTTTTCCTCGAATATAAACAGGGATAGAAGGGTTTTCATTGTTGCCAGGTAAACTAATCCCAATGTCTGCCTGTTTAGACTCGCCAGGACCATTTACGATACACCCCATAACAGCAACCTTCATATCCTCAACTCCTTGGTATTTTGTCTTCCAAATTGGCATTTTACGATTAACAAATTCTTTTGTTGAAGCTGATAGTTTTATAAAAAAATCATTTGTAGTTCTCCCACAGCCAGGGCATGAAATAACTTTTGGGGCATAATTTCTTATTCCGAGGCTTGCTAAAATTTGCTGACAAACTTTGACCTCTTCGATTCGTTGAGAAGAATTCTCTGGAGTTAGAGAAACTCTGATGGTATCACCAATTCCTTTGTTAAGAAGTATTGAAAGCGCTGAAGCTGACGAAATAGTTGCCTCGATTCCCATCCCAGCTTCAGTTAAACCTAAATGAAGAGGGTAGTTACACAGGCTAGCTATTTCCGTATATACATCAATTAGGTCTAAGACATTGCTGGTTTTGCAGGAAATGATGATTTTGTCTTCAGCTAGACCAATACTTTTTGCTAAACTTGCAGAACTTATCACCGATGAAATTAGTTCTTTTTTAATTATATTTGAATAACTTAAACTATTCTCTTTATCTTTTTTATTAATAATTTTATCAAGAGTTGATTTACTTATACTTCCCCAGTTTCCACCAATTCTAACAGGCTTGTCATTTTTTATCGCAATCTTTATTATCGTTTCAAAATTTTTATCAAACTTTTCTTTGCCCCCAATATTTCCTGGATTTATACGATACTTATCCAAAAGTTCAGCCATTTGAGGATATTTCTCCAACAATATATGACCATTAAAATGAAAATCGCCAATTAATGGTACGGGACACTGCTCTCTTTTTAATATCTTTTTAATTTCTGGAATACTTGACGCAGATTCATCATTATCTATCGTTAACCTAACTAATTCAGATCCAGCATCATACAGTTCTTTTATCTGTTGTACGGTAGATTTTACATCTGAGGTCCGCGTGTTCGTCATAGATTGGACTCTAACAGGGTATTTTGACCCAATAAAGACATCCCCAATCGCTACAGATAATGTTGGTCTCCGCATATTCATATGTGTATTATATTGTATATTAAGACTTTATCGTTAAAATATTGAGGATGTTAAGCGAAAGAAAACAAATTATCATAAAGCATCTTGTTGAAGCATACATCCGTAATGGAGACCCAATAGGCTCTGAAACGCTTTTAAAAAAATCTCCATTAGAGTGTAGCGCGGCAACTATACGTAGTGATTTAGTGACTTTGGAAAAAGAGGGCCTTATACAGTCAACTCATCAGTCTTCTGGAAGAATCCCTACTGTTAGAGGTTACAGGCTATTCATCGATAATTATTTAACCCGTAAACCCCTAACAATGGATGAAGAGGAGGCACTGAAAAAGGTTATCTTAAAAAATCAGGATAAAAAAAACCTACTAAACGCAGCATCTGAAGTGCTGTCAAACACAACTGATTTGGCAGCTGTCATATCCCCTATAAACCTTAATAAGAAAATATTTAAACATATTGAATTATATAAACTTTCTTCTAATAAAATTTTGGCTGTCCTTATTACAAATAATGATGATGTAGAAAATAGAATATTCGATATAGATATGGGAATAAGTGAAGAGAAATTAAAAAGTCTAAAAAACTATATGAATGAACACTTTGCAGGAGTCCCAGTAACCGAAATACCCAGTTTTTTGAAAGAGAGTATGACAGCCATCAGAGATGAGATAAATGCATTGCTAAAAATCCTTACGGAGTTTGTTATTTCTGATGAATCAGAGTGTATCATCAATGGTCAATCAAAACTTATTGTTAATAATGATCTTTCAAACATACAGAAGATAAAAAAGCTAATTGAGTTATTTGAAAAGAAAAAAACATTAGCTTACTTACTCAATAAATGCATAAAGACCGATGGAATTAAGATCTTTATAGGGCATGAATCTGGCGAAAAATTACTAAATGATTGCAGTCTTATAGCAGCTCCATATATGCAGGAAAATAGAGTGGTAGGGGTGCTTGGAGTAATTGGCCCTCATAGAATTAATTATCAAAAAATCATGGAAATTGTTGATTTTACAGCAAAAATCATGTCAGAAAATGATGAAAAATAATATGAATAAAGAAAAAGAGAGTAAAGGAAAAGGAGTTAAACCCAAGAAAACAACAGGGGCAAGTAAGCAGTTAGATGAACTTCAAAAAAAATATGATGAAATTTATGACCAATTATTAAGGGCAACAGCAGAGATAGAAAATACAAAAAAGAGAGCCCAGAAAGAAATAGAAAATATTCATAAATTCTCTAATGAATCAATTATTCAGGAACTAATTCCTATATTTGAGAGTCTTGATCTGAGTGTCAATTTAGCAAAAGACTCAATTTCTTCCGAGAAGTTAAAGGAAGGAAACGAAATCCTTCTTTCAATGTTCAAAAAATTTTTTGAGAATAATAAAATTAAAGAAATCAATCCTTTAGAATCTAAATTTGATCCAAAATATCATCAAGCAATTAGCACTAAAAATGATAAAAGCCTGAAGGATAACCAAATAATCGAGGTTGTACAAAAAGGATACCAGCTAAATGAACGGGTTATAAAACCTGCACTAGTTATTGTTGTAAAAAACTCCTAGTACTACTTGAAATATATTAATTCGTTCATATCTTTAAGCTATAGAAACAGTTCATAGGAGCAAAATATGGCTAGAATTATAGGTATTGATTTAGGAACAACGAATTCATGTGTTTCCATCATGGATGGAGATAAACCAAAGGTAATTGAAAACAGCGAAGGAGATAGAACTACCCCATCATATGTTGCTTACAATGATGAAAATGAAATTTTAGTGGGCCAATCTGCAAAAAGACAAGCGGTGACAAATCCAGAAAACACTTTGTTTGCAATTAAAAGACTTATTGGGAGAAAATTTGATGAAGATGAGGTAAAAAAAGATATTAATTTAGTTCCGTATTCAATAACAAAAGCTGACAACGGAGATGCCTGGGTTGAAGCAAAGGGCGAAAAGCTGGCCCCACCAAAAGTCTCAGCAAGAGTTCTTATGAAAATGAAACAAACCGCTGAAGATTTCCTTGGAGAAAAAATAAAGGAGGCGGTAATTACTGTGCCAGCATATTTCAACGATTCTCAAAGACAAGCGACAAAAGATGCAGGAAGAATCGCTGGCTTAGAAGTAAAAAGAATAGTTAATGAACCAACTGCGGCAGCACTTGCTTACGGCTTAGATAAAAATATAGCTGAGCAGAAAATTGTAGTTTATGATTTAGGCGGCGGGACCTTTGATGTTTCGATCATTGAAATGACAAAAATTGATGGAGAACAACAGTTTGATGTTCTTTCAACAAGCGGAAACACATTTCTTGGCGGAGAAGATTTTGATTTACGGTTAATTGACTATTTAGCTGAAGAATTTAAAAAAGATCAAGGAATTGACTTAAAAAAAGATAAGCTTGCCATACAAAGATTGAAAGAAGCTGCTGAAAAGGCGAAAATTGAGCTTTCTTCAAGTAGTCAAACCGATATTAATTTGCCTTATATAACTGCAGATGCGTCTGGGCCAAAGCATTTAAACATGAAATTAACAAGAGCTAAACTTGAAGCATTAGTTGAAGACCTAATCCAAAAAACATTGGAACCTTGTAAAACAGCAATGAAAGATGCTGAATTGTCTGTTAAAGATATCAATGAAGTGATATTGGTTGGAGGACAAACAAGAATGCCTAAAGTGCAAGAAGTTGTAAAAGACTTTTTTAATAAAGAGCCTAAAAAAGATGTCAATCCTGATGAAGCAGTTGCAATGGGTGCTGCCATACAAGCAGGAGTTTTAGGTGGTGATGTAAAAGATGTGTTATTGCTTGATGTAACACCTTTGTCATTAGGAATTGAAACAATGGGAGGAGTTATGACTCGACTTATTGATAAGAATTCAACAATACCTACAAAAAAATCACAAGTATTTTCAACAGCTGAAGACAATCAACCTGCTGTAACGGTACATGTGTTGCAGGGTGAAAGAGAAATGAGTGCAGGAAATAAATCTCTTGGAAGATTTGACTTAACTGATATTCCACCTGCACCAAGAGGAACGCCTCAGATAGAAGTGACATTTGATATTGACGCAAATGGAATATTAAATGTTTCCGCTAAAGATAAAGCAACAGAAAAAGAGCAGTCAATAGTAATTAAATCTTCTGGTGGTTTGTCAGAGGAAGAAATTGAAAAAATGAAAAAGGATGCCGAACTGCATGCAGAGGAAGATAAAAAAGCTCGCGAACTTGTTGATACAAAAAACCAAGCAGAAGCTATGATTCATGGATCAGAAAAAGCAATAAAAGATCTTGGTGATAAAGCAGACAAGAATGAAGTTGAAAAAGTACAAAAATCAATAAGCGAACTTAAGGAAGTGCTGAAGAAAGATGATGTGGAAAAAATCAAAGAGAAAACCATGAAGTTAACAGAAGCTGCTGGAAAAATTGCACAGCAAGCGTATCAAGAACAGGCAGCTAAGGAAAATCCAGATGCAGCAAAAGGCACAAAGAAAAAAGCTGATGATACTGTAGTTGATGCAGACTTTAAAGAAGTTGACGAAGAAAAAAAAGACGAACCTAAAAAAACTGACAGTAAGTAAAATAAATAATGTCAAAACGTGATTACTATTCAATTCTGGGTGTGGACAGAAATGCTTCAGCTGATCTGATAAAAAAAGCATACAAAAAACTAGCCATGAAACATCATCCTGACAGAAATCCAGGAAACAAAGAATCAGAAGCTAAATTTAAAGAATTATCAGAAGCTTACGAAGTATTAAGTGATTCAGAGAAACGTAGTACTTATGATCAGTTTGGACATGAAGGCCTAAATTCAAGATTTGGACAAGCCGGAGGATTTTCTGGCGCAGGTTCATTTAATGATATTTTTGGCGATGTATTCGGAGATATTTTTGGGGGTGGAGGAAGAGCTCAGACAAGAAGAGGTGCAGATCTAGAATATCAGATTGATTTGACGCTGGAAGAAGCTGTAAATGGAAAAGAAGCAAAAATGAAAATACCAACTCTAGTTTCTTGTAAGGATTGTAAAGGAACTGGAGCTGACAAAGGTACAGCATTTTCAACATGCAATAAATGTAATGGGGCAGGTCAAATAAGAATTAGCCAAGGGTTTTTCTCGCTGCAACAAACATGTCCTAAGTGTGGAGGCACAGGGAAAATGATCACTAGTCAATGCAAAACATGCTCTGGTGGTGGAAATATTGAAAAAATTAAAACGTTGTCAGTTAAGATACCGGCAGGTGTAGATAATAGTGATCAAATTAGACTGTCTGAAGAAGGTGAAGCTGGAAAACATGGATCCCCACCAGGTGATCTTTATGTAACTGTTAGAGTTCGTAGGCACAATATTTTTCAACGTGACGGAGATAATTTGCATTGTGAAATTCCAGTCAGTTTTGCATCTGCAGCTTTGGGGGATAAAGTGATTGTACCAACGTTAAATGGAAAAGTAGAATTAAAAATTCCAAACGGAACACAATCTGGAAAATTATTCAGAATTAAAAACAAAGGAGTAAAATCAATAAGATCTTCAGGTGTTGGAGATTTAATTTGTCGTGTTATTATTGAAACTCCTGTAAATTTAAACAAGGAGCAAAAAGATTTATTAAATCAATTTGATGCTTCCTTAGGGAAAAATAAATCTTCCCATAAACCAAAACAAGAAAGTTGGGTGGATAGTATAAAAGGTTTTTTTGAATAAAATTATGACATGTAAAATTGCAATAAATGGTTTTTTTGGAAAGATGGGACAATCAATATTTGATGAATCTAATAACTCATCACATATTGTAAAAGTTGGATGTGATATTGAGAAAAAAATAAATAACTCAAAATTTAATGAAATTGTACTAACTTCTGATCTAGAAAAAACCCAAGAATTATTTGATGTTGTGATTGATTTCTCAATTCCTTCATCATCTATAAATATAGTTAAACTTTGCTCGAAACTGAAAAAAGCAATTACAATTGGTACGACTGGATTTTCAGCTGAAGACCTAAAAGAAATTAATTTGGCATCAAAATCAATCCCTATACTTTTAGCACCAAACATGAGTTACGGAGTTAATGTATGCCTTGATTCTTTATCCACTTTATCAAAAAAATTAAAAAATTATGAAGTTTTTATTAATGAGACTCATCATAAGAATAAAATTGATTCACCATCTGGAACAGCAATCAAAATGGCCGAGATAATATGCGAGGCTAGAGATATTAAACTTGGTGATATAAAATCTGATAATTGCCCAATTAAAATAGAATCCCATAGAATTGATTCTGAAATAGGTACACATGAAATAATTTTTAAAAATAATTCTAACGAGATCAAATTAACACATACAGCTTTTAGTCGATCTATTTTCTCGCAAGGAGCTCTTGATACGGCAATATGGATTACCAAGCAAAGGCCTGGACTATATCAATTTAAAGACTTTATGGAAGATCAGTCATGAATTCATATTGTGTAATCTTTCCTGGGCAAGGTTCTCAGAACCCACAAATGTTATCCTCTTATTTAGGCTTACAGATATTTCGAGAAACCATCGAAGAGGCTTCAGATTTCCTTGGATATAACCTCTGCGATGTTGTAGATAATGAGAAAAAAATCAATAAAACAGAGTTTACACAACCATTAATTCTCACAACATCTATAGCAATATGGAGAGTATGGAAGGAAAAATGTAATTTTACACCGGATTTTGGTGCGGGACATAGTCTAGGAGAGTATTCAGCGCTTGTTGCAAATGGCTGGATGTCTTTTGCAGATTGTCTAGAATTAGTAAATCTGCGCGCACAGTATATGGAAGAGGAAACAAGTGGAATTAATAGCGGTATGGCGGCTATTATAGGTCTAAACCGCCAAGAAATAAGCGATTTATGTTTAAAATTATCAAACAAAAAGGAGCTGATTGAGGCAGTAAATTTTAATTCTCCACAACAAACTGTAATTGGCGGCCATTTAAATTTGATAGAGAAATCAATTCCAAAATTTAAAGATGCGGGGGCAAAATTAATTAAAATAATCCCGGTAAGTGTTGCCGCACATACATCT
Organism: Pseudomonadota bacterium; assembly: GCA_036140295.1. Taxonomy (GTDB): domain Bacteria; phylum Pseudomonadota; class Gammaproteobacteria. The sequence continues at coordinate 39,328 of JAYZYL010000009.1, forward strand.
TTATTAGAAAAATGTAATGGAAAGTTATATAAGATATTGAAAAATAAAGAATTTTATAAACCTAATTATCCAGTTTTTCATAATGTAGATGGACAATTAAAAGATAGTGAATCTGATATAATAGACTCTTTATCCGCACAAATACATAATCCGGTTGAATGGACAAAGACGATAGAAAATATAAGCGATCGAGGAATTAAGACCTTTATTGAAATAGGGCCAGGGAATGTGCTTTCTTCTCTAAATAAGCGAATAAATAAGTCTTTAAACTCAATATCTATAGATAATTACGCTAATATAGGAGACGCTCTGGAGTTAATTTCAAATGAATGATAAAAAGATAGCGCTGATAAGTGGTGCAAATAGAGGAATAGGGAAAGCAATTCTATGTGAATTTGGTAAATCTAATTATACGGTGATAGGCACTTCTAGATCAGATGATGGAGTTGGAAACATCAATAAAACCATAAAAGAAATAGGAGCTAACGGTCAAGGTTATGTTTTAGATGTTAAGTCTTCTGACTCAATATCTAAATTAAATGAATCCATAAAATCTAAATTTGGAGTGGTGTCAGTACTGGTAAACAACGCTGGAATAAATAAAGATAATTTATTAATACGTATGTCTGAAGATGAGTGGACTGAAGTTCTAGAGACCAACCTAACATCGCTATATAAGATGTCAAAAGAATTCCTAAAAGACATGATGAAAAATAGATATGGAAGAATTATAAACATTGGTTCTATTGTTGGTCTAATGGGAAATGCTGGCCAGACAAATTATGCATCAACCAAAGCAGCACTAATTGGTTTCACAAAATCACTTGCGCGTGAAGTTGCCTCAAGAAATATTACCGTTAATTCAGTTTCTCCAGGGTTTATTGATACGGATATGACAAAGAAAATGCCTGAAAAACATAAGGAAAAACTGTTGGAATCAATACCTTTAGCTCGTATTGGTGATCCAAAAGAATTAGCTGCTGTTATAAATTTTTTAGCGTCTGATAATTCATCATATATAACAGGTGAAAATATTAACGTAAACGGTGGGTTATATATGTGAAATTTTCCAAATATCTTGTAAAATATTCATAAACTGCCAAAACAACAATAGAAATAAAGGAGATAAATTAAATGAGCAATGTAGATGAACGAGTGAAAAATATCATTGTTAAGCAATTGGGCGTAAAAGAAGAAGATATAAAAAACGAATCAAAATTTATTGATGATCTTGGTGCTGACTCCTTGGACACGGTAGAGCTTGTCATGGCGCTGGAAGAAGAATTTGAAACAGAAATTCCTGATGAGGAAGCAGAAAAAATAACTTCCGTACAAGAAGCAATAAACTACATAAACGCAAACCTTAAATAAAAATAATGCAAAAAAGAAGAGTCGTTGTCACAGGAATGGGTTGCCTAACCCCTGTGGGAAATACTGTCGATAGTTTTTGGAATTCATTAATGAATGGAAAATCTGGTGCATCAACAGTTACAAGTTTTGATGTTACCGACTTCCCTGTAAAAATTTCTGCTTCTGTTAAAAATTTTGATGCAGATACCTACTTAGATAAAAAAGAACAACGGAAAATGGATTTGTTTATGCAATATGGAATGGCTGCAGCTATCGACGCAATAAAAGATTCTGGAATTGATGCAGAGAAAATTAATTTAGATAAAGTGGGGGTAGCTATAGGATCTGGAATAGGGGGTCTAAAATATATTGAAGAAACTAGATCTCTATTTACGGAATCTGGCCCAAAGAAAATTTCTCCTTTTTTTGTACCTGCTTCGATAATAAATATGATTTCTGGAAACCTATCAATCAAATATGGATTTAAAGGTCCAAATTTATCGATAGTAACTGCCTGTACAACTGGAACCCATAATATTGGAGAAGGTTTACGCCAAATACAATTTTCTCATGCTGATGTTATGGTTTGTGGAGGAGCTGAAATGGCCACTTCACCTCTTGGGTTAGGTGGCTTTGCAGCAGCAAGGGCATTATCAAAAAGAAATGATTCTCCAGAAACAGCTAGCAGACCTTGGGACAAAGATAGAGATGGTTTTGTTCTTGGTGATGGAGCTGGAGTAATAATTTTAGAGGAACTAGAGCACGCAAAAAAAAGAAATGCGAAAATATATGCTGAGGTTACAGGTTATGGTATGAGTGCTGACGCATTCCATATGACATTGCCATCAGAAACAGGTGAAGGGGCGCACACATGCATGAAAAATGCTATTGCTGATGCAGGAATTAATTCTGGAGAAATAAACTATATAAATGCACACGGAACTTCGACACCAGCTGGTGATGTTGTTGAAGTGAGAGCAATTAAAAGTACATTTAGAGAGGAATCAAAAGAATTAGTTATAAATTCTACGAAATCAATGATAGGGCATCTTTTAGGTGCTGCTGGCGGAGTAGAAGCAATTGTAACAATCTTATCTATCGTAAATGATAAAGTTCACCCAACAATTAATATTTTTGAGCAAGACCCAGAATGCGATCTAGATTTTAACCCTGACGGGACAAGAGATTTAAAGATAAAACATGCCCTTACAAATTCATTTGGCTTTGGTGGCACCAATGGCTCTTTAGTATTTTCAAAATATATTTGAACATTAATCAAGAAAAATGGCATTTAACGTTTATATTAATAAAAAAACAATTCCGTGGAATGATAGAGGGTTTAACTATGGAGATGGAGTTTTTGAAACCTTACTTGTCTTACAGAATAAACCAAAATATCTGAAAGAACATATAGAGAGATTATGTCGTGGTTGCTCTACACTAAATATTCCTAAACCAACAATTAATTTAATTAGAAAAAATATAAAAACTTGCATAGGAAACAGTAAAGAATGTATTGTAAAAATCATTCTAACAAGAGGAATTTCTGATTTTGGATACAAAATTGATACAAAAGAAGTGCCATGTATATATTTTTTTAAGATTAAATTTAATATCAGACAAGCTCAACTTAAAAAAAAGAACATTAAATTAGGGTTTTCAAAATACTTTCTAAAAGATAATAACGAACTATCAAAGGTAAAGCACTTAGGAAGACTTGAACAAATCTGTGTTGCCCAGGATTTGTTAAAACAAAAGAAAGTTGACGACTTAATTGTTCTAGATAAAAATGACAATATCATCGAATGCTTATCTTCAAATATTTTTTTTGTTAAAGGGAAATCTTATGAAACTCCAAAAATTATGAACTGCGGAATTGAAGGAGTATTACGAAATAAGGTGATTAGTCATTTAAGGTCATTTGGAAGAACAGTAAAAATTACTACCATAGATAAAAATAAACTTAATCTATACTCACATTGTTTTACTACTAATTCTGTCCAAGGCTTAATTTTTATAGATCAAGTTGGGAGGAAGAAGTTTTCTAAACCAGAAAATTTCTCCCTATATTCTAACTTCATATATAATAAAGGAATATAAGTCTTTTATCGTATATGAGTAATAGTAAATTTATCATTTTTGAAGGTAATGAAGGAACAGGAAAATCAACGCATATAGATTTTGCATCCAAATATCTCAATGAAAATAATATTGATCATATTGTGACAAGAGAACCTGGAGGCACTTCTGCAGGGGAAACAATTCGTAAGATCCTGCTGGACAATAAATCAGATTTGAACTCTTTTGAAGAATCTTTATTGTTTTATGCTTCAAGAATAATAAATTATCATGATGTTATTTTAAAGGCGCTAGAAAATAACCAATCAGTGATTTGTGATCGGTTTCATTATTCTACATTAATTTATCAAGGCATGTATGCGTCTGACGAGCAAGTTATAGAGCTACACAAAATTTTAGACCCTTACTTTTCAAAAAGAATTTCATTAATTTTCTACCTTGACGTAGATATTCCTACAAGTCTTTCTAGAATAAGTAAAAGAGAATCTTCAGATAAATTTGAAAACCGAGGGGAAAATTTTTTAGTTAAAATCAAGGAATTATATGAAAAGGTTTTTAAAGATAATAGTAAAGTAATTAAAATTAAAACAGATAGAGAAAAAGAAGTTGTTCAGAGTGAAATTGCTGCACATTTAAATCAATTAATAAGTCAAAAATAGTTAAATGGAGAAAAATTTAAAAGAATTCTTTGGTCGTTACTCGTTAGAGAAAAGAAACTATAATATTATTGTTTCAGGAATTAATGGGATGGGTAAGTATGAATTTATTAAATCAATTATTAAAGAATATTTTGATAAGAATAATATCAGTATAAGGTATGAAGTTTCAAAACACCCTGACGTACATCATCTCTCTCTTCCAATTTATGATGATTCGGGAAAAATAAAAAGGACTATAGATAATAATGAACGACTATTATATAAATTTGGATTTGAAAAGAAATCAGAGGAGGGGAGGATTGGGAAAGAGATTACTGTTGATCAAGTTAGAAATATCTCAGAATTTGTAGCTTTTGCCTCAAGGAGTAAGCATAAATTTATTATCATTAATAATGCTGAAGATTTAAACAGGGAAGCTTCGGCAGCACTTTTAAAAACACTAGAAGAAACTTCCACTCCAGCAATATTCTTTTTGCTAACTTCTGAAATAAATTTTATATCAGAAACAATTAAAAGCAGATGCCATGTTTTTAATTTTATTTCTGATGAAGTCGAAAAGCATGAATCCAGCTTATTAAAATATTTTTTATTTTCGAAATCAAGCCTTAAAAATATTTTAGAAGAAGAAAATTATTTAGAGAATTTTGAAAATATTGAAACTGAATTAAATATGCTAAAGAATAAAAAAATAGATCCATTGAATCTTTCTGAGCAATGGAATGATAGGGGCATAATAATTATTGATTATCTAATTTCTATTTTTAATTTATTAATGAAAGGAAAATTTTTAGATGAAAATTCTCCTCTAAAAAAATTATATGTCCAAACTCACAATAAAATAAAAGTTTGTCCACAACAATCAATTGAAATTTTAAAGTTGCTTCTAAACAGAAAAAAATATCTTTACTCAAATATTAATCATAAATTTTACTTTGATAACTTAGTGATTGTGCTTAGTAAAAATTTATACTAATATTGCCTTAATGAAAAATGCAGGAAATAAAAAAGTTGTAGCAATGTTTAAGGCGAATAACTCATCAGCTACAATCATGTCGGTTGCTAACTCTTTTAAATTAAGTAGAGGAGGGCAATTGGATGAACTTGATATGGCATATGAAACATGGGGAAAATTAAACAAAGATAAAACCAATGTGGCTGTGGTATTCACTGGTTTATCTCCTAGCTCTCATATTGCATCATCAGAAAAAGATAAATCCCCTGGATGGTGGGACGCTATGGTTGGGCCAGGCAAAGCTATTGATACATCAAAATATTATTTAATATGTATTAATTCATTGGGAAGTTGCTTTGGATCAACCAGTCCAGTATCTTTGAACAAAAAGACTTCAAAACCATATAGACTTAGTTTCCCTGCTATCACAATAGAAGATATGGCAAATGCCTCACATCTTCTTTTAAAAAAGCTTGGGATCAATAAAATTAAACTTCTTGTAGGTCCTTCAATGGGTGGGATGCAAGCATTAGCTTATTCTGTTCTACATAATAAGGGGGTAGAAAACATTATATTAATTTCCACAGCAACTCAGGCACTTCCATTTGCTATTGCGATTAGATCTTTACAGCGTGAAATAATTAGAAAAGATCCTTTATGGAATAACGGATTTTATTCTTATGAAAAACCTCCGTTGAATGGAGTAAGGATTGCAAGGAAATTAGGAATGACCTCTTATAGATCTCCTACAGAATGGATTCAAAGATTTGGTAGAAAAAAAACAACTGGGTCACTTATTAATCAAAATACTTTTGGAATAGATAACACGAGCTTTGAATATGAAATAGAATCATATTTAGACCATCAGGCAATTAAATTTCAAAACCAATTTGATGCTAATTGTTATTTATATCTATCTCGTGCAATGGACTGGTTTGATATAGCTGAACATGGGGATTCCACCATTAATGCTTTATCAAAAGTTAACATTAAAAAAGCTTTAGTTTTAGGAGTCCAAACAGATACATTGTTTCCAATTCAACAACAAAAAGAAATTGCGGAAGGACTATCTCAAGCTGATGTAAAAGTAGAATTTAAAAACCTTAATTCAATTCAAGGGCATGATTCTTTTTTAGTTGACACAGAAACCTTTGCATCTGAGATTAAAAACTTTTCTAATAATTTGTGAAATCTTTATTTTCTTTTCTTATATATTTATCTTTAATATTTTTTTTCAATTATGAAATATTAGCTGCTGAATATAAAGGGAAAGTAATAAAGGTTATCGATGGAGACACAATCTTAGTTTTATCAGATGAAGGATCTAAAAATAAAATTAGACTTTTGTATATAGATGCACCAGAAATTAAACAACGATACGGAATAGATTCAAAAAAATTCCTTAAAAATATAGTTTTAGACAAAACAATAATTATTAATTCAGAAAAAACTGATCGTTATAATCGTCAATTAGCAGAAATATATTTATACTTTGATAATAAATCTATTTTTGTTAATGCAAAAATGATCAAAAGTGGAAATGCATGGGTCTATAAGCATGACAGAAACAATAATTATCTTCTCAATCTAGAAAACCATGCGAGGTCTAATAAATTGGGCTTATGGTCAGACTCAAATCCTTTAGAACCATGGGTTTATAGGAAGCAAAAAAAATATTAAAAACAACTTAATGCTTTCCATTAATTATAATATTTAATAAAATATCAAGATAACTCGTAGAGTGAGCGCTTAAAATGTTTAGAAAACCAATAATATATAGTTTTATTCTGATTTTTATTGTCTCTTGTGCCACCCCAAAAGCAATTGATATCAAACAGGCAAATGACTATGTCTTGTCATGTGATGAACTGATGCTTGCATATGAGCGTGCAACTCTAAGCGAGGATGAGGCACATGCTGAGAAGGGGACTACAGATGGAAATATACTTTCAGGACTATTTTTCTTTCCAGCTTATTTTGTGACATATGGTACTTCTGCGCATGCCCAATATAATGCAGCTCAAAGAAAAGAGCATCTTTTAACCTTATATCAAGAAAAAGGATGCGCGAAACCTAAGGGTGCAGAATATAGGAAGCTTGTTGCAAAAACATTAAATGAACTTGCGGATCTTAAAGACAAGTACATCAAAGGTGTGATAAGTGAGGATGACTATATTTTAGCTAGAAAACAGCTGCTTATAGTGTTTGATTAAAGCAATTTACTTGCTTTTTATAATCAATCTTCCAGAAAGGTCTATTCTTGACATATATGGCGGTTTTTTGATTTTTAGAAAGTATTCATCAACAGCTTTCCTTGCGCCAGTAAAATGGCCATAATCATCGATAATAAGGATTCCGTTTAGAGACAAAATAGGGTATAAAGACTCTAATTCATGCCTTGTAGATTCGTACCAATCCGTATCAAGCCTTAAAATTGAAATATTCTCAGGGGCATGCTTTGGTAGAGTTTGTTCAACTTTACCTTCTACATAGATAATTTTTTCCTCTGGGTAGCCAGTTGTCCTCATATTCCTTTTTACCATTTCTAAGGGTGCATACGCCCAAATATTATATTTATCAGTATTTTTTGGTGTTTTTTTAAGAATATTTCTTGCTAATTGATTTGTTTCTACCTCAATATCCTCATCTGTCGGTTCGGTCATTCCGTCAAAAGTATCATATAAAATAATTTTTCTTTCAATATCGCCTAATCTTTTTAAAGTTTTTGCAATGAGCATACAGGAACCAGCCTTCCAGACTCCACATTCAACAATCTCTCCCTCAATTTTGTTCTGTGAAATGTATTTTACAGCTTCATAGAGGGCATACATTCTTTCTATGCTTGTTGCTGTGTAATCTTTACACTGAGAATAAATTTCAATAAATTCTCTTGGATAATCAATATCATAATTAGTATTAATTCTACTAATTCTCAGGTTAAAGTAACTTAGGATTCTTTTTATAATTCTTTTAATCATATGTTTCGAAATAGGGATCTGTGTAAATGAGCAAATATATTCGCATAATACATATTATGTCATATAAGTTATTAATGAAGGAACATAATATGTATTATACGAATGTTTAATCATCAGTATCAAACATCCCTTTTAAATTAATTAGCATAAAAAAGTTGTTTACCATGTAGTTTATAGCCATTTATTAAATTTTGCCCTTCTTTTGATAATAGCCAGTCATATAAATTGCCTGCATCCATATGATTTAAACCTGGACAATGCTTTGGATTAATCTTGATTACTCCATACTGATTATACATAGCCGTTTCGTTGCTTTCGAACAAAATTGTATGAGAACTTTTATTTTTAAATCGAATCCAGGTTGAACTATCTGTAAACGTATAAGCATTAATACCAATGGCAATATTTAAAGTTGCCCCCATACCCTGTCCTGACTCTAAATACCAATTACCGCTATAAATTTTTGGATTCAAATTAAGATCATTCCAAATCTTCATTTCAGAAAAATATGTTCCGCTGTCATCAGATCGTGAAATGAATTTTGAATTAGATCTCATGATTTTAAGAAATACATCATGAATGTTTTTTTCCGTAGAAATGTTAGCAGGATCAGTTTTTGGACCAATAATTATAAATTTATTATACATAAGATTTGATCTCATTGACCCAAAACCATCTTTTACAAATTTTTCTTCAAGGTCTCTTGCATGAACGATCAAAATATCTGCATCACAATTTTTTGCATTAGATAGGGCTTGTCCAGTTCCTACAGCTACCACACTAACATCAACATTAAATTTTTTACTAAAGATAGGCATGAGGTATTTATAAAGACCAGAATCTCTTGTTGATGTTGTTGATTGTATAATTAAATCATTTTTTTCAGAGAATAAATATCCTGAAAATAAAAATAAAATTAGAAATAATAATAATTTTTTAGATAAATTTTCCATTTTCCATAGTTAATATATTATTGCTTAGACGTTTGGCTTGTTCTTGGTCATGAGTAACTATAATTACTGGTAATTTTTCTGAAATCTCTAGAATATTTTCCTCAAAAAATTTTTTATTACTATAATCCATACTATTAGTAGGTTCGTCACAAAATAAAACTTGTGGTTTTACTATAATTGCGCGTGCCATTGCAACTATTTGTTGCTCACCTAAAGATATATTTTTTGCATGTATATTAGATAAATGATCAATTCTAAGTCTAATTAGTGTTTGATTAATTAATTCAATAACTTCTTTTTCTCTTATATCTTCATAAACAGAACATAATGCATGTTTCAAATTTTCAAAAACCGTTCTATTAAGAAATATTGGTTTTTGAAAAATAAAGCCGCTAAGAGGGCCTTTAATATGTTTTATCTTTTTATTAGAAAAGTAATAATTTATTTTTCCTGATGTGGGGGTAATAATTCCAGCCATAAGTCTTAATAATGTAGTTTTACCAGCTCCATTATGGCCAGATATTATAAATATTTTATTTTTCTCTATCCCAAAATTTACATTATCAACAATTCTCTTCCCTTGAATCGAGTAAGATAAATTTTCTAAGCTTATCGAATAATTCATATTCCCTGTTTTGTTTTGCTAAAAAGGTGTACGAAAATATTTATTAAAATTGATATAATTATTAATAAAATACCTAAGCTCAACGCAAGCGCAAACTCCCCTCTTGACGTTTCTAATACTACGCTCGTAGTCATCATTCTTGTATGATGTGCTATATTTCCACCGACAATGATTACTGCACCCACTTCTGAAAGTGCTCTACCCATTCCAGCTATACTATTGATTAATAAAGAATATCTGGCTTCCCATAAAAGTGTTTTAATAATTTTAGGATCAGTAGAGTGTATGGTTTTAAAGTAGTCGTTATATTCAAAGAAGTATAAATCTAATGTATTTTTTGACAATGCAGTAATTATTGGAGTAACAATAATAATTTGAGCAATAACCATAGCGATAGGTGTATATAATAGTTCATATGCAGCTAATGCCCCTTGTGAAGATAGTAATAAGTATAAAACCAAACCAACAACAACTGGAGGCAGACCCATCAATGCATTTATAAATATCACTAAGGAATCTTTCCCATAAAAATTCTTTATGCTTAAAAGTCCTGCTGCAGGTATTGATATTAATGTTGCAATAATTACTGCTGTTAATGAAACCGATAAAGATAGTATAATAATTTCAATTAAATTACTATCAAAACTAAAGATTAAATCAAAAGTGTTTAGTAAAAGTGAATCAGTCATAAAAAATTGATTATCGCTAATCCTCAAGTCCAGCATTATTCAAGTAGCACCATATAGCATATGGTGTACAACTTATAAAAAAGAAAAATAATTGATAAGCTGGAATATTAATTGATAATAATGCTAATGGAAGGCACCAAAGAATATTATAAATCATAAGAAGGGTCACAACTTTAAAATGGTTTTCATTAATTTTTGCTAAGTTTTGATAATTATGAGTACAATGAGCTTTAGTTATATGAGATAAAGATAAAGATAAATTTTCTAAAATAGGCTTATCTTCTTTTAGATTTCTTAGAAATTTATTAAAGAATCTTCTAATTATCACATAAACCGTATCAACTAAAAATACTGAATATAATATTAAGCCATCCAAGAAGTCCAATTTTCCATGATAATGTAGTGAAACTAAAAGAATACCTAAATAAAAACCTAAGAAATAACTTCCAGAGTTGCCAAGAAATAATTTAGCAGGACTAAGATTAAAGAATAAGAAGGCTAATAAAATTATTGATAATATAAAAAGTGGTGTTAAAAACTCCCCGAGTAATAACATAACTGAGAAAATCATAAAAATCGCCTGAAATATTGCAAGAGTATCTATGCCATCCATAAAATTATAAGAATTAATAAAATAAACAACCATAAATATAAGAACTAAATCTATAAGGATTGGAAATTCATAGCTAATTACTACTGTTAATGACAAGATAATTTGAAATAAAAATCTTGTAGATTTCTTTAATTTATATTTATCATCTAAAAAACCTATAATACTAATGGCTAACAATGAAACGACTGTCAATGGATATATTTCCCCATTTAAAAGATCTTCCAGCATTTTATTGATAGGCAATGATGAACTTAAGTAAACAAGATACCCTAATAAAATTGCCACTCCTCCAGATGTTGATACTGATTTAGTGTGCAGCCCTCGCTCAGTTGGATTAGATAAAACTAAAGGTTTTTTTGTTAAAACAAAAGAAACTAAAAAAGTTGTTATAAAGGATAATAAAGTTATTTCTAACATAGTTAAATATTATTAATTACAGAAATATATTTATTATATATCTGTTTCCTATCAAAATTATTTTTGACAAAATCATAAGTTTTTTCGGCCATACTACTCTTATCAATATCACTTAGAAGAGAAAATTTCTCAACTGCTGATTTTAATGAATGTGTGCTGCGAGGCATACACAATAAACCAAATGTTTCATTGGGAACAATATCTATGCATCCAGGAACTTTTGTTGTAATTATTGGAATTTTCAATACCGCTGCTTCAAGTAAAATCGTGGAAAGCCCTTCTCGATAGGATGGGTGAATAATGCATGATGCTTCATTTAAATACCCCTCTAAACCTTCTTGATATTCATAATGCGTAATAGACTTATCAGCAATATATTTTTCCAGCACTCTACTCGATATCTTATTTGGATCTCTGTCATCAACAGATCCAATTAAGATAAAATTTTTGTTCAAGTCATTCTTGAATGCTGCAGCAGTATCTAAAAACTCTTTAACGCCCTTCTCTTTCTGAATTCTTGAAATCATCATAAAAGTCAATTTATTATTATCTAAATTTTTATTTTTTAATGTTTTATTAAATATTGCTCCTGCTCCGGGAACAATAGCGGTTTCTTGCTTTTTAATAATATTCAAGTTAAGAAATAGTTTTTTGTCATGTACGTTTGCAAACCATACCTGTAAAGTATTTTTTAAAGAAATTTTATATAA